>JAPLSO010000025.1:25349-44530 GCA_026398595.1 Spirochaetota bacterium | reverse complement strand
AAGTATTGACAAGAATCGAACCTTTGCGATATAAGTGGCTGTCATGTGCGGCGATGGTGGAATTGGTAGACACGCTAGCTTGAGGTGCTAGTGCCGAGAGGCATGAGAGTTCGAGTCTCTTCCGCCGCAGCTTATTAAGGGGCTGTCCAATTAGGGCAGCCCTCTTTCATTTTTGGGAACGAGCCGTGACAGGTCACGTCTCCGGATATCCCGACGTCGCTCTCTTCGAGCGGAATCAGGTTCCATTCTGACACTTTTTATATAAAATTTCTTGAATATTATGGATAAATATGCAAAAATGTGGTATCTATATAAGAAACAATCTTGACATCCATTTTAGCGCCTTCTAGACTCATGTTTAAGATTTTTCGGCTGCCGGGGAGCGATGCATATCCTGAGCCGAAAATCCGAGCGCTTTCCGTCTTTTGAGCGGATCCGCGAAATCTTGCATGAGGAAGAAGGGAGGTATCGAAGATGCGAAAAGGAATGTTCGCTGTCGTTTCCATGATCGCGGTGCTCTGTCTTGTTCCGATGAGTCTTTCGGCGCAGGGCCAGTTGATCAAAATCGCAACTCAGAGCCCCCTCTCGGGCGGCCTTTCCGCGATTGGCACCGATATCAAGAACGGCGCCCAGCTCGCCATCGAGCAGCTCTCGGGGCCGCTTGAAAAGCTCGGCTTCAAGGTCGAACTCGCGCCCTACGACGACCAGGGCAACCCCGACACGGGCGTCGCCAACGCGAAGAGCATCGTCTCCGACCCTGTGATCCTCGCTATCGTTGGGCACTACAACTCGGGCGTGCAGATTCCTTCCTCCGAGGAATACCACGCGGCCGGCCTCGTCAATGTGTCGCCCGCCAACACGAACCCCAAGGTGACCGACCGCGGCTACGCCGAAGTGAACCGCATCTGCGGCCGCGACGACGTACAGGGCGCCGTCGGCGCGCAGTTCGCGAATTCGAAGGGCATGAAGACCGCCTATGTTCTCCACGATAAAACCGCCTATGGCCAGGGCATTGCCGAGTATTTCCAGAGAGAAGCGAAGAAGCTAGGCATCAAGGTGCTCGGCTTCGCGGGGACCGAGGAAAAGGCCAATTTCGATTCCATCCTCACGCCCATACTCGCGGCTAAGCCGCAGGTTATCTACCTCGGCGGCATGTTCGACCAGGCGGCTGTGCTCTTCAAGCAGGCTCGCCAGAAAGGGTACAAGGGCATGTTCCTCTCCGACGATGGTTTCGATTCTTCCGACGCGGCGAAGATCGGTGGCGAAGCCCTTCTCCAGGGCGCAGGCACCTACTTCTCGACGGTTTCCGGACCGGCGAGCGTCTACCCCGGCACCGCCAAATTCGTGAAGGATTTCAAGGTCAAGTTCGGCGCCGAGCCTCAGCCCTTCGCGGCCCAGTCCTACGATTGCGTCGCCATAGCGCTTAAAGCGATTGAAAACGCGGCACTGGCCGCTGGCAAGAAGCTTCCGACCAGGGCTGCGGTGGCGGTTGCCGTGCGGGCCCTCAAGGACTTCAAGGGCATCACCGGCACGATGAATTTCAACACCAAGGGTGACCTGATCAAAGCCAAGTACTTTATTATTCAAGTCACATCGGCTGTTCCCGATAAGTGGTCCGCCAACAAGATCGACCAGACTTTGGACATCGCCCCGCCACAGTGATGGACATTGGCAGAACTGATTGATCGGAGGCTCCATGAAACGACACCTCGGTTTGCAAACTCTGCGGGAGATACTTCTGCCCTTGGGCAGGATGGCGGTATTCGTCTTGGGCGCCGGCGCCGTCTTTTCGGCGCTCATGTGTGTATTCGCATTCCTGTTCAAGGGTTCCGAGGTGGACAGGTTCCTCCACGACACGCAAGGCATTGGCATCGTCACCTACACCCTCGTCAATCTTCCACAGGTTCTGATCGACGGGGTTACCCTCGGCTTCGTATACGCGGCGATCGCGCTCGGCTATACGATGGTCTATGGCGTACTCGAGTTCATCAACTTCGCGCATTCCGAAATATTCGCCATAGGCGCCTTCGCCGGAGTCGAATTTCTCATTGCGATGGACAAGCTTGGCGTCCTGGCGGCCGTCGGACCGATGGGTGCTTATCTGTACCTCATACTGGCCCTCCTTGTGTCGATGGTCGCGGCCGGAGGGGTCGCCGTGCTCGTGGAACGGACCGCGTATCGCCCCTTGCGCGATGCTCCCAGACTGGTTCCCCTCATCTCCGCCATCGGCGTCTCCTTTGCGCTGCAGGATATCATCCGCCTCGTGGAGAGCCTCGCCACGGGGGAATTCTACAGGGTGATGCCGACATTCGGGAATTTTGACGACAGGCTCCCTCTCTTCAGCATCCCTACCGGCCAGGATGTCACCATGGTCGATATACAGATCAAATCGATCGTCGTCATCGGGGCGGCGGTGGTAATGCTGGTCGGCCTCAACTACATCGTGAACGTAACCAAAATAGGAAAGGCCATACGGTCCGTGGCGCAGGACAGGAACATGGCCGCGCTCATGGGCATAGGGGTGAACGTCATTATTTCCTTCACATTCCTCCTGGGCGGCGCGTTGGGCGGTGCGGCGGGGCTTCTCTACGCCCTCAAGTTCACGCGCATCGATCCCTTCGTCGGCTTTATGCCGGGCATCAAGGCCTTCACGGCCGCGGTGCTCGGCGGCATAGGCAACCTGACCGGCGCCCTTTTAGGAGGCATCGTGCTCGGGATGCTGGAAAGTTTCGCCGGCGCCTACCTCGGAACCTTCACGATGGGCGCCTTCGGCGCGGAGTACAAGGATATCATCGCCTTCATGGTGCTGATCATCTTCATCATTTTCCGCCCTTCGGGCCTGCTCGGCGAGCAGGTTTCGCAGAAGGCGTAGGAGGCACGCGATGAAGGAAAAGATCCGCTCCGCGGCACGCTCTTTAGGCGCTATGCTTAACAAGGGCGCTACGCCCTATATTCTTTCGGTCTCCCTGCTCGTCGTCGGGACAATTCTAGTTTATTTGAGCCCAAGATCGATCCCCGCTTTCCTCCTGTTCGCAACGGCGTCGAGTCTCAGCTATTTCCTCGATATGAAGAAGCCGGTGAAGCTGGGTATGGCTGTCCTGATCGCCGTCGTCATCATCCCGATACTGGGAGCACGGAACATCTTCTACCTTGAAGTTATTTTCCAGATCGCCGTCTTCGCGGCTCTGGCCCTTGGGCTCAACATAGTAGTGGGTTTTTCGGGCCTCCTCAACTTCGGCTACATGGCGTTCTACGCGGTTGGCGCCTATCTCTGGGGATTCTTCGGCTCCCAGCAACCCTATCTCCTGCACGAGATTCCCGGCACCGCGCCCCCTGGCACCCCCTTTTTCCTCGCGCCCGATTGGTTTTATCTCTTCATTTTTCTCGGCATCATCGCCGCGGCTATCATAGGGCTCCTCCTTGGACTCCCCGTCCTGCGGGTTCGCGGCGACTACCTCGCCGTCATCACCCTCGGGTCCGGCGAAGTGATCCGCCAGCTCGCCAACAACCTGGACAAACCCCTCAACTTCACGAACGGCCCGCAGGGCATCACGCCCATACAGCGGCCGACCTTGTCTCCCGAGTTGCTCGCCTTCTTCAACAGGATCTTCGAGCCCCTGGTCGGGCACGAGGTCACGGTGAACCAATTCTACAATATTCTCTTCTATCTTGTAGCGCTCCTGGTGGTTGTGGTCGTGATCATCGTTACCTACAGACTCGACGATTCCAAGATCGGGAGGGCGTGGGCGGCGATACGCGAGGATGAGTTGGCGGCCCAATCAATGGGCATCCCCGCCACCAAGTTGAAGCTTGGGGCTTTCGCGGTGGGAGCTTCCTTCGCGGGGGCGATGGGCGTGATCTTCGCGGCGAGCCGCACCTTTGTGAGCCCTGAATCCTTCAATTTTCTCCAGTCGGTCGGTGTCCTGACGATGGTCATCCTGGGCGGAATCGGGAGCATACCCGGCGTTATAATCGGAGCCGCGGTAGTCATTGTGCTCAACCTCCAGGTGCTCCAGAGCTTTTCGCTCTTCCTCGCCAGACTGCGGCAGAGCGAGGCTGTCATACCTATCATCAACTTCCACTGGAAGGATCTCTCGAACCAGCTGGATCCTTCGAAGTACCAACGCCTCGTCTTCGGCGTAATCCTCATACTCATGATGATCTACAGACCTTCGGGCATTCTCCCCGCCTCGAGGCGCAAGCGCGAGTTCAAAAAGGGCGGCGGCGCGACGGATAAGCCCGTCGTCGGCGGCGACCAGGGGGAGGCCGATCGTGACTGAGGGCGGGTTGATTCTCCAAACGACCGATGTTGTCAAACGCTTCGGTGGTCTCACCGCCGTAGATAAAATGAGCTTCGCTATGGAGGAGGGGAAGATCTACTCCATTATCGGTCCCAATGGGGCCGGCAAGACGACCTTCTTCAACACGCTCTCCGGCCTCTATAAGCCGGATGAGGGGGCGATCTATTTCAAGGGCAAGCGGATCGACCGCCTCGCTCCCGAAAAGATAACGGCGCTCCACATGGCGCGGACCTTCCAGAACATCAGACTCTTCGGCGGCATGACGGTCGTCGAGAACATCATGGTGGGCGCCTATACGCGACTCAGACAGAACGCGGTTCAGGCTGTCTTCAGGACCAAGTCGTACAGGGTCGAGGAAGGCTCGGCGGAAAAGCGGGCCGTTGAGCTGATGGAGTATGTCGGCCTCAAAGATATCGGGAACGAGCTCGCCGGAAGCTTGCCCTACGGGGCGCAGCGTCGGGTCGAGATTGCCCGGGCTCTCGCCTCGGAGCCGTGGCTCCTCCTTCTCGACGAGCCCACAGCGGGCATGAATCCCGCCGAAACCGCCGACGCGATCGCCCTCTTCCGGCGGCTCCGCGATGATCTCGGCATAACCATACTCCTCATCGAGCACGACATGAGGGTTGTAATGACCATTTCCGAACGCATAACCGTGATGGACTACGGCGAAAAGATCGCCGAGGGCGAAGCCAATGAAATCGCGGCTAATCCCCGGGTGATCGAGGCTTATCTGGGCCGCGGCGCCGCGGGCGTCGGCGCGGCCCAAATAGCCGCGAATTCGACTTCCGCGGGAGGAGAACGATGAAACTCCTCGAACTGGAGAACGTGCACTCCTACTACGGCAAAATACATGCGCTGAAAGGAATTTCCCTCACCGTCGAGGAGGGGGAGATCGTTACTCTCATAGGCGGTAACGGCGCGGGCAAGACGACCACCCTTCGCTCAATCTCGGGCCTGATAAAACCGAAAGAGGGTTTGGTTAAGCTGATGGGCGTGGACATTACGAGGATGGCTCCTAATGTTGTTCATCGACACGGCGTGGGGCTCGTCCCCGAGGGCCGGGGCATTTTCCCGCGGCTCACCGTACTAGAGAACCTGGAGATGGGGGCGTATATCGTTAAGGACAAGGCTGAGATCGAACGCGGCATCCAATATGCTTTCGAACTTTTCCCCCGCCTTAATTCGGGCGGAGAGCAGCAGATGCTCGCCACCGCACGCGGGCTTATGTCCAACCCGAAGATTCTCCTCATGGACGAACCTTCCATGGGTCTCGCTCCGGTCCTCGTCGATCAGATCTTCGAGGTCATCAGGGAACTCAACTCGAGGGGGACGACCATTCTGCTCGTGGAGCAGAACGCCCTCATGGCCCTCGGCGTCGCGCATCGCGCCTATGTGCTCCAAACCGGGAAAATAATCCTCTCGGGCGCGGCCCAGGACGTGGCGCGCGACGAAAGTGTGAGAAGAGCGTATTTGGGGATCTGAGCCACATCCCTGAGGCTGAAGTTCAAACTATGCGATCCTTCTTCGCCGCGGGAAACGGAGTTTGGGGAAAACGATACAGGCGGGACAATCGTATTCTCGGTTTACCAATACGGCCGGTTCCAGCATCTTCGCGAATATGAAGAATTGCGTCACCACGGCTGCGGCAGGGAGGGTTTTTACCGGGTCGTACACGGGAACGAGTCTGGCAGGCGGTCTCGTCAAGCTGATCACGAGCGCCTCTGCCGTCTCAAGAGTAGTCTAAGCTCTGAATTTCACGACCGATATCCTCGACTTCCCCCTCAATGGCGACTATTCGGCTAATCAGACTTTTGCGTTCACGACGCAGCAGCTCTGTCTTCAAACTGTTGGCTATTGTGCGTTTTGCAGCGAGTACTCCCAGAAATCCTCGGGCAGGTCATCCTCGACGGCGTAGTCGATCGGGAGCGGGGTCGCTTCGCTGGCGAAAGCGGGGGTAGTGAAATATTGGACTCCCGCAGCATCGAATTTCGGGGCTGTATCGGTCTTGGCTGCGGTATCCGCCGCCGAGGCTGCATTGGGTATTCCGGTTTGTTTCCTTGCATGCGCGCTTTCCCATTCCGCGATTCGTCTTCCTTTAAGGAATTTTTCAGCCACAGAGGGGAAGAGTTCGAGAAGCAGCTCTTCCTTCTCGTTCGAAGCTAAAGGGAGGCCTCCCGCTTCGGCTACAGGCGGATTGGGCTGTTTTTTATAGGACGATGTGTCGTAGGGGGTCTCCTCCCTCGTACCGCAGATCTTGAAGCGGAATTCGGGATCGACCTTCCAGGGCGTCCTTCCGTACGAGCCTTTCACGAGTTCGGCGAAGTTCTTGGAGACATTGACGTACGGGTCCTCCCCCTTGATCTTCGATACGACATAGTTGACTGCCTGGACGCCGACGATCTGGCTGGTCGGGGTGACGAGGGGGGGGACGCCCGAATCGAGACGGACGAGGGGGACGATCTTGAGGACTTCCCCTAAATGCTGTTCGAGCTTGGCATCCTTGAGCTGGGCCATCATGTTGGTGTACATGCCGCCTGGTATCTGGGCCTTCTGGACGATCTCGTCGGGTTCGGGGTAATTGAAGGCAGCCTCGATCTTCCTGCAAAACTCGAGGGCCTTGGCCATCTTGTCCCCGACAGTCAGCTCGAGGGCGTCGTCGAAGAGGCGGTTCAGCTCTGGGCTCAGTTCGGAGCTCGAGGGGTCGAAGACCGGCGGCAGGCGCTTATACTGGTCGTAGGCCGAAAGTTCAGACCGGACCTGCCTGAGTTTCAAATCTATGCGCGCCACGGCTGAAGAATCCACGTTGGTGTCGAGACCGAGCTTGTCGGCAAAGATCCGGATAATCTCGTAGGCCGGTGCGGCGGGTCCTCCGGAGAAGGAGAGAATGGCCGTGTCCACAATATCGACGCCCTTGACCATGGCGGCGAGGAGGCTGGCTATGCCGAATCCGGGCGTGCAGTGGGTGTGGAGATCTATGGGCACGCCGATCGCATCCTTGAGGGCCGATATCAGCCTCGACGCGGTCGCTGGGTCGATGAGACCAGCCATGTCCTTGATCGTAATCATATCGGCGCCAAGGCTTTGGAGTTCCCTGGCCTTGCCGACGAAATAGTCTATGTCGAAGATGTTGCCCGGCAGGGTTTTTCGGGCAAGAAGGGCGGCGAAGCGCTCGCGGACAGAGAACTTGGGCGCGACGGTGTAGCATACGGCGCAGTCGGCCTTACCCCCTGCCGCCTTTACGGAGATAATGGAAGACGTCATGTTGTCGATGTCGTTGAGGGCGTCGAAAATGCGCATGATGTCGATTCCGGAGGTGACCGAATTCCTGCAGAAACCTTCGATGACGGAGTCGGGGTAGGGTGTGTAGCCGAAAAGGTTTCTGCCCCGCGAAAGGGCGGTGAGGAGGGATGAGTCTCCTATGCCGGCCTTGATTGATTCAAGCCTTTCCCAGGGGCTTTCACCCAGATAGCGCATGACGGAGTCAGGAACGGCTCCTCCCCATACTTCCATGGCGTAGAAATGCGCCTCGCGGTAATCGGAAAGAACACCATCGATCTGTGCCTGGCTCATCCTGGTCGCGAATTGGGATTGTTGACCATCCCTCAGGGTAAGGTCCCTGATCTTCAGTTGCTTTATCATACAGGAGGCCTCCGATCCTATGCTTTTGGAAAAGAAAATCCAGTATACATCCCGGATGGCGGTAGGGAAAGTGGGAACGGGGACAGGGACAGGGCTGAAAGGCATACAGTCCCGAATCTTTTTGACAGAAAGCGCCCCAAAGGATATAATGCCTTTATTGCCGCGTCCCCATACAGGCCTCGAAGCACGATTATTCCTCGTTATAATCAAGGTATAAAGGGGTTCAAGCCCGACCATCCGGATCGGGGCGGCACACTCTTCACGTCGAGCAAGGTATGGCTGAACAGAAAAAAGGCTACTTTCATGTAATCCGCGAGAAGTACTGCAAAGGCTGCGGGATCTGCGTGGCTTTCTGCCCTAAGCAGGTCCTCGTCCTTAAAAACGGCAAGGTTTTTCCCGAGCGGCCCCAGATCTGCATTGGCTGCCGGATGTGCGAATTTCGATGTCCCGACTTTTCCATTCAGGTGAAACCGATGGAGGAGGAGTTGCCCCGGGAGCGGGATATCGCCTCCTATGATCTCTGTCTGCCTCCGGAGGCCCATAATGGCTGAAACTGTCAAACTCATGCAGGGCAACGAGGCCTGCACCATGGGCGCGATAGCCGCCGGCCTCGACTTCTACGCCGGTTACCCCATCACGCCTTCGACCGAGATCGCCGAGATCTGCGCCGAGGAACTGCCCAAACTGGGCGGGCGGTTCATCCAGATGGAGGACGAGATAGGCTCGATTGCTGCCTGTATCGGTGCCTCCCTCGTGGGGCGGAAGGCCATGACAGCCACTTCGGGCCCCGGCTTCTCCTTGATGCAAGAGTCGATAGGCTACGCGAGCCTCTGCGAGATACCCATCGTCATCATCGACATGCAGAGAATGGGACCCTCGACGGGCATGCCCACGAGCCCTGCCCAGGGCGATTTCATGCAGGCGCGCTGGGGAACCCATGGCGATCATCCCGTCATAGTTCTCGCGCCCGGCAACGTCAAGGAATGCTTTGAGCTCACGTTCAGGGCCTTCGTTCTTTCCGAGAAGTACAGGGTGCCCGTCATTGTCCTCGCCGACGAGGTAATCGGCCACATGAGGGAGAAGGTCGTGCTGCCCGATCCTCACTCGTACCGGATACCGCACAGGGCCGAGCCCGACTCCCCCGCTAGCTACAAGCCCTATGCCGCCGACCCCGACGGGGGCGTTCCCCTCATGGCCTCCTTCGGCAAGGGCTACCGCTGGCATTGCACAGGCCTTTTCCACGACGAGTCAGGGGCACCCTCGGGCAAGGGTTCCGTGGCCGACACCCTCCTTAGGAGACTGGACTGCAAGATAAGCAAGAACGTCGGGGAGTTAACCGACTATTTCGCCGAGAACATAGATGACGCCGAGGTCGTTGTCGTCTCTTTCGGGGCCTCGGCCATGGCGGCGCTTTCGGCCGTTCGAAGGGCGAGGAAGGCCGGGCTGAAGGCCGGCATGCTGCGGCTGAAGACGGTATGGCCATTCCCCGATGCGGCGTTGAAAAGTTTGACCGCCGGCGCCCGGACTATCATCGTCCCCGAGATGAACCTCGGTCAGCTCGCGCTCGAGGTGGAGAGAACCGCGCGCAAGGACACCAAGGTGGTCAAGCTTGGCAAGGTCAACGCCGAACTCTTCCATCCTGACGAGGTCTTTGAGGCCCTTTTGGAGGCTTTCTGATGCTAGAATTCCTTGACTACTTCCGCACAGAGAGGCTCCCCCACATCTGGTGCCCGGGCTGCGGCCACGGGACTGTCACGGGCGCTCTCGTCCGGGCCATCGATAAACTCGGCCTCGACAAGAACAACATCGTCCTGGTCTCCGGCATCGGCTGCTCATCGCGAGCCGTGGGTTACCTGGATTTCGACACGCTTCACACGACGCACGGCAGGGCTCTCGCCTTCGCTACAGGGGTGAAGCATGGCAGGCCCAGCCTCAAGGTCATCGTGTTGACAGGCGATGGGGACTGCGCCGCCATAGGCGGCAACCATTTCATCCACGCGGCGCGCCGTAATATCGACATCACGACGATCATCATGAACAACTCGATCTACGGCATGACCTCGGGCCAGTATTCGCCCACCACGCCCCAGGGCATGTTCGGCACCACCGCACCTTACGGGAATATAGAGCACCCCTTCGATCTCTGCGAACTGGCCAAGGCGGCCGGAGCGACCTATGTGGCCAGGGCAACGAGCTACCATGTCACCCTTCTTGAGGAACTTATCGAGAAAGCCCTTATGAACAAAGGCTTTTCGGTGGTTGAAGCCCTGACCCAGTGCCCGACGTATTTCGGAAGGAAGAACAAGATAGGAGGCCCGGTCGAACTCCTGAACTGGATCAAGGACAGGACGATCAACGTCAAGGCCGCTGCGGCCATGGACCCGGAGAAGGTCAAGGGGAAGATCCTGATAGGCGAGCTGTACAGAACTGAACGCTCGGAGTATACCGCCGACTACAATGAGATGGCTGCCAAGGTCCAGAGGACCTTCGCCGACTACGAGGGAGGAACCCGCGAATGCGCGTCGAATTCAGACTGAGCGGCTCCGGGGGCCAGGGTCTTCTTCTCGCGGGCATCGTGCTCGCCGAAGCCGCGATCATCGACGGCAAGAACGCCGTGCAGACCCAGAGCTACGGTCCCGAGGCCAGGGGAGGCTCGAGCAAGGCCGAGGTCATCGTCTCGGACGAGGACATCGACTACCCCAAGGCTACCGATCCTGATTATCTTCTCGCCCTCACGAAGGACGCTTATCTCACCTACGGCGCTTCGATGAAGCGGGGTCTCATCATCACCGATTCGACCGTAAGCCTCGATCCTTCCATACAAGCCCGGACGGTGGCCCTTCCCATCCTCGCGACCGCGTCCGAGGTCCTCGGCAAGAAGATGGTGGCCAACATCGTGGCTCTCGGCGTTCTCGCCGGAATCGCCCGGATTGCCAACAGGGATATCCTGCGCCAGGCGGTCAAGGCGCGGGTTCCCAAGGGCACCGATGAGCTCAACCTGAAAGCGCTGGACGCGGGACTTCAGCTGGCTGCCCAGTCAGGAATACCCGGCGCGACCATACGCTAAGGAGGGTCCCGTGAATTCCAAGGAAGAACTTGAATCGGCGCTGGGCGCGTGGAAGGCCAAGGCCGGCAAAGCTGCCTGCAAGTACCCCGAGCGCAAAGCCGCATTCGTCACCGGCTCCGATGCACCGGTAGAGGGACTTTATTCCCCCCTGGACCTCGATGGACAAGCGTATTTGGAGCAGATAGGACTCCCCGGCGAGTTCCCCTACACGCGGGGCGTGCAGGCGACAATGTACCGGGGCAGGCTTTGGACAATGCGTCAGTATGCCGGCTTCGGCACGGCCGAGGAATCCAACGCCCGCTACAAATACCTCACCGCGCAGGGGCAGACAGGTCTTTCCGTCGCCTTCGACCTTCCGACCCAGATCGGCTATGATTCAGACCACCCCCTCTCGGCCGGCGAGGTGGGCAAAGTGGGCGTGGCCATCGATTCTTTGGCCGATATGGAGACTCTCTTCGGCGGCATCCCCCTCGACAAGGTGTCCACGAGCATGACGATCAACGCCCCGGCGGCTGTTCTCCTGGCCATGTACATCGCTGTGGCGGAGAAACAGGGCGTGTGCGCCGACAAGCTGGATGGCACGATACAGAACGACATTTTGAAGGAATACGTAGCCCGCGGAACCTACATCTTCCCGCCCGCCCCCTCCATGAGGCTCATCACGGACATCTTCGCCTACTGTTCGAAGGAAGTGCCGAACTGGAACACGATTTCCATCTCCGGCTACCATATCCGTGAAGCAGGATCCACGGCTATCCAGGAAGTGGCATTCACTCTGGCCGATGGCATAGCCTACGTCGAAGCGGCGATAAAGGCCGGTCTCGACGTCGATGAATTCGGTCCCAGGCTCTCCTTCTTCTTCAACGCCCACAACGATCTTTTCGAGGAAGCGGCTAAATTCCGGGCAGCTCGACGGGTTTGGGCCCACATCATGAAGGAGAGGTTCGGCGCGAAGAACCCCAAGAGCCTGATGCTTCGCTTTCACACACAGACAGCAGGATCGACACTCACCGCCCAGCAGCCCGAGAACAACGTGGTCAGGGTGACGATCCAGGCTCTGGCCGCCGTATTAGGTGGGACCCAGTCTCTCCACACCAACTCGCGGGATGAGGCCCTCGCCCTTCCCACGGAGGACTCCGTGCGCATCGCCCTGCGCACCCAGCAGATCCTCGCCTATGAGTCGGGCGTCGCCGAGACACCCGATCCCCTCGCCGGATCCTACTACGTGGAGAGCCTCACGAACTCCATCGAGGAGGGTGTCCTTGCCTACCTCAAGCGGATCGAGGACTTAGGCGGGGCTGTCAAGGCAATCGAGCAGGGCTTCATACAGCAGGAAATACAGGATTCAGCCTACGCTTGGCAGATGGAAATGGAAAAGAGCGAAAGGATCGTGGTCGGCCTCAATAGATTCCAGGTCAAGGAGGGATCTCCCAAGGGTCTCCTCAGGGTTGATCCCTCGGTTGGGGAACGTCAAAAGGCCAAGCTGGCCGCTCTTAAAGCCGGCCGAGACGCTGGCGCCGTTATGGCCTCCCTCGAGTCCCTGAAGAAGGCCGCTCAAGGTCCCGACAACCTTATGCCCCCCATACTCGCCGCGGTGAAGGCTTATTCTACCCTTGGCGAAATCTGCGACGTCCTGCGCGGTGTCTTCGGGGAATACCGCCCCAGCGTGATGTTCTGAGGAGTACGGCCATGGAACGAAAAATTCGAGTCATCATCGCCAAGCCGGGGCTCGACGGCCACGACAGGGGCGCCAAGGTCATAGCCCGCGCACTCCGCGACGCCGGCATGGAAGTCATCTATACGGGTCTCCGGCAGACTCCGGAGCAGATTGTCGCGACCGCCATCCAGGAGGACGCCGATGTTATCGGACTGTCCATCCTCTCGGGGGCCCACAACCACCTCTTTCCCCGGATCGTGGAACTGCTGAGAGAAAAGGGGGCGGATGACATCCTCGTCTTCGGCGGAGGGGTCATTCCCGAAGAAGACATTCCTTTTTTGAAATCGAAGGGCATCGCCGAGGTCTTCGGCCCAGGAACCTCTACATCGACGACGGTCAAGTTCATCCTCGACCACGTGAGGCGGGACTAGCTCCTCGCATGACCGGGGATCTCGGGAAACGCGTACTCGAGGGGGAGACCAGGGCGGTCGCTCGCCTTATCAGCCTCCTCGAAAACGATGACAGGGAAGCCCACGCCATCTTGGCCCGGCTCGCCGCTGGCTTCGGGTCTTCCCATATCGTCGGCATTACCGGCCCTCCCGGCTCGGGTAAAAGCACCCTCACGGATAAACTGATCGGAGAATTCAGAGACAGGAATCTCAAGGTGGGCATTCTCGCTGTCGACCCTTCCAGCCCCTTCTCAGGCGGCGCTATCCTCGGCGACCGGCTACGCATGCAAGGCCACGCGACCGACCCGGGAGTATTTATCCGGAGCCTGGCCTCGAGGGGAAGGCTGGGTGGCCTTACCGCGGCGACGGCTTTCTCGGCCCGGGTCCTCGAGGCTGCGGGCTTCGATATCGTCGTCGTGGAAACGGTTGGCGTCGGCCAGTCCGAAATCGACATCGTTAAAATCGCCGACACCGTCCTCCTTATCTCCGTCCCCGGTCTCGGGGATGAGATCCAGATGATCAAGGCCGGGATCATGGAAATTGGGGATATCTTCGTCGTCAATAAGGCCGATCGGGGCGGCGCCGACCGCGTGGTGAGGGAAATCCGCGCCATGCTTGAGACGCAAGCTATGCTCAAACGGGGGAGGGCGGCCCCGGGGCCTGATACTCTCGCGACCCACGACCTAGGGTCACATAATGGTCTTTTCCTACGTGGATCGCCGGGCTCAGGTGGCCTTGAGTTCGCCGGGGCTGAGGAACTTCCCCCCGTCCTCAAAACGGTGGCGGAGACGGGGGAAGGAGTGGCTGTCCTGGCCTCGGCCATCCTGGACGGCTTCGAGCGATCCAAGGCCGACGGAAGCCTCGCCGCACGCAGGCTCGAAGCAATAAAGCAGCAGCTCAAGGACCTAGTCAATGCCAGGGTCATGGCCGACTTCGCCGCACAGGGCGGGGATGGGGCCCTCGAGCGCCTGGCGAAGCTTGTGCGAGCAGGGGAAGTCGATCTGTACGCCGCTTCGTCCGAACTCCATGACAGACTGATACGGGGAGAAACACCATGAAGATCGAAAAGCTTGATCATGTCGGCATCGCGGTGGAAAAGCTGGACTCAGCCCTCCCGATCTGGGAAGGGGTTCTGGGCATGGTCCTTGCGGGGACGGAAGAAGTGGTGGAGCAGAAGGTCAGGACAGCCTTCCTGCCCCTCGGCGGCTCAGAGATTGAACTTCTTGAGCCCACCGACCCGGAGAGCCCGATCGCAAAGTTCATCGCGGCCAAGGGGCAGGGCGTTCAGCATCTCGCCTTCAGAGTGGCCGATCTCGACGCCGCTCTCGCGGAACTCAAGGCCAAGGGCGTGCGCCTCATCGACGAGGCGCCGCGGAGAGGGGCAGGTGGAGCGCGGATAGCCTTCCTCCACCCCAAGTCCACGGGCGGTGTCCTCATCGAGCTTTGCGAACGTGGCTGATTGACCGGGGTTTGGTAATTTCCGGCAAGGCTTTCGCAGGTTCCGGCGCTGTTTTCAGGTTTAATATTAATTAGTCTATATTAGTAGGATATTAAATAATAATTCATTTATATATAAAAATATAAATATATCACTTTTTTTCAGCCCATATGGATATTTTTTTAATCGAGGTTTATACTCAGCGGTGACGTTTCGCGCCTCAGCCAGGGCTTTTTACCTGGAAGCGACGAGACAAAAGGAAGGTCTACCCTTTATGGACGAAAAGCTTTCTGAGCTCGAGGAAAGGCGGGCTAAGGTGCTTGCGGGCGGAGGCTCCAAGCGCGTGGCTGCCCAGCATTCCAAAGGCAAGAAGACGGCGCGGGAGAGGATAGAAGCCCTCGTCGACCCAGGCTCTTTCGTGGAACTTGACGCCTTTGTGGAGCATCGCTGCACCGACCTGGGCATGGATGGAGTCGAGGCTCCCGGAGAGGGTGTAGTGATTGGCTACGGCAAGGTTTCCGGCAGGACAATCTATATCTTTGCCCAGGACTTCACCGTCCTAGGCGGCTCCCTCGGGGAGATGCACGCGGCCAAGATCTGCAAGGCCATGGACATGGCGATTAAAGTCGGCTGCCCCTTCATCGGCATCAACGATTCGGGCGGGGCGAGAATCCAGGAGGGCGTCGACGCTCTCTCGGGCTACGGCGACATATTCTATAGAAATACCCTGGCTTCCGGCGTTATCCCCCAGATATCGGTCATCATGGGCCCCTGCGCGGGCGGCGCGGTCTACTCGCCGGCCCTCACCGATTTCATCGTCATGACCGAGGGCTCCTCGAATATGTTCATCACCGGACCCCAGGTCATCAAGGCTGTCACCGGCGAGGACGTTTCGGCCGAGGATCTGGGCGGCTCGCGCGTCCACACGGAAATCTCGGGCGTCGCCCATTTCCGTTATCCGGACGAGGAAGCGACCATCTTGGGGATCAGGAAGCTCATCTCCTACCTGCCGCAGAACAACATCGAAGACGTTCCCCTTATGGACTCAGGTGACGATCCCGGGCGCGTCGATCCAGGTCTGGCCGCCCTTATTCCTGAATCATCTAACAAGCCCTACGACGTACGCGACGTCATTGCCCGGATCGTCGACGTAGGCGAAAGCCTCGAAGTCCAACCCGACTACGCCCGAAACATCGTCACGTGCTTTGCGCGGCTCGCGGGCCGATCGGTGGGCATCATAGCCAATCAGCCTTCCGTCATGGCGGGAGTGCTGGACATCAACGCCTCGGACAAGGCGTCCCGATTCATCCGGTTCTGTGACTCCTTCAATATTCCCCTTGTCACCTTCACGGATACGGCGGGTTATCTGCCGGGCGTGGGACAGGAGCACGGGGGCGTGATCCGTCACGGCGCCAAGCTTCTCTACGCCTATTCCGAGGCCACCGTCCCAAAGATGACGGTCATCCTGAGGAAGGCCTACGGCGGTGCCTATATAGCGATGTGCTCACGGCATCTGGGCGCAGATCAGGTCTTCGCCTGGCCGACAGCTGAGATAGCCGTCATGGGACCTGGGGGCGCCGCCAACATCATCTTCAAGAGGGAGATCGACGGGGCATCGGATCCAGCGACCGCGCGATCCGAAAAGATAGCCGAATACAGCAGAAACTTCGCCAACCCCTATAAAGCCGCGATCCGGGGCTATGTCGATGACGTCATCGACCCGGCGCAGACGAGGGCGAGGCTCTGTTCAGCCCTCTCCATGCTCCTCGGAAAGCGGCAGACCCATCCCGCCCGCAAGCACGGGAACATTCCGGTCTGATGAGAAGCGAGGATCAAGAATGCTATTCAAGAAAAGGAAAGATACTAAAGGTGATGCTGAGAAGGCTTTTATCACGGCACCTGCCGCGCTCACTGAGCCCGGGATTCCAGGCTCACTCATCGCGGCAATCGTCGCGGCCATAGCGGCGGAATCGGGGCTTTCGCCTCAGGCCTTCAAGGTCGCCTCCATCAACCCGTCGGGAAATAATACCGGCTTCAACACTCCTGTGTGGGGCAGGGTGGAAAGACTGACCAGGGTCTGAGCGTGGCTCGGCACAGAAAGGACAAGGAGAGACTTCAATGAAGCAGTATAAGGTCAGCGTGAATGGGCAGAGCTATAATGTGATCGTGGAGGAGATAGGGACGAGCTCGACGAGGCAGACAGCGCCTGCTTCCCAGGCCGCGCCTGCTTCCCAGGCCGCGCCTGTCCTTAAGTCCTCGCCCGCTCCTCTGGCGGCCGCCCCGGAACCTTCAGTTGTCCCAGGCGTCGTTTCGGCTAGCGTCAAATCGCCCATGCCGGGCACCGTCCTTTCATTCAAGGTCCAGGCGGGCCAGGAAGTGAAGCGTGGCGATGTCCTGCTCATCCTCGAAGCCATGAAAATGGAGAACGAGATCGTAGCACCTCAGGCAGGAAAGATAATCGCCCTGAAAGTGCCTGCGGGCTCCTCGGTGAACACCGGGGATCTCCTGGTCGATCTCGGGTAAAAAGGGCAGTCATTTTCCTCCAGCCGAGCGTTTCGGATGAAGGACAGCAAGCAGGCGGAGGAGGGTAGAACCTAACCCCGCACACCGAGGCATCCATGTCATTCGATTCGATTCTTGGAATATTCCAGGGAGCCCAGACCCTGTTCGCCACCCAGCCTGTCCTGGCACTGGCTCGCGTCTTGCTAATCCTGCTCGGCATGGCCCTCGTCTATTTGGGCAAGCGCGGTACTCTCGAACCTCTCCTCATGATACCGATGGGGCTGGGAATGAGCACGGTCAACGCGGCCGTCATGTTTTTCGATCCCCTAAGCCTTCATGGCGGGCTGGGAACTCTCTTCATAGAACCGACCGCGGGCTCGGCGCTGCGGAGCGCGGCCACAGCCGCGGGAAACGCCGCCGCGACGGCCGCCAATTGGAACGCGGCCTCGGATCTCATGTACGTCATTCAGATCGATTTCCTCCAGCCCATCTATACTTTCATGTTCTCCAACGGCCTTATTGCCTGCCTCGTCTTTCTCGGCATTGGCTCCCTTTTGGACGTAGGCTTCGTCATGGCCCACCCCTTCATCAATATGTTCCTCGCCATGACGGCCGAACTCGGGACGATAGCCGTCTTGCCCATCGCCCAGCTCTTCGGCTTCTCCGCCAAGGAAGCCGCGGCCATCGCCATGGTCGGCGGGGCCGACGGGCCGATGGTCCTCTTCACCTCCCTGAAGCTGGCGCCCCAACTTTTCGTGCCTATATCCATCGTCGCCTATCTCTACCTCGGCCTCACCTACGGGGGCTATCCCTACCTGATAAAAATGATGGTCCCCAGGAAGATCCGCGGCATAGCCATGGAAAACCCGAAAAACCAGAAAGCGATAAGTTCGGGGCAGAAGCTGGCCTTCTCGGTCGTGGTCTGCACCTTCCTCTCCTTTCTGTTTCCGGTTGCCGCCCCTCTCTTTTTCTGCCTCTTCCTCGGTATCGCCATACGCGAATCGGGGCTTAAGTCCTTCCAGAACGTGGCCGATATCATTCTTTACGGCTCGACCCTTTTTCTGGGTCTCCTCCTCGGCATTCTCTGCGAGGCCTCGACCATCATGAACCCCAAGGTCCTACCCCTCCTTCTTTTGGGCATGCTCGCCCTTCTTCTGTCGGGCATAGGGGGTCTCCTGGGAGGCTACGTGATGTGGTTCTTCACCAAAGGCAAGTTCAACCCCCTCTGCGGAATAGCGGGTGTGAGCTGTGTGCCCTCGACGGCCAAGGTCGCCCAGAAACAGGCGGCGACCGCCAATCCCCAGGCGATGATCCTTCAGTACGCCCTGGGACCGAACATCTGCGGCGTCATAACGACCGCCATCATTGCCGCTATATACGTCAGTATTCTGGGCCATTGACGGGAGGTCTCCATGTCGATCGAGATTGTGGTTCTCGCAGTCAGCGGCGCTCTCATCCTCTTCGTCCTTGTGCGAATATCCCTCACCCTGAACGAGATCAGCGCCAGCCTCCGGCGACTAGCCCGAAGGAAGGCTGAATCCGGGAAGACGGCAGCCTCTGCCATCCTCCACGAGGAAGAGGCTGCCAAGGAGCCTGAGTCGGGGAGCGAGGAGGAAATCGCGGTCGCCATCGCCGCGGCCCGCGCCGAACTCGAAATGCCCAGAACCTCCGAGGAGATGAAGCGATGAAACGGTATATACAATTCATGGTGACGGCATTCAGGGATGGACTCCAATCCTCCTATGGGGCGAGGGTCCTCTCCAAAGACTACCTGCCTGTCGTGGAAGCGGCTTCCGAGGCCGGCATCCGCCACTTCGAATCGGGAGGCGGAGCCCTCTTCCAGACGGCCTATTTCTATACGGGCGAGAACGCCTTCGACGTGATGGATGCCTTCAGGAAAACGGTCGGACCAGAGGCTGACCTCCAGACCCTGTCGCGGGGGATTAATGTCGTCGGTCTCGACTCCCAGTCCAGCGACATCATCCGGCTCCATGCCCAGCTCTTCAAGAAACACGGGGTCACCACGGTGAGGAACTTCGATGCCCTCAACGACATCGAGAACCTGAGCTTCTCGGGCCGATGCATTTCCGAGGCTGGTCTCAAGCACGAGCTGGCGATCTCCCTGATG
>JAPLSO010000025.1:0-25320 GCA_026398595.1 Spirochaetota bacterium | reverse complement strand
GAGCTGGCGATCTCCCTGATGGAGATGCCTCCCGGATCAGAACAGGTCCACAGCGCCGAGTTCTATACCCGCCTCCTGAGGGATATCATGGAATCGGGCATTTCCTTCGACTCTCTCTGTTTCAAGGACGCTTCGGGGACGAGCCATCCCCGAAAGGTCTACGAGACCATCGTCGGCGCGCGCAAGCTCCTCGGAGAGACGACGAAGATCGTATTTCACACCCACGACACCGCAGGTACCGGCACCCTCGCCTACATGAGCGCCATCGAGGCGGGCGTCGATCAGATCGATCTCTCTCTGGCCCCCTGTTCAGGCGGGACCTGCCAGCCCGACATCATCACCATCTGGCATGCCCTGCGTGGGACGGATTATGATCTCGGCGTTGACATCCAGAAGGTGATCAAGCTCGAGGAGCTGTTCAAGCAGGCGATGAAGGACTATCCCCTTCTCCCCGAGGCAGGCCGCATCGAACCTCTCATCCCCTTCTTTCCCCTTCCGGGCGGTGCCCTCTCGGCCAACATGCAGATGCTCCGCGACAACGGCCTCATGGACAAATACCCCGAGATCATCGCCGCGATGGGGGAGGCCGTAGTGAAGGGAGGCTTCGGCACGTCGGTGACCCCGGTGAGCCAGTTCTATTTTCAGCAGGCTTACAACAATGTCATGCTGGGCCCCTGGAAGGAGATAGCCGAAGGCTACGGCAAGATGGTCCTGGGCTATTTCGGCAAGACCCCTTCGGAACCCGACCCGGCAATCGTCCAGCTCGCCTCCAACCAACTCGGCCTGGCGCCTACGAAGGAAAGCCCCCGGGTCATCAACGACAGGGATCCATCGAAGGGTTCGGCTCCAGCTTGTCGCCTCCTCGCCCAGGAAGGCCTCCCCGCGACGGACGAAAACATCTTCATCGTCGCCACCTGCAAGGAGAAGGGCATTCTATTCCTGAAGGGTCTGGCACCCCAAAGGCTCGCGAAGAATCCACAGACCTCCATACCCAAGCCCAAGGCTTCGGGATCCCAGGCCGTGACGGTGACGATCAATAACCGCTCCTACGGCGTCGAATTCAGCTCGCCTGACACGGTAAGCGTCAACGGCATCACCTACGCAGTCAACGTGAAGGAAGGGATAGACTTCGAGGCGATAGCGCGGACGGTGACCCTTCCAAAGTCCGAGGAAAGCGCCGGAGTGGCGGAGATCCGTTCGATCGATTCACCACTTGCGGGTTTCATCAGCAAGATGAACAAGAAGAACGGCGACAAGGTCGCCATCGGCGAAACTATCCTCATCGTCGAGACCATGGGCATGAGCGTACCGGTGAACGCCAACCTGTCCGGCGTCATCGTCGAAGTGCTGACTTCCAAGGGTGAGGCCATAGAGCAGGGCCAGGGTATAGCGCGGATAAGCACCTTGTCCCACGGCTCCAAGGAGACCGTCTCCCATGCCCGCGACTCCACGACGAGGGAAGTCGGGGACAAGACTGCCCTCGTCTCCCCCTCGCCGGGCATCGTGCTCAGGATCTACAAGAGCCCGGGCGAGATGGTGAGGATGGGGGAGTCTGTCCTGGTGCTCGAGGCGATGAAGATGGAGACCCCGATCAGTTCGACCCAGGACGGCATCGTCGACCGTCTTCTCGTACGCCTGGGCGATCAGGTGAAGGCAGGTCAGAACCTCGTCCTCCTTTCTCCGGGGGAGGGAGTATGAGCGGAGTCTCCATAGCTCTCTGGACCTATGGCATAGCCTTCGTCATCTCCTTTATCGTCGCCGGCATCATCCTTCTCATTAGGAACGTCCTCTCGGGCGAAAAGAAGACCACGTCAAAGTCGAAGACACTCTAGGGGAGTTATTCATGGATGTCGTAAAATTCGGCGGCCTCTTCGAGGAAGGCCCCAAGGCCCTGGACAGGCTCGTGGACATCATCGGAACATCCGACGATATCATCGTCGTCTCGTCCTTTCCCGGTGTCGCCGGCGAGCTGGCCGGCGCGGCGCGCATGACCGAGACGAGACTCGATTGCACCGAGACCCTCGGGACCTTGCGCGAAAAGCATCGCCGCGCCGCCCTCGCTTTTCTGCCCGGCCCTGGGTCCGAGGGGCTTCTGGCCGACATGGACGGCCTCTTCGACGAACTGGGAGAACTCCTCAAGGGCGTGAGTCTCCTTCGCGATCTCTCGAAGCGCTCCCTGGACCAGATACAGAGTTTCGGAGTACGCCTGGCTGCCGAGATCGTGGCGAAGGCCCTCAGTGGCCGGGGCATCCCGGCGGCAGTCGTCGATGCTCGTGAAATCATCAAGACAGATGCGATCTTCGGTTCGGCCCACTGGCTCGAGACCGAGACGCGCGCGATCGCTCGCTCGAGGCTCCTCGGTCTCGGCTACAGGGCTGTCGTTCCAGGCTCCATCGGCTCGACCATGGACGGCCACACGACAAGCCTCGGAAGGGGAGGAGCCGATCTCACCGCGAGCATCCTCGGAGCCTGCCTCGGCGCAGGGGAGATCCAGCTGTGGACGGACGGTGAAGGCATGCTCACCGCCGATCCTAGTCTCGTCTCCGATGCCTTCCCCATCGATGAAATATCCTATGACGAAGCCCTGGAGATGACCCACTTCGGAGCCAGGGCGATTGATCCTCCGGCTTTCCTGCCGGCGATGAAGGCTGGCATCCCGATACGGATCCTCGGCGTTGACGATCAGGACGGAATGGGGACGAAGGTCGTCGCCAGGTCAGGATCCGGCATCTATCCCGTACGGGGAGTGGCATCGATACCCTCGGTCTGCCTTTTGAGCATCGAGGGGTTGGGGATGCAGGGGGTTACCGGAATAGCGGGCAGGATGTTCAGCGCCCTCGCCAGAGCCAAGGTAAATGTCATCCTTATAACCCAAGCCTCGAGTGAGCTTTCCATCTGCTGCGCCGTCCGCCCGGACGACGCGGCTGAGGGGAGAAGCGCCCTGCGCGAGGAGTTCGCTCTCGAGATCCAGGAGGGGCTCATCGGAGATCCTTCCGTCGAGGATGGACTTTCCGTTATCGCCGTCGTGGGCGAGCAGATGAAACGCAGAACAGGCATCGCAGGGAGGGTCTTCTCGGCCATGGGAAGGAACGGCGTCAACGTCGTAGCCATAGCTCAGGGTTCATCGGAGCTCAATATCTCCATCGTGACAAGGGCTGACCATAGAGCCAAGGCGCTCAACGTCATTCACGATGCCTTCTTCCTGGCCGGCATACGGACGGTCAACCTCTTCCTGGCGGGGACAGGGCTCATCGGCAAGACCCTCTTGAAGCAGATCGCGGCCCAGCGGGAGATGCTCCTGAAGCAGCACTCCACCCGCATCCGACTCGTGGGCATCATCAATTCCCGGTCCATGGTCGTCGATCCCAAGGGTGTCGACCTCGACATCTGGGAAGAGAGGCTTTCCGAGGGCGAACAGGCTGAAATGGTGGCTTTCGTCGATCTCATCAAGGCTCTCAACCTCCCTTCAGCCTGCTTCTGCGACTGCACGGCGAGCGACGTTCCCCCTTCCTATTACGAGGGCATCCTCGCATCTTCCATCGCGATCGTCACACCCAACAAGCGAGCGAACTCGGGGCCGATGGAGCGCTACCTTGCTCTCAAGACTACGGCGCGAGAAAAGGATGTGATCTACGGCTACGAGACCACCGTGGGGGCAGGACTTCCTGTCATCGGCACCCTCCACGACCTCGTCGCCTGCGGGGACAGGATAACTCGGATAGAAGCCGTCCTATCGGGGACGATCAGTTTCATCTTCAACGGGTTGGGGACGGGGAAGAATTTTTCCTCCCTGGTCCTGGAGGCCAAGGCCAAGGGTTATACCGAGCCCGATCCCCGCGACGACCTCGGTGCCATCGACATTGCCAGGAAAACCCTCATCCTCATCCGCGAAGCAGGCCTGCCGCTGGATTCCAAAGACATCGTCATCGAGCCGATTCTCCCCGCGAGACTGACGAAGGCGCCGACTGTCGAGGAATTCCTCGCTCTACTTCCCGCGATGGACGCGTCCATGGCTGCCCTTTCGGCGTCCGCCGCCTCGAGGGGAAAGGTTCTTCGCTACGTCGCCGTCATCACGCCGACCGAGGCAAAGCTGTCATTGCAGGAATACGGCCCCGAGAGTCCCTTCTACAACCTGAGCGGCACAGACAACCTCGTCATGTTCTCGACCGCGCGCTACTCGGCCAACCCACTCGTTGTGCGCGGACCGGGAGCAGGGGCCGACGTCACCGCGAGCGGTGTTTTCGCGGATATTCTGAAGACTGCCCAGTCCTATCTCTGAATCACTTTTCTGCGGCGTGGATCTGATGGGGCATTTGTATTCCCAGCACTTCCAGTATCCGCGTGAAGCTTTCCGTGTCGCCCGAGGTATACATGCTCAGCGAGCCTGAATTCCTGTATGAGGAATATCCCTGGCTCTCGAGGAAATGCCGTACTTCCTCGGCTTGAAGCGCCGCCGGATCGATGAAATGGATGTCGGGGGCTCTTTTATTGAAGAGTTTTATCGCGATTGGATAGTGCGTACATCCCAGGATGATATATTTGACGGGATATTCTTTAGCGAGGGCCGAAAGGAGCGACGATATTTCTTCGTCGACGGCCGCTTCATCGTATTCAGGGGCTTCCAACAGGGCGGCAAGGTTTTTGCTTCCTTTCGCGTGAATGGTGATGGACGCGTTCCGCTCATGGATCAGCTTCTGATATTGCCCGGTCTTGATGGTAAACTCCGTGGCAAGCAAACCGACATGGTGAAGATCCGATGCCGCGACATGGGCGGCGGCGGGCCCGATGATGCTGAAAATGGGAAAATTGTACCTGGATTGAAACTTGTCGATCACCGTGGAGATGGTGTTACAGGCGACAGCTACGAGAGCAACGTCTTTTCCCCGCATGAAATCGAGCATCGCGCAGGTCAGGTCGATTATTTCCGCCTCGGTCCTGTTGCCGTAGGGGACGTTCGCGCTGTCGCCAAAATAGATGATGTCCGCGTCCGGCAGGAGCCTGGCGATTTCCCTGACGACGGTCATGCCGCCCACGCCTGAGTCGATGACCCCTATTTTCCTGGGCTTATTATTTTGTTCGGTTCTGGCATTCATGGCTATCTCCTCGCTTGGCTCTATACAACAGTAATTCATGAATAAACAATAAAAAAGGCCGCGCGGCTTGGGCCGCACGGCTTCTCACTGGATCATAAGCAGAATTCAGTCAGCGGGTTCAAGCGGCAATCGGCTTAATCGTCTTTTTGGATTTCAGAATCTGGAATACGACGACCGCTATAAGCAAAACGCCACCGGCGAAATCGTCCCAGAGTGCCGGGGTCACCATGCCAAGCCCTCCGACAATGGCTGCGATACGTTCATACCATTTCATGTTCGCAAACATGTAGCCTTCGACGCCCGCCGCAAGGCCAACTATTCCGACTATCGCGGTGACGATCATCCAGATCATTTTCACAGGATTTTCCATCACGCCGAAGAGCAGCATCTGAGGGTCGAAGACAAAGATAAAGGGAATGATGAAAGCGGCGATGCCGAGCTTTGTCGCCTGTATACCCACCTTCATCGGATCGCACTTGGCGATGGCTGCGCCCGCGAAGGCTGCCAGGGCGACCGGCGGAGTGATATCGGCAATGACCCCGAAATAGAAGGCGAACATGTTGGCGGCAAGAATGACAGCCGCGGAGTTCGGCGGGAAGGGATATCCGGCCGTGTGGTTGAGAATCATGATTATCGCCGGAGCGGCGATCGTTGAAGTAATGACATAGTTGGCCGTGGTGGGGACGCCCATTCCCAGGATAAGTGAAGTGATCATGGTGAAGATAAGGGTCAACATGAGATTTCCATGAGCCGCTATGACGAGGATTTCGCCGAGCTTGAGACCTAGGCCCGTCTTTGTGACGACGCCGATGATGATACCGGCGCAGGCACAAGCGGCAATGACGCCGAGAGCGCCGCGGGCGCCGGCCTCTAGTCCCTTGACCACATCCATAAAGGTGAAGGTTGCCTTCTTGCCCAGGAGCAGATTGATGATGGATACGATGCTGGCGATCGCCACGGAGATGATGATCGCCCACATGGCGGCTTTCATCGGGGTGGCCCCTTCCTCGAGAAGGTAGATGATCGTGACAAGAGGGATCATCAGGTAGCCGCGCTTGAGCCAGATATCCTTGGCCGTAGGCAGATCTTCGCGCTTCATACCCTTGAGGCCGAGCTTATGCGCTTCGAAATGGACCTGCGTGAAGACCGCGAAGAAGTAGAGAAGGGCAGGGATCGCGGCTCCGATGGCTATTCGTCCGTAAGGAATTCCGGTGAATTCGGCCATAAGGAAGGCTGCGGCACCCATTATTGGAGGCATGATCTGTCCGCCTGTCGAAGCGGTGGCTTCTACGGCTGCGGCAAATTCGGGCTTGTAGCCCAGCTTCTTCATCATGGGAATGGTGAAGCTGCCGGAACCGACCACGTTACCAACCGAGGAACCCGAAACGGTGCCTTCAAAGGCGCTGGCGATGACGGCTACCTTCGCGGGTCCGCCGACAGCCCATCCGGCGATGGCGTTGGAGATGTCAATAAAAAATTGGCCGATGCCGGTTTTTTCGAGGAAAGCTCCGAAGAGAATGAACAGGAAAATAAAGGTACTCGATACGCCGATAGGCGTACCGAAGATTCCTTCCGTGGTGAACCAAAGATGCTCGATCAAGCCATCGATCGTAACACCCCTGTGCGCCATCTTGCCCGGAATATAGGGACCCAGAAAAGCGTAGGCGACAAATACCAGAGCTACAACGACCATTGGAAGTCCCACGACTCGGCGGGCCGCTTCAAGCACCAGGATGACCCCTACGACTCCGATGGCTATATCGAGGGGCGTGGCGTTGCCTGAACGCTGAGATAGTGTGTATGTCCACAGAACGGTGATATACAGAGGTGCGGCCGCACCCAGAATCGAGAGAACCGCATCGAGGGGATGGATCTTCGTCCTTGACCACTTTTTATTCGTCGGGAAGAGCAGAAAAATGAGGCAGAATGCGAAACCCAAATGGATCGAACGCTGCATCATGGCGTCGAGGACACCGAACATCGCCGTATATATCTGGAAGATGGAAAAAGCGATGCAGATCGCCGCTATAACCTTGCCAAAGAAACCCGCTATCACGCGATAATCCGATTCCTTGTCGAATTGACGCATGACCTCTTCCGCGTTAATGGGGGCCTCATCAATATTTTCCACAACTTCTGGTTTTCCATTCATGTGGATCTGCCTCCTCCATGGAACATCAATACACCGCTCTTGCGGTCAGGAATAGCAGGGTTTCCTGAGGAACCCAGTCGGTGAAAGGATAAAAATGACCATCAGCGACGATCCCGTGCCCCGCGACAACCGAAACCATCAAAGGGATCACGACGAAATCGCGCGACATTTCCAAAATAAATTTTCCGTCGACCAGACTGAATCCATTCTCGGTGTCCGACGGCATGCCTAATCCACAGCTCTCATAGTCCAGCTCGAATAAATGCAGAACGGCCAGCCTATCCGAGCTGAGGGTAACTTCGAAACGTTCGACCACAGGGGTCAGATGAATGGAATGAACGAAGACGTGGTCGAAACGACCATGTTGCAGGGGAATTTCCGCAATGGTCCTAGATTCGCGGTCCGTTATTGTCAAAATGCAAGAATTGACCGCTGGCTCGGATTTCTGCGATTTTTCCTGCGAAAAAACGGGCAAAACACAAGCCGTCATCGCAAAAAACGCGGCTATTGCCGCTTTTGCCCGCCTCATGCGCATACTCCAAAAACGGGCGCCGACGCAAGCCGGCGCCCGTCGATTGAATAAAATCACTAATCTTGTGCGATGCGGCGAGGCGTTCACCATTCGCGAACATGGTCTTGAGCAGGTCGTAGACCAGGGTCGCGTCGAGCTTGGAGCTGACCGCGAGCATGGACTTGACGGCGACCGTGGTCACGTCGGCACTCTGGCCGATGTAGGTGCCGGAGGGAATCTTCTGGATCGTGTAGAAGGAATACTTGGCCATGGGTTTCTTGGCCACATCGCCGTCGATCGCAACGATCTGGATCTTCTTGGAGGCACCAAGGTCCTGGATGGCTCCGGTCGGGGCGCCGGCGACGTTGAACGCAGCGTCGATATTGCCATCCTTCAGGTTGGAGGCGCATTCGGCGAAGGAAAGATACTGCACCTTAATGTCGCTGAAGGAAATACCGGCGGCTTCGAGGACCTGCTGGGCATTGAGTACAGTGCCTGAGCCCGCGGCGCCAACGCCGACCCTTTTGCCCTTGAGGTCGGATACGGACTTGATGCCGGAATCGGCGAGTGCGACGACTTGGACCGTCTCGTTATAGAGGCAGGCGAGTCCGCGGATATCCTTGGTTCCCTTGCCTTTGAGGATCTCGAGGTCGTTGAGGGCATAGTAGGCGATATCGTTCTGCGTGAAGATGACATCCACCTCGCCCTTGGCGAGCATGGCAACGTTGGCCGCGGATGCGCCGGTCGCGGTGGCGTTGGCGTTCATCTTGGGTATGTTCTTGTTCCAGATTTCGGCCATGGCGCCGCCGAGAGGGAAATAGGTGCCGGCCGTACCGCCTGTGGCGATGGTGAGGAATTTCTGCTGCGCCGATACGGCGCCAGTGGCAATGAGCAAGCAGAATAGGATTGCGAGACTCTTCTTCATTCAAAACCTCCTAGAATGACTTTGGACAGCAACTAATGTTAGATAACCTATCGGTACAATAAAATTAGTATAGAATAACTTTATCGGGACCGCAACTGACTTTTTGCTATTACGGAAAGGAATGCTCAAAGAGCTGCCTGAACCTTTCCCATTTCCTTGATTGTAAATTGCTTGGCCCTTGTGTATGGTAACTGCATAAAATAAGGTTTTTTAAAAAAGGCGGCGGAAGAACCGCGGAGGGAGGCCTTTCTTGATTTCTATCGAAGCCTGGCAGGATGGATTTTTCTTCTCATCCAAGGGAATGGGTACCTTGCGGCACTCGTCCAAGCATCCGGCCATCTTCCTGGGTTTTCCGCGCGGGAATGGGATAAAAACGGTCGAAGCCCTCTCGTGGAAAGGACTCGGGGCATGCTCGCTGACAAGGACAGGGGAGGACAGGGCTCTCCTGCGCTTTGCTTCCCCTTGGAAGATGGAGTTCGTAGCGGTGAGAGAGATTCTGAGGATCAGTTTCCTGCCCGCCCAAGATTCCGCGATCGGCCGGGACCTGGGTTTCAGACTGAGGTTCGGCCTTCCAGGCTGGGACCATGTCTACGGATTCGGTCCTGGTCCTGTCTTCGATTCGGCGGGACGAAAGGTTGATATCGATCCATCCGCGGGAGACGGAACAGGGAAGAAGCCCATAGCCTTCGACAGGAAGGGCTCCTGGCTCGCCGTCTCGGACGGCGGAGGGCAGTCGCTTCGCTTCCTGAAAAGCTCCACCGATTTGCGCTGCTCGTCCATCCCTTCCGAGTTGGCCTTGTGCGCGCCCATCTCCCCGGCTAAGGGAATGGCCGCGCTGACGGGCTATAGATGGGCGCCGGCTGGAGGAGAACGTCCAGTCCTGCCCAGAGAGCTCGGTCGCGAGGCCGGGCCTGACGCCGCCGGGATCCTCAGGGTCCTCCTCTCCTCCTCATTTGTCGGCGAGGGTTTCCTCTACCTGCCCATCGAGGCGCCTCGGGTGGAATCGAAGGCGGAGAAAGCCCGCTACAGGTTCACGGTAGAGACCTCGGCTTTCGGCCCTGTTTTCTCCAGGCTGGACCTCGGCTCCAACTTGAATCCAGCCCAAGCGGCCCTGTATCGCCGCATGGCTGCCGTCTTCGAGGTTCTGGCCCCCTACAGGGAGCACTGTGTCGATGTCTGGAAAACCGAGGGCATACCGCTCTGGTCCCACCCGGGGATTCGATTCCCCGGCGAGGACGGGTTCTGGGCACGGGATGATCAGTTCATGTTCGGCCCAGACATCCTCCTGGCCCCTACCCTTGAGACGGGCAAGGGCTGCAGGAATCTCAGCCTTCCCGAGGGGGAATGGGTCCACCTGTGGACCTCGCGGCGCTATGGCTCCGGATCCGTCGTTATCGACGCACCTGTCGGTCTGCCTGCGGCTTTCTATCGATTGGGAAGCGACTTCACGGCACTGTTCCAGGGACTGAGGAATATGGCGACAAGACTTTAAGATTCAGCTCGGAAAACGGAGGCCGCGGCCGACTCTTTCGATCAGGGCGACCGCCCTCGCCTCGACAGCCTCTCCCCTGCCCACTTCGCCGAAGCCCTCAAAAGTCTTGGCCTTCACCGAGACGCGGTCGGGATCCAGGTTGAGGACGAAAGCGATTTTCAGGCGTATAGCCTCGCTGCAGGGGCCGAGCCTGGGGGCCTCGAGTATGACTGTCGAGTCTAGGTTGCTTATGATCCAGCCGCGGCGCCTGAGGAGCTTCGCAGCCTCTGCGGCCAGAAGACTCGAGTCGGCGTTCTTCCAGCGGGGATCACCCGATGGGAAGTGGCCGCCAATATCCCCCAGACCGGCCGCGCCGAGGATGGCGTCGATGATGGCATGCCAGAGAACATCCCCATCGGAATAGCCCGCTTCCCCTTTGGTGTATTCGAGTCTGACTCCTCCGAGGAGGAGGGGCCTGCCCTCGACCAAGGGATGGATGTCCCAGCCTTCGCCGATCCTGAATTCGAGGCTCTCCTGCGCATTCGGGGCTTCTGCTTCCAGGTCATCGCGGTAGGTCAGCTTTCTGTTTTTCCTTTCGCCCTCGACATAGGCGACCTTCCCCACATAGCGTTCCCAGAGGGAAGAGTCGTCGGTGCAGGACCAAACTTCCGCTGCCGCGGCGGCGTGGGCCGCAAGCAAGGGGGCCAGGGCGAATCCCTGGGGTGTCTGGGCGGCTTTCATGGATGAACGCTCGGGGTGGGAGGCGATGAAGCCGGCGTTTCCGACTTCTTTGGGGGTATCGGGAAGTTCGCAGAGCGGAATGGAAGCGCCATACCTGCGCGTCGATGCGAGGACGGCCTCGGCGAGGGCCGGGGAGACCCAGGGCCTCGCCGCGTCATGCACGAGGACGAGATCACCGTTTCCCGAGCCTTCAACGTCCGACATCGAGGCCAGGACGGCGAGACCCCCGGCGACCGAGGCCTGGCGTGTCTTGCCTCCCTCGACGAGGCGGATGCCTTTCCCCAGGCTGGATTCCAGCTTTTCGATGGTCTTGCCGCCCAAGGCTTCGGCCGTCTCCTCAAGCATTCCGGCCGGGTAGACAACGGCGATGCCCGCAAGTCCCGCCAGCCCCAGGAAGGGTTCGAGAGCCCTCAAGAGGACGCTCTTTCCTCCCAGATCGAAAAACTCCTTCTTGCCCCCGCCAAAGCGGGCGGATGTTCCGCCCGCGGCGAGGAGAAGGAACACCCTTCCCCCAAGCGGCAGATCGGGAAGGGGTATCTTCTTCATTGAATCAGCTTTCGAGACGGGCGTGGATGAGTTCGGCTATCGCCTCCTTGGGCTGTCCCAGCGAGAAGGAGATTTCGTCCTGGAGGAGGTTGATGGCCGAGTCGTAGAGCTTGCGCTCGAGGATGGGGAGTTCCTTAATTTTGGAGCGGTGGTAGAGAGATCGGACGACAGAGGCAATGTCCATGATTGAACCCTTCTTGAGGAGGTCCAGGTTCATCTGGTAGCGGAGCTTCCAGTCCGTGGGGATGGGGGCGTAATCCTCGGATATGAAATTGAGCGCCCGATCGGCCTCGTCTTTTTCGACGATGCGGCGCAGCCCCAGGGCGTCTGCCTTGTCCACAGGCACCATGACGGTCATGTCGGAGAATTCGAGATAGATGATATAGTAGAGGATTTTGGAGTCCTTGAAGGACTTCTCACGAATCTCGAGGATTCTTCCGACTCCCTGGCTGGGATAGACGACCCTCTGATCTATCTTATACTGAGGCACGGAGACAATATCCATAATCGATCATTATAGCAAGAAAACCCGGTTTGGTCAAAGCATCCGCGACGCTTTGCGTCGCAAAGCTTGCGCGGGCGAAATACCGGGCATATGCTCTTTTTGCGAGGAGTATTGATGGGCCCAGCTCGAGGCGTTTCCGAAGGCGATCTCAGGCCGTGGTGGGAGGAAGCCGTCTTCTACCAAATCTATCCGCGGAGTTTCAGGGACTCTGACGGCGATGGTGTCGGCGACCTGGCAGGCATCGCAGACAAGCTGGACTATCTGGACTGGCTGGGTGTGGACGCGCTCTGGATATCTCCCTTCTTCCCCAGTCCCATGAAGGATTTCGGCTACGACGTCGCCGATTACAGGGGCGTCGATCCGTTGTTCGGGAATCTGGATCATTTTAAGAGTCTCATGCGCGAGGCCAAGGCCAGGCATATCCGCGTCGTGCTCTCGTGCTCGACCTCGTGGCCAACCACAGTTCGGACGAACACCCCTGGTTCGTCGAGGCGCGCTCGTCGCGCCAATCGCCCCGCCATGACTGGTATCTCTGGGTCCCCGATTCAAGGAAGCCGCCCAACAACTGGAAGGCGGTGTTCGAGCTGGGCAGCGCCTGGCACAGGAATCCGGCCACAGGCGAACTCTACCTGGGCACCTTCACGAGCCATCAGCCCGAATTCGACTGGAACAACCCCGAAGTCCGTGAAGCCTTCTTAGATATTATGAGGTATTGGTACGACCTGGGAGTCGACGGTTTCAGGCTCGACGTGGCCACCGCTTACGCCAAGGATCTGCTTCTCCGCTCCAACCCGTTTTCCTTCAAGGCTAATCCCGACTTCTTCCAGAAGCACCTCTACGACCGCAACCAGAACGCCTTCCATAATATATTCAGGCAGATGCGCCGTGTCGCCGACCAGAGCCCCGCGTCCTCGGGGGAAGGGAGCGCCCCGGGCGAACGCGTCCTCATCGGCGAACCTTACGGCTGGGAGCCCGAACTCGCTGCCTCCTGTTACGGGAAGGAGGGCGATGAGCTGCACATGGCCTTTAATTTCGACTTCCTGAACCAGCCCTGGAATGCCGAAGCCTTCCGAAGATCGGCCGAACGCTGGTATGCGATCCTGCCTCAAGGAGCTTGGCCCGACTTCTGTCTCTCCAACCACGATCAGCCACGCCATGTCTGGCGCTATCGAGCGCGCGATCCTGAGGTCACCGTGGCAAGAGCTAAGACTGCCGCCGCCATGCTCCTCACCCTGCGGGGCTCTCCCTTCCTCTATTACGGCGAGGAGCTGGGGATGAGTTGTGTCTCCATCCCACGCAAAGACCTGCGCGATCCTCTGGGCTTGAAAACCTGGCCCTTGCGCTTTCTGGGCAGGGATCCTGAGCGGACGCCCATGCAGTGGGATGATTCGCCCGGGGCTGGTTTCACCGAAAACAGACCCTGGCTGCCCATAAACCCCGACTGGAAGGAGCGCAACGTGGAGGTTCAGCGCGCAAAGTCCGATTCTCTCCTGTCATGGTACAGGGACCTTCTGGCGCTCCGTCGGGAAGAAGCCGCGCTCCGACATGGCGGGATACGTTTCCTTGAGGCCGGGAAGGATATTCTGGCCTATGAGAGGTCGGTTGAGGCTTCAGGAAGACGTGTCGCCGTCTTCCTGAATTTTGCCTCGCGCGGCGTAAAACTCAAGAATGCGGAGGAATTCCGTGTGATGCTCGGAAGTGCCCGCTCATCCGGGTCGATCATGAACGCTGGTGAGTCGATTCTAGGTCCTTGTGAGGTTGTCATCGCCTGCCGTGCCGTCTGAAGGGGATTGCTTTCTGCACAGGTAGCGCGGCTTTCCGCCCGCGGCAGCCCGCCCGATCTGGTATTCCTGCATGTTCGCGAACGCGGCGAGGAGCCGGGTCTTGTCGGGATAGTCTTCGAGTCCGATTTTCTCGAGGGCGCACAGCAACTCATGCACCGTCTCGAGGGTGGAAAGGCAGAGGGGACCGGGCTGCCGCTTTATCAGCCAGCGGCTTGGGGTTTTCGGTGTGAACATAAGGCGAGGCAGGTTCATAAGGCCAGGGCTTTCGCGGAGCACGGCCTTGGAACAGGACCATGTCGCGTCGACGAGAAAAGCGGTGATCCTGCGCCCCGCGGCTGCAGTAGCGAGTTCCGCGCCCGATTCCGGGTCGGAGAGTTCGATCGAGCCGAGGCCGGGATACAGGAGCACAGGAAAATTCGCCTGATCGTCGATGAGTGCGCGGACGCGCGGGTGCGTATCGAAAGCAAGGCCCGGAATGATCTCCGCGCCGGCCACATTGAGGCAGGTCAGCCGCCCGGTGCCGCATCGCTCGCGCCGCCATTCCTTGGGATGCATCAGGAGAACGATCTTTGTACGCACGTGTATCGGCGGCTTGGCCGGGCAAAGGCAGGATGTCGTGGGACGGCGGCATCGGGGGCAGATTTCTCGGTACAGCGGTAGACTCCTGCGGGCACTATACTACAAATCGGGACAGTGAAGGAGGATCGGGGCAGCCGCCGCGAGGGATTTCCCAGAAAGCCGAGGCTTCGCGGAAAATCCTTCACGGCCAGGGAACTGAAGGGAATCAGGCGAGGACGCTGACCCTAGCCTCGATGGGCTGGTAGCTCTTCTCGCCGGCGGGGGAGAGGATTTCGCCGAAGGTCATCTGGGAGATGACCTTCCAGGAAGAGGGGACGCCGGTCTTTCTGTAGATCCACTCGTCGATGAGGGGATCGTAGTGCTGGAGGTTGGCGCCCACACCTTCTTGGGCGAAGGCTGTCCAGACGAGGAATTGGGCCATGCCCGAGGACTGGAGGGACCAGGGGGGGAACTTGTCGGCGTAGAGCGGAAAGGTTTCCTGCATGGCCTTGACGGGGGTCTGATCCTCGAAGAAGAGAACGGTTCCCTTCGCTCTCTTGAAGCCGGCTAGCTTAGCCTCGGTCTGGGCGAAGGCGGCTGGATCCTTCACGAGGCCTTTCATAATGCCGAGAAGGTAGTTCCAGAGTTCGTCGTGGTTCGATCCGAAGAGGATGATCGCCCTGGCGCTCTGGATGTTGAAGAGAGAAGGCGTCTGCTTCAGGGCTTCCTCGACGATTTCACATATTCTGGATTCCGAGACCGGAATGTTTTTTCCAAATGCGTAAATGCTTCTTCTCAGCGAGGCTGCGGAAAGGACATCGTTTTTCATATTAAGCTCCTTGCATTCAAGCTACTAAAACACTCTATAATTATCAAACTATTATTAGAATATTTGATAGTTTGACTATTTAATCCTTCCGATATACAATCTGAATATGAAATTGCAGGAAAAAGCCAAGGCTTTCGCCGCCCTCTCCGACCCCATGCGCCTGCGGCTTCTTGGGCAGCTCGGACTCTGCGGCGAGGTCTGCGGCAAGGAATTGGCTTCAAGCCTCGCAGCCAGCGTCGCTCTGGTGAGCCACCACGCCAAGGTGCTCGAGGACGCCGGCCTCATCGTGAGCAGGAAAGACGGGCAGTTCCATCGGCTTTCGATGAATCGGCCAGTCATTGAAGCACTTTTCGACATCGACCAATTTTCAGGAAGGGAAGATTGTGAGGAGAAGTGAGAGGAGGATGCCGATGCCGGAACGATTCGGTTCAGGGCTGGAGGGTAAGGTCGTCGTAGTGACAGGGGCGAGCAGGGGAATAGGCCGAGGCTTAGCCGAGGCGGTAGCCGCCGAAGGCGCCCTCGTCGCCGCCGCCAGTAGGAGCATGTCCGAGTTGGAGGATCTCGCCCGGGGCATCCGATCCGCCGGAGGCGTCTGCGAGCCTTTCTTCATCGATCTCAGGAAGCTGGAATCGATCGGGGCCTGTTTTTCGGCCATCCTCGCGCGGTTCGGCGTCATCGACGTCCTCGTCAACAACGCAGGTATGGGTCATCCCATCCCCGCCGAGGAGATCGGCGAATCGGACTGGGACGAGATGATGGACCTCAACCTTAAGGGGACCTTCTTCTGCTGCCAGGCCGCAGGCAGGCACATGCTCGCCCGCGGCCGGGGCAGGATCATCAATATGAGCTCCCAGGCCTCGGTCGTGGCTATTCCCGGTGAAGCCATCTATTGCGCCTCGAAGGGGGGAGTGAACATGCTGACGAAGGTCCTGGCCGCCGAGTGGTCGGGCAGGGGGGTCACGGTGAACGCCGTCGGCCCGACCTTCGTCCGAACGCCGGGCACGGCCGAAAGGCTGGATGACCACGCCTTTCTCTCAGGCATCCTAGCCAAGATCCCCAGGGGCAGGGTGGCAGAGGTGGAGGACGTAGCCGGGGCAGTCCTCTACCTCGCCTCGGACTACGCCGACATGGTGACGGGCAGCCTCCTCCTCGTTGACGGGGGCTGGACGGCGCTCTGACGCCCTCGCGGAAGGCTTCGGCTCTGTTCAGGGCATTTTAAAGGATCTATACTATTTTCAATGCTCGACATCCTGGTGACGATAGACTCGAACTATCTTCTTCCCCTCAGGGTGATGCTGAAGTCTCTATTTCTCAATAATACAGGTGAAAGGTTCTATATACATCTCCTGTATGACGATATCGAAAGCGAAACGCTTGCGCGTCTTGGGGACTTCGTCGCCTCCGAAGGCCACGGACTTTCGGCCAAGCGGATGGACGATATGGCCTTCGCCGAAGCTCCTGTCCGCTTTCACTATACGAAGGCGATGTACTACAGGCTTCTTGCCTTCAAGTTCCTTCCTCCTGATCTCGACCGCATTCTCTATCTCGACCCCGATATCCTCGTCATCAATTCCTTACGTTCCCTCTACGAGACGAACATGGATGGAAAACTCTATGCCGCCGCCTACCACAGCCTCGTTCCGGCTAGGGAGCTCAACAGGATTCGTCTCTACCCCTACGAGATCGAATCCTATTACAACTCGGGCGTCCTTCTCATGAATCTCCAACTCCAGCGTCTGGAAATCAAGGAAACCGCAATCTTCGATTTCGTGGAAGAGAATCGGGCGAAGCTCATCATGCCCGACCAGGACATCATCAACGCCCTCTATGCCAAGAAGATCCGAACACTCGACGAAAAGCTGTACAATTACGATGTGCGCTATTACCGCTACTACGCCCTGACGACGAGCGGCGCCTGCGACATGGATTTCATATTCGAACACACCGGCATCCTCCATTTCTGCGGCAAGCGCAAGCCCTGGAAGAAGGGCTATATGGGGCAGTTTCTCGCTCTCTACAAGCAGTACGAGAAGCTGGCCTTCAGGCCGCGGAATGGGTAGAGAACCCGACGGGAAAGACACTATGGCTTGAATCTCTGTATATTCTGGAGATGGGCATGAATAAGAAAAGGATCGAAATCCTGAATTCTGGCTGGTGTCTCGTACTCTCCGGAGGAGGAACCAAGGGCGTTTACCATATCGGCGTCTGGAAAGCCCTCAAGGAACTGGGGATAAAGGTCGAGGCCTTCACGGGTGCCTCGATAGGCGCCATCATCGCGGCCTTCCTGAGCCAAGGCCTTGAGGATGAGCTCGATTCCTTCGTCCAAACTGTCAGCCTTGATTCCATCCTCGCCCTTCCCCCCGAATTGAGCGAAGAAGGTTCTCTCAAGTTCAACACGGCAACCCTTGCCGCTACTCCCGGGCTCTTCCGTTCCTTCATCGAACGCAAAGGACTGGACACGAGCCCCATGCGGAATTACCTGGAGTCCAAGCTGGACGAGGCTGCGATCAGGGCCTCGGGCAAGGATCTGGGCATTGTCACGGTCAACAGGAGCGACCTCAAGTCCAAGGAGATCTTCATAGACGAGATGGAGGAGGGCAAGCTTGTCGACTACGTCATGGCGAGCGCCGCCTTTCCCGGTTTCCAGAGTCCGGTCATCGAGGGCAAGCGGTACATGGACGGGGGCATCTACGACAACATCCCCTACGCCATGGCGCGCAAGCGTGGCTACAGGCGCCTGATCGTCTCCGACATTTCGGGGGCGGGCAGGAATCGAAGACCTGACCTGGAGGGCAGCCTTACCGTCTATATCAAGAATTCCCTGGAGATCGGTGGCATCTTCGACTTTAACAGGGACTTTCTCGAAGATTTTTCCCTCCTGGGCTATCTGGACACAATGCGTACCTTCGGCCGCTTCGACGGCCGATACTTCTTCGTTGAACCCGACCCGAAGGCCGAGGCCGGCTTCGCCGAAATCACCCGAGGCAGCGCGCCGCGGGGAATAGCGGCCTATAGGCCACCTCTCTTTCCCGATACCATGGCCTATGACAGGAAGCTCCTCCTCGGCTACCTGGAATGCGCGGCTCTCATCCTCGAGGTAAGCAGACTCAGGACCTACACGTACGTCGAGCTCGCCGACGCCGTAGCCCGGAGAACGGACTTCGAGGAGAGAAGTCTGGCCGAACATCTGGGGCGCGGGAAGGAATCCCTTCCGGCTATCGCCGCGACCTTGATGAAGGCTGTGGCCGAGAGGAAGTTCGAGCATTGCCCCTATTTCTATTGGCGCCTCGCCGAAGAACTCCTCCCCAAACGGACGGGCAAGGTCGTGAAGAAGGCCCTTTCCGGTATGTTTCACGCCCTTCCCGCCGGAATCACCTACCTGGAAACATTCGCTAGGCCTGGCGCTGCATGAACGGAAAAGACGAAAATATATAGCACAAAATATAATTTATCGTTATATATATCAAGGAACATTCCAATGAGCAAAGATACCCTATATGATTTCGAAGTGAAGAAGAATGACGGAGGCAGCTTTTCCTTCGCAGGACTCGAAAACAAGACCATTCACATCGTCAACACGGCCAGCAAGTGCGGTTTCACCCCACAGTACAAGGGCCTCGAGGCTCTGCACAAGAAATACGGTTCCAAGGGACTGGTGGTACTGGGCTTCCCCTGCGACCAGTTCGCCCATAAGGAGCCCGGTGATGCCGAGGCCATCAAGAGCTTCTGCGAACTGAACTATGGCGTGACCTTTCCCCTCATGGCCAAGATCGAGGTGAATGGCCCGAACGCCCATCCTTTCTTCATCGAGTTGAGGAAGCGGGCGGACGGCGTCCTTAGCGACGCGATCAAGTGGAACTTCTCGAAGTTTCTCATCACCCCAGGGGCCAAGAGTGTGAAGCGCTACGCGCCGACCACCGAGCCCGAGAAACTCGAAAAGGACATCGAGGAGGGCCTTGTTTCATGAGCAGCCTTAACTGCTTCTGTCCAACCAGGTCTGTTTTCTTTTCCACAGGATAGACAGGGCTATCGTGGCCAGGTACAGGTCCCTTCTCGATGGGGCTCGGGCTTACTTATCCTCAGTATATGGCCATGCTCGACCTCTGGGAGAAGCGATCCGTAAGTGTCGGTGAACTCTGCAGCGATCTCTGTCTCGACACGGGTACGGTGTCGCCGCTTATGAAGCGGCTGGCCGCGGCGGGCCTCGTGGAGAGAAAAAGAGGCGAGACCTCAGACGAGCGCGTCGTCAAGGTGAGGCTTACCGAGGCGGGGTCGGCGCTCGAGGAAAAGGCGAGGGCTGTACCTGGCGCGATCGCCGGTTGTATCTTCAAATCCGAACAGGAGCACAAGACCTTGAAGCCTCTCCTTGACAAGCTCGTCGAGAGGCTCGAAAGCCCATGTTCCGATATCTGACGTTCAGGAATGGAGGCATTAATTGAATCCAACTGCTGGTACCGATGAAGCTCTGCGGCGGGAGATACGGCGATTCCAACGTGAGGAAATTACAGGGGCCAGGCTCTATGCGGCATTGAGCCGCGTCAGCAAGGGAAAGGGCAACGCCCAGGTCCTTTCGGACATGGCCCAGGCTGAAAAGGGACACTATGAGTTCTGGAAGAAGCTCTCGGGCGTCGACATGGCCCCTTACAGGCTCAGATATTTCTTCTTCTACCTCATGGCGCGCGTCCTGGGCCTCACCTTCGCCCTCAAGCTTCTCGAACGAGGCGAAAAGGATGCCAGCGAAGGCTACGCGAAAGTGGCGTCCCTCGTGCCCGAGGCCGTGAAAATCGGAGCGGAGGAGAAGGCGCACGAGGACGCCCTCATCGGCATGATCGAGGAGGAGAAGCTCGCCTACATGGGCTCCATCGTCCTGGGCCTGAACGACGCTCTCGTCGAGCTGACTGGAACGTTGGCCGGCCTCACTTTCGCCCTCCAGAAGGGCTCGATCGTCGCTATAAGCGGCAGCATCACGGGCATAGCCGCGGCGTTCTCGATGTCGGCATCGGATTACCTGGCCTCCAAGGCCGAGGGCAATCCCAACGCAGGCAAATCTGCCATCTATACCGGCGTGGCCTACCTCGTCACGGTCACCCTGCTCGTGATGCCTTACCTCGTCTTCCCCCAGACCGGCCAATGGATCTACATCAGCCTCGTCATCACCTTAGGTATCGCCATCGCTATCATCGCCGGCTTCAACTTCTATATCTCCGTGGCCAAGAATCTCGACTTCAAGTCCCGATTCCTCGAGATGGCTGGCATCAGCCTCGGTATCGCCGCCTTCTCCTTCGGCGTCGGCCTTCTCGTCCGACTGATCTTCGGCGTCTCTGTCTAGCGGGGAGGACCCATGGTACCCATAGTCCCCGGGACAGGCCTCAACCGACGCGGTCAACCCGATCTTTTTTCTCGCATCATCAGGAAAGCCTTCGAGCGAGGCGCGGGAACAGCACCTGCGGATTACGGGGCGGCCCTTGCCGCGACGAGAACGATAGCCGACCTGGATTACGGCTCCAGCCTGCCCGACGGGACTATGGATATCATTCTTCCACGGGAAGCCGCCGAGCTTCTTCCTCTCGTGCTCATGGTCCACGGCGGCGCCTTCATAGGCGGGGACAAACTGGATAACTGTATCTACGCCGTCGCACTCGCCGCACGCGGCTATGCCGTCGTCAACATCAACTACCAAAGGGCGCCCGAGGCCCGATATCCTTCGCCCCTCGTCCAGATCGACGAGGCTTACCGCTTTCTCGCTGCCAGGGCCGCGGAATTCGGGCTCGACCTCGAGCGGCTCTTCCTGGCCGGCGATTCGGCGGGAGCCCACATGATCGCCCAGTACGCGATCATCCAGACTGATCCAGCCTACGCGTCCTTACTAGGTTTTGCCGCCTCTATTCCTGTGGAGTCCATTCGAGGCCTCCTGCTTTTCTGCGGCTCCTACGACCTGAAGCTGGTGGAGAAGGCGAGGGGGGGCCCTTTTATCCGCCTCGGGCTGGGTATCATCGGTAATACCTATTTCGGCAGGAAAGATTGGGCAAAAAGCTCCCTTGCCGCCCAAGTCTCCCTCATTGGCCAGGTAGGCCCGGCCTTTCCCCCGGCCTTCATTACCGACGGTAACAGCCAATCCTTCGAGGACCACGGCAAGGCCCTGGCAGCGCGACTCGAAGCGTTGTGCGTTCCTACAACTACGCTCTTCCATGGACGCGACAAGGGGAGACTTCGGCATCAGTACCAATACGCCCTGGACTCTGCTGCGGGGAGGGAGGCATTCGAGGCGGTGCTGGGATTTCTTCGAAAATATGCCAGTTGAGCTCCATGTACTCCAGTCATCATGTTCAGCCTTGTGCCACATAAGTCGGTATGTTCTCGGGGAAATATCGAGGGCGCGTCTTTTCTAACTCATTGGGCGTATATACATCAGATAGGATAACATGATGTCCGGTCATCCGGGAGGTGGTACGGGCAAGAGAGGCATCTTTGGCCTTGCCGAGAACCAAGAGCCTGTCAAGCGCAGCGTCATAGGCAGACTCAAGTTCAATCATGTCGAGTGAGTCGCAGGTTCTTTTTAAACGCGATTTTGGATGCAGCGGGTACATGAGACGACTCCATGAGTCTTTGGCAGGGGGTAGCCTGGTCATGGCGCTTGATGATCTTGGCGCCCACACGACGTTTGGAAATAAGTTTCATGCCGGGCAGGAAGAAGGTCATGGAAGCCGGCGATCGATGATGGCCGGACGCATGCCATGATTCGATTTTGGTTGAGGCAATTCGAAGCCTTGTCCGGCACCGCCCCCGTCATCATCCTGGCGTCGGATCTCGTCACGAAACGGAGAAGAAAGGCATTTGAAATCGCCATCGTGTCCTTCTGCGCCCTCCTCGGGCTCACCTATGTTGTATTCAACACCTTGGGAACCCATTCCAGCAAAGTGTTGTTCGGATTCGCCGGCCTGATCGCGAGGGACAATGCCACACCCTCGTCCTTGCCTCCGTATTACGGAAGGGAAGTCCACTATAGCGGTTCAGGTCGTCATCGGCCTCCTGCTGCTGGTGTTCTCCCTGATCAAGCTGGTCAGGCTCTGGCGGAAGGCCGCCTTCAACGATCTCTGGAAAAACAAGATTTCCCTCTTCAACGGTGGCGTGCTCATCTTCGCCCTATCTTTCATCGTCGGCTCGCTGCTGAAGCAGTGGGGGATCTACTACGCCGCGTCGGTCGTCAGCGCCCTGCTCTTTGGCGGCAGCGTCATGCTCGATGCTAAGGAAGTCCATCGCTATTACGAAAAGCTCATACCCTTCATCAAGGAGGACATCATCGACGGCGTGGTATTCAGCGAATTTTCCAAGGCCAAGCTCATGGAAATGCTCGGCTGTCTCGGCAAGGGCAACCTGAACACTATGATCGTATTGAAGATCAGGGAGGGCCGATCGGAGCCCTTCCGGGATCTGAAGACGATGAACGAGGTACTGAGGATAGTCGGCCGGCGCTTCGAGGAGAGTTTAAGCGAGGAATGCTTCCTGCCCCTTCCTCTCTCTCACGGGAGAATCGGGGTGGCCGTCAGGATGCCGGAGGATAATGCAGGGGAACCATCAGGAGCAAGGCGCGCTGCCCTCTGGGAGATACTGGAGGGCATCAACGCCGACCTGCGCCGGAACCTGAAATGCGACGTCGCAATAGGAATCGGGCGAAGCTACCGCGGACTCGACGACTTGCGCGTTTCCTACCACGAGGCCCTCACCGCGCAGGAGTACGCGGAACGCCTCGAAGCCTCAAGCATCGTCCACGTCGAGAACATCAATCTTCCCGACTAGCGGGCAAGCAAGTATCCCGTTATGGAGAAGAAGAACCTCCTTTCCCAGATCAAGCTGGGAAACGCAGAGAACGCGAAGAGGGCATTCGCTGAATTCATGGCCAAATTCGTCCCCTTCATGGTGGAACGGCCCGAGGTCCTGCGGGTCAGGCTCCACGAGTTCGTCGGTTCCCTGATCGACGCCGCGATCGTGGGAGGCGGGGATGAGAACAAGCTGAACGGCCTCGTCGCCGGCTACTTCGACGACATCGACCACGCCAAGGACCCCGAGCCGATCGAGAAGTGGATGGAAAAGGTCGTACGGGAGATAGCCGAAGCGGTGGCCCGCGTGTACAAAACCGCTCGAAGTCCCTCGTCAGGCGGTCGACGAACTACGTCGACGGGCATTACAGCCAGCCCCTGAGCTACCGGGACGTGGCGAAGGAAGTGTTCATCAGCCCCTCGTATTTCCTTTTCCTGCCGTGAAAAAACCTGCAATTCCCGCTAGAAACCCGACTTTCGTAATTTTCTGTAGAAGAAAAAATAAAATTCCGAATGTGCCGGTTCCTCCCTGTGTGCCTAATGGATCCTGATAGGGGGAGTCGGAATCCTCCCTTCACATCATCTTCCATGGATAAAGGAAAGCAACGATGAAAATGAAGAAAGCACTCAGCATTCTCGCCATCCTTTTACTTTTCTGCCCCACTCTCGTCTTTTCGCAGACTAAGGCCAAGGTCAAGTACCGATTGAACGTGGGTATGGTAGCCACCGAGACTGATCCCCTGTACAAGGGGGCCATAGAGTTCAAGAAGAATGTGGAGGCCAGGACTAATGGCGAGATTGCCATCGGCGTGTACCCCAACTCTCTCCTGGGAGACACCAAGGACATGCAGGAGCAGGTGAAGGCTGGGGCGAACATCGCGGTCATCACCGACGCGGCCCGACTGGCCGAGAGCGTTCCCGCCATCGGCATCCTGGGCGCGCCTTACATCGTCGAAGGGCCCGAGGAGGCGAAGAAGCTGACCACTTCAGCTCTTTTCAGGGGTTGGACGGATGAGCTCGCCGACAAGTACGACTACCGGGTCCTCTCCTTCAACTGGTATCAGGGAGCCAGGCACTTCTGGACCAACAAACCCATCACTGTTCCAGCCGACCTCAAGGGTCTCCGGATCAGGATACCGGGCGCCACGGTGTGGCAGGCCACTATCAAGGCCATGGGCGCTGAGCCCACCGCCCTTGGCTGGGCCGAGGTGTATCCCGGAATCCAGCAGAAAGTCATCGACGGAACCGAGGCCCAGCACCCGGCGTCCTCGGGAATCCGGATGTATGAAGTCTGCAAGTATCTGACCAAGACCTCGCACTTCCAGCTTGTCACCCCACTGGTCTGCTCTGAATCATGGTTCAATACCCTGCCTGTGAACTATCAGGCCATCCTTCTCGAGGAAGCCCTGAAAGCCGGAGACTTCGCTACCAGGCTCACAGTCGACGGGCTCGCCGCTAACGAGGCCGAGTTCAGGTCGAAGGGCGTCATTATCACCGAACCCGATGTCGCCCCCTTCAGAAAAGCTTGCGAGGCGGTGTACGACCAGATCCCAGGCTACAGGGATCTCAAGAACCAGGTGAACAAGATACTCGGGAAATAACCCGATCGATCTCTTCCCGGGCCGGCGGCCTGATTACAGGATCGCCGGCCTTCATCCTCAACCCTCCCGCGCGGTGAAAGCTGGAAATGACTATGAAAACACTGGGCACTATCGACCGCTACATCCTGAAAACCGAGGAAATCGTCTCGAAAATTCTGTTGGGTTCCATCATCGTCCTCGTCTTCGCGGCAGCGGCCCTGAGGCTCCTCCGCATGCCGCTCGTTTGGTCCGTGGACCTGGCGCAGCTTCTTTTTGTCTGGGTCTGCTTCATCGGAGCCGACTTCGCAATGGGAAAGGACAAGCACATCGGCGTGGATCTCCTCACGAATCACCTGTCGCAGAAGATGCAGAAGAGTACCAAATTCATCTCCTATCTGCTGGCGATCGCTTTCCTCTGTCTCATTGCCGTCTACGGAACCCGTCTGGCCATCATCAATGTCAAGGATCAGTTCAGCGGGATGGAATTGAGCCATTCCTGGGCGACCGCCAGCGCGCCAGTCGGCTGCGTCCTGATGATCCGTACCCTGGTTAAAAAATCCATCGGCCTCGCTTTCGGCGGGGCAGTGACGGTAAAGGAAGCGTCATGATAGTCCTGGCAATTGTATTCGTTGTCCTGCTTCTCATGAACGTATCCCTGGCCTTCGTAGTTGGGATTTCCGCCTTGACCTACTTCATAGGCAATCCCGATATGCCGCTGAGGGTTCCCGTCACCAAGATGATCTATTCAATCCAGTCCTTTCCACTTCTGGCCCTCCCCTTCTTCCTCCTAGCGGGCAACATCCTGTCT
>JAPLSO010000014.1:8335-55495 GCA_026398595.1 Spirochaetota bacterium | reverse complement strand
ATTCTTCATGCCACCCGAAGGCAACATGTCGATCCCTTACCTCTTCCTATCCCTTCCCTATTCACTGTTGAAGATCACTCGCCCTCGGGTCCCCCCTCAAGCGCTCGATGAAGGTAGCAAACTACTTGCCTTCTTGTCAAGAGCGATTCGTTGAATTTGTCAATTTTGCAGGAATTAGCATTTAATTGCAAATCTTGCACTATTTTCCCATTCGCAGTCACCAATCGCGGATGAGACAATAACAGATTTCGGAAATCTTGGTCAAGAGAAAATGCGATGAAACGTGGAAAAACTTCCAGGGGAAGGACTTGAAAGTCGGGAATGGGAAAGATTCATGGTTTTGGAGTGGTAAGCTTCCGATACTGCAGGAGATAATCGATAAACGAGGCGATGGAGAGGAAACCCGCCAGAACATAGGCAAGAAAGACAGGGAGCTTGAGGACAGAGCTTATAGAGGACCACCAGCCGAGCCGGGAAAGAGAAACCAGCAGGAGGGAAAGGAGGCCTGAGACCATATAGAAGCCAGATTTCAGCTTGCCGCCGGCCCGGGCACCCATCGCGATACCTCTGAGACTCAAGAGCATGCGCAGGAAAAGCATGCCGAACTCTCTGTAGAGTATGATAATCAGGACGAAAGGCGGCATGACACCGTCGAGGGTAAAGCAGACAAAATAGGTGATCCTGGCGACGACATCGGCGAAGGGATCGAAAAGCTTGCCGAAAGAACTCACCTTTCGCTCGGCCCTGGCTACGCGCCCGTCGACGAAATCGCTGATCTCAATAGCCCCGAAGAGGGTCCAGAGCAGTATTATCGTAAGAAGGCTTCCGAATGGGCTGTAGCGGTACAGGACGAAGAAGCAGGGTGCGAGGACTATCCTGCTGAACGTCACCTTGTCGGCGTTGGTCATCGCCCTGAGGATACGGATTTGACAGGTTCCCTGTCAAGGTTGTAGACTTTCCCTACCTATAGAAGGAAACGGAGACGTGTCGCCCATGGAAGAGCGTGAAAGAAGAAAAAACCTCCGCCTGAGCATTATGCTTACCGTTGTTTTCTATTTCCTTATCCAATGCTGTGTGTTTCTCGCCTTTTCGATTCCGGGAGGTTTCTTCGCCGTATATTGGCCCCCCTTCATCTTCACCAGTCTAGCCTTCCACGCCTTTCTCTATGCCCTTCTCCTATTCTTTATGGAAGATTTCCGCAAAGAAGGAACTGGCGAAAAGCTCTCATCCATCAATATGGCGAATAGAATAACCCTCATCAGAGTGAGCACGCTGCCCACCCTTCTCTACCTCGTCATCGCCGCAAAGAGTCATAGGATCCGCTACCCTCTCCTCATCCTCGTCGTCTTTATATTCGTGACGGATTTTCTTGACGGCTATGTATCAAGGAAGGCCAAGGAAGTGACCAAGGCCGGAAGGATGATGGATTCAGCCAGCGATTACAGCCTTTTGATTGTCCTCACCCTCGTTTTCAGGTATTATCAACTCATACCTATATGGTTCCTCGTCCTCGTGATGACGCGCCTGGGCATTCAAGTGCTGCTGATGGCCATCCTGATCTTGGTCAAGAAGAAGATCGATCCGCGAACCACCTTCATGGGCAAGGCGGCCGTGGCCTCGATCATGGTGCTCTACAGCTTCGAACTGCTCGGCTATATCACGAACGGGTTGTCCGGCGGCCTCAAGAATTTCCTCGAGGTGGCCGTGGGAGTGATTGTCTTTGCGAGCGTGGGGGACAAGATTTGGAACTTCGCCGCCTCGCTCAAGGGGCCGAAGGACGAACGGAGGATTTTCGATGGCGATGATAAAAAGCGCTCTTGAACTGGCACTCGAGAGGACGAAGGATCTTCATGTCGACGAGAAGGCTCTGAAGGCCAACGCGGTCAAGGTCGAGGGAAGGAAGGCAGCGGGAAAGATCCTCGAGGACGGGATGGCGGCAGAACTGGGAACCGCGGTACGCGCCGCCGCGCCTGAATTCAGGGAAGTGTTCAGGAAAGCAGCCTATGATGTGCTGGCTGCCCAGATACAGCTGCCGAACGCGGCCTTTTCACCCGAAAAGCTCGCCTCGATAGGCGCCGGTCTCGGGGCACTCGCGCTTTCGGCCCCGTTACAAGGCGCGCACGGGGCTCAGGGCGCGGACAGGAAGGTGACGTCCCTAATTCAACAGATTTCGGCCTTTCTCTCCAAATACCTCGAGGACCTCAAGAAGGTCGAGCAGGCGATACGCACCCAGTGGGCCCCCAAACTCAGGGACAAAGAACGCCAGATGGCCGCGCGGATGGGACAGGATGTCCGACTCGACCCTATGCAGGACCCTGAATTCGCCGCTTTCTACAAGCAAAACGTCGAAAACCTGCGGACTTCCTATTCGGACGCGCTGGAAAAGGCCAAGCAGGATCTCGCCGCGCTGTGCGGCTTCGCCCCGGAACAGGAAGGTTGAGGAAACCTGGCGGGAATTCTTCCGCCAAGTCATCAGTCCCCCTTTCCTTGAGACTTTCCTGCCGCAGGCCGGACTCCCCTCGCCAGGACAACATAGAGAAGAGCTGAATCCGACTTCCTCACTCCGGAAACGCGCGACGCCTGTCCAAGACTCAGCGGTCTGACGGCCTTCAGCTTCTCCACAGCCTCCTTGGACAGACCGGGCACGGCCGCGTAGTCGAAATCAGGAGGAATTCTCATCCGCTCCGAACGGTCGACCCGGGCCGCAAGCCGCTTCTCCTTCTCCACATAGCCTGAGTATCGGACGTTGAGCAGGGCGGTTAGAAGGCAGGATTCCGGTACATCCCCAGGCAGCTCGATATAGCCGGCAAGAAATGCTTGAAGCGAAGGAGAGGCTTCGACGATGGCGCCTACAGCCGGATCCCTCAAAGCGAGGGAGAGGGGTTCACCGACATGGGATCCGAAGGCCTCGCTTTTACCGCGGTCTTCGGCGTGTATCTTCCTTGCGTCCAGAAGGCAGGTGATCTCCTCCACCGCTTTTCTCCTGGCTTCGAAACGCTCCCATCTCTCATCGTCGACGAGACCCAGCACCCTGCCTTTAGGCGTCAGCCTCAGATCGGCCGAATCCTGCCGTAAAGCGAGGCGGCGCTCGGCGCGGCTCGTGAACATCCGGTAGGGCTCCTTGGGCGAAAGCGTCACGAGATCGTCGATGAGGACGCCGATGTAGGCCTCATCGCGGCCCAGGATCAGGGCTTCGGCGCCATCGAGCTTCCGTCGCGCGTTGATACCGGCCATGAGACCCTGGGCAGCGGCCTCCTCGTAACCCGACGTGCCATTCGTTTGGCCGGCGATAAAAAGACCGTCGACGAGCTTGGACTCGAGGGAGGCGTAAAGAGCCTCGGGAGCGATGTAATCATATTCGACGGCGTAGGCGGGGCGGACGATCTGGGCCTTCGCGAAGCCGGGAAGCGTCCGGTAGAAGGCGAGCTGGACATCCTCGGGAAGGGAACTGGAAAGTCCGTTGAGATAGACTTCATCCGTGTACTCGCCCTCGGGCTCGATGAAAACCTGATGCCGCTCCCGGTCGGGGAAACGCACAACCTTGTCTTCGATGGAGGGGCAGTAGCGCGGCCCTTTGCCTGTTATCACTCCGGAAAACAGCGGGGAACGGTCGAGGCCGGCTCGGACGGCCTCGTGGGTGGCCAAGTTCGTCCAGACGATGTAGCAGGGAAGGTCAGGTCTCCGGTAGTTTTTCTCGAGAAATGAAAAATAAATGGGCTTGCCCTCACCCCGTTGGAGGTCGAGCCCGGAGAAATCGATACTCGACGCCTTGATTCTCGCCGGGGTACCGGTCTTCATCCTGCCGACGGGGAAGCCCCGTGCCCTGAGGGCCTGGCCCAGGCCGACGGCAGCCGGCTCCCCTAGTCTTCCTCCCGGTGCGCTCCATTCGCCGATGAAGAGTTTAGCTTCCATGAAGGTGCCCGTTGTAAGGACGAGGACTTGGGCACCGATCCGGCCTCCCCTCTCGGTGACAACCCCCTCGATGCGACGTCCATCCTCAGAGACTAAAAGATCGATGACCGTGTCCATGAGGATAGCAAGGCCGGCCTGGGACTCGAGAGACTTCCGGGCCAGGGACGCGTAGAGCGCCTTGTCGGACTGGGCGCGGGGCGCCTGGACGGCCGAACCCCTGGACTGGTTGAGCATCCGCACCTGGAGGGCCGAAGCATCGGCCAGGATACCCATCTGACCGCCCAGAGCGTCGATTTCCCTCGTGAGGTTGCCCTTGGCGAGGCCTCCGACCGCCGGGTTGCAGGACATTCGGCCTATGGCATCGGGATTCTGGGTTATAAGGAGGGTCAAGGCGCCGAGACGGGAAAGAGCCAAGGCTGCCTCGATACCTGCGTGGCCTCCCCCGACGACAATGGCTTGATATTCGCTCACGGGAGACCTCACTTGCCCAGGCAGAAAGAGCCGAAGATCCGCTCCAGGACCTCGTCGCCCAGGATTTCGCCCGTGATCTCGCCGAGGAAGGAGGCTGCTTCCCTCATTTCGAGGGCGAGGACGTCGAGTGTCGCAGCCAATTCCAGGGAGGAGAGAGCCTTTCTGACCGAGTCCAGGGCCCGATCGACGAGAAGTTTCTGGCGCTCGCCAGCGAGGCCCACCTGTGCCTCGCGCCTTGCTGCGGTATCGGGGAGGCCGGAACCCAGCCTCGAGAGAAAAACCTTCTTTAGGGATTGGATGCCGGCGCCCGTCTTGGAACTCAAGCCGATCCACTCCGGGGGGACAGGTGAGCAGGCTGGATCGTCGATTTTGTTCCAGACCTTGAGAACACCCGCGCGGGGTGCAAGGAAATCATCGTCGACGGCCGAGAGTTTCTGCCTTCCATCGACGAGATAGACGAGAATATCGGCAATCTCGGCGAGGCCCAGGCTGCGCCTGACCCCTTCGGCCTCGATTCCACCGTCCGCGGCGCGCAGGCCGGCCGTGTCGACGAGGCGCAGGGCATAGCCGCCCAGCTCCATCCACGCCTCGATCCAGTCCCTGGTAGTTCCCGGCTCGGGGGAGACGATGGCCCGCTCCTCCCGCACGAGAATGTTGAAGAGGCTGGACTTGCCAGCGTTGGGCCTGCCGGCGAGAACGACGAGAGCGCCCTCCCGCCGGAGCCTCGAGCCGGCGTAACCCTCAGAGAGTTCCACGAGGGAAGACTCCATTTCCAGGAGCCCCGCGCGGACGGCTCCTTCGTCCTCGGGTCCTTCGTCCTCGGGATAATCGAGCCGCGCCTCGATACCCGCGAGAAGGTCAAGACAGTTCGTCCTGATCGCGGCGAGCCTGGACGAGAGAAGGCCCGAAAGCCGAGCCAGCGCGTCCTGCCGCGCGGTTTCGCAGAATGCCCCCGAGAGCTCGTTTATCGCCTCGGCCTGGACCAAGTCGGCTTTGCCGTTGACGAAGGCACGGAAGGAGAATTCACCGGGGAGGGCTGGGACGAAGCCCTGGCTTTCGAGGACGGAGAGAACGCGCAAAACGACGGCGGGCGAGCCATGGCAGGAGAACTCGACCGAATCCTCGCCCGTGAAGGAGTGGGGAGTCCTGAAGACCGAGACGACGACCTGGTCAATCCGCTCGCCCGACGCGGGGTCGACGAAGAAACCCTGGGCCAGGGAGTAGCCGGGAAGGGCAGAGAGGGCGCGCCGCCCCGAAAAACAAGGGGAGCAGAGGGCGATCGCGCCGGGGCCGGAGAGGCGGACCACGGCCAGGGCGGCGCGCCCAGGCGCAGTGGCCGGAGCGGCGATGTCAGCTTTAATATCCAGATAACTGCGCGCCATAGATGGGAAACGATAGCCGGAAAAGCCTTGACCTTCAAGGGAGCGCGTGCAAGGCATATTCTGCATTTTTGCATATTTATGTAATATTAACGAATGCCCTTGACATTTTTGGATATTTGCACAATAACTGCAGTATTCTATTTCGGGAGGAGCCTATGATCCGCTCGTATCTGCTCTATCTCCCCAAAATTCTTTCCGACGGAATCGCTGGCCGCATACCGGTGTTTTACGCCTATCGTAAATAAGGCGTAGACCGCCCCTCCCCACAATCCACGACATTTTCCCCGGATCCCTCAAAAGGGGAGATCGGAATCCATGGCGGAGGCCAGAGATGCCTTTGACTCCTCTGGCGCCTTTGTCTTCCAGGAGGGAGTAGATGATCAATGCCGGCATTCTTGGCGCTTCGGGCTACGCGGGCGTCGAGCTGGTCAGGCTTCTCTTGAACCACCCCGAGCCTGTGCTTTTACGTCTTTCTTCGGTCAGCTTCACGGGGAAGACCCTCGAGGATGTCTACCCGTCGCTCTACGCGATAGCGAGTAAGAGGGGAATCGACGCCTTGAGGTTGGAGAACGCAGAAGCCGTCCTCGATGCCTGCGACGTTGTCTTCTCCTGTCTGCCTCATGGTCTCGCCGAGACCGCCGCGGCGAAGATTCTCGCCAAGGGCGGACTCTTCATCGACATCTCGGCAGATTTCCGCTTCGGCGACGACGAAGAAACCTTCAAGAAGTGGTATGGCAAGTCCTATGGGTCGAAGGAACTGCATGCCCAGGCAGTCTATGGCCTGCCCGAACTGAACAGGGAAAAAATCAGGAAGGCCAGGCTGATAGGCAACCCAGGCTGCTACCCGACTTCAGCCGAGCTCGGTCTCTACCCCGTCCTTCGGGCCGGTCTGGCCGACTTGGCCAGCATCGTGGTCGACTCGGCCTCAGGTGTCACGGGAGCCGGACGGGAGCCCTCGGAAACGACCCATTATCCCGAATGCGCGGGCGCCATTTCGCCCTATAAAGTCGGCGCCCACAGGCATCAGCCCGAGATCGACCGCTATCTTTCGCAGATGGCGGGCGAGCCTATCTCTTGCGTCTTCACGCCGCACCTGGTACCCATGAACAGGGGCATCGTGAGCACGATATACTTCAGGTTCCCAAAACCTGTCACGCTCGAGGAACTCTGGAGAAGCTATACCGATTTCTACGCGGAAGAACCCTTCATCCGGGTTCTTCCTCTCGGTCAGACAGCGAGTAACAGGAACGTCGTCTTCTCGAACTTCTGCGACCTCTCCGTCCATCTTTCCTCGAACGGGAAGACGGGGATCGTCGTCTCGACGATCGACAACATGGTGAAAGGGGCGGCCGGACAGGCCGTCCAGAACATGAACCTGGCACTGGGTCTTCCGGAGACGGCGGGCCTTTCGATGATACCCCCGGCCTTTTAATCGGGCGGGAATACCAAGAGTACGCCGGGCCTCAGAGGCCAGAGGCGGAAGCGAGGTCGAGATTGAAACAGATTCGCGGAGGAGTGACGGCTCCCAAGGGATTTACGGCATCGGGCATTCATGTCGGCATCAGGAAAAATCGTGAGAAGAAGGACTTGGCCCTGATCTGGTCGGCCAAGCCCTGCAGCGCGGCCGCCGTCTACACGACGAACATCGTGATAGGCCAACCCCTGATCGTCACGAAGGAGCATTTGGCTGACGGCATGGCCCAGGCTATCATCGTCAACTCGGGGAACGCCAACACTTGCACGGGTGAACAGGGCATAGCGGCCGCGCGGCGGATGGCCGCCCTGGTCGCCGAGAAGCTGCCTGTTTCCCCCAAGGACGTCGTCGTCGCGTCGACGGGAGTGATCGGCCAGCAGCTGGATGTCTCTGTCATCGAGGCGGGCATGGACGCCCTCGTGGCCGGTCTTTCCAAGACGGGCAACATCGACGCCCGCGAAGCCATCATGACGACGGACACGGTGAAGAAGGAAGTCACGATCCAATTCGAGATCGACGGAGCCATCATCACGATCGGCGCCATGGCCAAGGGCTCGGGGATGATCCACCCCAACATGGCCACGATGCTCTCCTTCATCACCACGGACTGCGCGATCTCTTCGGCCATGCTTCAGAAGGCCCTCGACGAGTCTGTGAAACGGACGTACAACAGGGTGAGCGTCGACGGGGACACTTCGACCAACGACATGGTCGTCATCCTGGCCAACGGGGAGGCAGGCAACAAGATCATCAGCGAGGACGGCCCCGCCTACAGGGAGTTTTATGACGCTCTCAACTGGCTCGACACCCAGCTCGCCCGCATGATAGCCAAGGACGGCGAGGGAGCCACGAAGCTTATCGAGTGCACGGTGGAAGGGGCGGCAGACGAGGACAAGGCCGAACAGCTCGCCAAGGGCGTGATCTGTTCAAGCCTCGTCAAGACGGCCTTCTTCGGCGCCGACGCCAACTGGGGACGGATACTCTGCGCCCTGGGCTACACGCGAAAGGACTTCGATCCCAACAAGGTCGATGTGGCCTTCGAGAGCGCCTCGGGCTATATAGATGTATGCAAGAACGGCGCGCCATTGCCTTTCAGCGAGGAGAAGGCCAAGAAAATCCTCTCCTACCAGGAAGTGACCGTCTATGTCGGCCTCAACGAGGGCGACGCCCAGGCGACGGCCTGGGGCTGCGACCTCTCCTATGAGTATGTCAGGATCAACGGCGACTACCGAACCTGATCATTTCGGCCGGAGGCTTCGGCCAGAGGCTTCGGCCAGAGGCCGTTTAAGACTCTGGGAATAAGGAGATAACAATGATCTCGGACAACGTGCGGGCGGACATTCTTCTGCAGGCCATGCCCTATATCAAGAAATTTTCGGGTAAGGTGATCGTCGTTAAATACGGCGGCGCCGCCATGATCAACGAAGGGGTGCGCTCCGCCGTCCTCCAGGACCTCATCCTGATGCGGCAGGTGGGCATTCTCCCCGTCATGGTTCATGGAGGCGGACCGGAGATAGACCGCATGCTTAAAAAATTAGGAAAAGAAGAACGGGTCTTCGTCGACGGTCTTCGATACACGGACGACGAGACGATGGAGATCGTTCAGATGGTCCTTTCGGGCAAGGTGAACAAAGACCTCGTCGCCCACATAGCCCGCCAGGGCGGCGATGCCCTCGGCATCTGCGGCGGCGACGGCGGACTCTTCAAGGCCGAGAAACTCCAGAAGAACGGCAAGGACTTGGGCATGGTGGGGGAGATTTCCTCAGTAGACCCTAAGGTCGTGCTCATGGCCCTCGACGCAGGTTTCATCCCCGTCGTCTCCACGATCGCCTTAAGGCAGGATGACCAGCGGGGCTACTACAATATCAACGCGGACACTGCCTCGGCCGAGCTCGCAGGCGCGCTCGGCGCCGAAAAGCTCATTCTCCTCACGGATGTGCCGGGTATACTGAAGGACATGGCTGATATGGCCACACTGATCTCCCTCGTGAAGAAGGAGGACGTTCCCGCTCTTGTCACTCAGGGAATAGTCTCGGGCGGCATGATACCCAAGGTGGAGTGCTGCGTGAAAGCTCTGGATCTGGGCGTCGCATCGACGCATATTCTGGACGGCCGGTCGCCGCATTCGATTCTCATAGAGATTTTTAGCGACCGGGGTATGGGGACAATGATCGTATGAACGATAAATTCATGAACACCTATAAGCGGACGGGGCTGGTTTTCGAGAGTGGCTGCGGGGCTACGCTCAAGGCGACGGACGGCACGGAGTACGTCGACTTCACGGCAGGCATCGGGGTCAACTCCCTGGGCCACGGGCATGCGAAGCTGGTGGCAGCGATTTCGAAGCAGGCTGCCGCCGCCATCCATGTATCCAACTATTTCCTCACCGAAGTCTCGATAGCCTTCGCCGAGGAACTGACGGCCATCTCGGGCTACGACAAGGTCTTCTTCTGCAACTCGGGGGCCGAGGCCAACGAGGGCTTGATAAAGATCGCCCGCAAGTATGGCTCCTCGAAGAAAGAGGGCAAGAACGTCATCGTCACCCTCAAGGGTTCCTTCCATGGCAGGACGATAACAACGGTCACGGCCACGGGCCAGGACAAACTCCACCAATTCTTCGGCCCCTTCACGCCCGGCTTTGCCTATGTCGAGCCCAACGACATAAAGGCCCTCGACGCAGCCCTCGGCCCCAATGTATGCGCCTTCCTCTTCGAGCCCATCCAGGGCGAGGGAGGGGTGCGCCCCCTGGACGCGGTTTACCTCCAGGCTGCGGCAAAGCTCTGCAGCGAAAGGGATATCCTCCTCGCGGCCGACGAGGTGCAGTCGGGCGTCGGCAGGACAGGCGCTTTCTTCGCCTGCGAGCAACTTGGCGTGAAGCCTGACATCACTAGTGTCGCCAAGGGCCTCGCGGGCGGAGTTCCCGTGGGAGCCGTTCTTGCGCGGGGCCCCTGCGCCGACGTCCTTGCGCCGGGCGACCACGGCACGACCTTTGGCGGCAACCCTCTGGCCGCGGCCGCGGCCAGGGTCGTCCTCGCCGAACTTACTTCGCCCGGTTTCTACGCCGAGGTGAAGCGCAAGGGCAGGAAAATTGTCGATGCCGTCGAGTCATGGAAGAATCCCCTCGTTAAAGACATCAGGGGGATGGGGTTGATGCGCGGCATCGGCGTGACCATTCCCCCCGGTGACGTAGTCGTCGCCGCGAGGGCCCACAAGCTCCTCGTTCTCACCGCGGGCGAAGACACAGTGAGACTCCTGCCTCCCCTCGTCATCACGGACGCGGAGCTGGACAAGGGACTCGCCGCGCTGAAGATTACCCTGGACGAACTGGCCTTTAAGCGCTGAGCTCGGCTGAGCCGGCCACAGAGAGCCAATTGGCGCTCCGCCGCCGGCTCATGTTGACTCCTGCGGCCGCGCCCCCGGCTGGACAGTCCCGCATTCAGAGCGGATAATTCCCGAGCGGAGGGCAAGGATGCCGGACAAAGAGCTGTACTCGAGGCGAAGGGAAAAGGTAGCCGCGTCATTGAGGGAACGAGGCGTGGCGGCAGCCCGCTTCGAGGATTTCGAAGGCCTGCGGAGCCCCTCGCTGCGCTATCTCTCGGGACATCCCGGCGACGCCTTCCTCGTCGTTTCAGCCGATGCGGGCTCCGTCCTCGTACCTTGGGACCTTAACATGGCCGAAAAGATGGCCAGCGTCGAAGCAATTCTGCCCTATACGGCCTTTGGCAGATCCTCAGCGGTGGCCTTCAGGGCAGCCCTCGAAAAGCTGGGTGTCCAACCCGGCTCCAAAGTGGAGATGCCTTCGGGGACACCCTACCCCTCCTTCGTTGAACACTTCGGAGCCCTCGATGAATGGGATCTCCTCTGCCCTGCCGAAGGGGCTGACGCCTTCGTTCAGGCCCTTCGCGCCGAAAAGGACGAGGAGGAACTGGAAATCTATGCCAGGGCTTCTGCCCTCACGAACAGGCTCATCGAGGCGATCGAACAGGGCGTCCATGATGCTTCTCTCTTAACCGAGCTGGACCTCGCCCTCTTCATCGAAAGGGAGGCAAGGGCGGCAGGGGCCGAGGGGATGGGCTTCGAGACGCTCGCGGCGGGTCCCGCCCGGAGCTTCGGCATCCATGCCTTCCCAGCCTACGGAGCCGGAGCCTTCGGCGGCCCCGGACTTTCAATCCTGGATTTCGGCATTGTCGTCGAGGGCTATACCTCGGATGTCACGATGAGTTTCGCGCGTGAGCCCCTCTCGCCCAAACAGCGGCGGATGATAGAACTCGTTGAGGAAGCCCACCGTATGGGCGTCGAGGCCTGCGGACCAGGCGTTCCCGCCCGCGACGTTGCCGCCAAGATCGATATGCTCTTCGCGTCGGAGGGTTTTTCCATGCCCCACGCGCTGGGCCATGGCATCGGCCTCGAAGCCCACGAAGCTCCCGGCATCAACCTGAGGGAGACCAACAAAGCCATCCTGAAGCCGGGCAACATCGTCACCATCGAACCAGGTCTCTATGACCCCGAACTGGGTGGTGTGCGGCTCGAGGACGACGTCCTCATCACGGCGGACGGAAGGCTGCTCCTCACTTCCTCGCGGATCGTGCGGCTTTAAAAGCTTTCGAGGCAGGCGGCTCCTTGTTCTGCACCAACGCATCGGCCTCGCCGAGAAGCATCTTTGCGGCGTAGCTCCTGAGGCTCGCCTCCACGGCTAGCTTCAGTGCCAACTCGATATAGGCTGTCCTGGGGACTAGCCCTCCCTCTTCGGCGGCAGAGATGCCTTTTCCGACTACCGCGACTGTCTCCTTGGCCGCTCTGTCCATGCTCTGCCTGAAGGATTCGTAAAAGGCTTTTGTATTTTCCAGACCACCCAGACCCGATAGCAGTGACGCCATGTCCTGAACCGAGAGTACCCGCTTCAACGTGAAGGCGGAGAGGAGAAGGGCTATGTGTTGCTTGGAATACTTTTTCCCCTCGGTGCGGGGGATGAGGTTGGCTTTAGCGTAATTGTTTATCATGGAAGGCGTTACGAGCTTTTCATCGCCAGCCTTCCTCAGGGATTCGAGTTCCTTCTCTATATATGTGACAACCTGATCCATGTAGAGACCAATATCGGGCAGGCGGTCCCACTCCGAGGGCGCGTCAAGGACCAGGTAAGGCCTGGATTCTTTCGTTGATTCCGCTTCGCTCATGTTTTCATCATATCATCGTGCTTTCACTGCCACAACATATCATATCCATTCTGTTGACATATCGATTATCGTTTTATATTATATTAATTATAATGATATGTGGTTATAAATAACATGTATGAAAATGGCAATAACGACACGGAATCGCTCCCTTCGGGGACGATCCGCGCCGCGCGGGGAGGTCGGCATGCGATTCGGCAAGGTTGTGCTGTTCGGAGATTCAGTGGCGCGGGGCATCATCCTCGGTGAAGACGGCACTTATTCACCGACTCCCGATTCCTTTGCCGAAAGGGCGGCGGGACGACTCGGCCTTTCCCTTGTTAATAAAGCCCGATTCGGCTGTACTATCGCCAAGGGCCTGGACATCGCTCGACGTTTCCTGTCCAGGGAGACCGAGAGGAATGGCACCCCCGAACTGGCACTCCTCGAATTCGGGGGCAATGACTGTGATTTCCGATGGGACGAGATTGCCGACCGCCCCGCCGATCACCACGATCCGACGACACCCCTAGCGCTTTTTTCCAAGCTGTACAGCGAAATGATCGGCGAACTGAAAGCCGCCGGACTTTCGCCCGTCCTCATGACCCTCCCCCCCCTCGAGGCTGAACGTTATTTCGACTGGATCACCCGCAAGGGGCTGAACCGCCAAGCCATACTCTCCTGGCTGGGCGATGTGGGTATGATCTACCGCTGGCACGAGGGCTACGATCAGGAAGTCAGGAAGATAGCTGTACGGGAGGACTGTCCCCTGGCCGATGTGAGGAAAGCTTTCCTCGACTCGGACGACTATGGAAGATACATCTGCCAGGACGGCATCCATCCAAACAGGCTCGGCCACGCCCTCATCGAGGATAAACTCCTCAGTCTGGCGGCCACGGTCGCCTGAAGCTCCCCGGACAGGGATTCACGGCGGGGACGCTGCCCTCGGGGAACATGGCGGCTCCTAGGCGAAGTTCCAGGCCAGCTTTTCCCCCGCGCACATGGGGACGACGCCGTCGATCTCCCCGGGCACGACCCAATCGCACTTTAGGAGTTCAATATAGCCGCTCGGAGAGGCCAGGCCGTAGAAAGCGGCTCCGAACTGGGCAAGGAAGCCCGGGAGGGCGGCCAGCGTTCCCTCGGCCTCGAACAAACCTGCGAGGGCAGGGATGGCCGTCGGGGCCGAATAGACACCGCCCGGAGCCGATGCGCTTTCCTTCCTATTCCGCGGATGTGGAGCGGAGTCGCTGCCGAAGAAGAACTTGGGAGAGCCCGAAAAGGCAGCCAGCCGCAACGCTCTCCGGTCCGCGGCCGATTTGAGAATAGGTTTGCAGAAAATATGGGGATTCAAGCTCCCGCCAAGCATGTCGTCGATCGTATAGAGAAGGTGGTGGGCCGTAAGGGTGGCAGCGAGGCGCGGGGGCCCCGAGGCGACGAAGGCTGCGGCTTCGGCCGTGGAGAGGTGTTCGAGGACGATCTTCAGCCTGGGCCATCGGGTCATGATCCCTTCGACCTGGCGCAGGAAGGCGATTTCGCGGCCGAGGCTGGGTGCCTCGGGGTCCTCGCCGTGGATACAGAGTACGATACCCGATTCCTCCATGGCATCCAGCGCCTCCGAAACCTCATCGGGCGACCTGGGACCATCGGCTGCGTTCGTCGTCGCTCCCGAAGGATAGTACTTGCCGGCGATAGCGCCAGCCTCGGCGCAGGCGCGAAGATCTTCGGCCGACATTCCGGGAAGGAGCTTGAAGCTCATGAGAGGTTCGAAGCCCGAACCTTCGGAAAGCGCGGCGAGTATTTGTTTTTTATAGATGGAAATAGATTCGGAGCTGGCGATAGGGGGAAGCGTGTTGGGCATGACAAGAGCTCTGCCGAAGGAGAGTGCCTCCCGCCGCGCGTAGAGGACCATAGCCTCGCCCTGCCGCAGATGGAGATGGAAGTCGTCGGGCATTGGCAGCCCGAGGGCAGACCTTTCTGGCCTTGCTTTCAGATTTTTATCCCTAATGCTTTCCTTCGGATCGACCATCGCTGCCCCTTTCGCTTGTTTTACCCTTCCCAGAACTATAGCCTTTCCCCCACAGCCGAGTAAGTCCCGGCCTTTGGGCATGGATAGTCCGCGATTGACCAAACGCCGAACTGATCATACAGTTGGACCATGTACAAGTACCTGGTGGAAGGCGGCTATCCCATGAAGGGGAAGATCACCGCCTCGGGAAACAAGAATGCCGCCCTGCCCTGCCTGGCCGCGTCTGTCCTTGCCGGGGGGCCCGTCGTCCTCGGCAACATCCCCGATATAGAAGACGTCAACGTCATGATCGAGGTTCTCAGGCATCTGGGCGCCCAGGTCGAAAAGAGCGGCGACCACGAGTGGACGATAGACCCGCGGCCGATAGATCGCCAGGACGTGCCCGACGAACAGTCGCGCAAGGTACGTGCCTCCATCCTTTTCGCCGGTCCCCTTCTCGCCAAGTACGGCCAGGCTATTCTCCCCCCGCCGGGAGGCGACACGATCGGCAGGAGGCGCATCGACACCCATCTTCTCGCATTCCAGGAACTGGGGGCCAGAATCACGACCGAGGGAACACTCAAGTTCAGCGCGGCAAAGCTGAAAGGGGCGCCCATCTTCCTCGATGAAGCTTCGGTCACCGGCACCGAGAACGCCCTTATGGCGGCCGTCCTGGCCGAAGGCACCACGGTGCTGCGTAATGCCGCCTCCGAGCCCCATGTCCAGGACCTTTGCCTCATGCTCAACGCGATGGGCGCCGACATCCAGGGTGTAGGCTCGAATATGCTCACCATCCGCGGCGTCCAGGAGCTTCATGGGACGACCTATAAGATCGGCCCCGACTACATGGAAATAGGCTCCTTCATCGGCCTCGCCGCCGTCACCCATGGGGAGATCACGATCGAAGGCGTGAACAAGGAAGACCTGCCTCCCCTTAAGGTCGGATTCAGCCGATTAGGTATATCCTGGGAGGTGAAGGGCGACAACCTCTACGTTCCGAGCAACCAGATAATGAAGGTCGCCCCCGATCTGGGCGGCCAGATCCCCAAGATCGACGATTCGCCCTGGCCCGGTTTTCCCCCTGATCTCACCTCGATTATGACCGTGGTCGCCACCCAGACCGAGGGGACGGCCCTCATCCACGAGAAAATGTTCGAATCGCGCATGTTCTTTGTGGACAAGCTCATCGCCATGGGGGCGCGCATCGTCCTCTGCGACCCTCACAGGGCCGTCGTCTCGGGACCCACCCGTCTTTCGGGCGCCCTCCTTGTCTCACCCGATGTCAGGGCCGGAATGGCGATGGTCATCGCGGCTCTCTGCGCCGATGGAAAGAGCATTATCCAGAACGTCTACCAGATTGAGCGGGGCTACGAGAGGATCAGCGAACGGCTTCAGGCCCTGGGCGCCCACATCGAGCGGCAGACCGATTGCTGAAAGCTCAGGCGATCGTCCCGGCCCAGGTCACCGCGTCTGAGCCTTCATCCGTATAAAGACAATAGGTTCCCCCGCCGCAGGATCGGATACGCCTGCCAAGGGAGGGCTCGAGGGTAGAAAGACGCGACCTGAGCCTTGAAATCTGCATGGGGAGAGAGCGAAAATTGCCATCGGCCCGACCCGAAGCTTCTTCGAGAACCCTTGCGGGTACCGGGCTGTTCCTATAGGCGAGAAGGGTACGCAGGAAAGCGGCGCCTCCAGGCGTCAGATCTACCGAAGCCTCAGGATCCTGTCTGTCTGAAGATTTGATCAAGTACAGACTTTCGCCCCGCATCGACACCAAGGCCCCGCTCACTTCGAATTCAGGCCTCCAGAGGCGATAGAGGCGTGCGCCCAGCTCGTGGAGGTTCCAGCCTTCCCGCAGGAAGTCCACGGCCCCGGATTCCATGCAGGCCAACGCGTCGTCGGGTTCGCCGTAGACGAGGCAGAGGGCAGGGCGATCGGTCTTTCCAAGATCATGGTACAGGGGGCAGGGAAGGACATAGGCCGAGTAGCCTTTGGGAAGCGTCCGAAGCCCTCCTTCAGGCCCACGCCAGTCGGCCTGGACGAAGATGAAAGGAGGCGCCAGGCTCGAGGCGCCCATACGGGGAAAAGAAAAAGGCTCTCCCCGATGGACGAGGAGAACCTTCATCGGAATGAGTTTCACCGCCCGATCCTCAGGCGGCGGTCGTTTCAGGGATTTTTTTCGTCAACCTGGCCTGCGTCTGAGGTCAGCATCCTGCGCTTGAGATCCTCAAGAAGGTTGTCTGCGGCCTCGGGGGAAGCTTCCAGGGCGGCGAATTGCTTATCGAGGCTGGCGCCGCTCGTCGAATCGTCGAGTTCCTTCTGCGCCTCCGTCCTCGCCTCGAGTTCGTCCACTTTTTTCGCCATCCTGTCGAAGGTGTCAAAGGCGCTCTTGTTGCCGGCCAGCGAAGACATGGTTTGATTGATCTTCTCCTGTGCCTCGGCACGCTTGGCCCTGGCGATGAGAATGTTCTTCTTGCGCGAAGCCTCCTCGATCTTGGACTGAAGCTGGCGCAGGGACTCCTTGAGTTTCTCCACCGAATCTTTCTGGGCCTGCCATTGCGTTCCCAGCTGGCCGACGTAGGATTCGTGCTCCTGCTTCCTGAGGAGGGCTTCCTTGGCCAGATCGTCCCTGCCCGCGCGAACGGCCAGCATGGCTTTCTTCTCCCAGTCCCCGGCCTGTGCCTTGTTTTCGATGAGTTCACGCTCGAGGCGCTTCTCATCCGCGATGGCCATAGCCACGGCTTTCTTGGAATCGATCAGCTGCTGGTTCATATCGACGATCATCTGGTTCAGCATCTTCTCGGGATTCTCGGCCTTGGAGATGAGATCATTCATGTTGGATGAGATCACCGTCTTAAGTCTGTCGAAAATACCCATGTCCTACTCCTCCTTCTTGGCGGCGAACTTCGAGAGTAAAGGATAGTGCTGACCCAGGGCGAAGGCCATCGTCTCCAGGGAGGCGCGGAATTCGTTCCTGTCCATCGTCTCGTATTCCAGCGTATCGATAGCCACGATTTCCTCGCCGTCAAGGGCGTAGGCCCCGTGGAGGAAATCGCTTCCATTCAGGCGCAGAAGCAAGGAGAAGAGCTCCTCCCTTCCCGTCTTGGGTGCCGGCATCACGTCGGCCCGTATCATCACGATGGGTTCAGTCTGGCTGACCACCATCTTGGGCAAACCCTTGGACTCGTCCTCGACGAGCCAAGCTCCCGGCGAGATCTCCTGATAGGAAATGCGCAGGTCTATCAGGTATTCCTCAACCTTGGAAAACCTCTCCATGTATCTCCTCCTTAGGTGAGCCCGAAACCCCTTTCGGGCGGTTCAGGAAGGCCGACATTCACCCCAGTTCGATCGTTCCATCCGGAAGGACCGTCAGGACAGCCTTGCATACCCTGCATCGGCTCCTGCCCGGTCCCTTCAAGCCTAAATGTGAGGAACAGGCAGGACAGGCCGCAGCAAGGGGGAATATGTCGCGCTTCACACCGAGAATATACTCAACAGCGGACCGCTGATCCAATGCCGTCGAGAAAAAGCTTCCAAAACCCATGGAATCTATAAAACGCTGCAACTTGGGTCTGACGCCGAAGAGAATGAGATCGCCGCCCGCGGCCCTCTGCCGCTTCTGCAGGGCGGCCAGAAGGCCGACGCCAGCCGGCCCGAGGCCGTCCAGCTTGGAAAAATCGATCAGAACCAGGGCTTCTGGTACTGCCTCAGCCTTGAATTCGTCGCAGAAAAGGCCGCAGTTTTCGGCATCCAAGATACCCAGAGGCCTCCAGCAGAGAGCGCCGGGGATATTAGGCAGGGGCTCGAAGGAGGAAGGCGCGGGCTGGTGGCCTTCGGCTGCCTTGGAATCGGTGCCGATTCCGGCCGCGGCTTTCGCCCTTTCGAGCATCCTCGAAGACATGGCGCCATAATAGCGCCGGCCGTCATCCTTGTCAAACCTCAAGGGTTGAAGCCCGCGTCGAGGGAGACGATGGCCCCCGAAGCGATGCAGGGTTCGCCTTCCAGAAGATCGAGGGCAGCACTGGCGAGATCCTCAGGATCGAGGAGCAGGCCTTTGGGGGCCATCGCGACCGCCTCTATCCTGGCGACTTTGTCCAGATACTCGGTATCGACAACGCCGGGGCAGACGAGGATGGCAGCGACGTCACGTTCCGCGCCCTCGGCGGCTATCGACTTGACGAGAACGCCAAGGCCTGTCTTGGCAGCGGCATAGGCCGCGTTGGAGCGGTATGCCCTGATGGTGTCCGTCCGCGATCCTCCGAAGAAAAGGAAGCGGCCGAAACCCCGCTCGAGCATGGACGGCAGGAAATGGCAGGCAAGCGCGCCGGGGAGGGCTAAATCAAGGAGAGCCAGCCTCTCCCAGTCTGCAGGCGAAGTGGAAGCCAGGGTTTTGCGTACGAAAGGACCAAAGGCGATGGCCACGACATCGAAAGATCCGAAAGGGGAGAGGGCTTCAACGAAGGAGGCAGGCGTCTGGATATCGGCGGCGAAGCCTTCGGCCGAACCACCCGATGCGCGGATCGAGGCGAGAAGATCACCGATTTTCGCCTCGGACCGGCCGTGGACGAGGACTGAGGCGCCGCGCCGGGCAAGGGCGGCCGAAAGGGCCGAGCCTATGCCCCCGGAGCCGCCGACGACGAGGGCGCGGCGCCCCGCCAGGGAGGAAAAACTCCCTTCAGCGTCTCCGCCCCTTCGGGCGGCTTGTTCAGCCCCTGTCATGGGACTACTATAAATCGCCCCCGCTCGTGGGGCAAGCCGAACCCGAGAGGTGGGTCAAGCGTGGCCTCGTCCCTGTCCGACATCGCTATCGTCCTCTGCGGGATTAGGGAGCCGGGCAACGTCGGCTCCATCTGCAGGGCGATGAAGACCATGGGGATCGGCAGGCTCTTCCTCGCCGCTTGTCCCGACTACGATGAGGCGCGTCTGAGGTCCATGGCCGTACATTCCGAGGATATCTATGAGAAAGCCCTGCGTTTTAAAAGCCTCGGCGAGGCCTTGGCCGGATTTTCCTTTTCGGCCGGCTTCACGCGCAGGCTGGGGGAGAGGCGCAAGCGCGTCTCCCGCGACGTCGAATCCTTTGCCGCGGCTTTCGCCGAGCGGGCCCCGGCCCCCCTCGGCCTCGTCTTCGGCTCGGAACGAAGCGGCCTTTCGGACGCCGAGCTCAAGATCTGCACGATAGCCGTCCACATCCCGACCTCTGAGGCCTGTCCCTCCCTCAATGTCGCCCAGGCTGTCCAGATTGCCTGCTGGGAGCTTGCCTCTGCCCTGAGAAGAGCCGAGCCAGCCAATACTCGCGCCTTCGAGGCAAAACCGGTCCAGCGGTCGGCCATAGAGAACGAGGTGTCGGGGTTGCTCTCATACCTGGGTTCCATCGGCTTTTTCAAGAAGAGCGACGAAAACCATGTCGGGGAATTCCTGAGGGATATCTGCGAACGGGCGGCTCTCGACGAGACCGAACTCGTCTATCTTGGCAGGCTTTTCAGGAAGACGGGGACTCTCTCTAGCGGCCCCGATCGCCGAAAAGCGTTATGAAGACAATGTCGTCAGCCCTGATGGTGCCGCTCTGGACATTGGCGCAGGCTCTGTTGATCACCGATTTGAGTTCCCTAACGTTGCCCGGCCAGGAGTAAGCCTCGAGCCTGTCCACCGCCTCCTCAGAGAGGCTGCAAAAACCCTTGCCCGATTTCGCACAGAAGTGCTCGGAGAGAATCCGCACATCCTCCAATCTCTCACGCAGAGGCGGTATAGCCACGACGAGGTCCGAAATCCGGTACAGAAGGTCGGTCCTGAAAAGTCTGCGCTCGGAAAGGTTAACCAGATTTTCACAGGTGGCGCAGACGAGACGAAAATCCGATCTCTCCGACTTATCCGCGCCCAGGCGCCAATATTCCCCGGACTCGAGGGCCCTGAGGAGTTTGGGCTGAACGGCTATCGCCATGGAGCCGACCTCATCCAGAAAGAGCGTTCCCCCCTCGGCTCGGGATAAAGCTCCCTCGTGGCGTACGGCGTCGGTGAAAGCCCCCCTTTCCGTGCCGAAGAGCTCGCTTTCGACAAGGTTTTCAGGAAGAGCCGAGCAGTTGAGGGCGATGAAGGCGGCGTCCCTCCGCGAGGAGAGGTAGTGCAGGGCGTTAGCAGCGAGTTCCTTTCCCGTGCCCGTCTCCCCATAGACGAGGACGGGATGTTCCGAATCGGCGTACTTCCTCACGGTAGCCGCCACTTTCCGGATAGCCTCGCTGCGGCCAATGAATATCCGCGACTCGGACTCGAAATAGCGATCCATTCCCCCGATAGCCGAAGCGATCTTGTGCCTGAGCAGGGGCAGCTCGGTTCCGCAGACGATGACAGCCCTATCCAGGCTGTAGGCCGGGCTGGCCGAACTTATGTCGACAAGGGCAAATACCGGGCAGAACACATCCTTGGCGAGGCTCTCGAGAATGGAGGCGACTGCGGCTGAGTCCGTCTTGGGAGTACCGAGGACGAGAGCGTCTATCCTCACTTTGGCGAGAAGATCGCGGAGTTCGCCGAAGGTCGTGGCTATGCGCAGATCAAACCATATTTCGAGTTCGTTGCGGACGGCCTTGATCCGGGCCACGTCTATGTCCCAGTAAGCTACGGCTCTCATTACCTGCATTATTGGAACTATGCCATCCCAGATAAAGCCGACTCGGTTGATTGTCGAGTAGACATTCATCTACCGGGGTGTTTGGAGAACTTGGTACGGAAACTATGCTTTGCCGGCGAGGACCTCGATTATGGAAGGATCATGGAAAAAGATCCCCGAGCGGGTATAGCGCATGTGCCGGGGGATCCAGAGTTCCTCCCCCCGGACGAGAGAACCGACGATGATCATATCCGGTGCCGATTTCTGAATGGCGCTCATGATGGCGCACTCCTCGCCCAGGCGGTAATCGCCCCGCGATCTCCCCACGACCTTCAGTCCGGGGAAGGTCGATTTAAGATTGCTCTCGGCAGCCTGGAGAATCGCCGGCCGTCCCCCCAGAATGAAAACCGAACCTCCGCGCAATTCCAGTGCCGAAAGGAGGATGGACAGAACCTTGAGCGGCTGGAAGGCTTCGATGAGTTCGATTTCACCCTCGGCCTCGAAAGGCTTATAGAGGTTGATATATTCCGTTCTGTGCAAAGGAACCTCGATTGCGCGGGGGACGGTCCTAGCCTTTCCGACAATCGCGGCAAGATCGGCTGTCTGTGGAGCGGCGAGCAGGACAAGGTCGGCGCTCGCCAGCATCGAGGCGTATTCGCCGCCTTTGGCCGCCGCAGCCAGTCTGTCTTTCCGGAGGAAGGTGATCTGGTGGTTGGCTCCATCGTCCCAGGCCATGGCGAGGGCGCCAAGCCTCCGCTCCGTGGGAAAATCGAAGCGCAAACCCTTGGCTGACAGGACACTGGTCAGATCGATAGTTTCCATGTTCTCTTTTCCGCTACGATAGTCTTGACCGCCGCTACGGCATAAATAGCCGCCGTCTCGGTCCTGAGAATGGCCCCTTCGAAGTGGAGGGGTTGGAAGCCCATATCCTGAAAGGCCTGGGTTTCGGCCGGATCGAAGCCGCCCTCCGGTCCCACGAGGAGGACGATCGGCCTGTCCTCCCCGGCACAGTACTCGTGGAGACTTTTACCGGCCAGCGGTAGTTCGTGGCAGATGAGATTGAGGGAGGTTCCGCTGGGGAAACCCTCCTGCGAAAGAAGGGACGCCAGAGTCTCGGGCGTCGAAAGGGGGAGGACTTTCGTCATCACCTTCGATCCCGACTGCTGGAGGGCCTCCTTTACGATTTTCCGCCTGCGCTCCAGCTTATCGGACCGATCGGCTTCATCCTTTTCTCTCGCCACGCAGTTGCGCGTCTGAAGAGGAAAGACGGCGGACACCCCCGCCTCGACCGCCTGGCGCAGGATAAGGTCCATTTTAGGTCCTTTAGGTAGAGCCTGGACCAATCCTATCTTTGGGATCATCGCCTGGACATCGGGCTCGGAAGGAGAGGCGAAGAGAACCAGCTCAGCGGACCGCTTCGACACACCTGCCAGCTCGCAGAGGAATTCGCTTCCCGCCTCGTCCGATGCCCTGAACTTCTCCCCCCGGGGCATCCGTAGAACCTTGAGGAGATATCGGCTGGTCTCGGCGTCGAGCAGTATACGTTCACCTTCAGCCCTCGCTCCCGGCAACACCAACTTCCGCATGGATCGCAGCCGTCCTCACCGCCCCGCGACCATTTGGCTCAGGGTCTTGGTCTTGGCGAGGAGCTCCTCGAAATCTGGGCCGGAGACGACTTCCATGGCCCTTAGGAGCTGTGTGTCGAACTCGAGGTCGTAGATTCTCGCCGGTAAGCCGCGCTCCAGCTCGTCGCGGATCATCCGATCGAGGTAGACGACGGGGAGGTCGTAGGTTTTAGCCAGTTCCAGGGCATAGGACTTCCTTGCCCCCGAGTCGGCGCTGGGATGCTTGACGGCGAAGTCCTTGAAAAGGTCCAAATCGTAGAGATTTTTGAGAACTTCGAGCTGCTTGCTCGAAAGCTCCAGGCCGAAGGAGGGGATGTCGGGGTCTATTCCTTTCTTGTCGATATTGGCGCCCGAGGGGCTGTAGTATCGCGCCATGGTGAGTTTGAATCCTGTCTGGTCTATCGGGAAGATCTGCTGGACCGAGCCCTTCCCGTAGCTTCGTTCGCCCATGAGGAGGGCTCTGCGTCTGTCCTTCATGGCACCGGCGAATATTTCCGAGGCCGAAGCCGAGCCCTTGTTGATGAGGACGACCATCCTCGAAGCGGCCGGAATGACCATGGCGGGATCGGCTTTGTACTCCAAGTTCTCCTCGCTGTTTCTGCCTTTGGTCGACACGATCAGGCCAGAGTCGAGGAAAAGGTCGGAGACGTCGACGACGGAACTGAGGAGGCCGCCCGGATTCGAGCGCACGTCGACGATAAAGCCATCGACCTTCTCCTCTTCCATATTGGCGAGATGTTCCTTTAGTCTGTCGGCAGTCTGCGGTATCCAATCCACGATGCGCAGGTAGCCCAGTTTCCTTCCTTCGTAGGGTATTATGGCCGACTTCACGGCGGGTATCTCGATGATGGCGCGGACCAATTCCAGTTCGAACTCGAAGGTCGAACCTCGCCTGAGCCTGACTTTGACCGAGCTGCCCGCTGGACCTCGTATCTTGTTCGAGGCCTGGTCGATGGCCATATCGGCCGTGCTTTCACCATTTATAGCGAGGATGACGTCGCCGGGCTGGACCCCGGCCTTCCAGGCGGGTGTGTCCTCGATGGGAGAGACGACATCGACATAGACAGGAGCGGCCGACGTCCCCGGCGTCTTCGAGATATAGAGACCGACACCTGCGTACTTGCCGTCCGATTCCCTCATCAGATCCGAGAGCATGTCCGCGTCGAGGAAGAAGGAATGCGGATCGCCGAGGGAATCAAGCATCCCCTTCATCGCTCCCTGGTAAAGCTTGGCCGGATCAACCTCGTCGACGTAATTCTTGATGATGAACTGATAGACCATCTGGAGAAGCTGGGAATACCGTTTATCGTCTTCGGCCTGGGCGGACTGGGCTGCCGCTTCGGGCACGGATACGGCGAAGAAGCCGACGCCGAGGGAGAGGAGGCAGGCGAGAGCCCATACTATCGAGGAGGATCTTATTCCATGCTTCGAAAATTCCATGGTGGAACTATCTTCGCCCTGCGGCTTCTCGTCAACCGGTACGCGGGGTCCGGCTAGCGATTCCCCTATGTATTGACCCGATCGAGGCTCGACCACTAGACTGAGCCGGTATGAAATTCAAGGCTCGATTCCTGGCCGCGAGCGCAGCTTCCTTTGCCAAGCCCTTTCTTATAGGGACGACGGCCATAGGGATCGGGTTGACCGGTTCGGGCGCATTGGCTTCCTCGTTCCTGAGGTATCTTGTCTTCCCCCATATCGTACCCGCCGTCTGTTTCCTCTTCCTGGCTTGGGACGAAAAAAAATACGCGCCCTTCAAGCCTCTCGCCGGTCTCGTCGTAGGTGGATCCCTCGCCGCTCTCCTCGCCTCCCTCATCTCCGCTGCCGTCCATCCCGAGAAGACCTTTTTCGTCTCAGGCGACGCGAGACGGCTTAGCGTTTCGGTGGTCGCCTCCTTCATCGTTGTGCTGATCGATCTTTTCTCCCTCATCGTCCTGGCGCCCAAGGTAAAAAGGATACGGGGATACGGCGCCGGCGCCCCTGTGGACGACTCGGATAAAACATCCGATCTTCCCCATAAGGAGCAATGATGCTTGCCATGCTCGAGTTCCCAGCCTGGTTGAAACCGGAGATCATTCCGGGCCTGCCCTTCAGATGGTACGGCCTCATGTATGTCCTGGCATTCGGCGTGACCTGGTATTTGTTCAGGATCGAATCGAAACGGATCAAGGCTCCCTGGACTGAGGACCAGGCGGCGAATTTCTTCCTCTGGGCTATCATCGGTGTCCTCCTCGGGGGAAGGCTGGCCGGCACCCTCATCTATGAGCCAACGGACTACTACTGGACCCACCCCTGGTTCATCCTCTGGCCCTTCGACCAGTCGGGCAGCTTCGTCGGCTTCCAGGGCATGTCCTTCCACGGGGGGCTCGTCGGCGTGATTGCGGCCACCCTCATCTGGTGCAAGGTACACAGGCAGAAATGGCTGGACTGGGCCGACATCATCGCCTTGTCCGTCCCCTTAGGCTATACTTTCGGGCGACTGGGGAATTTCATCAACGGCGAGCTCTGGGGCAAGCTGACCCACGCCCCCTGGGGTATGGTCTTCCCCTACGCCGACAAATTCAAAGCGAGCGAGTCTTGGGTCCAGGACTTCGCGGCTCAAGCCGGCATCGTCCTGCACTCGATGAACGACAAGGTCAATCTCCCCCGTCACCCCTCCCAACTCTATGAAGCCCTTTTCGAGGGAGTCGTCCTCTGGCTCATCCTATGGTTCGTCGTCAGGAAGCGAAGGCCCTTCAGGGGCTTCGCCGTGGGTTCCTACATCATAGGATACGGCGTCGCCCGATTCATCATCGAATACTTCCGACAGCCCGACTCCGGGCTGGGCTACGTCCTCGCCTTCGGTGACCTCGGCGCTCCTACAGACCGCTTCGGCGGCCTGTTCAACTTCTCGATGGGACAGATCCTTTCGTTCCTGATGATCGTCGGCGGCTTCATCTTCATCTTCGTGATGAGGAACAGACATCTGAAAAGTCTCGAAGAGGAACGCCTCACGGCGCTACACATCGAGGCCTCGAAACTTTCGGCAAGGAAACTGCGCAAGAAACTGCGCCAGTAAAAGGAAATCCATGAAGATAGCCCTGGTTCAGATGAATTCGGTGATCGGCGATTTCGCAGGCAACGTAGGAAAGATCGTCGAGCTTTCGCGCAAGGCCTTGGTTTCCGCCGGCCCGGGTCGGGAGCCCGGTCTTGTCGTTTTCCCCGAACTCGCGGTCTGCGGTTATCCCCCCATGGATCTTTTGGACCAGCGGACCTTCGTCGAAGCCAACCTTTCAGCCTTGCGCGCCCTGCAGAAGGCCCTTCCACCCGAAACCGCCGTCTCGGTCGGCTACGTCGACAAGAACAGATCCGGTTCGGGAAGGACCCTCGTCAACGCCTTCTCCGTCATCTGGGGTGGAAAGATCGTCTTCACCCAGGCGAAAACCCTCCTGCCCACCTACGATGTCTTCGATGAGGCGCGGTACTTCGAACCTGCCAGCGTCAGGAAGGTCTTCACACCCTCCGGAGGGAGGATAGGTTTCGCCATCTGCGAGGATTTCTGGTGGGAGGCGCCTCCCTCCCTCTCTTTCACCTACGAGGTCGATCCCGTCAAGGACCTCCTCGATTCGAGCATCGACGTCCTCATCGTACCCTCAGCCTCGCCCTTCGTCGCCGGCAAGATCAAGACGCGGCTGGGCCTCGCGCGGGGATCAACAGGCCAGGGGAGGATTCCTGTCCTCTACTGCAATGCCGTGGGCGCCAACGACTCCCTCGTTTTCGACGGACGATCCTTCGCCATGAGACCCGACGGTTCCGTGGCGGGGATATGCGGCTGGGGCGAGGAGATTCTTTTCTTCGACACGGCGAACTTCGAGGCCGAGAGTCTGGCCGTGGAGGCCCCGGATACCGGATCACCCAGGCCCGCAGCCCTGGACATCGACGAACCCGTGGAGGAACTCCATCGAGCTATCGTCGTGGGGATCAGCGACTACATGCGAAAATCGGGGTTTTCGAAAGCCTGCCTCGGCCTGTCGGGGGGAATAGACTCGGCCTTGGTCGCCATTCTCGCCGCCGAGGCTATCGGTCCCGGGAACATCGTCTGCCTGACCATGCCAAGCAGGTTCTCCAGCGAGGGATCGGTGAACGATTCGATCGAACTCTGCGGAAGGGCGGGAATCCGGCTCGAGCGGCTCTCGATCGAAGCCCTCTTTAAAGCTTACCTCGATCTTTTAGCCGTGCCTTTCGCCGGCCGGCCCTTCGACCTCGCCGAGGAAAACCTCCAGGCGAGGATCCGCGGTTCTCTCCTCATGGCCTGGTCCAACAAGTTCAATACCTTGCTCCTCACCACCGGAAACAAGAGCGAAATGGCGGCAGGCTACTGCACGCTCTACGGCGACATGTGCGGCGCGATAGCTCCGATAGGCGACCTCTACAAGACCGAGGTCTATGCCCTAGCCCGGCATCTCAACGCCTTGGCCGAAAAGCGGGGAGCCAAGGCGCCCATCCCCGATCCCATCCTGAACAAGGCTCCGAGCGCCGAACTCCGCCTCGGTCAAAAGGACCAGGACAGCCTGCCCGAATACGAGACTCTGGACGCCATCCTGAAGCAGTACATCGAGGAGAACAGGACCTCTGTCGAGATTGTTTCGCTGGGTTTCGATCCGTGCGTGGTAACCGATGTGCTGAATATGACGGCCAAGGCCGAATACAAACGCAGACAGGCGGCCCCAGTCATCAAGGTCTCGAAGCGGGCTTTCGGCGTCGGAAGGCGCCTCCCCCTCGCCCGCCACATTCACGAAACCGAGGTCTGAAGAACTAAAAACGGGCTTGCGCTTCTCCTCATGCCTTGGGCGCCGGCTTGCGCCAGGCGGACAGATCCTGGGCTCTGTTGGAGATGATTCCCAGAGCTCCGGCGGCAAAGACCCGCTCAGCCTCCTCATCGCTGTCCACAGTCCAGGGCAGGATCGGCCTTCTCCAGGCACCTTTCAGTCTGGAATCCTTTACGAGGACGTTCTCCGGCTTTAGAATGTCGACCTTACCTATCCACCTGCCCTCCCCCTTTCTCAGGAACCAATAGAGTTCTTCGGATCTGTTCCAGATGATGGCCGTCGGAATAAAGGGGCAGAGACCCTTGAATCGTCGGAGCGAGAAAGGGTTGAAGGAAGAGATCAGACAGCGGCGCTCCATTCTTGAGTATTCAATGGCCCTGAGCACGAGGGCTTCGAGCCCCATATCGGCCGTCGTCCTGGATTTGATCTCGATGTCAATGTAGAAGTTCCCACCGAACTCCTCGAAAACTTCCTCGAGGAGCGGAATCCTTTCGCCTGAGAACTCTGGGCCTTTCCAGGAACCTATGTCCAGGGCAGCGAGCGCGGCAAAGTCCGAGGTTTCAAGCTTCAGGCCGCATCCCGGGCCTCCGCCCGCGATGCGGCCTGTCGTGTCGTCGTGGAAGACGGCGAGTTTTCCGTCGGCGGTCAAGTGAACGTCGAGTTCGATGCCAGGGATGCCCGCCTCGCGCGCCGCGGTGAAGGATGCCATAGTGTTCTCGGGCCGGATCGAGGAGAGGCCGCGATGGGCAAATACGAGAGGACGGGGAAATTCGGGGAGGATCGGGATTCGCATGGCTGCATTCCCTGGCTTATAGACCCATCTTGTGCTTGAGAGCCTGAAGGGCCGATTCGCCATCCTCTTTTTCAAGGGAAGCGAGTTCCTTGTCCAGCTTGGCTTTATCCGGATCGAGAGCTTCGCCCGTGATCATGCCGAGTTCGGCCTGGAGCTGGTCAGGATCGATGCTCCTCTCTCTGGCCTTGATGGCGGGGAGGGACTCCTTGAGCCGAGCCACATCGGCTGAGAGTTCAGCCCCGGAAGCCTTGAGGGAGGCAAGGTGCTCTTCAATGCCCGATAGCTGCTTTTTCGCTTCCAAGGCCAGATCGGCCATCCCCTTCCCCTCGGCCAGTCTGACCCGCGATCCCCAGAGTTCAGCCTCTTTCTTCAGGCTCTGGATATCGATCTCGAGCCGCTTGATGTCCGTCGTATAGGCGAAGATCAGATCCATGGCGCCCGGGTAATCCAGGCGGGAGAGCTCCTCCAGCGTCATAGTTTCCCTCCGAGACTCGACTATAGCACGAAAGGGCCGCCCGAGGGGAGGGAAAGACGAAGACTGGCGGCCTTGCTCCTCGGTCTTGGCACCTGCGCCCCCGGGGGAAATCGCGGTCAAGCGTTCACCAACGCTATCTTGGCCGCTCAGGAAACTAAAGGAGCCCCGCAGATGATTTATTTGGAAGAGCAAGCCTCCTCAGTATGCTACATCGAACCGACCGAAGAACTCAAAACCAAGCTTAAACCGGAGGAATATGCTGTACTTGTCAAGGCCGCGACGGAACCCCCCTTCAAGAACTCCTACTGGGATAACCATAGGGCTGGCATCTATGTCGACAGGATAGACGGCACTCCCCTCTTCGCCTCTTCGACGAAGTTCGATTCTGGCACGGGCTGGCCTTCGTTCTGGAAGCCTATCGACAAGTCGGCGATCGTTCTCGTCGAGGACCATTCCTACGGCATGAACATGATAGAAGTGCGGTCGAAAAAATCAGGCGGCCATCTGGGCCATCTCTTCAATGATGGTCCCAACCCCACAGGCTTACGCTACTGCATCAACTCAGCATCGCTCGAATTCGTGCCTATCGAAGACCTGGAAAAGCGAGGGTATCAAGCCCTCCTGCCCCTTCTTGGAGGCTGATCCCTCAGGCTGGAGGCCTGGAATCGAATGACTCGGGTTTGGAGTTCCAGACCCTGCAGCGGTCCCTTCCCGCCTTCTTAGCTTCGTAGAGGGCCAGATCGGCCCGATGAATGAACTCATGGAGGAGATCCTGGGATCCGGGAATCCCAGAGAAAACGCCGATGCTTATCGTCGGGCAGTTGTACTTTCCGTCCACATCCTGCTTGGGGATCGCCCCCCTCAGACGCTCGGCGACGATGAAGGCTTCCCTAGTTGTGGTCTCGGGCAGGAGAACCAGAAACTCCTCACCGCCGTAGCGGACGAGATAATCCTTCGTTCTCAGATTCTGCTGGATGCTTTTCGTGATGGTTTTAAGCACCAGATCGCCATAGCTGTGGCCTTTGGTGTCGTTCACCTTCTTGAAGAAATCGATGTCGAGCATCAATACTCCGAGCGGTTGGTCAGCCTTCGATGTCCGCAGGAAGATTTCCTGTCCCGTGGTCTCGAGTCCATAGCGGTTGGCGATGCCGGTCAATTCGTCCGTCCTCGCCTCTTCCTTGACCATCGAATGCTGCCTGGCGTGTTCCACGGCTATCGCGATATGCTCGGCGACGTTGGAGGCTATTCGGATGTGGTGGTCGTTGTAGAAGTCGGGCTTGAAGGAGTCGAGAGCGAAGAGCCCGATGGACCTGCCCTCGTAGACGAGGGGAATGCCGAGCCAGGATTTGACGATCATACCATCTCCTACCTGGATGAAACCGCTGACGTCCTTCTCCACATCGTTGCAGATTATGGGACGCCGCGTCGCCACCGCTCGCGCCGAGGGGTTGTCCACTCCCCGCACCAAGAAGCGCAGATCCTTCACGAGGTGCTGGGAATAGCCATAACTTCCTATCACGGCGAGGAAGGCCCCTTCGAGAACCTGGACCGTCGCCCGGTCGAAAGGGATGATACGATGCAGATGCTCGATAATCCGCGATAAAGTCTCATCGAAATCGAGGCTCTTGTTGATCGCGAAGAGAAGGTCCTTGAGAGAGGCGATCTCCATGAGGCGCTCGCGGACCTCCTCCTGGGTGTTCTGGAGTTCCGTGATGTCCTCATCATGCAGGACGATTAAGAGCGGGCCTCCCCTTATGTCCTTGCCGAGCGACTGGAAGGCCAGACTCAGCCAGAGAACCTCCCCTTTGTCGGAGACGAACCTAAAACTTCCCTTGGCTCGATCGATCTCCGCCCTGCGAAGTTTCGATACCATAGACATGAAATTGGCTTTATCGGCCTCGTGCATGGATACCGGGGCCTGGATTTCGAAAATACTCTCCGCCGTGATGCCTGCCTTCCCGCATCGCTCGCTCAGGATGACCCGCTTCTTTTCCAGATCGAAGATCGAGAACCCATTCAGTACGAGGAGCGATCTCGAATTCACATCCGAAAAAAGATCTTCAATGATCGGGAATGGATCATGGTTCATGGGATGTAGTATAACTTTCATCATGCAGCCTCACAAGCGAGAGCAAGCCTTCGTAACGAGAAGACCGGGGATTGGCCTGGAAGAAACCCTCGGCCGCGTCCAGCCATTCCTCGGTCGTCTCGCCCGCTCGGGCAGACCGGATTGGGCCGGCAGCCTCGGGACAGCGCTCAAGGACCTGCAGCGGGGTCTCACGGGGGAACGCAGGCTGGCGGGCCAGGCCTATTTCTCGACAGCTGACTATCTCGGAGCCTACCTTCTCTACTACTGGCCCGTCTCATTCGTCCAGGTCTGCCTCGCCCTCGTCGAGACGGAGGCGAGGGGGTTCCTCCCACCCAATCCCAGGGTCCTCGACCTGGGGGCCGGCCCTGGCCCCGCTCGCCGAGTATGTCTTTCCGGACCAAACCGGCAATCAGCCTGTCACGACCGAAGTCTTCGACCTCGAGGGCGAGGACAGCCTCCCCTCGGGTCCTTTCGACCTTATCATCGCCTGTCACAGCGTCAACGAACTGTGGAAGGGCAGGTCCGACGCCCTGGAACGCAGAGCTGCCCTGCTCGAAAGGGCAACGGCTGAACTTCGACCTGGCGGCATTCTTCTCATCGTCGAACCCTCGGCCCAGGCCACATCTATTCCCGCACTCCAGCTCAGGGACATCCTTCTTAAGGGAAGTTCCGGGCTCGCCTGCGCAGCCCCCTGCCCAGATTCCCATCCCTGTCCGGCCATCCGCGCGGGGGAAGGCAGGACCTGCCACTCCACCTGGCCATGGACCCCGCCTTCCTCAGTAGCCGCCCTGGCCGCCGAGGCTGGCCTCGACAGGGATTCGGCTAAGGCGACCTGGTTCGCCCTCGTCAAGATCGCGGGTGGAAGCGGCGGAAGGGATCCCGTAACCTGGACAGAGGATGGGGAGACAAGCGTCCTTTCGGGCAGAGTGGTTTCGGAGCCCCTCCTCAATAAAGCCGGCCGTATCCGTTTCATCATCTGCGCGGGGAAGGCTCTCGCCGCCATCTCCGCCCCCGCCGCCTCGGTCGAAGCCCGGGCCGCTGGCTTTTTCGGGCTGGCCCGCGGCGACTGCTTCCGCGCCGAAGGTCTTTCACGCAGGCCCGGGGAGCTTTCCTTCGGCTTCGAGCGTGAATCGCGGCTCTTTCCCACCTTCAAGGCCCCGGAGGTTCTATGAAGATCCAACCCAGGATCCTGTCCTTCATCGGCTATTCGAACACGGGGAAGACGAGCTTCATCGAGGAGCTCCTGCGCGAATGCGCCGTCCGGGGTATATTGGCGGCGACCGTGAAGAAATCGCGACACGGCGCCGACCTGGTTCCCGGAGTCAAGGACTCTGAACGTTTCTACGCCGCCGGCGCCTCGCCCTCGATCTATCTGGATGAAAAGTCGATGCTCGTTCTCTCGCTCCGCCCCGCCGGTCTGGATGCCGACGGGCTCGCCGCCCTCTGCCCAGGCGCCGACCTCATCCTCTGTGAGGGCCTCGAACTGCCCGGTTGCCCCCTTGTCCTCGTCGCGGGCAAAGCCATAGGGGAATGGGAACTCAAGCATCCCCTGGCTGAGGCTTCCGCCCTCATCGGGGGAGGACCAAGCCTGGCCGAAGCCGCCGCCGGAGCTTCCATCCCCCGATTTTCCTCCGGGGACGCCCCGCGCTTTCTCGATTGGCTGTCCTTGTATTCAGCCCAGGAATAAGGAGTATCGCGATGCCAGAAAACAAGGAAATTCACATTTATTGCGATGGAAAGGAATTGCCCCTGGTCCCCTTCGTGGCTACCCTCTTCCGCTCGACCCTGCAAGCTATGACAGGCTGTCTTAAAGGCTTCCAGGGAGGGAAGAGCATCACCATCAGCTTCGAGGCGGACAAAGTAAAAGAAGAATAAAGAAAGAGGGGACCCAAGCGGATCCCCTCTTGAATTCTCGATTCGGTCAGAGGGCTTTCTTCACCGCCCTCTGAAGCGGCTGGACTCTCGTCCGTACCCGCTTCTTCTCATTTCAGAAAGAGCGGCTTCCCCACATAGTGCGTATGGAGGAGCTTGTGAGCCTTCGGGCTTCCGGGCGCGTCCAGGAACTCCTTGTATATCTTGGTGATGTAGGGGTTCTGGTGGGAGCAGCGATATTCCTGCTGCTCGTCGTGGTCGTAGATCGCGCGCATCCTGAGCTTGCGGACCTCGTCGGTGGCGCCGTAGGGCTGGCCGCCGCCGCCGATGCATCCGCCCCTGCAGGCCATGACCTCGATGAAGTGCCAGGGGGTCTCCCTGCCCTCGTCGCGGGCCTTGCGGACTTCGTCCAGGACCTGCTGGATGTTTCCCATCTGGTGGGCCACGGCGACCCTTAAGTCGATGCCGCCGATGCGGACCGAGGCTTCCTTGATGCCGGATATGCCGCGCACCGCGGTGAAGTTGACGTCCTTGAGTTCGCTGCCGGTGACGAGGAAGTAGGCCGATCGGATCGCGGCCTCCATGACGCCTCCCGTCGCGCCGAAGATGGCGCCCGCGCCCGTGTAGGGGCCTAAGGGGCTGTCGGCATCGGATTCGGGCAGGTTGGGAAGGTCGATGCCCGCCTGTTTGATCATGCGAGCGAGTTCCCTGGTCGTGATGGAAACATCGACGTCTTGGAAGCCGGAGGCATACATAGTCTGGTCGCGGTGGGTCTCGTACTTCTTGGCCGTGCAGGGCATGACCGATACAGAGAAGATCTTGGCCGGGTCTATCGTCGCGGCGCCCGCCCAGTAGGTTTTGATCATGGATCCCATCATCTGCTGGGGGCTCTTGGCCGTGGAGAAGTTGGGGACCATATCGGAATAGTACTTCTCCATATAGTCGACCCAGGCGGGGCAGCAGGAGGTGATCAGGGGTAGGTGCTTGAGCTTGGTGGCGTCGACCATGCCGTCCTTGAGGGCGGCGGTTAGACGCTTCACGAACTCGGTGCCCTCCTCCATGATGGTGAGGTCGGCCGAGAAGTTCGTGTCGAAGACGGCGTCGAAGCCCAGGCGCTTGAGGGCTGTGTAGATCTTCTTCGTGAGGTCGGTTCCGGCGGGCAGTCCGAAGGCCTCGCCCAGGGCGACGCGGACTGCGGGCGCGATCTGCACGACGCAGGTCTTGGCGTCGGGACCCGACTTCATGAGGGCATCCCAGACCATAACCGTCTGGTCGTTCTCGTAGATGGCGCCGACCGGGCAGTGGGCCGAGCACTGGCCGCAGCGGATACAGGGGCTTTCGCCGAGCTTGACATCCGCGGCCGGGGCTATGCGGGTGGTTTCGCCGCGGCCCAGGAACTCGATGGCCCAGACGTTCTGCATCTGCTGGCAGACCGTGACGCAGCGCCCGCAGCGAATGCATTTTTCGGGATTGAGGACGATGGAGCCCGTGGTGTCGTCCACAGGAAGGTTGCGCAGCTGTTTGGGGAAGGGCTGTTCGCGGACCCCGAATTCCTGCGCCAGAGTCTGGAGCTCGCAGTCCTGGTTTCTCGGGCACTGGAGACAGTCGTCCGGGTGGGTGGAGAGAATGAGTTCGATCACGGTCTTTCGGATCTGGACGAGCTCGGAGTCGTTGGTGATGACGCTCATGTTCTCCGACACGGGTGTACAGCAGGATCTCAGAAACTTGCCGTTGCCCTCGACCTTGATAACGCAGATGCCGCAGGCGGCCCAGGGCGACAAGTCGGGGTTGTAGCAGAGGGTGGGTATCTTGACGTTGGCCTTCTTGGCCGCCTCGAGGACTGTAGTCCCCTCGGCGACCTGGACCGGTATACCATTGATTTTGCAGTTGATCATATTTTTCTCCCTGTCCTTTAGCGCTTCGTGACCGCGCCAAACTTGCAGGTCTTGAAGCATTCGCCGCATTTAATGCAGCGGGTCTTGTCGATGACGTGCGGCTGTTTCTTCTCCCCGGAGATACAGGGCACGGGGCATCTGCGGGCGCAGAGGCCGCAGCCTATGCACTTCGCAGGGTCGATCTCGTAGACGACAAGGTCCTTGCACTTGCCGGCGCGGCACTTGTGGTCACGGATATGCTCCAGATATTCCTCCCTGAAGTGGCGCAGGGTGGACAAAGTCGGGTTGGCCGCCGAGCCGCCGAGCATACAGAGGGATGCCTTGGTCATCGCCTTGCCGATTTTCTCGAGCTTGAGAAGATCGTCTTCTGTCCCCGTTCCCTTGGAGATCTTGGTCAGGATGTCGAGCATCTGCTTGGTGCCGATCCGGCAGGGAGCGCATTTGCCGCAGGACTCATCGACACAGAAGGTCATGTAGAACTTGGCTATGTCGACGACGCAGTCGTCCTCATCCATGACGATCATGCCGCCCGAACCCATCATCGAACCGAGGGCAGTGAGGCTCTCATAGGTGATGGGCTGATCGAGGCTCTCGGCTGTGATGATGCCGCCCGAGGGGCCGCCGGTCTGGACGCCCTTGAACTTCTTGCCGTTCCGGATGCCGCCGCCGATGTCAAAGATGATCTCGCGCAGGGTGGTGCCCATCGGAACCTCGACGAGACCCGAGTTGGCGATCTTGCCGGTGAGGGCGAAGGTTTTGGTGCCCTTGGATTTCTCGGTTCCGATTTTGGTGAACCAATCGGCGCCCTTGGCCATGATGACGGAGACATTGACGTAGGTTTCAACGTTGTTGATGACCGTGGGTTTCTTCCAGAGGCCCTGGATCGCGGGGAAGGGGGGCTTGGGCACGGGCATGCCGCGCTTGCCCTCGAGAGACTGAAGGAGGGCTGTCTCCTCGCCGCAGACGAAAGCGCCCGCGCCGAGCCTTATCTCGATGTCGAAATCGAAGCCCGAACCGAGGATGTCCTTACCGATGAGGCCATAGTCCCTGGCCTGCGCTAGGGCGATTTTCAGGCGCTCGATCGCGAGAGGGTATTCGGCGCGAATATAGATGAAGCCCTCGTGGGCGCCGATCGTGTAGCCGCAGATCGTCATGGCCTCGATGATCGAATGGGGGTCGCCCTCGATGGTTGAGCGGTTCATGTAGGCGCCCGGATCGCCCTCGTCCGCGTTGCAGACGACGTACTTGACAGGATTGGCCTGCTTGCGGGTGAGGTCCCATTTCATCCACGTGGGGAATCCGGCTCCGCCCCTTCCCCTCAAGCCTGATTTCTTGATCTCCTCGACGACGTCCTCGGGCTTCATCTGGAAGAGGGCCTTCTCGAGACCGGAATAGCCCTCGCGGGCTATATATTCCTCGATATTCTCGGGGTTGATGACGCCGCAGTTGCGTAAGACCACGCGGAACTGCTTCTGGTAGAAGTGTATGTCCTCGATCCTCAACGTTTCAGCGGTCCTGGCCTCCTTCTGGTAGAGGAGGCGCTTGACCTCACGGCCCTTGATCACCTGTTCGGAGATGATCTCGGCTGCGTCCTCGGGTTTTACTCCGACATAGAAGGATTCCTCGGGAAGGACCTTGACGATGGGGCCCTGCTCGCAGAATCCGAAGCAGCCGGTCTTCACTACCTGGACATCATCCTTGACGCCCTGGAGTTCGGCCTCTTTTACCAGAGTCTTATAGATCTCGTCGCCGCGGGAGGATTCGCATCCTGTCCCTCCGCAGACGAGAATGAAATTCTTCTTAGCCATGACAGCCTCCCTCTATTTCTTGACGATGTCGACCGCGGGGCGGTCGAGGATATGGTTGTCGAGCAGGCTGTGCTCGATGAGATGCTTGACTACGAGCTGTTCCGCCGTGTCGGAAGTCATCTTCCCGTAAATGACGGTAGGCATGCCGGGAACGGCCACCTCCACCGTCGGCTCGACATAGCAGAGGCCCATGCAGCCGGTCTGCCTGATGACGATCTTGTCCCCGATCCCATGCTTCTGGATCGAGTCCACGATGGCGTCGAAGGTCTGCTTGGCGCCTGCGGCGATGCCGCAGGTGCCCATCCCGACGATGATCTGGGTATCTTTGCCCTCCACATCCCGCCGCGCCATGTCCTGACGCTTGGAATCGCGGAGCGCCCTGAGTTCGTCGAGGGTCATCCTTGCCATAAGCCTCTCCTTCCTTCACCGACAATCCGTCGGTTCATCCTTCTTCCTGCGATACCAGATATCGCTTCAGGAGAGCCAGGGAGGAAGCGCCTTCCAGATCCCCCAACGTCTCCTTAAGTTCGCTCTTCCTGAGCTCATATGAAAGATCGCCTCGGGCAGCGGCCTCAGCCGCGGCCTCGGCCTTCCTCGTTCGCGTGATCGTCAACTCGCCATCCCCCGGAAGACAGATAATGGAGAGCAGGGTCGAGGCTATGTCCCCAATGGGAGGACAGTCCAAGTTACCCTTGTCGAAACGGAACCTCACCTCGGTTCCCCGGCCCTTCTCGGAACGGAGGGAAAAATCTCCTTTCGATAGATCGATGGCCTGTTTAAGGAAAGGAAGACCAAGCCCCACCTTCCGTCCCGGGTGCTTAAGTCCGTCCGTATGGAAAGGATCAAGGGCACAGGCCGACTCTCTCTCGTTCATACCCTTGCCATCGTCGGTCACGCTCACTTCGAAGCTGGATCCGGTTTCATCGATTTTCAGAACGACATTCCCCGCACCGGATTCACCGGCGTTCTCGGCTATATCGGCGATGAAATCCACGATGGCGTAATGCATCGGCGTTCTTCATCCCCGCGAAGACCTGACCTTCCTCAGAGTACCCTGTATTTCGCGATTATTTCGGGAAGCTGCTCCTTTGTGACTTTGCCGAAGACTTCGCTCCCGACCATGATGACGGGGGCCAGTCCACAGCAGCCGAGACAACGCACTTCGTCGATGCTGAAGAGTCCATCGTCCGTCACTTCGTTCCCGGCGATGCCGAGTATGGACCTGGCCTCTTCGACCAATTCCTGCCCGCCCTTGAGATAGCAGGCCGTGCCCATGCACATGGCTATTGTGTGCTTGCCAGGTTTGGTTGTCTTAAAAAAATGGTAGAAGGTGATGACTCCGTATATCTTGGCGAGGGGAAGCCCCACCATGACAGAGAGTTTCTCCGCCGCTGGGCGGGGAATATAGCTGAATTCGTCCTGAATCCTGTGGAGCATCATGATGAGTCCACCAGGTTTCTTGCCCCATTCGGCTATGTAGTCTTCCAGCTCTTTCGAAAACTCAATCGGCGCAGCAGGCATTTAAATACCCCCTTTCTAATATATGAATATAACTATATCTATATTATTATATTGATATTATATGAATTTCGAACATTTTAGACAAGCCCTTCCGGTATTGGAGATGATGACCTTTCAGAAAAAATCGAGTATTATTTTTTAGTATTTCAGGAGTTTTACACATGTCCTGCGGAACGCGCGGGGGAGGGAGACTGGAACTATGTCAGGAATCGAAGGAACAGTCAGGTCTGCGGCATCCCTCAACAGGAAGGGCATAGACCTGACGGATGTGGGGAAGTATACCGAGGCCATCGCCGCCTTCGCCTCAGCCCTCGAAGCGGGCGGCAGGCTTCCGGGCATCCTCTTCAACAGGGCCGAAGCCGAGCGGCTCTCGGGCGACTTCGAGTCAGCGCGAAAGGATCTGGACGAAGCACTCGCCCTCGCTCCTACAGAGCCCGACTACCTGCACGCCCTGGGACTGCTCGCCTACGACATGGACAATTTCGCCGCTGCAGATGCGCTGTATAACCAGGTCATAGCTCTCAAGGCTGACCATTCCCAGGCATGGAACGACAAGGGCATTATCCGGTTCAGGAAGGGAGAGTATGCCGCCGCACGATCCTGCTTCGAGAAAGCCGTGGCCGCTGACCCCGAACTGAAGGAAGGCTGGTTCAACCTCGCCGACACCTATGACGAGCTGGGAATGAAGGAGGCGCGAGCCGAAGCCCTCCGAAAACTGTCGGCTCTAGGTGCCAGAGCCGGCGACGAGGGGTCGGGGGAGTGAAAGCGGGCGAGAGTCTGGGCTCCTATACCCTGATCGAGGAGCTGGGGCGTGGTCCATCGGCCTCCACCTGGCTCGCGAGGACTCATGGCGCCTCGTGTGGAGGCGCCGCCCCGGGCGAAGGCGCCGCCTCGGGCGAAGGCGCCGCCTCGGGCGAAGACGCCGCCTCGGGCGAAGGCGCCGCCTCGGGCGAAGACGCCGCCTCGGGCCAGGCCGGCCCCGAAGTCGTCCTCAAGATACTCGACCTTTCGGAGACCTCCTCCTGGGGAGCCGTTGATGTTTTCAGGAGGGAGGCCGAGGCCCTCCGCCACCTCTCCCATCCCACGATCCCGGCCTATCTTGGAAGTTTCGAATCCGAATCCGATGGCAAGCTCCGTCTCGTCCTGGCCATGGAGAGGGTAGACGGCCAGGACCTCGAGAAGATCGTCAAATCGGGCAGAAAATTCTCCGAGGCAGAGGTGGAAGGGATGATGGCCCAGCTCTGTGATGTCCTCGCCTATCTGGGGTCCCTACGCCCCCCCATCGTCCACAGGGACATCAATCCGCGCAACATCGTCCTCAAGTCCGACGGCTCCATCGCCCTCGTCGACTTCTCGGGGGTCCAGGATGCCGTGCACACGGCCCTCTACCCCGGGGCGACCCTTGTGGGTACGGCGGGCTACATCCCCCTCGAGCAGGTCGCGGGAAGGGCCAGCCACCGCTCCGATCTCTACGGGGCGGCCGCCACGGCAGTCTTCCTTCTCACGGGCAGGAATCCTTCGGAGCTGCCTACAAGAGCCCTCAAGGTCGACCTTTCCGGAATTGTGGAACTTTCGGCTGGATTATCCGCACTCCTTTCGTCCTGGCTCGAGCCTGATGTCCTGCGAAGGGATCTGTCGGCGTCCAGGGCGGCTACTCTGCTCCGTGACGATATTTCGCCGGCGGCCCAGTCGGTTTCTTTCAGGCAGGCGCGGGCATTGGCGCCGTCGGAACCAGCCAAGCTCTGGGGGCCCGAATATCCGAATACCCTGCCCGAGGACTCGAAAGTGCGGATCGAGACCAGCGGGGAAAACCTCAAGGTGACCATCCCGCCTGCTGGCCTTAAAGGCTCTTCGCATTCCCTACGCGGCTTTTCGACTGTCTGGATAGGCTTTGTCGCCTTTTGGACCTTCATGGCCATACGGATGGAGGCCCCCTTCTTCTATACCGTCTTCAGCGTCCCCTTCTGGGGAATCGGCATCTACCTCGTGAAGACAGCCCTAGGCCCTTCGCTCTCGACGCGAGAGCTTTCCATCACCAGGGACAAACTCTCCATTCGGACGACCTTATTCGGCGTCGAGAAGCTCTCCACCTGGCCGCTGGCCGATGTGGGTCCGATAAAATGCATCCCCTCCAGAATGCAGTTTCAAGGTGTGGCAACCAAGGAGCTGGGCATCGAGGCGGGCACCAGTCAGGCCAGGTTCGGCTCAGGGCTGAGCGGGCGAGAACTGCTCTACCTCGAGAAGCTCCTGAGCGAAACGTTCGACAGGCTGCGATAACCCAAAAGACTTCATTCGTAGACGAAGGACTTCCAGTTCGAGGGTGCTATGCCCGTCTTGTTCTTGAACAGTCTCGAAAAATGATACTGATCCTCGAAGCCGAGGCGGAACGCGACCTCCTTGACCGACAGGCCCCCCTGTTCCAGAAGGACCTTGGCCATGTGAAGCTTTATATGGATGTAGTATTGGTAGGGAGTCATAGCCGTATAGGTCTTGAAGACCTCGTTGAGGCGTGAGGTCGAGACGCCGAGCTTATCCGCGATGCCCTTGAGATCGATGTCCCCGTAAATGTTTTCTTCCATCAAGAACTTGGCCTTTTCGACCAGCTGTTCGGAATGGCTGGGCTGGACCTTCCTGCGCTCGGCGGCGAGGAGTTCGGCGATGAGGACCAGTATTTTGGCGGATACCTTGATCTGGTAGAGGGGTTTCTGGTCCCTCACTTCGTCGAGAACCTGGGAAAAGCTCTCAAGGACGGAGTCCTGGAGGCCGATCTCGAAGAAGGATCGCGCTGGCGAAAGGAAGCCCTGCTCGACAAGGGTATCGAAATACCTCCCCCGGAAGCCGACCCAGTACTCGGTCCACCCTACCTCGTAGAGGGGCTTGTAATGGTGGCGCACCCCGGGGAAGACGAGGAGGAGGGAGCCCGGCTTGACCTCCCAAGTCCGGCCCTGGGTTTCGAAGATCCCCTGGCCGTCCGTCACGTAGATGATCTGGTATTCGGTGAGGGTGCGGCCGACGGCGACATGCTGGAAAGCCCTGGGGTGGCCGTCCGATCCCCTGGCCGTCCGTCACGTAGATCATCTGGTACTCGTTGAGGGTGCGACCCACGGCGACGTACTGGAAAGCCCTGGGGTGACCGTCCTTGTTGGGCGGATAGATCGTGTACGGGGGTACGACCGTCGTGCCGGCGTCGGTACAGACCATCTGCCAGGTCTCGTCCTCCTTGCTGTACGTGAGGTACTTGAAGAAGCTCGACATGCTGGTTGAATCCTTGGACTGCATCGTCTTCATTTATACCCCGGTAAAGCCCTGTTGGCAACTTTTTTCATCCGCCTGAGGCGCCCGCGACAACCCTACGTCTTCCTCCACGCCCCTTAAGACCTTGCAGAATTCTCCATCCGCCGGCCTGAAAAGTCCATTGCCGGAAATCCAGAAGGGTTTATACTTATGGGCTGAGGGTACATGATGAGCGCGAGGATCGGGCTTTTCGGCATCGGACTCGACACCTACTGGCCGCAGTTCCCGGGCCTCAAACAGCGGCTCGAGGGCTACCAGCGGAGGATCTCGAAGGGGCTGGCCGAACTCGGAGCCGATGTGACGGACGCCGGGCTGATCGATGATCCCGAGAAGGCGCGTAAGGCTTCCCTGATCTTCAGGGAAGCCCGGGTCGACGTTCTCTTCCTCTATGTTTCGACCTACGCGCTCTCCCACACCGTTCTGCCTGTGGCACTCCAGACCGGCCTCCCCGTCCTCATCCTCAACCTCCAGCCCGAGAAACGCATCGACTATGAGAAGTTCAACGCCCTGGGAGATCGGGGACTGATGACCGGCGAGTGGCTCGCCCACTGCCAGGCCTGCTGCGTCCCCGAACTGGCCAATGTCTTCAACAACGCCGGCATCACCTATGATATCGTCACGGGCTGGCTTGACGACGAAACGGCCTGGGCGGAGATCGGAACGTGGACAGCTGCTGCCTCGGCCAAGGCCGCCTTGCGCGACATGCGCGTCGGCATCCTGGGCCACTATTACGCAGGCATGCTCGATGTCTACACCGACGTGACGAGGCTGGCGACGGTCTTCGGCAGCCACTTCGACATTCTCGAGATGGATTACCTCAAACAGCTCAGGGATCGCGTGGCCGATCCCGAGGTCGAGATCAAACTGCGGCAGTTCGATGCCGAGTTCGACATCTCCCCCGGATGCGAGAAGGCTGAACTCAGGCAGGCCGCTCTCACTTCCTGCGCCCTCGACAAGCTCGTCGCGGAACGCGGACTGGGTGCCCTCGCCTACTACTACGAAGGCGTGAGCGGCAACGAACACGAGAACATCATCACTTCTGTGATCGCGGGTAACACCCTCCTCACCGCCCACCATGTACCCGTGGCCGGCGAGTGCGAGGTCAAGAACGTCGTCGCCATGAAGATCATGGACGAACTGGGCGCGGGCGGCTCTTTTTCAGAGTTCTATTTAATGGACTTCGAATCCGACGTCGTCCTCCTGGGCCACGACGGCCCGGCCCATCCCGGTATAGCCGAGGGCAGTGTCGGACTCGTCCCTCTTCCCCTCTACCACGGCAAACCCGGCAAGGGCCTCTCCATCCAGATGAGCGTGCGGCAAGGCCCGGCCACCCTTCTCTCGGTAGTACAGGGCCCCGGTGGAAAGACCTTTCTCCTCGTCGCGGAGGGCGAAGCCGTTCCCGGCCCTACGCTGAAGATAGGCAATACCAACAGCCGATACAGGTTTCCCATTCCGGCGAGGGAATTCGCCGACGCCTGGTCCAAGGCCGGCCCCGCCCACCACTGCGCCATCGGTACAGGCCACGTCGCCGGCTCGATCGAAAAGCTGGCCGTCCTTCTGGGCATCGCATGCCGGCGAGTCTGTTGAACGAGGGAGTGAGCATGTCCGAGTACATACTGGAGCTGGACCATATCTCCAAGACCTTCCCGGGCGTAAAGGCGCTCGACGACGTGCACTTCCGTCTCGAAAAAGGACAGATACACGCGCTTATGGGCGAGAACGGAGCGGGAAAGTCCACTTTCATCAAGATCATCACCGGTGTGTACCAGCCCGACTCAGGGGAGATACGCATCGAGGGCAAGTCCGTGACGATCCGCAACCCCCTCGATTCCCAGCGCCTCGGCATAGCGGCTATCTACCAGCACGTCACCTGCTTTCCCGATCTCTCCGTCACTGAAAACATCTTCCTCGGCCATGAGAAAATCAACCCTCTGACCCGGAAGATAGACTGGAAGAAGCTCAACAGCGACGCGGGCGAGCTCCTCGGCAAACTCGACGCCGATTTTGGGCCCCAGACCGTCATGGGCAGCCTCTCGGTCGCCCAGCAGCAAATAGTAGAGATAGCGAAAGCTCTCTCCTCCAACGCCAAGATCCTCATCATGGACGAGCCGACGGCTCCCCTCTCCAAGCGCGAATGCGACGACCTCTACAGGATTGTCGAGGCCTTACGGGACCGCGGCGTCTCGGTCATCTTCATCTCCCACAGGCTGGAGGACATGTACCGACTGGCCACGCGAGTCACGATTCTGCGCGACGGCTGCTATGTGGGCGACTGGGACCTGGACAAGGTGAGTCAGAATGACATCGTCATGGCCATGGTCGGCCGCGAGATAACCCAGTTCTTTCCTCCCCGCAAGGTGGAAATCGGCGAGGAAGTGCTGAAAGTCGAATGCCTCTCGCGAACGGGCTATTTCAAGGATGTGTCCTTCTTCCTGCGCAAAGGGGAGATCCTCGCCCTCACGGGCCTCGTGGGGGCGGGCCGCACCGAAGTCTGCGAATCCCTTTACGGCATCGCCCCGCCCGATTCGGGCTCGATCAAGCTTCAGGGCAAGGAACTTACGATCAAGAGTCCCTTCGATGCCATCGACGCCGGTATTGGCTACCTGCCCGAGGACAGGCTCAAGCAGGGCCTCCTCGTCGATTGGGAGCTTTCGAAGAATATAACCCTTTCTTCGCTCAAGAAGTTTACCAAGGCTGGGCTCATGGACGAGAAGAAGGAATGGGAAATGGCCAAGACCCTAGGAGAGAAACTCGAGGTCAAGGCCGGCTCCGTCTTCGACAAGGTGGGCACCCTGTCGGGCGGCAACCAGCAGAAAGTGATCGTAGCCAAGTTGCTTACAGGGGAGCTGAAGGTGATCATCCTCGACGAGCCGACCAAGGGCGTCGACGTGGGTGCCAAGACCGCCATCTACAAGATCATGAACAACCTGACCACTTCCGGCTATGGCATCATCATGGTGTCCTCGGAGATGCTCGAAGTCCTCGGCATGAGCGACCGGATCGTAGTAATGCGGGAAGGCCGCGTCTCGGCCCTTCTTGATACGAAGGGAGCTACCCAGGCCGAGATCCTCGAGGCATCGATGATGCTCAAGGGAAAAGCAGAAGGGAAGGCGGCGGAATGAAGCTCAAAATAAAGGCTAAGGGGAGTGAAAGCTTCAGGGAACTCGGCCTCCTCATCTTCATCGCCGTCCTCTGTCTCGTCTTCCAGATCCGAAACCCGAAGTTCCTGACTATGAGCAACCTACGCGACCTCCTGACCAACACGGCCATCCTGAGCATCCTGGCGACGGGCATGATGATGGTCCTCCTCACCGGGGGCATCGACCTCTCCATCGGGGCAACCATGGCCTTCGCTGGCATGGTCAGCTCCCTCACCGTAAGCGTCCATGCGGACATCTCGCCCACCGTGTCGGTTCTTCAGGCAATGTCGATCGGCCTGGGCATCGGCGCCGTAATCGGGACCCTGGTCGCCTATTTCAACATCCTGCCCATCATCGCCTCCCTCCGCCTGATGAACATCGTCCGGGGCTCCACCTACCTCGTCTCCAAGGGCAAGTGGGTAAGCTCCTACCAGATGTCGACGGGCTTCAAGCACATCTCGACCGGGACCTTCCTGGGAGTCAACAACCTTGTCGTGATCGCCGTCTGCATCTATCTCGTCTACTGGTACTTCATCAACCAGACGCGGACGGGGAGGTTTGTCTATGCCATCGGATCCAACCCCGCGACAGCCGACATCATCGGCATACCGAGGAAGAAGATCGTCCTTATCGTCTACGCCGCCATGGGAGCCCTGGCGGGGCTCGCCGGCGTTCTCTGGGTGAGCAAGTTCGCTTCGGCACAAGGCGACACAGCCGTAGGCTACGAGATGAACGTCATCGCCGCTGTCGTCCTGGGCGGGGTGAGCGTCTCGGGCGGCAGGGGCAAGGTCTCGGGCATCCTCCTGGGCTCCATCCTCTTCGGCATCCTCGCAAACGCCCTTCCCCTCATCAATGTCTCGCCCTTCTGGCAGCAGGCCATCCAGGGCGTCGTCATCCTCCTGGCCGTCATCTCCAATATCCTGATCAAGCGCGGCAACGACCGGGCCGCCCTGCGCCGCCGCGCGATCTGAAGGGAAGAGCCATGAGCGAAAGAACGATCACCATCGAAAAACCCTTCAGCTGGAAACGCTTCATTTTTCAATGGGAGTGGTTCCTGATCCTCCTGTTCATCATCATCAACATCGTCAACTCCTCCCTTTCGCCCTACTATTTCTCAGTTGACACCTTCCTGAATACGCCGATGAACTTCCTGGACAAGGCCTTCCTCGTCCCCACCATGATGATGATCATCGTCCTCGGGAACATCGACGTGTCCGTAGCGTCCACGGTCGCCCTCTCCTCAGTCATCATGGCCGTGACCTATAACGTTGGTCTTCCCATGCCGCTGGCCATGGTACTCTGCATCCTCGTCGGCTCGTTCTGCGGCCTCTTCAACGGGCTCATGATCGTCAAGTTCAAGGAACTCTCCCCGACCATCATCACCCTCGCCACCATGTCGATCTTCAGAGGCGTCGCCTACGTCATCCTCGAGGACAGGGCATCAGGCAAGTTCCCCGAGTGGTTCTCCTTCCTTGCCTGGGGCTATGTGGGCAAGGTGCCTTTCATCCTCATCGCCTTCGCCCTCTGCGCCGCCGCCTTCGCCATCCTCATCCACAGGACCCGGTTCGGCCGCACCCTCTTCGCCATGGGCAACAACGCCACGGCATGCAGATACTCAGGGATAGAGACGAACAAAGTCCTCGTCATAAGTTCGATCCTGACAGGGCTCATGGCGGGGGTTACCGGCCTTTTTCTCACCTCCCGCATGGGCTCAACGCGACCCAATGTCGCTTCGGGCTACGAGCTGGACGTGATCGCCATGGTCGTCCTGGGCGGGGTTTCCACGTCGGGCGGCAAGGGCCGTCTCACGGGGCCCCTCCTCGCCATTCTCATCATCGGGTTCCTGAACTATGGACTGGGTCTCGTCAACATCTCGGCCCAGGTCCTCTTGATCATTCTTGGAGCTTTACTGATCGTCTCCGTGATGATCCTTAACCTGCGTTTCAACAAACGGCATCAAAAGCCCATCCCCGCAAAGGCGTCCAGCCCAGCGGCCAAGGGCGTTTGAATATTTTCCAAGGAGGCAGTGATGAAAAAATTCATCGCGCTGACCGCGGTCCTTCTGATCGCGGGAATGATTCTCCCCGGGGCTGTTTTCGCCGCCGATAAGGCCAAGTTCGCCATCGTGTTCAAGAACACGGGCAACCCCTATGGCGAGAAGCAGCTCGAAGGCTTCAAGAACGGCATCGAGGAGCAGGGCTTTGAGGCCATCCTCCGCTCTCCCGATCTGCCGACGGCCGAGGCCCAGATCCAGATCATCGAGCAGCTGATTGCCCAGAAAGTCGCCGCGATCTGCATCGTAGGCAATGACTACAACGCCCTGACCCCCGTCCTGAAGAAGGCCACGGCAGCCGGCATCAAGGTCTTCTCCCTCGACTCCTCGGTCGAACCCGCCGCCAGGCTTGTCCATGTCAACCAGGCGGACTCTGAGAAGATCGGCAAGACTCTGGTCCAGGCCGCCAAGGATATGGCCGGCGGCAAAGGCGAAATCGCCATCCTCTCCGCGACCAGCCAGGCTTCCAACCAGAACATCTGGATCGACTTCATGAAGAAAGAGCTGGCCAAGCCCGAATTCAAGGACATCAAGCTGGTCAAGGTAGCCTATGGCGACGACCTTCGTGACAAGTCCGTCTCCGAGACCGAGGGACTCCTGCGCTCCTATCCCAACCTCAAGGTGATCATCGCCCCGACGACCGTCGGCATCGCCGCGGCCGGAAAGGTCCTCACCGACAAGGGTCTCAAGGGCAAGGTCGCCCTCACTGGCCTCGGACTTCCCTCCGAGATGGCCGAGTACATCGAGAACGGCGTCTGCGGCTACATGTTCCTGTGGAACCCCATCGATGTT
>JAPLSO010000014.1:0-8302 GCA_026398595.1 Spirochaetota bacterium | reverse complement strand
CCTCGGCGCCTATGTGGGCGTCGCCCTGGTGAACAAGAAGATCACGGGAAAAGTCGGCGACAAGTTCACCGCTTCCCGCCTGGGCAGCTATGTCATCACCAAGGCGCCCGATGGCGGCACCGAAGTCCTCTTGGGGCCCCCGTTCAAATTTGACGCGAAGAACATCGCCGACTGGAAAAAAGTCTACTAATTCCTGAGTTCTGATGTGACGCGAGTGACGGGCGCGTCCTAAGCGCCCGCCATTTTTCATCACGCTGGTTGTTCAATACAGCAAGGAGAAAGCGACATGAAGCGCAATGCCTTCGTCATGCAGCTCAAGCCGGGCAACGAGGCTGAGTACAAGCGGCGCCACGATACAATCTGGCCCGAACTCAAGGACGAGCTCCGCAGGGCAGGCGTGTCTGATTATTCCATCTATCTGGACAAAAAGACCTTGCGTCTCTTCGCTTTCCAGTACCTCGCCGACGACGCGACGGATTCGCTCCTCGCCTCCAAGGCCATTGTCCGAACATGGTGGGATTCCATGAAGGACCTGATGGACTGCAACCCCGACAATTCCCCGGTCTGCGATACTTTGACCGAAGTCTTTCACATGGATTGAAATAATGGGCATGAATGAGCTGATTGGAATCTCCCGTCTGTTTGGCGGCGACCCTGAATTCGTCCTCGGGGGTGGAGGAAACACCTCCTGGAAGGACGCGACGACCCTGTACATAAAGGCCTCGGGCGCGGCTCTGGGGACTATCGACGAATCCGGTTTCGTTGCCCTCGACCTGGCCGCCGTCCGCGCCGTCCTACAGAGGGACTTTCCCCTGGATTCGGCCGCCAGGGAAGCCCAGGCCCTCTCGGCCCTTTTGGCCGCGCGGCTACCAGGCCAGACCATGCGACCGAGCGTCGAGACTATTCTCCACGCTCTCTTCCCTTACGTATACATCGTCCACACCCATCCCGCCCTCGTGAACGGCCTTCTCTGCTCGGTCGATGGACCGGGCAGGGCGGCCGAACTCTTCGGCGACCGAGCCTTGTGGATTCCCTATACGACGCCGGGTTACGTCCTCTCCCGGACTCTCAAGGACGCCTTTGACCGTTTCGCGGCAGCGGGAAGGTCCGTACCGCAGATCGTTCTTCTCCAGAATCATGGCATCTTCGTCGCCGCCGAAACGACGGCCGAAATCGAGAAGATCTACGATTCGGTGTTTTCAACGATTCGCGCCGCCTTCGGCGCGGCCGGAGGCAAGGCGCCCGATTTTTCCGCCGTAGGCGCAGGCGCGGCCGCCGACGCCACGGGCGATGAACCCGAAGGCAGGGCCCTCGCCGAGGCCATCTTGCGCCAGGCCCCGGGATCCAGTCTGCGCTTTGTCTCGAATGCTGCCACGGGCGTGTTCTTGGCCTCGCCAGAGGCCTTCGTCCCGCTCGCCGGAGCCTTCACGCCCGATCATATTGTCTATTCCGGCGCCAAACCCCTTTCCCTGAGCCACGAAGCCAACCGCCATGCCGGAGACGCGCCCGCGACTAGGCTCGGACCGGCATGGAAGGCCTTCGTCAAGAGCGAGGGTTTCGCGCCCCGCATCGTCGCCGCCGAGGGTCTGGGGATCTATGCCGTAGGCGCCTCGGCGAAGATGGCCGACCTCGCCCTCGCCCTCTTTCTCGATGCCGTCAAAATCGCGCAGTACTCCTCAGCCTTCGGAGGCTATAGGCACATGGCCCTCAGTGATGTGGAATTTATCAAGAAATGGGAAGTCGAGCAGTACCGCTCGAGTATCGCGTCCCAGTAGGAACGAAGCCCGCCTGGGCTACTTAGGAAAGGAAGCAGGATCATGGAAAAAAGGAAGAGAAGCGATTCCGCAACGGAAGATGAAGCGTCCTATCTCGAGGCCAAGGGGAAATACACAGCCCTCGGCGTCGACACGGACCACGCGATAAGTACGCTCGCTTCGATTCCCTTGTCCATCCACTGCTGGCAGGGCGACGACGTCATTGGCTTCGACGGCGCCGACCAGCTTTCGGGCGGTATCATGGCGACGGGAAGCCATCCGGGAAGGGCCCGGAACTCGGCCGAACTCCGACAGGATGCCGGGTTCGCCTTCTCCCTGATCCCGGGCAAGAAGCGTTTCAACCTCCACGCCATGTACGCCGAAACCCAGGGCAAGAAGGTCGACCGCGACGCCCTCGAGCCTAGTCACTTCTCGGGCTGGATCGACTGGGCCAAGGAGCTCAAGATAGGCCTGGATTTCAATCCCACGTTCTTCTCCCATCCCCTTTCCGAATCGGGCTTCACTCTCTCGCACCAGGACGCCGAGATCCGCAAATTCTGGGTACGCCACGGTCTGGCCTGCCGCAGGATAGCGCAATCCTTCGCCGACGAACTCAAGGACCATGTGGTCAACAACCTCTGGATACCGGACGGCTACAAGGATATACCGGCGGACCGGCTGGGCCCCCGGCTCAGGCTGCAGGAATCCCTGGACGAGATCTACCGCGAGGCCCTTCCCAACAACAGGGTCGTCGACGCCGTAGAATCCAAGCTTTTCGGCATAGGCTCCGAGTCCTACGTGGTCGGATCCCATGAGTTCTACATGGGCTACGCATCCAAGCGCAACATCGGCATCTGCCTCGACATGGGCCACTTCCATCCGACCGAATCCGTGGCCGACAAGATCTCCTCCATGCTCCTCTTCATCCCGCGGCTCGTCATCCACTTCTCCAGAGGTGTGCGCTGGGACTCCGACCACATCATCCTGTGGAACGAAGACCTGCAGAACGTCTGCAAGGAAGTGGTGCGCATCAAGGCCGGGGACAGGGTGTTCCTCGCCCTGGATTACTTCGACGCCTCCATCAATCGCATAGCCGCCTGGGTCATCGGAGCGCGAAGCGTCCAGAAGGCTCTTCTCTACGCCCTTCTGGAGCCCATCGAGAAAATCAGGGAGAGAGAGCAGGCGGGCGACTACTTCAAGCGCCTCGCCCTGATGGAGGAAGCCAAGACCCTGCCCTTCACGGCTGTGTGGGACAGATACTGCGCCGCGCAGTCCGTTCCTCCCGAACAGGAGTGGATAGAATCGGCTTCCACCTATGAGTCGAAGGTGCTGGAAAAACGAGGCCGCTGAAAATTTATCCATTTTCTGCGCATAAAAACGCTTCATCAGCCCAAGCCCTTCGCGTATACTCTTCGTTGAAGGGCTTTAAGGCCGCCGCCTTTTAAATTTCCCATATCGCGCGGCCACAAGGAGAATCAGATGAAAACCTTTCGCATCCTCGTCCTGGCGACGCTTGTCGCCCTGATGGGAGTCTCGGCCTTCGCCCAGGCTTTGCCTGCGGCATCGCCTCCGGCCGCTGGCTCGAATCTCACCATAGGCTTGGTCATGGTCGGTCCCTACAACGATCATGGTTGGAGCCAGGCCAACTACGACGGCATGCAGTACGCGCTCGCCAAGGTCCCCGGCACCAAGCTCGTCTACATCGATAAAGCCAACTCAGCCGACAGGCCGGGAACCACGGTATCCCAGCTGGCTGAAAGCCTGGTCGCCCAGAGCGCCAAGCTCATCTGCTTTTCCTCCGACGACATGATGGACGAGGCCAACAAGTTCGCATCAGCCCATCCCGACATCTTCGTTATCATGGCCTCGGGCGACCAGCAGTGGAAGGAAGGCAAGGCATATAAGCCGATGGCCAACATGGTCTCGATCATGGGCAAGATGGAGTACATGAAGATGGTCGCCGGCGTCGCCGCGGCGATGACTACCAAGACGGGCCAGATCGGCTTCCTCGGACCCCTCATCAATGACGAAACCCGCCGCCTCGCGGCTTCCGCCTATCTTGGCGCCCGCTACGCCTGGGTAAACTACCTCAAGAAGGACCCCGCCCAGCTCAAGTTCCGCGTCACCTGGATCGGCTTCTGGTTCAACATCCCCGGCGTCACCTCCGATCCCACCCAGGTTGCCGACGAGTTCTTCAATTCCGGATGCGACGTCGTGATCTCCGGCATCGACACCACCGAGGCCGTCGCCGAGGCAGCCAAGTTCACCGCCCAGGGCAAGCAGGTATGGGCCATCCCCTACGATTATTCCAAGGCCATGGATGAGGGCAAGGGCGTCTCTCTCGGCGTTCCTTACTTCAACTGGGGTCCCGCCTATGCCAAGAACGTCAAGGACGCCATGGCAGGCACCTGGAAGGGCCACCACGAATGGAACGCGCCGGATTGGAAAAACATCAACAACCCCGACACGGGCGCCGTGGGCTTCATCAAGGGCAGCCTGACCAAGACGGCCTCCGAAGGCGTCGATAAGTTCGTTGGCGAGCTCTCAAACGGACTCAACCTCTGGAAGGGTCCCCTTAATCTCCAGGATGGAACAGTCTACCTGAAGTCCGGCCAGGCGGCCACCGACCAGCAGATATGGTATCTGTCCCAGCTCCTTCAGGGCATGACGGGCCAGAGCGTCTCAAAATAAACCGCTAACTGAACCTTTGCACGGGAAGCCCGGGAACCGGATGGTGCTCGGGCTTCCGTAGTGCATCTTTTTCGAAGGGACCCCATGATTATCGAGCTGCGCGACATCACCAAGACTTACGGGCCGGTCCGTGCGAACGATTCCATATCCCTGACCGTTCCTTCCGCGAGCATCCAGGGCATCCTGGGCGAAAACGGAGCGGGGAAAAGCACCTTGATGAAAATCTTCTCCGGCTTCCTGCGTCCCGATTCCGGGGAAATACTCTTCGACGGCGAGCCTGTCCGGATCGGCTCGCCCGATGACGCCATCAATTTAGGCATCGGAATGCTCCACCAAGACCCCCTCGACTTCCCCCCCTTCAGGATCATCGACGACTTCCTCCTGGGGAGCCCGGGCGGCTTCGTACCTGATCGGAGGAAGGCCCTCGCCGACTTCCGCGCCTTGTCCAAGCGTTTCGATTTCAGCCTTGCGCCCGATGCCCGCGTATCCTCGCTGACCGTGGGCGAGCGCCAGCAGTTGGAAATCCTGCGACTCCTCTGGCTCGGCGCAAAAGTCCTCATTGACGATCTTTTTCGTCTCGCACAAGCTCGAGGACGTGGAAGCCCTTTGCTCGAGGGCTGTGGTTCTGAGGCAGGGAGCCCTCGTCGGCTCCACCGAGGCGCCCTTCGACAAGGTCGAACTGGTGCGAATGATGTTCGGCAGGGAAGTCGAACTGGCTCCCAAGTCCTTCACGAAACCTGGCAGAAAAGTGCTCACCGTGAAGACCGGCTGCGTCGACTCAATCCGCCTGCAGATCAAGGACGTGAACCTCGAGGTCAGGGCGGGTGAGATCATAGGCATTGCCGGCATGGAAGGCTCAGGCCAGGATCTCTTCCTGGGAGCCTGCGGCGGCCTCGTCGAGCCAGCCGGCGGCCAATTCTGCCTGGACGATGAAGAACGGCCCATGAACGGCAAAAACTACCACGACTATCAGCGAATGGGCGTAGCCTACCTCCCTGCCGCGCGGCTCGAGAAGGGTCTTGTGCCAGGCCTGACACTCACAGAGCATTATATACTCACGGGAAGTAAAGGCGGCGTCTTCATCGACAAGGCGAAGGCCGCCGGCATTGCGGGCGAGCGCATCTCCGCATTCAACATAAAAGGCCGCCCCGACTCGAGCGTGGAATCGCTCTCGGGCGGCAACCAGCAGCGGGCTCTCCTCTCCCTCCTGCCCGAATCGTCAGCCCTCATTCTCGTCGAGCACCCCACGCGGGGCCTGGACATCGAATCCACTATCTACATCTGGGGCAAGCTGAAGGACCGCTGCGCCGCCGGTACGGCCATGCTCTTCATCTCCTCGGACCTGGACGAGATTCTCCAGTACAGCGACAAGGTACTCGTGTTTTTCGCGGGCAGAGTCACGCCCCTCATCGACGCAAGGAGGCTCAGCGTCCAGAAGCTGGGCGAGCTCATCGGAGGCGTCGGCTGGGAAGCTTCAGGGGAGACCTTCGCAGAGGCCGCACATGCGTGACGACCGATCGACAAGGCTTCTGTTCGGCGCGGGATCTGTCATCCTCGCCATCGCCTTCACGTCGGCCATCGTCGCGGCGACCGGCAATAATCCATTCGTAGCCTACGCGAACATCGTCCAGGGAGCGCTGGGGAACGCTGACGTCGCCGCCAATGTCGTCGTCGCCTGGGTACCCCTTCTCCTCGTGACGGCTGGTCTCCTCTTCACCTTCACGGTGGGCCTCTGGAACATCGGCATCGAAGGTCAGATAACGCTTGGTGCCATTTTCTGCACTCAGGCGATGCGTGCCCTCCAGGGGACGAGCCTGGCTCCGGGCGCTGTCATCGCTCTCGCCATGGCCGCGGGCGCGGCCGGGGGAATCCTGTGGGCCATGCTCGCGGGGGCCCTCAAGACCTTCGGGGGAGTGAACGAGATATTCGGCGGCCTGGGGCTCAACTTCGTCGCTACCGCCCTCAACCTCTGGCTTATCTTCGGACCCTGGAAGCGACCGGGCGTAGCCTCCATGTCGGGGACCCTCCCCTTCGAGCCGAGCCTCTGGATGCCGACTCTTACACCCCAGTCCCGCTTCGCGCCGATACCGCTGGCCCTGGCAATCGGCACTATCGTGATCGCCTTCGTCCTCCTCAAGGGAACCTATTTCGGACTGAGGCTCAAGGCCATCGGGAAAAATCCCAAGTCAGCCTACCTCCTCGGCATTCCCACCTGGCAGCACATGATGCTCTCCTTCGTCATCTGTGGCTCCTTCGCTGGCCTCGCGGGGAGCGTCCAGGTGACCTCGGTCTACCACAGGCGCATTCCATCGCTCTCGAGCGGCTACGGCTACATGGGCCTCATGGTAGCCATGCTCGTCAACTACAGTCCCGTCTTCGCCGCCCCCGTGGCCCTTTTCTTCGCGGCCCTCAACGTAGGCTCGATACAGCTGCCTATCGTCCTGAAGCTGGATTCCTCCCTCGCGGGCGTCATCCAGGGTTTTCTGGTTCTTTTCGTCATCATCGGAAACGGCCTGAGGCTGAAGCTGCTCGGGAAAAAGAAGGGAAAACCATGACCGGCGACGCGCTGCTCTTCGGTCTGTCGGGTGTCTTGAGCTCCTCGGCTCCCATTCTTTTCGGCGTCATCGGCGAAACCATCACCGAGCGGGCAGGCGTGACCAACCTGGCCATGAACGGCATGATACTGCTCTCGGCCATGGGCAGCTTCGCGGTATCTCTCGCCTCGGGGAGCCTCCTTTTAGGCTTCGTCGCGGGCTCTTTGATCGGCGCCCTTGTCGCCCTCGTCGTGGCTTTCACGGGCATCACACTCAAACAGTCCCAGGTTGCCGTCGGCTACGTGCTTGCCATGCTCTGCCGCGACCTTGCCTACTTTCTGGGCACTCCCATCATGGGGATGAGCGGCCCCCGCCTCAACATCTCGCCCATTCCGACGCTCTGCAATCTCCCCGTCGCCGGCACCCTCTTCTTCCGGCACGACATCGTCACCTACTCGAGCTTTTTCCTTATCTTCGTCTCCTGGTTCTACATGGAGAGGACAAAGCCGGGCATCATGCTGAAGGGTCTGGGAGAGAATCCCAGGGCGGCCTATGTGCGGGGGGCGAAGGTAAACCGCCTGCGGTACATCTATGCGATCCTCGGCGGCGCGATCGCGGGACTCGCCGGTCCCATCTATTCCCTCTCCGTGAAGGCCGGCTGGAAAGGCACGATCTCGGGCCTGGATGGCATCGGCTGGATCATCCTTTCCATCACGATCTTCGGCGGCTGGACTCCCGTCAGGGCCGCCATCGGAGCCTATTTCTTTTCCCTCCTCCAGTGGCTGGGTCTTGTCCTCCAGCCCATCCTGCCGAACGTTCCCTCCCAGGTACTCCAGGTGGCGCCTTTTCCGCTCATGATCCTCACCCTCCTCCTCGTCAACATCAGCAATGCGGAGTGGCTGGAGCGGAGCCTGTCGAGGCTGCCTGAATCTGTGCGGAGGGACATAGCGAGAGTACTCATGGCCATGAACGCCAAGCCGCCTGCGGCTCTCGGTGTGCCTTTCGACGAGGACGAATAGAAGAATTGGACAGAAATTACAGGATTGCGCAAGATTTGTAGGATAATTTTAAGGGATGGGAATTGCGAGAGAGGAGAAAAGAATAGGAAAGAAATAGAATCTGTTCTTTCATTATCTTTTCGCATATTTCCTAAGAAAAAATTCTTGCCTGTCAATTCTGTAAAATCCTGTTATCCGATATGAAGTGCCTCCCGTCAAGAACCAAGGTAAGAAATATTTCTTCTCTTCTATCCATACTGCAGCAGGGCAATGAGAAGAGGAACGATTCTGCGACGATTGATCAGTCTGATATGCGCGGATTGGG
>JAPLSO010000030.1 GCA_026398595.1 Spirochaetota bacterium | reverse complement strand
TAGCCTGGAACATCGTGGTGATCATGTAGCTGATGGCCATCATGGGCGTGGTGAGGCAAAGAACGCGCAGGAAGGCCGCCCCCAGCCGGATGGTCTCCTGGTCGCTTATGAAGAATCCCGTGATATTTTCCGCCCATACTTCGAAGGTCGCGATGCAGAGCAGGGAGAAGGACACGGCGAGGAGGCGGGTGAAGCCGTTTATCTTCTTTACGCGGTCGAAGCGCTTGGCCGCGTAGTTGTACCCGATGAAGGGGAGAACGCCCTGGGAGATACCCGTGGTTACGTTCATGGGTATCATGTCGATTTTCTTGACGATGCCCGCGGCGGCGAGGGCAGCCGAGCCGTAACCCGAAGCGAGATTGTTCAGCACCGTGTTGGAAGTCAGCGACAGTATCGTCTGAAGCGAAGCCGGAAGGCCCACGGAAGCCACTGACGCGATAAGGTGCCTCTGCAGGGTAATTTCTTTGGGATTGAGCGAGATGATCGTTTTTCCCCGTATACGGCGGAGATATATAAGAAAATAGACGACCGTGACGCAGTTGGAGAGCATGGTGGCCATGGCCGCGCCCTTGACGCCCAAGCCCAGGGGGAAGATGAAGATGGGGTCCAGGACGATATTGAGGATTCCGCCGATGGACATTCCGATACTGGCCTGCTTGGCGCCGCCTTCCGAGCGGACGATGTGCCCGAACAGCATCCCGAGCACCGTTGGAACGCTGCCGATGATCAGCACCCAGGTGATGTAGTCGCTCGCGAATCCTTCCGTATCCTGGTTCGCGCCGAGCAGCCTGAGAATGGGCGCCTTGAAGACCAGCACGGCCAGGGAAAACAGCGACGCGACGGCGATGGAAGCGTAGATGCAGAACGCCGAAGTTTTTCTCGCGCCTTCAGGCTTCTGCGCGCCCAGGAATCGGGAAATGACGCTCGAGCCGCCGACGCCGAAAAGATTGGAGATCGCGCTGAGCATCGTAAAGGCGGGAAAGACGAGGGAGACTGCAGCCACCTTGTTGGGATCGCCCATCTGGCCCACGAAGAAGGTGTCGGCCAGATTGTAGATCATGGTGATGAGCTGGCTGATGACCGTGGGGATGGCCAGATTGGCGACTGCCTTCGGGATGGACGCGTTCCGGAATATTTCGGTCTTCGATTCGAGGCGCTTGGAGGATGGCATGCTTGCCGCATCCTACCATCCGGCCGGATTTTGGTAAACATGCCTGTATAAAAAATGGCCAACAGGCCCCTGTTTTTAAAAATACCGCCTTCTCCCTGTATGCTTACTCAGGTATAGTGAATAAACTGCGGCCCGCAAGGGCAGAAGGAGGGGTGAATGAGGAAGGGTACGGACAAGGTCATCGGCTACTTGCCGGATGAGACTCCCACGACGGGGAAATTGCTCGTGTTCGCGTTCCAGCAGCTGCTGGTCATGTTCCCGGCGACGGTGACGGTGGCGCTGCTGACAGGTTTCCACGTTTCGACGACGATCTTCGCGAGCGGACTCGCGACGCTCTCTTTTCTGTTCATAACGAAGGGAAAAATTCCTCTCTACTATGGATCGAGCTTTTCCTACATCGCCGCCGTCATCAGCATCACGGGCGTCACCTCCGGGCTCGCCCCCGACAACCTGATTTCCGCGGCCCAGTTTGGTATCATCATGTCAGGCTTGGTGTCCATCGCCGCCGGTCTCATCGTGAGCCGCTTCGGGATGAACGTCATCGAGAAGGTTCTTCCGGCCACGGTGACCGGGTCCATCGCGATGGTCATCGGCATCTCCCTCGCCGGGACGGCCTTGACGAGCGCGGCCGGCTTCTCGGGGGGCGTGGCGAACGACAAGGCATGGATCGCGGCCCTCGTTACCCTGGTGGCCACGATTTTCTTCTCCGTTTACCTGAAGGGCGTCTGGGGCCAGTTGCCCATCCTCTTCGGCATCCTGGTCGGCTATATTGTGGCCATTCCCCTCGGGCTCGTGGACTTCGGCGCGATCTGGACCGGCGCCGTGGTTGAGATCCCGCACTTCACAATTCCAATAGCGAACTGGGCGGCGGTCGCGGCCATCATGCCGATAGCGATAGCGACGATACCTGAATCCACCGCACACCTCTTCCAATTGGACATCTACGTCAACGACCTTGCCAGGAGAAAGGGCAAGAAGGAATACAAGATTGCCGAGAAACTGGGGATCAACCTAATCGGCGACGGTCTGGGCGACATCGTGGCTTCCCTCTTCGGCGGCCCGGCCGGTACGAATTACGGCGAGAACATCTCCACTATGGCGATCACCAAGAACTTCTCCGTGAAGGTCCTGGGCGGTGCGGCGATCATGGCAATCGTTCTGTCGTTCATCCAGCCCATCTCCAACGCGGTCAGGTCGGTCCCGAGCTCCGTCATTAACGGCGCCTGCATCTACCTCTTCGGGGTCATCGGAGCCCAGGGCGTCGCGATCATGATCAACAAAAAGGTCGACCTCTTCAATGCCAGGAACCTCGCCGTCATCGCCGTTATCCTCGTAGTCGGCCTGGGCGGAGCCTACGGCTTCCCCAACGGCATGATCCCGATCTTCGGGGCCAAGCTTCCCGCCATCGCCACCGCGGCCACGGTCGGCATCGTCCTGAACCTGCTTCTCTCAATCGGGCGTAAAAAGGTCTGATGCCTGAGCAGGCGTGAATGGCCCCGGGAGCTCCAGGCAGGACTCCCGGCTTCCATCCTCGATATCAGCCCGGGAACGACGTTCCCGGGCTTTTTATTTTAGGGGTTCTCTTGTTTGCGCGATAGCGCCAATCGGAGTATTCCACGCGGGCAAACGGTTGTCATGTTGTCACTGCTTCTTCGGCTATGCCTTCCTCTTCATGAGAATCTTCTTTGGCGCCGCCTGTGAGGACGAAGGGGTCAGCCGGCAGGGGCGGACCCGCGTTCTCATTACAAACCTGTAAAAAATTCTTCTTGCACGTTTGTGCTGTATGATCTAAAACGGAGGTGAGGTGAGGACAGTGTTGAAGCTCTACTTTTCCGGCCCTCTCTTCAGCAGCGCAGAGCGCCTGTTCAACAGCGAGCTGACGGCAGAAGTACTTGGAGAGGTCGAAGAAGATCATCATTGGCCTGCAACCGGACTCTAGGGCGGCTTTCATCGGGGCGAAGGTGAATCCCATGCTGGGCCAGGCTCTGGACAGGATCTTCAGGAACGAAGCCGAGTTGCTCGACTACCTGCCTTAACCCCCCTGAATTTAAGGCGGTTTGATACATTTGTCATCGTGCAAAACTTCCCTATTACTCTACATCAGCAGTCCTCTTCCTAGGTTTTCCCACGGGCACCTGGGAGAGGATGGCGGCGCCGAGCATGAGTGCCCCGCCTGAGAAAATACGGATGGTGGCGGGTTCGCCGAGGAAAAGGACGCCGCCGATAGCGCCGAAGAGGCCTTCCATGGCGAGGAGAATGGAAGCGTGGGCGGGAGGCGCCTTTCGCTGGGCGACAATCTGGAGGGTGAAAGCG
>JAPLSO010000009.1 GCA_026398595.1 Spirochaetota bacterium | reverse complement strand
GACGTCGAGGCGGGAGTCGACGCGGACACTGGGGCTGAAGCCAGCATTGAACCCAAGATTCCCCGCCGGGGACGGCGCGCAAGATCGACCGAACCTTCGACGAAATCCATGGAACAGATGCTCTGGGACGCCGCCTGCTCGATTCGAGGCGAGAAGGACGCTCCCAAGTTCAAGGACTACCTTCTCCCTCTTCTGTTCGTTAAACGCCTTTCGGACGTCTTCGACGATGAGATCGACAGGCTCGCCGAAGAGTTCGGCGACAGGCAGATCGCCCTTGAGACAGCCGAGTCCGATCATTCGCTCATCCGCTTCTACATACCGCCCGAGGCCCGCTGGGCGGTACTACGCGGCGTTGAGCGCTACGACTGGCCTATGGACAATGGTGATCCCCCGCAGTCGACGGCGCCCAAGGATGTCGGCCAGCACCTCACCAAGGCGACGCGCGCCATCGTCAAGCACAACCCTACCCTCTCGGGGGTCATCGATACGGTGGATTTCGCCGCCGAGCGATCAGGCGAGCGTGACATCAACCCCGCCAAGCTGAGGGCCGTCGTGGAGACCTACTCCGATCCCCGCTACCGACTCGGCCTCGCGGACGTGCAGCCCGATTTCCTCGGCCGCGCCTACGAGTACCTTCTGCGCAAGTTCGCCGAAGGCTCGGGCCAAAGCGCCGGCGAGTTCTTCACCCCCACCGAAGTCGGCTTCCTGATGGCCTACATCATGCGTCCCCGCCCCGGCGACAGCTGCCACGACTTCGCCTGCGGCTCGGGAGGCCTCCTCGTCAAGCTCCAGCTCGTAGCCCGCGAACTCGACCTTACGAGCAAGATCCCCTTGCGGCTTACGGGCCAGGAACTCCAGGCCGAGAGCTACGCGGTGGCCTGCATGAACGGCATCATCCACGACATGGAGATGAAGGTAGCCCGCGGCGACACCATGCTCAACCCTAAGTTCAAGACGCCGAAGGGGCTCATCCAGACCCATGACATCGTCGTGGCCAACCCCATGTGGAACCAGCCCTTCAATCCCGAAGTCTTCGCCAACGATCCCTTCGACCGCTTCCGCACCACAGGCGGCGCCACGAGCGGCAAGGGCGACTGGGCTTGGCTCCAGCACTGCCTCGCCTGCATGAACGACCGCGGCCGCGCTGCCGTCGTCCTGGACACGGGCGCCCTGACGCGCGGCTCGGGCTCGAAGAACGAGGACAAGGAGAAAACGATCCGAAAATGGTTCGTCGACCGCGACCTCGTCGACGGCGTCATCCTCCTGCCCGACAATCTCTTCTACAACACCACGGCGGCGGGCGTCATCGTCGTCCTCTCGAAGCGAAAGCCCGCGGCCCGCGCGGGCAAGATCGTCCTCCTCAACGCTTCCAAGCACGTCAAGAAGGGCAAGCCCAAGAACTACATCCCCGAGGAGGAGCTGCGCCCCCTCGCCGCCGCGTTCCAGAAAGGCGAGGCCGTCGATGGCGAGATAGCGGTCATCACCACGGAACAGGCGAGCGCGGCGGACTACAACCTGAGCCCGAGCAGGTGGGTGGGACAGGGGGAGGAGAGCAAATATCGCGAAATTAGTTTAATCGTAGATGAGATTCTCGAACTCGATGTTCAAGCTAGCAATATCGATAAATCGCTTTTTTCATTGCTAAAGAAAATATGAATAATACAAATTGGATTCAGAGACCGATTGGAGAGCTCTTCAAGATTGGCGCGGGGAAAACCATGTCAGTAGGAGCACGAAATACAGAAGGGAAAACGAAGTTTCTCCGGACAGCTAATGTTTTCTGGGATGAGATTGATTTATCAACTATCGATGAAATGTATCTTTCACCAGATGAATTAAGGACCAAATTACTTCGGTATGGAGACCTTCTAGTCTGCGAGGGCGGTGATATTGGACGCTCTGCAATTTGGGAAGGTCAGATTCCGGAGATGTCTTTCCAGAACCATTTACACAGATTGCGTCCAAAAGATAAAAACATTAATCCACGTTTCTATGTTTACTTCCTTCAGTGCGCATTTACTCAGCTTGGGATATTTGAAGGGGCCGGCAATAAAACAACTATCCCAAACCTATCTCGAAATCGACTAGCCGATCTTCTCGTGCCACAACCAACGATCGAAGAGCAGAATATAATTGCTGATGCACTCTTATTTATACGAATCTCAATAAGGATTCAAGAGAGGTGCATCGGAATTGTTGAGGAGCTCAAGCGCGCCGCGATGCGCGAACTCTTCACCCGAGGACTCCACGGCGAGGCTCAGAAGGAGACGGAGATCGGGCTCGTACCGGAGAGCTGGGAGATTTGCCGACTTGGGGACCATTTCGAATTATCATCAGGAGGAACGCCTTCACGGCATAATTCGGAATACTGGGACTCTGGAACAATCCCTTGGGTAAAAACAACAGAAATTGACTACAAGCTCATCATCACAACAGAGGAATGCATTACTCAAAAGGGCCTTAGTGAATCTGCAGCAAAGATATTGCCTGCTGGTACGTTATTGATGGCAATGTACGGCCAGGGAATTACACGCGGGAAAGTAGCAATACTAGGAATCAATGCAGCATGTAATCAAGCTTGCGCTGCAATTATAGCTCGCGATGACATTATTTTTAATCAGTATCTTTATCATTTCTTCAGTTATCAATATGAGCAGATACGTAAACTTGCTCACGGTGGTCAACAACAGAATTTGAATCTCGAAATAGTAAGATCACTAGCAGTCGCCTTTCCACCCACTACCGAGCAGCGCGAGATCGTCGAGATCCTCGACGCCATAGACCGCAAGATCGAGCTGCATAAGAAAAAGAAGGCCCTCCTCGAGGAACTCTTCAAGAGCCTCCTTCATAAACTGATGACGGGGGAGATACGGGTCGCGGACTTGGAGCTGTCGGCTATCAGGGAAACCGAGGACTAGGGATCGGTCTTCCTGAAGGGATTGTGTTTTGGTATTGATTAATACCAAAACAGGAGGTATAGTGGTGCCAGACGCCGTTTTGGGCCTTCAAGTGTTCCTGATGCGAATGCGGGCGGTGCTCAAGGATATTCGGCGCGTGAGATTCGTTGAACGGGAAAAGAACCTTGCCTCTCTAGATCGATACCACCTCACGGTATCAGACATCTGTGAGAGGCTCGCAAAGCTTGGTCCCGAGCATTACGTCAGGGGTCCTGAGAAGGACTATGATGGGTCGGAAGGTAGCATCTGGTTCTTCTATCATGACGAGTTTGGCACTCGATTCTATGTCAAACTAAAGCTTTACGAGATAAATGGTTCAGGCCGTCTCAAGATTATCTCCTTTCATGATTGAGGAATACAGATGAGTATACTAACTACGATTTATAATGATTGCCCCCATTGCGAAGCCATGCGGAATATCAGGATCGTTTGCGAAAGGGAGACCATGAAAATCCGGGGCGAGGACGTAGAATTCGACTCGGTGTTCTCCGTATGCGAAACCTGCGGCAAGGACTTTGCCTCAGGCGAGCAGATGGACGCCGAGATCGCCTCCGCGCGCGCCGTCTACCGCGCTCGACACGGAATCATCGGCCCCCAGGAGATCGTGGCCATGCGCGCCCGTTACGACGTAAGCCAGAAGAGCTTCGCGAAGCTTCTGGACATCGGCGAGCTTACCATCAACTCCTACGAGCAAGGCGTCATCCCCTCGGGGGCGCACAACAGTCTCTTGAGGCTCGTCTCCATTCCCGAAAATTTCCTACGCCTCTACAGGACCAACAAGGACAAGTTGAGCGATCGACAGAAGGCGAAAATCGATCGGGCCCTTTCCCGCCTCGCGATTCAGGACGGGGCGACTCTGGAAGTTGGCGAATCGACCCCACTATATAGTAAAAATCTTGAGGCTGACAAAAAATGAACATAGACGAAAAAGTCATGGCCCAGTTTCCCATGATCCGCCACGCCGCCGAAGTGGGATGGGCGCCTGTCGATCCTGAATCTGCCAAGGCCAAGCGCGGCGGGACGACGGGAATGCTGTTCAAGGGCGAATTTTCTTCCAAGCTGGCCGAGTTCAACCCCTGGCTCTCCGAAGATTCCATCCGATCCGTCGTCGAGACGGTGGAAGCCCTGCCCCCGAGCATCGAGGGCAATCGCGAGGCTTTGGCATGGCTTCGCGGCGAGCGGCAGTGGTACGACGAAACCGAGAACCGCAAGCGGACGGTCAGGCTCATCGACTTCGGTACTGCGGCGAACAACATACTCCAGTGCAGCTGGGAGTGGCAGATCCGGCCGCCCGCGCGCAAGGCCAATCGGGCCGACCTCATCTTTGTGCTGAACGGTATTCCTGTATGCATCGTCGAGCACAAGAATCCGAAATCCGGGGACGCTCTCGAGAGGGGCGTCAAACAGCTTCGCCGCTATGAAATCGAGACGCCCGAGCTCCTCGGCACGGCCCAGCTTTTCAACGTGACCCACATGCTCGATTACTGGTACGGCGTCACCTGGAACGTCACGCGGCGGGACATGGCGAGATGGAAGCAGGCGCCCGAAGAGAGCTATCGCTTCGCCGTCCAGTCCTTCTTCGAGCCTACCGATTTCCTCCGCAGCCTCGAGCGGTGGATACTGTTCTTCGTCCAGGACGGGGAGACCAAGAAGTCCATCCTCCGTCAGCACCAACGGCGCGCTATAGACGCGATCGTCGGGCGCTGCGCAGATCCCGAGCGGACAAGGGGCCTGATATGGCATACCCAGGGCTCGGGCAAAACCTTCACGCTCCTGACAGCAGCGAGGATCATCCTCGAGGACAAGCGGCGATTCTCGAGCGCCACCGTCATCGCCATCGTCGACCGCGTGGACCTGGAAGGGCAGCTGTCGCTCTGGGTCGAGCGGCTCCTCGGTGAGCTGCAGAACCAGGACATCGCGACGAGGCGGGCGAGCAGCAAAGCCGATCTTCAGGCCCTGATCGACGCCGATTTCCGCGGTCTCGTCATCTCCACGATCCAGAAGTTCGATGGAATGCCCGGGTCGGCCTGCGAACGTGACAACGTGTTCGTCTTTATCGATGAAGCCCACAGATCGGTCGCGAAGGACCTCGGGACCTATCTCATGGCCACCCTTCCCCGTTCCACGATCATCGGCTTCACGGGCACGCCGATAGCCAACAACAGCCAGGGAGAGGGAACGTTCAAGATTTTCGGCGCCCAGGACGAACGCGGCTACCTCGACAAGTACCCGATCGTCG
>JAPLSO010000040.1 GCA_026398595.1 Spirochaetota bacterium | reverse complement strand
GAGGATATTCAGGTTACCAAACAGTTGAAAGAAGCTGCCCGGACATTGGGATTGAGCTTTTTGGACCATATAATTTTCAACGCAAAAGGGTATTTTTCTTTTGCGGAGCATGAAGAATTATAGCGCTGTAACAAAGGGACGCAGGGTAGGCATCTTTAACTGGTACGGAATACCTCGGACCATCGAGAAGCGAATAAAAGCGATCAGGAAAGCGGGATTCGATTCCACCTCGATGTGGATCGATGAGGATGGGCACTGGGAAACTGATCCTGATTCGATCCCTCATCTTATTCGAGACAGTGGGCTTTTTCTGGAGTATGCGCATGCCCCATATAGTCGGATCAATACGCTATGGGACAGCGGCAAGGCTCATGCTATGGAAGAAGAGCTCAGAAAATATATCGATTACTGTTCGCGACATCGAATTCCTATCCTAGTAATACATTTGACAAAAGGGTTTAAGGTTAAAGAAGCGAATGAATGCGGGATTGGTGTACTCAAGAATATTGTTCGCTATGCGAGCGATAATAATGTTTTGATCGCGGCGGAGAACACGAAGCAGAACAGAGTGCTCGAGACGGTCTTCGATTCGATAGACGACAGGACGTTGGGCCTGTGTTTTGACACCTCGCATGACAATCTCTATGGAGATCCAAAATTCGGCCTGCTGGAGCGGTATCATGACAGGCTGCTCTGCTTTCATATTTCAGATAATGATGGATTGAGGGACGATCACTGGCTTCCGCGTCGGGGGAGAGTGGATTGGGATGCGTTTGTCAGGAAAATTCCCAAGGGATACAAGGGCATCCTGAATCTGGAAGTGCTGCCGAAATAAAAGGGAGTGGCCGAAGAGGTCTTTTTACAGGAAGCGTATAGGGTAATCCGGAAAATTGAAGGGAAAATTAACCAATAGATCATAGGGATCCTGTTATCGTGGCGGCTTGGCGGCTGTGTACCCAAATGAGGAAATGATAAAAAGATCAAATCAGTAAGTTGACATATAAACAATACGGTTGTACCATCCACATGGTGGGGAGAGGGCCAATGGCTATGCGTAAAATTTCCCTAGGATTGAATGGTTTCGGTTGGGCGAATGTCATCTATAATCAGCCTTATGATTTCGAGAAAATCCTCGAGCATGCCGTGAACCTGAACTTTAGAGGTGTGGAGTTATTCGGAATGCCCGATAACTATCCTGTCGAGAAGTCCGCGCAGCGTGCCCTTCGAAAGCGCGTCGAGGACCACGGATTGGTCATCGCGAGCATCCAGTCGCTGCCGGGCGGGTTGGGGAATGGGCATCCAGCCAGCGCCTATTCCATGTGCAGGAAAGATTATATCAAGTACATCCAGGGGACTTTGGATGTGGCGGTGACGCTTGGCTGCGAGGCGATGGGCGTTTGGGCGGGCGAGTTGTTCGGCGACGGTCCCAATGAACTAAGTGTCGCGAATATGGTCGATACCTATGCGCACTGCGCGGCATTAGCCAAAGATGCCGGAATTCCCCTCGTTTTAGAGGCGGAGCCGGTTCAGCAAGTGAATTCTCCCGAAGTCTGGTTTAAGATTCTGAAAGGCGTCAACAGCAAGTATTTGCGAGCCCTCTGTGATTTCGCGCATATCAACGTTTTCAGCAGGCAGAAACCCCTGGAATTGCTGAAACAACTCCAGCCTTTCATCGGATACACGCATCTCGCCGGCAATGACGGCACCTGCACAAAAATCGAATCCCGCAGCTCAACCCATCTGGCATTGACCGAAGGGGGAATGGACTGGAAAGCCATGCTGGATCAAATCCTGGTTGGAGGATATGAGGGCTGGCTGGATATCGATGTTTGGGAAAATGCGGATCCTTTTGGCGCCTCGAAGTCGAGCAAGCGCGCGCTGGATGCGTTTTTAGCCGGACGATAACGTCGATCATTCTTCGGCCGAGGAGGTTCGTATGATCGAGGGAGGCAATTCGGGCGCGTCTATGGGCCGTCTTCGTTACGGCATGGTCGGTGGCGGTCCCGGCGCTTTCATCGGCGAGGTCCATCGCAAAGCCATCGGTCTGGACGGCAATGCCGAGCTCGTTGCGGGATGCTTCTCCAAGAGCCACGATAAGACCCTTCAGACGGGACGCCTACTGGGTCTGGACGACAGCAGGCTCTACCGCGATATCGAGACCATGGCGGAGAGAGAGTCCAACCGCGAGGACGGCATCGACTTCGTCGTGATCGTGACGCCGAACGCCCAGCACTACGCTGCGGCGAAAACCTTTCTCTCCCACGGTATCAATGTTGTCTGCGATAAGCCTCTGACCTTCGAGGTTGCCGAGGCGGAGGAGCTTGGCGCGCTCGCGCGGATGAAGGGTCTGCTTTTCTGCGTAACCTACACCTACACCGGCTACCCCGCGGTGAAGCAGGCCCGCGAGATGGTGAGGCGCGGCGACATCGGCGAAATCCGCTTCGTCAACGCCGAGTATCCCCAGGAATGGCTCGCCACCCCCGTTGAGTTGACAGGCCAGAAGCAGGCGGCTTGGCGATCGGATCCCCTCCAGTCGGGCAAGTCCAACTGCGTCGGCGATATCGGCAGCCATATCGAGAATATTGTGTCCTACGTCACGGGTCTCAAGATCGAATCGCTCTGCGCGCGGTTGGATATGCTGGTGCCCGGCCGAGCGCTCGATGACAACGCGTCGATAATGCTCAATTATAAAGGTGGCGCGAAGGGGCTTTACTGGATGAGCCAGGTCGCTGTCGGCTATGACAACGGGCTCAAATTCAGGATTTTTGGCTCTACTGGATCTATCCAATGGTCCCAGGAAAACCCGAACTATCTTGTCGTGTCCAAGTTGGGGCAGCCGACAGCCACCCTCTCCCGGGGGCGCGACGGCTTCTATCCTCAGGCGCAGTCTTACTCGCGCATACCTTCGGGACATCCCGAGGGATATTTCGAGGCATTCGCCAACATCTACAAACCCTTCATCGCCGCGCTGACAAAGAGGAAGGCCGGCGTTGCGCTTTTGGAATCGGATTTGGATTTTCCCGGCGGAGAGGACGGAATCTCGGGGGTGAAGTTCATAAATAAATGCGTCGAGAGTTCAAGCAAGGGCGCCGTTTGGCTCGATTTTTAAGGGGGTACGCATGTCCAGACCTGTGACGATATTTTCCGGACAATGGGCTGATCTTCCTTTTACGGAGTTCTGCGCAAAGATAAAACCGTTCGGCTACGACGGGCCCGAGATCGCCTGCTGGGGCGATCACATGGACGTCAAGCGGGCAGCTATCGACCCGAGATACGTGGAGGACCGCAAGACTATACTCGCCAAGAATGGCCTCAAGGTCTGGGCTCTCGGCGCGCACCTCGCGGGTCAGTGTGTCGGCGATCTCTGGGATCCCCGCCTCGACGGTTTCGCCCCGAACGAGTGCAAGGGCAAGCCGGGAAAAATCCGCGAGTGGGCGATCCAGGAGATGAAGTACACCGCCCGCGCGGCTAAAGCCATGGGTTGCTCCGTCGTCACCGGCTTCATGGGCTCCTCGGTGTGGAAATATTGGTATTCTTTCCCTCAGACGAGCCAGGCGATGATCGATGACGCGTTCAAGGAGATCGTGAAGCTCTGGACGCCCATTTTCGACGAGTTCGACGCCTGCGGGGTGAAGTTCGCCCTCGAGGTGCACCCCACGGAGATAGCCTTCGATTATTATACCGCCCAGCGTCTCCTCGAGGAGTTCAGGCAGAGGCCGACCCTAGGCTTCAATTTCGACCCGAGCCACCTGCTCTGGCAGGGCATGAAACCCGAGCTTTTTCTCCGCGACTTCGCGAAGAAAGTCTACCACGTGCATATGAAGGACGCCGCGGTCAGGTTGGACGGACGCGCGGGCATCATCGGTTCCCACCTCGAGTTCGGCGATAGCCGCCGAGGCTGGAATTTCCGCTCCCTCGGCCATGGGGATGTCGACTTCGACAGCATCATCCGTGAACTGAACACGGCGGGCTACACCGGACCACTGTCTGTGGAATGGGAAGATTCCGGGATGGAGCGCGAATTCGGAGCGAAAGAGGCCTTAGCTTTCGTCCGCAGAGTGGATTTCGCTCCTTCCGGTATCGCGTTCGATACTGCGATGCAGACATGAACGATGTACTGGTAAAAACCACTGGCATCACAAAGGAGTTCTCCTCCGTCCGGGTCCTCAACGACATCTCGGTCGAGATCCGGAAAGGGGAGATATTCGGCATAATCGGCGAGAACGGCGCCGGCAAGTCGACCTTCATAAAAATACTCTCGGGGATCTATAAACCGACGAAGGGATCGATTGAGTTTGGCGGGAAGCCCGTAGAGCTGCGCGAGCCTAAGGATGCCAAGCGCATCGGCATCAGCCTCATACCTCAAGAGTTCAACTTGGTCTCGACCCTCAATGTCTACGAGAACATTTTCCTTGGCGACGAAATGCGGCAAGCGAATGGGCTCCTCGACCGGCGCGGCATGATCCGCCGTACCAGCGAGCTCATGGATGGGCTCAATACGAAGGTCGATGCGACCGCCTCGATCGGCTCGCTCAGCGTGGCGCAAAAGCAGATGGTCGAGATCGCCAAGGCGATCAAGGTCGAATCAAAGCTCCTCATCATGGACGAGCCGACCACCATGCTCACTTCACATGAGATCGAAATCCTCTTCAAGCTCATGCGGAGCCTCAAGGAGAGAGGGGTCACTATCGTTTATATCTCGCACAAGCTCAAGGAAGTGAAGACGATCTGCGATCGCGTCATGATATTGCGAGATGGCGAGTACATCTGCCTGGAGGAAGCTTCCGCGCTCGAGATCTATGAGATGGCGCGGCGCATGGTGGGCCGCGAGCTCAATCAGGTGTTCCCGCAGAAAAAGGCCCCGCGAGGCGAGGTCATACTCGAGGTTGAAGGCCTCACGGTGCCAGGCGCCATTTCCGACGTCAGTTTCAAGCTCCACTCTGGCGAGATATTGGGCTTTTCGGGCCTCATCGGCGCGGGCCGCACCGAGCTGGCCGAGACGATCATAGGCATAAGGAAGGCCCAGGCGGGGAAGGCCATCGTGGCTGGACAAGAGTATACGACGCGTTCGCCCGCCGATGCCGTCGAGGCGGGTATCGCCTATCTCTCCGAGGATAGACAGGGCTCGGGCATCATCACTTCTTTCGAGTTGAGAAAGAACATTACGCTCGTG
>JAPLSO010000069.1 GCA_026398595.1 Spirochaetota bacterium | reverse complement strand
AATCCTGTTATCCGATATGAAGTGCCTCCCGTCAAGAACCAAGGTAAGAAATATTTCTTCTCTTCTATCCATACTGCAGCAGGGCAATGAGAAGAGGAACGATTCTGCGACGATTGATCAGTCTGATATGCGCGGATTGGGTACCGCATGACAATCTAATCATCGGGGATGGCTTCAGTCTTGTCGCGAGGATCGAACGAACGTTCGCCTTAAGGATAACAAGAGCATATCCCTTTATCGTAGCCGTTCCTCTACTCATTGCTCCGCCGCCCATTCCAAAGGTTATAGACCTCCTATTTTAGCAATAGCGTTCGGTCATCATGCCCCATATGAATCCAGCGAGTTCCCGCGCCGTGGCGGTGACGGCCATTTTAGCCGACTTTCCCTTATAGACGATCTTTGCGAACTTTTTTTGAAGGCGATGAATTGCTTTGTCGGCGTAGGTGATCACCATTTCGTCCATGCCCTTTCGACGCTCTTTCAATGCGGCGTTCGCGGCAAATCGATAGCGATAATGCCAGCTCGACTCGATGAGCAGTTTGCGCAGGTGGCTGTTCCCAGTCTTGGTAATCCCTCCTTGGTAGCGTTTGGCACCTGAGGAGTGTTCACTCGGCACCAATCCCAAATAGGACATGAACGATCCCGCCGAAGGGAATCGCCTATAGTCGCCAACCTCGCACACGCAGGCCAAGGCTGTCAGATAATCGATGCCTTTGAAGCATCGAAGGCGCGCTACCTTCTCGCGGTACTGCTCAGTCTGTGCCAGGAATATAATGCTTGCCTCAATCCGTTCAAGCCGAGCTTCAATTTCCATCATATGGCAGAAGTACTGGTCGAAGGCCTCGCGCTGTGGAGCACGAGGAAACTCAAGTTTCTTCATCCACGCTTTATGCGCACCTGTCCAATTCGTTGTGCCGCTGTAGTGGTGCCCCTGGCGCAACAATAAATTCGATAGCTGGTACCGTGTCCTTTGAAGCTCTGCCTTTATGTCCTCTCGGCACCGCAAGAGGTCCCGGGCGGCTTCGTCGTCCTGCGTAGGGATCTGGATCGTGTCCGCCTCGTTGTGTTTGATCATCCTGGCTATGAGCACCGCGTCTCGAGCGTCTGTTTTGATTCGGTTTATCGACAACCGGTCGATCTTGTTAGGCAATATGACCCGACATTCTATGCCTGCCTGGCTTATGCTTCTCTGGAGCGTGTAGCCCATACATCCCGCTTCGTAGGCCGTGATCACGGGTCCCTTTTGGGAAAAACTCTTAAGCCGCCGGATAACCTTGGGTATGTCGTTCTCATACGTCCCTTCGTACACGGTACTTCGTTCGTTCCCCTGGAGCACAGCCATGCGAATACTGTCCTTGTGGACATCCATCCCTACGTAGTATACGTTTTTCATGGTGACCTCCTGATACGATATATGTGGTACCCGTTTTATCACGGCTAACCCACGTTTTATATCCGGGAGGTCACTTCATATTGTCTTGTCTAATTCTTTTCCATTTCCCTGAACTCCACTCCGCAGGCTTCGGCCAGGACCCTCCCTACCTTGAGAAGGCGGGCTGCCCTCGCCGCCGGGAGACTGTCCAGAAGGTATTCCTGGCCCTCTATCGTCATGACGACGAGGTTGAGGTAAGGCTTACGCCCAGGCTTGAGGAAGCTAGGCCGCTCGGCGCCGAGGCCTGGAGAGGCCGAGATGGAGGCGTCCAGGAGGGAATAGGCCCGCTCCTTTTCCTTTCTTTCGTCCTCCGTCCCCGGGATGGTGCCCCGGGCGAAGGCGGTTAGGCTGAGTCCCTCGATCCGGCCGAAGGGAATGGAAAGTCTAGAGGCGAAGGGAAGGATGCCGGCGACGTGGCGCAGCTCGCCCGACTCGGGCGGGACGGCCCAGCGTTCCTCGTAGAGTAGTCCGAGAGCGAGGAGGGCCATGATGATCCAGGCCAGGATTCCCGGCGCCTCGCCCGAGGAGAGGAGGCCCCCCGCCACCAGGGCGAGCATGGCCCCGGTGACCAGCCTGTACCAGAGCGGTATTGCGTAGACCAGGGTTCCATCCTTGCGCTTCTTCAGGGTCGTGACTGTTGTTGTAGGCGTCATACCGCGCCTGCTGGGCGAGGATCTGGGCCGAGGTGAAGAGGGCGGGGTTGGCAAGCATGTACTCGCCGTCGAAGAGGAAGAAGTACGTTGCGAGGGCGTTGCTCCCGATGTAGGCGCCTAAGGCGTAGTTGAACTCGGAGCCCATGAGCTGTTTGGACAAAAGGAGGCTGGGCGCCGACCCCGTCGCGCCCAGGATGTCGGAAGTTGCCTACATCGTCGCGACGTTGAGCGGAGAGATGGCGAAGGTCGAGAGCTGGCCCACGTAGCCGAGGAGCGCGGCCTTGCTCACCTGGGTACCGGCCGTCTTGTTGGCGATCGCCTTGTCGAGGTTGGTATTCCAGTAACCGATCGTTAAACCGTTCGCAGTCTTTTCGACGATCCAGCCGTAGTCTACGGCGAATCCGAAGTTGGCGACAGCGGGTACGGAATTGGCCGGCGTCACGGTCCTCGAGGAGGCGACGCTGTGCAGGAAGCCTGTCCTGTCGTCGGCGCTGACGGAATAGGTGGTCGTGCCCTTGAGGTTGTCAAAGGTATAGGCTCAGCCGGAATCGCTGACCGCGAAGGTCGAGCCAAGCCGGACGGTGAAGCCGCTCAAGGTGGGCTCGCCGGCGTCGTAGACGTCGTTGTGGTTGGCGTCGTAGAAGACCACGCCGGCGACGGTCTCGTGCGAGAACCCGAGGTTAACGTTGGCCGAGGAGGCTTTGCCCGCCCATGCGGTCACGGGGTTCAGGTAGGGCATATGGTACTCGCCCTGGAGATTTCCCGCCTGGACGTTGTACGAGGCCAGGCCCCCCTTGAGGTGGTCGAAGAGATAGGAGCCGTCGGCGCCCGAGGTCGTCGTATTTCCGTCGCTCAGGGTCAGGCTCACGCCGGGAAGGCCAGCCTCGCCGGAATCCATGTCGCCGTTGCCGTTGAGGTCGCGGAAGACGTAGCCGGAGACGCTGTAGTACGTGGTCGTCGTCGGAACGTAGGTAGGGGGTACGACGTGGATGTAGAAGTTCCATTGAGCGTCGTTGAGGATATTATCGCCGCCCCAGCCGGTTTCTCCGCCTGATTTCGTGGTATAGAGAAGGGCCGCGTGGCTGAAGATGTAGAGGGACTGACCTTCCCAGGCGGGGAGGATATTAAAGGTCACGATCGCCGTTGTCGTTCCGGCCGGATAGGGGGTCGACCTTGGCAGGGAATTGCCCGGGGGCAAGATTGCCCTGATTGTTTACGGGAACTTGGGTGAGGCTCGTGCCTACCCAGACGTGGGTTTGGTTTATGGTGAAGCTTGAGTTCGTCTCGTACTTCACATAGAGCTTCGCGCTATCGCGCCAGATCGATACGGTGCCGGCATCGATGTGCTGGCCCGCCGTGAGGGGGAAGACCTCCACGCCCGCCGAGAGGGTTCTGGCTGAGTCGGATCCCAGCGAAACCGTGTTCGTCACGGGGTTGGCGCAGGAGAATAGAAGCAAGGTAACAAGGATAGTGACCGACAGGAGGACCCCGCCGGTCTTGAGCGACAACTTTTTCATAGTAGCCTCCAACTTGTTTAAAACACTTGAACAATAATGGCCGAAAATTAAACGGCAATAATGTATTTATCAACTGTATTATTCAATTTTTTGACAAAAAGTACAAATTATATTCTTATAGGCAAGGAAATAATGAAATTCAACCGAAGTTACCCTTCCGTTGACGGCCTTTTAAGGACGGCTATATGCTGTCTTGAAATACCGTTGAGCGAGGTGCTGCATGAAAGACGCCAGGGCGGCCGAATCGGCTGAGTACATTCTGAGAAAAATCGGGGTAGCCCCGAAGCTCGCCCTCGTGCTGGGCTCTGGCCTCGGCGTTCTCGCCGAGGAGATAGAAGACCCAATCATTGTCCCTTATTCCGAGATACCCCACTTTCCCGTTTCGACGGCCCCCGGCCACGCTGGACGCCTGGTAGCCGGGAGGCTCGCGGGGAAATTCGTTCTTGCCATGCAGGGGCGCTTCCACTTCTACGAAGGCTACGACCTCGACCAGGTCGTCCTGCCCATGCGCGCCTTCGCCAAGATGGGCGTGCAAAATCTCTTTTTAACCAACGCGGCCGGAGGGGTGAACGAGAGCTTCTCGCCCGGCGATTTCATGCTTATCAGGGACCACATCAACCTGACGGGGCGCAATCCCTGCGTCGGGTCAAACGATGCGTCCGAGGGCATGCGCTTTTTCGACATGACGACGGCCTACGACCCCGGTTTGAGGCAGGCGGCCCGCGCCGCGGCCGCTTTGATGGGAATCCCCTTGCAGGAAGGGGTCTACATGTGGTTTACCGGCCCCAGCTTCGAGACGCCCGCCGAGATACGCGCGGCGCGGACCCTGGGCGCGGACGCCGTGGGCATGTCGACCGTCCCCGAGGCCATAGCCGCCGTGCATCGGGGCCTCAAGGTCCTGGGCCTCTCCTGCATCACCAACATGGCCGCTGGAATCTTTGCGGGACGTATAACCTCGGAGGAAGTCCTCGAGGTGTCGGAACGGGAGAAACCGCGATTTTCTGCCTTCGTCAAAAAAACCGTGGAGGCTATAGGCTAGGCTCAGGCCGGCCAGGGGGGTTCCGATGAGTCTTCTTTTCAGGGGAGCCGAACTGGACGGTTCGGCCAGGGATATTCTCGTCGAAGGCGACAAGATCGTCGCTGTGGGCGAGGAGCTCGCGGGACCTTTAGGACAGCTGACCGAGATCATCGACTGCCTGGGCCTCGCAGCCTTCCCCACTCTCGTCAACGCCCATGCCCATTCGGCGATGACCCTCTTCCGCGGCGCCGCCGAGGATCTCGAACTCGAGGCATGGCTCAAATCCGTGATCTGGCCCCTCGAGGCCAAACTGACCGCCGAGGACATCTATTGGGGCACTCGCCTCGCCGCCCTCGATATGATCTCCACGGGCACGGGCCTCTGTCAGGACATGTACTCAGACCCCCTCGCCACGGCCCGAGCCGCCCGGAACTCGGGCATGCGCTTCGTCATCGACTATGCCCTGATCGACGGAATGGACGAGGACAAGGCCGCGGCACAGCGCCGGGCTTGCAAGGCCTTCTTCGACAATCTTCCGGATTTCGGGCCAAACGTGAGCTTTAACCTGGCTGCCCACTCCGTCTATGCGACCTGTCCCTCATCCCTGCGCTGGCTGGGTGAATTCGGCCGCGAGCGGGACTTGAGCCTCCACATCCACCTCGCCGAGACGAAGTTCGAGATTGATTCCTGTAAAAAGCATACGGGCATGAGCCCGGTCTTCTATCTCGACTCCCTTGGCTTCCTGGGGCCGGATGTCTTCGCCGCCCATGCCCTCTGGCTCGATGCGGCCGACTTCGATCTTCTCGCCGAACGAGGCGTGAAACTCGTCCACAATCCCGCCTCCAACATGAAGCTGGCTTCGGGGCCTGCTTTCGACTATGGCGCGGCGAAGCGCAGGGGCATCGTCACCCTTCTGGGCACCGACGGTTCGGCCTCGAACAACGGTCTCGACCTTTTCGCGGACATGAAGCTCGCGGCCCTTTTGCAGAAGCATGAATATCACGATCCGACACGGTTTCCTCTCACCGAGCTCGTCGCCTCTGCCACGGTCCTCGGGCATGAAGCTTTCGGAGACGGGGCGGGCTGCCTCGAGCCCGGGAAAGCCGCCGATTTTCTCCTGGTCGACCTTTCGGCGCCGGGGATGATTCCTCGCCGCGGACTGGCCGCGAACCTGGTCTACGCGGGAGGAGGCGGCGCCGTGGACACGATGGTCTGCGCCGGAAAAATCATCATGAGGCACAGAAAGATCGACGGAGCCGAGGAAGTGAGGGCGGAAGCCGCGCGCCTCTCCGCGCGCCTCGCTGCCGCGCGCTAAGCGCGCGGCAGCTCAAGCCTGACCCGGGGCGGCGGGTTTAGCCCAGTTCCTGGGTTTAGAAGTAGACGGCGTCCGGCCGCGCAATGATGAAGGCGGTCACCGAGTGTTCGGGATCGAGCTGGTGGCCCGAGGTCGCGGATAGGCCGATGCGCGAGGCGCCGAGAAGCTCGAGAAGTGGGGCCTGGAATTCGAGGCCAGGGCAGGAGGGAAATCCGAAGGAGTAGCGTTTGCCTTTGGTTTGGCCGCCTGCGGCGCGTATCTCGGTGCCGATCCTGTCGTGAGCCCACTGGGCCGCTGCCTCGGCCAGGGCCGATCCCAGGCCATGGAGATGCCAGTAGGCTTCGAGTCTTCCCAATTCTTTGAGTTCTTTCGCCCTGCGTCCCAGTCCCGGACCCGCCGTCGCCGCGAAGAAGGCGATGTAGTCCCCCTCGGGGCGGAAATAGGAGGCGAGGGTCCTGCAAAGGCCGCCGTTTTCCCTCGGAAAGGGGAGCTCGAAGAAGGGCTTGGCGTCCAGGCCGGCCCAGGCTTCGCCCGGATCGCCGCCAGCACCGACGAGGAGGCTGGTCGCGTTTCCGGTTTGGACGGGGAAGTAGCCGTATATATAGGAAGGCGAGGCGAGGGTTTCGGCCTCGGACAGAAGCCGCGCAAGCTCGGCTTCGGCCTTTTTGAACTCCTTCCGCTTGTATCCCCAGCGTGAGGTGAAGAGGAGGGGTTTTCGCAGGCTCTCGAGCAATTCCCCGAACGGTATGGCGCAGGGTTCCGAGGCGCCAAGGAAGGGCGGTTTGTAGGCGGGTTTTCCCTTGGTTTCTATCGGGGTGCCGGACGCCGTCCTTTCGGCACGGCCGCCCTGAGAAGAGGTGACCGTTGCCGTGGCTTTTCTTGCGTCGCGTACCCCCTTCATCGCGCCCCGCGTCGTGTTTCTTAGAGCTTTCTTGATCGTCGAAGACCGGATCCGGCCAGCCGCTTCCTCATCCAGGAGCTTCGCCGCGGCGAAGGCGTCGGGACAGGCTTGCACCAGCCCTGGATGGAGGGGCTCAATCTCGCGTTCGACGAAGTCGGCGCTGACGGCCGCCCCTCCGCAGAGGACGAGGCAGCCGGAGCCTGAGGCCTCGAGGGTCTCGCAGGTCAAGCGCATTTCGGCAAGGGAGCGGGTGAGGAGGCCGGAAAGCCCCACGGCGAGCGCCCCGCTTTCCTGGGCGGCCCTGACGATGGAGTCAGCCGAGGCGTCCGTGCCCAGGTCGACGACCTTCCAGCCCGAGCAGGCGAGGATGGCAGCGACGATGTTTTTGCCGATGTCATGGAGGTCGCCCTTGACGGTCGCCATGACGACGCTTCCCTTGGTCTCCGAAAAAAAGGCTCCGGCGAGGGGTAAAAGAGCGCGCTTGGCCGCCTCGGCCGAACGCAGGACGAGGGGGAGAGAGAGAAGGCCCTCGTTCCAAAGCCTCCCCGACTCGGCCATGGACTCGGTGACCAGGGTCATGAGGGCGGCGCCGCCCTTGAGCTCGACCACCTGCTTTCCTGTTGTTTCGGCCGAAGCTCCGTCGCCCCGCGAGAGCGCTGCCTTGAGCTTCGAGACAGGGTCTTGGGGCTCGGATTCTCCGGCTTGACCCGCGAGGTCCTGCCTCGGAGCGCCTTTGCCGTCCCTGGTCTTGTTGGCAGCCCAGGCGAGAAGGGCGTCCAAGGGGTCGGCGGAATCGCCGTCGCGTTTTTCGAGGTTGAGCGCCTTGCAGGCGGCGGCTTTGAGATCGGGTTCGATTGTTTCCGGGGCCGGGATACCGGCCGTGTCCACGATGGCAGCGTCAAGACCTGCCTTGACCGCGGCGTCCAGGAAGAGGGAGGTCACGGCGGAGCGTGTGGATTTCGGAAGCCCATAGGAAATGTTGCCCACGCCCAGGACGGTGAGGGAGCCGGGACAGGCTGCCTTGACGGCGGGGATGGCGGCTATCGTCGTCCCGGCGTCGCCTCCCGCCGCAATCGTGAAGGTAAGAGGGTCGAATAAAAGGGAGGATGGGGCCAGACCGAACTCCCCTACGGCAAGGCTGTAGAGGCTCCGGCAGATCCTGACCTTGTCCTCGACGCCGCGGGCAGGGCCTGATCCGTCCAGGGCCAGGCAGACAACGGCCGCGCCGAACTCACGGGCGAGGGCGAAGACGTGACGTGTCTTCGCCAGGTCCTCAAGGCTGGTAGAATTGAGGAGGGGTCTGCCGCCCATGAAGGGCAGGACGCCCGCGAGAACCTCGGGGTCGCTCGAATCGAGAGAGAGGGCGGCCTGGGCGCGCGGCGCGATGAGTGCGGCGAACTGCTCCAGATCCCCCGCCTCGTCCCTGCCCGCCCGCGAGAGGTGGAGGTCGAGGGCCGAGGCCCCGCTTTTTTCCTGAAGGAGGGCCTTATCGGCCATGGCCTCGAAATCGTCTGCGTCGAGGAGGGCGGCGAAGGCTGCCGATCCCGCGGAGTTCGCCCGTTCGCCGATCTTGAAGAGCCCGGGGCCGAAATACCTGGCGCGATACAGGGAGGCGAGGGATGGGCGGGCAGGCGGCCTCGGCCCGGCGGCAGGCCTGTCCGAAAGGCGGCGGTGCAGGGCGGCTATATGGGAAGGGGTCGTGCCGCAGCAGCCTCCTGCTATGGCAATCGCGTAGCGCCGTGTCAGGGTTTCAACCTTTTTGGAGAAAACCTCGGGGCCGAAGGGGTACGTGGTGCAGCCCTTGACTGAGCTTGGGATGCCGGCGTTGGGCATGAAGCAGAGAGGGAAGGGCGAGAGGGCGGCGAGGGTTTCGAGTGAGGGGGCGATCTCGTCGGGGCCGCCCGAGCAGTTCAGGCCGAGGGCGAGGGGGGCAAAGGGCGTTACGATGGCGACAAAGGCAGCTATATCGGTGCCGGCCAGCATTCTTCCTTTTTCGTCCACGGTGGCCGAGACGATGAAGGGAAGTCCCCGGCCTCCTTCAGGACTGCGCAAGGCGGCTATCGCCGCCTTAATTTGCAGGGGGTCCTGGCAGGTTTCGATGATGGCGAGATCGGCTCCTCCGTCGGCGAGTCCCCGGGCCTGGGGCAGATAGGAGGCGCGGAGTTGGGCATAGCTTGCGGCACCGAGGGAAGGCGGCTTGTCGCCTGGTCCGATGGAGCCCGCGACAAGTCGGGGGCGGAGGCCGGCGGCTCCTGTGGCGCCGGTTTTGGTGGCTGCCCGCCTCGCGGCCCGGCAGGCCGCCTCAGCGGCGGCCTTGTTGACCGCATAGCTCAAGCCTTCGGCGCTGCCGGGATAGCCTTCCGCGAAGCGCTCGAGATCGAAGGCGCTGCCTGAGAAGGTGGCCGTCTCCACGAGGTCGGCCCCGGCCTCGAAGTAGGCGTCGTGGAGGGCCTCCACGATGTCGGGATTTTCCAGGGGCAGGAGGGCCGATCGCCCTGAAGCCGCGGCCTCGGGGGCAAGGGCTTCGAGGGCTGTGCCCGTCGAACCGTCGGCGAGAATCAGCCTTCCGCCGAAAAGGGACCGCAGCTGCGCCGCGGCGGGGTTGTCGCCGATCAAGTCAGCCTCCCTTGGGGGCCAACCAGGGCATCGAGGATCCACTTCGTCCCCAAGCCTCTTCCCATAGTGAAGAAGTGGAGGCCGGGAGCTCCGGCATCGAGAAGGCTTCGGCAGAGCTCGACTGTCCAGGCGACGCCAGCCTTGCGTTCTTCCTCGGGACTCCGAGCCCCGCGGAGGCTGGTCACCAGGCCCTGGGGCAGGTCGATGAAGAAGTTTCTTGGAATCAAGTCTATGGAAGAGGCCTTGAAGATGGGCTTTATTCCGGGAAGGACGGGCTGGGTGAAGCCCCGGGCCCTCAGTCTCTCGACCAGGGCGATGTAAGGCCGCGCTTCGAAAACCATCTGGGTGATCGCGAAGCTGGCTCCCGCCTCGAATTTCTCCACGAGGTGCTGGAAATCCGTCTCCAGGTTAGGGGCGGCGAAATGCTTCTGGGGGTAGGCTGCCACACCTATTCGGAATTCGGTAGGTTTGCCCTCGGCGGGCGGCGTATACTCGCCTTTGTTGAGCCGCAGTATGTGGGCCACCAGGTCGGAGGCGTGGCCGTAACCCTCGGCGGGAATCGAGGTCTGTCCGGCGGGGGCGTAGCGGTCGTCTCCCATGACGGCGAAGACGTCCCTGAACCGGGCGTAGTGGAGGTCGATGAGGAGGTCCTCGACGTCGAGGCGGTCGGCCATCCCGCCGACGACGTGGGGAACGGTGGTGATGCCGAACTCGTCCCGCAGGGCTACGGCCGTTCCCAGGGTGCCGGGCTTGGTCCGCAACGCCACGCGGCGCGGTCCCTCGCGGGAGTCGGCCCAGGCCTTGCCGCCCGGGTGGTCGGTCACGGAGATGAAGGAGGGAAAGTGGGGTAGTATGGCCTCGACAGCGGCCATGATCTCGTCCAGATCGCCGCCCCGAGGGGGAGGAACGACCTCGATGGAGACGCAGCCGCCCGAAGCGAGACTGTCCATGACCCGCGCGCGGTTCCCGTAGGACGATGCCCTATTTTCCGATGCCATGGCCCATAGTGGGGAAAACGCGGCCGTAAATCAAGCCTCCGCCTGACTTGACAATGCGCGCAAGGCCATGAATGATGACGATAACACGTTGTGGCGGAGGCGAATGAAACGATAATCGGACGAAACACGAAAATGGGGATGATGGTATGGAGCATGTGTATGCCCCGTGCGTCCCTATGCTCGCGTCGCGACGCGTTGGACGGCCGGGGCTCACCCTAGGCGACCGCCAAGGGCGGTTGCCTGATCGATCGCGCGCAAGGCGCTTGCGCCTTGAAGTGCGAACGGAGGCCACATGCCCGTCCGAATCCCTGACAACCTTCCCGCGGCCCGACAGCTCGAGGACGAAAACATCTTCGTCATGCCCAACGAGCGGGCCTACCATCAGGATATACGCGAACTGCGCATAGCCGTCCTCAACCTCATGCCCACCAAGATGGTCACCGAGACCCAGCTACTCCGTCTTTTAGGCAATACGCCCCTGCAGGCCCAGGTCCGCTTCATCCGGATGGCCAGTCATGAGTCCGTCCATACCTTGACCGAGCACCTCGACACCTTCTACGAATCTATTGACGACATCCTCCACGAGAAGTTCGACGGCCTCGTCATCACGGGCGCTCCGGTCGAGAGCCTGACCTTCGAGGCGGTGGACTACTGGCCCGAACTCGTCCGCATCATGGACTGGTCCACGACCAACGTCTGGTCCACCCTTCACATCTGCTGGGGAGCCCAGGCAGGCCTCTACCACCACTATGGCGTGAACAAATACCCGCTTCCAGCCAAGATGTTCGGCCTTTACCACCACAGAGCCCTCGACCTCAAGGAACCCCTCCTCAGGGGCTTCGACGAGGAGTTCCTCGCCCCCCACTCGCGGTATACCGAGGTGAGGGCGACCGATATCGCCGCCCAGCCCTCTCTCAAGCTCCTCGCCGTATCCGACCTGGCCGGCGTCTATCTTGCGGCCTCCCGCGACGAAAGGCAGGTCTTCGTCACGGGCCACCCCGAGTACGACCGCCTGACTCTCAAGGCTGAATACGACCGGGACATCGCGGCCGGGAGGAGAATAGCCCCGCCTGCCAACTACTTTCCCGGCGACGACCCCGCGCGCGAGCCGGTGATGACCTGGCGATCCCACGCCCACCTGCTCTATGCCAATTGGCTCAACTACTGCGTCTATCAGAACACGCCCTATAACCTCGATGATCTGAGGTAAGGAGATGATATGCCCAAAATAAGCCTGAAATCGAGATCGTTCGGGGAATCCGTCATACGGAGGATGACCCGCGTCGCGCTCCGGCACGGGGCCATCAATCTTTCCCAGGGCTTCCCCGACTTCGACCCGCCCCAGGCTCTGCGCGAGGCGGCAGCCCACGCTGCCATCGACGGTCCCCATCAGTACGCGGTGACCTGGGGGGCGGAAAATTTCCGCCAAGCCCTCGCTGCCAAGCAGAGCCGCTTCATGGGCATCCCGATCGACCCCGGCCGAGAGATCACCGTGACCTGCGGCGCGACCGAGGCCATGATGGCCGCGGTCATGACGGCTGTGGACCCCGGCGACAAGATCGTCGTCTTTTCGCCCTTCTACGAGAACTACCTGGCCGACGCCGTTCTCGCGGGGGCTGAGCCCCTTTGCGTGCCCCTGCGCCCCCAATCCTCCCTCGGGGGCGAGTTTACCTTCGACCCGGACGAGCTCGCGGCCGCCTTCGAGTCGGGAGCCAAGGCTCTTATCCTCTGCAACCCCGCCAACCCCACGGGCAAGGTCTTCACGAAGGAAGAGCTCGAGACGATCGCCGCCCTGGCCGAACGCTACGACGCTTTCGTGATAACGGACGAAGTCTATGAGCACATCGTCTACGCCCCCAACGTCCACAGCTATTTTGCCGCCCTGCCGGGCATGTTCGACAGGACCATCTCCTGCAGCTCGCTTTCCAAGACCTACTCGATTACGGGCTGGCGCCTCGGCTACGTCATAGCGCCGGCGCGCGTCACGGACGGCATCCGAAAGGTGCATGACTTCCTCACCGTCGGCGCCGCGGCCCCTCTGCAGGAGGCCGCCGTCACCGCCCTGGGCTTCGACGACGCCTACTACCGGGACCTCGGCCTGCTCTATTCGGGCAAGCGCGAGCTCTTTCTGTCCTATCTGGAGAAGGCGGGGCTCTCGTACGTCCGCCCCCAGGGCGCCTACTACGTTCTCGTCGACATTTCGGAGTTCGGCGCCCGGAGCGACACGGCCTTCTGCGAATGGATGGCCAGCGAGGCAGGCTTGGCAGCCGTGCCGGGGTCGAGCTTCTTCAAGGATTTCGAGGACCGCTTCATCCGCTTTCACTTCGCGAAAAAGGACGAAACCCTCAAGGCGGCGGGGGAGAGGCTATTTGAGCTGCGTGCTCGCTGGGCCGAGAGTTCGGGGAACGTGAGGGGATGACCTCAGTGTCTGTACGAAAGCATCGCCTCAGTATAGCCCGCGAGTACGGGCAGGAACGAGGCCGCCTCGGCCTTCGCCGCGGGGAGGTCGTGTTCCCTCCAGTTCCCGCATTCCGCCTCCGACGCGCCCGGAACGGGACCGTCGTACGCGGCCAGGAGGGCGAACGAGTCCTTGACGAGGCGTATGGCTTCTACATGGGCTATGCCCCGCGTCAGCAGATAGAAACCGGTGCGGCAGCCCATCGGGCCGAAGTAGAGTATGCTTTCTGCGGATTCCGAGTTCCGCAGAAAGGTTGCCGCCAGATGTTCGATGGTGTGAAGGGCGGCGTTCGGGAGAACCGGCTCGGCGTTCGGTTTCTTCATCCGAATATCGTAGGTAACGACATCTTCGTCTATCCTCGAGATGTACATGCCCCGATCGAGTTTTGTGTGATCGACCTGGAAACTCGCTATTTTCCGCAATTCCATACGTTTCTCCTCGGGGCGATACTTGCACGGAGGCCCTTCGCGGCGCTAGTCCCGGGTTTTGCTTGCGCAGGCGGCCTCAGGGATCCTGCGTACCGTTTCGGCTTCGTGCGCGGTGAGAACGATTTTTCCCGCAAAATTCCGCTATCTTGCCTTGACGGAATATTTGTTGTTGTGCACAGTAACGGCTACCACGTTGTGGTATGAATTTTACGAAGACCGGATGAGCGGAAAGGAGGGGTTACAATTTATGGTATGTAGCATGAAAAGGCCCCGACCGGCTCATGGCGCGCGTCGCGACGCTGGGCAAGGACGGGGCATACTCTAGGCGGCAGCCCAAAGGGAGGCCGCTTGATTCCATACACGCCGTCAGGCGTGCGAGGAGGCCCCCATGGCTGACAAGAGAACCCCTTCATTCGAAACCATAGCAGTACAATCCGGACACAGCCCCGATCCCACCACGCTGTCCCGCGGCGTTCCCATCTACAGGACCAGTTCCTTCACGTTCAAGAGCGCCGCGCATGCGGCCAGGCTCTTTGGACTCAAGGAATTCGGCAACATCTACACCCGCCTGGGCAATCCCACGAATGAGATCCTCGAAATCCGCGTGAGCCAGCTCGAGGGCGGCGCAGCCTCGGTGTCCGTCGCCTCGGGTACGGCCGCGATTTTCAACACGGTCATCACGATAGCGAAGGCGGGCGACGAGATCGTATCGGCCTCCAATCTTTACGGCGGGACCTACACGATGTTCGACGCCATTCTGCCTGACCTGGGGATAACCACCAGGTTCGCGAATGTCCTGGATCCCGCATCCTTCGAAGCGGCGATCAATGATAAGACCAGGCTCATTTTCATCGAGTCCATCGGCAACCCCGTCCTCGACCTTGCCGACATCGGCGCTATTTCCGCGGTGGCCAGAAAGCACCACCTGCCCTTGGTCGTAGACGCCACCTTCACGACTCCCTACCTGCTCAAGACGATCGAGCTTGGGGCAAACATCGTCGTCAACTCGCTCACGAAGTGGCTGGGCGGCCACGGTACGGCTATCGGCGGCATCGCGACCGACGCGGGCAACTTCGACTGGTCGGACCCCAAGTTCGTCCTTTTTAACCGCCCCGACCCGAACTATCACGGTCTTCGCTGGGCCATCGACCTTTCGCCCGAACTCAGGAAAATCGCCTTCGCGCTCCGCTTCAGGACGGTGCCCCTGCGGAACCTGGGCGCCTGCCTTACCCCGGACAACACCTGGATATTCCTGCAGGGCATAGAGAGTCTGCACGTGCGCATGCCCCGGCACGCGGAGAACGCCCTGGCGGTGGCGAAGTTCTTGAAGAACCATTCCAAGGTGAGTTGGATCCGCTACCCAGGGCTTGAGGGCGATCCTTCCTACGGACTGGCGAAGAAGCTTCTCCCCAAGGGCGCAGGCGGCATGGTCGTCTTCGGCGTGAAGGGCGGAAGGGCCGCGGGCGAGAAGTTCATCGAATCGCTCAAGCTCTTTTCCCATCTGGCCAACGTGGGCGACGCGAAGAGCCTCGCCCTCCACCCGGCCAGCACCTCGCACTCGCAGCCTCCGGAGGAGCAGCAGGTCGCTTCGGGCCTGCCGCCCGACCTCGTTCGCCTCTCCATCGGCATCGATAACATCGAGTACAGCATCTCCGATCTCGAACTCGTCCTCGCGGCGGTATAAACCGGCGCGATGCTTTCGCGTAAAGAACGGCCGTCGTCGCCGGCTGTTCTTTGCGCCGCGGGGCACTTGCCCTCGCCTTGAATCAGGTGATGGTTTTTCACGCAACATTCCCTTGAACAATTCTACGCGCTGGTGCAGAATGCGCTCTACCACCCCGTGGTATCACAGGGAGGAGGCGGACGGATGGACGATACGGCTGTAGGCACCGGCATCAATCCTATGGATAAAACATCATTCGCGCGGGTGAGAACCTTGCTCGGAAAAAGTCAGAAGGCCTTGGCCGACCTCCTCGGCGTTTCCCTCAAGGCGGTCGAGAGCTATGAACAGGGATGGAGAAACGTTCCATCGAATGTGGAGCGCATGCTCTACTTCCTCCTCTTTAAGCTGAATCAGGACGCCTTTACCTCCGAAGCGCCCTGTTGGGTCCGTACTTCCTGTTCCGAGGAAACGCGCAGAGGCTGCGTCGCCCACGTCACTGGCGAGGGTCATTTCTGCTGGTTCTTCACGGGAGGACTCTGCGCCTCCGCTCGGGCTTCAGGCGAAGGCGAACGCCATTGCTACCAATGCGTCGCTTTCACCCGCCTAAAGAGCTTGGTCGAGGAGGCCGCCGCCGGAGCGGGAGCGGCCGGAGAGGCAGCCCGAGCCGGCTCCTCGAAGAGCCAGGTCGAGAGGTAGCGTTCGCCCGTGTCGGGAAGGATAACCACGATGGTTTTCCTCGCGCTTTCGGGCCGTGCCGCGACCCGCAATGCGGCCCAGAGCGCGGCGCCGGATGAGATTCCCACGAGAATTCCCTCATGTCGGGCGAGGTCGCGCGCGACGATTCCCGCGTCCTCATGATTCACCTGTACGATCTCGTCGATAAGGGCGGGATCGTAGACGCCTGGGACGAAGCCCGCGCCTATACCCTAGATCTTGTGGGGACCGGGCAGACCGCCCGAGAGGACGGGCGAGGCGCTCGGCTCCACGGCGATGGCCTTGAAGCCCGGTTTTCTCGGCTTGAGGGCCGAGGCGATGCCGGTGATGGTGCCGCCCGTTCCTACCCCCGCCACCACGACGTCAACCCGGCCTTCCGTGTCGCGCCAAATTTCCTCGGCCGTGGTCTCGCGGTGGATCCGGGGGTTCGCGGGATTGTCGAACTGCATGGGGATGAAGGAACCGGGCGTGGCTTCGGCTATCGCCCTAGCTTTCGCGATGGCGCCTTTCATCCCCGCGGCGCCTTCGGTGAGGACCAGCTCAGCGCCATAGGCGGCGAAGAGCTTGCGGCGTTCGACGCTCATCGTCTCGGGCATGGTGAGGATGATCTGATATCCCTTCGCCGCGGCCACGGCGGCCAGGGCTACGCCGGTGTTGCCCGAGGTCGGCTCGACGATGACGCTTCCCTTCTTGAGGAAGCCTTGGCGTTCGGCGTCCTCGACCATGGCGAGGCCGATGCGGTCCTTGACGCTGGAAAAGGGATTGAGGGACTCGAGCTTGGCCAGAACGATGGCCCGGGGCGCTGTCTTCGGCGAGCTTCTCGGCGCCGCGCCCTGAGCCTTAATCTGGACGAGGGGGGTGTTTCCGATGAGGTCGGTTATATTCTTCGCGTACGACATATTTGTTCCTTTCGCTACGCTTCCTTCAGAGGCGCAGAAGTGATGGCCCGGCGGATCCATGCCAGGCGATGGGGATTTGTGGCTTTTATGTTGTGTGAAATCGCGCCTCTCGGCGCCGTGGTTTCAGGCGGAGGGGGCGGCGGAAAGGAGACACGCACGGAGGGACATGCGCCCCTCCGGTGCCTCCTGGCAAGACTGGCCGTGCTTTCCGTTCATGATGAAAGAATATACCACATTGTGGTATTTGCCTGTCAAGAGCTGCGGGCGAGGCACGGAGGAGTGGTTCGCCGTTCGAGATGGCCGGCCGAAAACACGCGAAGAACATAGCCTATTCATAATCCGTTCACGTTCAGAGCGTATTTGGTAGGTATGAAGAAAGTGACGATTCATGTTGCGGACATGGCCTGCGCCTCCTGCGAGACAAGGATAGAAAAGGCGCTGGGGAAAGGGGATGGGGTGGTGTCCGCTCGCGCCAGCATCAAAGGCGGCCGCGTGGACATCGAGTATGACGACGACAAGACAAGCCTCGAGGAATTGAAGTCGATCATCAGGAAAAACGGGTACAGCGTCGGTGCCGACGTGCGCGCGATCCCGGCGATCGCGCTTGGAATCGGGATCGTGCTCGCCGCTTCGTACATGATCGCGAACACCGCGGGCGTCTTCAACGCGCTGCCCGCGATAGCTTCTACGCTCGGTTACGGAATGCTCTTCATTGCCGGGATCCTGACTTCCGTCCATTGCGTGGCCATGTGCGGCGGCATTGCCTTGTCGCAGAGCGTCGGCAAGCTTGGGGTTGATGAAGCGCAGCCTGGACAGGCATGCGCGATGCCCGCCCCAAGCACGTTCAAGAGATTCCTTCCGGGCCTTCTCTACAACGCCGGTCGTGTCGTCTCCTATACCGTCATCGGCGGCGTCGTCGGCGCACTCGGAGCCGCGTTCAGCTTCTCGCCCCTCGTTAAGGGCATCATAGCCGGAGCGGCGGGCATCTTCATGGTATTTCTCGGGCTCAAGATGCTTGGAATTCTTTCCGGGCTACCGCGGGTATCCCGCCTCCTTCCCGCTCCCCTCAAGAAGGCGGCGGGAACGGTCTCCGCGGCGATCGCGAAACGGGGGCCTTTCGCCATAGGCGTCCTCAACGGATTCATGCCCCGCGGCCCGCTCCAGACCATGCAGCTGTACGCCCTCGGAACGGGCAGCCTCGAGGCCGGGGCGCTTTCCATGTTCATCTTCTCGATCGGCACGGTGCCGCTCATGCTCGTGTTTGGGCTTGCGGCCACGCTCCTGCCCCGGAAACTCGTTCCGTCGATGATCAAGGCCAGTTCCGTCCTCGTGATCCTCCTGGGAACGATGACGCTCGGCAGGGCGGCCGGTCTTTCAGGGATAGCCTTGCCTGAACTATCGCCGTTCAGGAAAGGCGGGTCGCAGGCATCCTCCGCGATTCCGGGCATCCAAGCCGCGAACGCAAGGGAGCCGGCTAAAGCTTCGCTCCAGAACGGCGTCCAGTCAGTGCTCACCGACTTCCGCTCGAGCGGATACTATATGCCCTTTATCGTCCAGGCCGGGGTCCCGGTAAAATGGACGATCCGCGTGACCGCCGACGGCCTCAACGGCTGCAACAACCCGGTGACCATTCCCTCGTACCCGGGGACAATCTCATAGAGTTTACCCCGAAGAAGGAAGGCCCCATCGCGTATACCTGCTGGATGGGCATGATTTCGAGTCGCATCACCGTCGTTAAAAGCCTGACCGACGCGACGGCGCCATCCGGCGACGCTGCCTCGGCCCCGTCGGGATCGCTTGCGCGGGGGGCGGGCTTGCGCAGTTGCTGCGTGGTCGTGCCGCCCAAAGCCGGACCATGAATTCTCGCCGAAACGATCACTACAGGAAGAGAGGTTAATCGATGATAAAGACGACACAATTGCGGATAAGCGGGATGACCTGCGCCTCCTGCTCAACAGCGGTCAAACGCGCAGTACGGAAGCTTCCGGGCGCGTTTTCGGTCTCCGTGAACCTTGCCACCGAAAAGGCTTCCATAGCCTACGACCCGACGCTGCTTAGGCTTTCCAAAATCAACCAGGCTATAGAAAAAGCCGGGTATGTCCCACTGGCGATCGAAACCGGCTCGGCCTCGGCGGATAAGCATAAGGCGGCGAAGGAACGGGAAATCCGAATCCTGTGGATAAAGTTCATCTATATCGCCATGGGCGCCATGCTTGGCTGGCCGCTGCCCGCGGCGATCAACGCGATGAACTACCCGCTGCGCTACGCGCTGCTCGAGATACTCCTCGTCGTCCCCATCATCGCGGCAGGATATAGATTTTACGTCGTCGGCTTCAAGGTGATACTCCACCGTAGTCCGAACATGGATTCTCTTATCGCCATCGGTACGTCATCGGCGGTTCTCTACAGCGTCTATTCGGTCTTCGGCATCGCGGGAGGGAATTTCCGGGCGGTCGAGAGTCTTTATTTCGAGACCGCCGGCGTCATCATCACGCTCATCCTGCTCGGCAAGTCCATCGAGGCGGCGACCAAGGGCAGGACTTCAAAGTCAATAAAGAAGTTGATGGGACTTCAGCCGAAAACCGCGACCGTCGTCCAGGACGGCGCAGAAATCGAGATACCCATCGACGAAGTCGAGGAAGGAGATATCATCCGCGTAAGGCCGGGGGAGAAGATCCCGGTCGACGGTGAAGTCGTAGGCGGCCGGACCGCGGTGGATGAATCCATGCTTACGGGCGAAAGTATGCCCGTGGAAAAGGAGATCGGCGACAAGGTCATCGGCGCGAGCATCAACAAGAACGGGTCGATCACGTTCCGAGCGACGAAAGTCGGCGCAGACACCGTTCTTTCGCGCATCATCAAGCTGGTCGAGGACGCGCAGGGCTCCAAGGCGCCTATCGCCCAGATGGCCGACATAGTCTCAGGCTATTTCGTGCCGGTGGTCTTCGTCATCGCCGTCCTGTCCGCCGTCATCTGGCTCCTGATCGGGCAGTCCGTCGTCTTCGCCCTCACGGTCTTCGTGGCGGTGCTCACCATCGCCTGCCCCTGCGCGCTCGGGCTCGCGACGCCTACGGCCATAATGGTAGGCACAGGCAAGGGCGCCGAACATGGCGTCCTCATCAAGTCCGGGGCAGCCCTCGAGACGGCGCAGGCAATCGACACCATTGTCTTCGACAAGACAGGGACCATCACCAAGGGACGACCCGAAGTGACCGACATCATGCCCGGCGAAGGCTTCGGGGACGGGGAAATTCTTATCCTCGCCGCTTCGGCCGAACGAAGTTCGGAGTATCCCCTCGGCGAGGCTATCGTCCGCGCCGCCGAAGAAAAGGGCCTTGTGATTCCGGAGGCGGGCGAATTCGCCGCGGTCCCAGGCCAGGGAATAGAAGCGAAGGTCGCGGGTCGGGCGGTCATGCTGGGGAATGCACGGTACATGACGACGAATGCCATAGCTGTCGGGGCGGCCGCCGGCTTGGCGGACAAGTTTTCGGGCGAAGGCAAAACGCCTAGGTACGTGGCTGCCCGTGTTCTCGCCGAAGTCCTTCCCCAGGACAAGGCGCTTGAGGTCAGGAAGCTCCAGGTCGAAGGCAGGAAGGTCGCCATGGTGGGGGACGGCATAGACGACGCGCCCGCGCTGGCTCAGGCCGATATAGGAATCGCCATCGGTTCGGGTATGGATGTGGCGATGGAAAGCGCCGACATCGTTCTCATGCGGAGCGATCTGATGGACGTCCCGACGGCCATCAAGCTCTCGAAGAAGGTCATCCGCAACATAAAGCAGAACCTCTTCTGGGCATTCGGCTACAACGTGCTTGGGATACCCGTCGCGGCGGCATCCTCTATGCCTTCGGCGGGCCTCTTCTCAACCCGGTCATCGCCGAGTTCGCGGTGAATCCTCCCCTCATCATTACCGGCGACAATTATGAAAGCGGGATCGGCGTCAGGAAAGACGAGCTCATCGAAACCGGCGTTCATGTCAATGTTTTCAACATCTCGAAAATAACCGAGAAAAAGTCCAAGGAAGGAGCGGCGAGGAACGCGATTCCCCGCTTCCGCAGGCTCCACGAGTATGTCGGGGAAAGTTACTTCGACTATCTCCGCACGCTCCCCGACCTCGTCATCCTCATGGATGAATCGCACCGTTACCAGGCGTCGGCGGGGATGGCGTCGATCAACGAGCTTGAGCCTATTCTCGGCCTGGAGCTCACCGCGACGCCCTTCGTGGAAAACGCCAAGGGACAGACTCCTTTCCGAAACGTCATCTACGGCTATCCTCTCGCCAGGGCGATGGAGGACGGCTTCATCACGGAACCGGCGGTCGTCACGCAGAAAAACTTCGATCCATCGCAGTTCAGCGCCGCCCAGATCGAGAAAAGCAAGCTTGAGGATGCCGTGCGCGTTCACGAGGCCACGAAGGTGGAACTCGCGACCTGGGCCAAGAATGCGGGGCTCCCCCGGGTAAAACCGTTTATCCTCGTCATCGTCCGCGACACAACCCACGCGTCCGATCTGATCCGCTTCGTGGAATCCGGGCAGTTTTTCGACGGACGCTATCGGGGCAAGGTTATTCAAGTGGATTCTTCCAAGACGGGCGCCGAGGAAGAGCTCATGATCTCGCGCAAGCCTTCGTCGAGAGAAAAATACTTACGGAAACTACGGGGTATCAAAGAAACAGGGTATTTGTTTTTACTGAATACATGGAGATGTTCAACTAATCATCAGGATCCTCATAGCTTGAACATGCTCGCCTGAGATGAGCGCTCGCGGAGAGCTTATCGCTGCTTTTCCAGACGTCCGAGCAGTATCCGGAATGAGGAGCCTTCTTTCTTTAGTTCCCGTGAACCGCGCGTGATCTTGCAGAGGGAAAGGCCGAGATCTTCGGCTATTCGCCGCTGGGGTATGCCCTCGGCCAATTCCTTCACGAGCGCCCAGCGTTTGGCCATCTCGTCAGCCTCGGAGGGCGTAAGGAGGGAATACAGGAAATTCTCGATGAGGGGGGCGTCGGCGCCTTCGAGGGCGCGGGCCATCTCCGTTATGTTATGTCGCATGAGTTCGGGGTTGCGGGGCATGAAAGCACTATACCATGATTTCGCGCTTCTGTGGATAGGAACAGGTCCTGGTCTTTTTCAGGTCGCCTGCTCGACGAAGGCTCCCAGGGCCAGGTACCGGGTGTAGATATCCTTGTAGACCGAGGCGTGCTTCGGGTCGGGAGCCACGGTCCGCTCGATCCGGGGCGCCATGGCCGCCTGGGCTTCCCCAGCGCTGGCGTGGAATCCGGCGACGACCGAGGCGAACATGGCCGCGCCCAGGGCGACGCACTGGTCGCTCGCCACGATGTCGATGGGGGAGTCGAGAACGTCGGCGACGATCTGCATGACGAGGGGGGATTTCCGCGCCACCCCGCCGATTGCCGCTATCCGCTCCACCTTAACCCCTTCGCGCCGGAATCGTTCGACGATGGCCTTCGCGCCGAAGGCTGTCGCCTCGATGAGGGCGCGGTAGAGGGCCGGAGCGGTCGTCCCGAGGCTCAGGCCCGTGATGGCGCCTTTGAGGAGCTGGTTGGCGTCGGGCGTGCGTCGGCCGTTCAGCCAATCGAGGGCAAGGAGGCTGGATGAGGCTGGGTCGACGGCCGATGCCTCAGCCTCGAGAACCGTCATTATGGCCGCGTCCATCGCCTCGGTGACCGCGGTGGCAACCCGCGAATCGATATCCTCGGCCTTGGGAAGGACAGATTCGAGGGGCCACATAAGGAGTTTCTTGAACCAGGCGTAGACGTCCCCGAAGGCGCTCTGGCCGGCCTCGTAGCCCAGCATGCCAGGCATGATGGAGCCGTCAACCTGGCCGCAGATGCCGGCGACGAGTCGGTCGGCCCCCGTCGGAGCCTGCGTCGGAGTCCCTGTCCGGGCCTCGACCCTGGGGCCGACCAGCATATCGCAGGTCGAGGTGCCCATCACCTTGACGAGGACGCCGGGCCGGGCACCCGATCCTACCGCGCCCATGTGGGCGTCCAAGGCGCCTACGGCGATGGGAATACCCTCAGGCAGGCCAAGACGGCCGGCCCATTCCCTGGTCAGCCTTCCGAAGCTCTGATCGCTCGTGAAAGTGTCCTTCCCGAGGCTCGGAAGGATGCGTCCGAGGGCGGGGGAGAGGCGATTGAAAAACTCGAAGGCCGGATAGCCGCCGAAATCCGCGTGCCACATGGCTTTATGGCCGGCCGCGCAGCGCGAGCGCTTGATCCCGGAAAGGGGCGTACCTGAAAGGAGGGCGGGCATCCAGTCGCAGTGCTCAAGGAAGGAGGCAGCGGCCCTGGCCGCCGGCCCATCCTTTCTCATGACATGGAGGGCCTTGGCCCAGAACCATTCCGATGAATAGACGCCCCCTTCGTACTTCGTGAAGTCCTCCCCTCCCCAGGACTTGGCGAGGGCGTTGATGTTCTCGGCCTCCCTGGTAGCCGTATGGTCCTTCCAGAGGATGAACATGGCATCGGGGTCCTCGGCGAACTCAGGCTTCAGGGACAGGGGAGTGCCGAAAGCGTCGACGGCGCAGGGGGTCGAGCCCGTCGTGTCGATGCCGATGCCCGCCACGCCCGACAGGACCGTGGGGCCAAGCTTCTCCTCGAGGCTCTTCATGGCGGCCTCGAGAGACTCGATGTAGTCGCGGGGATGCTGGCGGAAGCGGTTCTCCTGGGGCGAGCAGTAGAGGCCCTTCGACCAGCGGGGATAGGGAGCCACCGCCTGGGCGAGTTCCGAACCATCGGCAGCGCCGATGACGATGGCTCTGCAGGAATCCGTGCCGTAGTCAATGCCGAGGACCAACTGGGTCTTCCCTGTCGTTTTCATGCGTTCAATGATAGGACGTTTTTTCCGTTTTCGATAGATAGGCGAATGAAAAAGTCGAGGAAAAGCCGTCCATCTGTCTTGAAACCGCTTTTGGTCAACTGTTAGGAAAGAGTTTCAAAAGGGGTGCGGAAGATCCGATGAACCTGGACTTGAGCGAGAGAAAATCGATCATCCTGGACATGCTGGCCAAAGAGGGCTCGCTCTCGGTGGCCCATCTGTCCCGCGGTCTCGGCGTCTCCGAAGTCACCGTCCGCTCCGATCTCAAGGACCTCGAGGAAAAAGGTTTCCTCGGCCGGACGAGGGGAGGGGCCTACCCCGCCTTCTATAAGGATATCCTCGAGCGTCAGCGCCTTAACGTCGATGAGAAGAACAGAATAGCGGCAGCTGCCGCCGAATTCGTCCACGATGACGACAGGATCATGATCGAGGCGGGGACGACGACAGCCCTCATCGTCAAATACCTTACGGGGCGTCATGGCGTCCAGGTCGTCACCAACTCCACCCTCGTCTTCGCCTACGCCCGCCTCAATCCCGGCCTCAGCATCATCCTCTCAGGCGGCGTCTTCAGGAAGGAGACGGAGTCCCTCGTCGGTCCCGTCGCCCTGAAAGCGATCAAGGAATTCAACGCCCGGCTCGCTTTTGTGGGCACGGACGGCTTCTCGATCGAGCGGGGCATGACGACCCAGCTCGTGGAAGGCGCGGAGATCGTCAAGGCCATGAGGATGAGGGCCGAGGCTACCTGGCTCGTCGCCGACTCCTCGAAATACGGAAAGACAGGCTTCGTGAGCGTCCTTGGGCTCTCCGAGGTTGACGGAATAATCACCGATTCGCGCCTCAGCGAAGAAGCGCTGCGAAAACTGCGGGAAAACGCGCTCGAACCGCGTCTCGTCTAGGAGGGGTCATGGCACAGATAGTGGTGATGCCGAAGCTCGGCAACACCGTGGAATCATGCATCATCGTCGGATGGAAGGTGGAGGAAGGCGCCAAGGTCGCCTCCGACACCATGATCTGCGAGATTGAGACGGACAAGGCGACCATGGAGGTTCCGGCCGGCGTCGAGGGCATCCTGCTCAAGAAGCTAAAGGAGGCGGGCGACGATGTCCCCGTCCTCGAACCTATAGCCATCATCGGTAAGGCCGGTGAGTCAGTGAATCTCGGCACCGTTTCAGGCGCCGGGACAGGCGCCGGCGCGGCAAAGGCCTCCGAAGCCCCGGCTCGAGAAAATACCACATTGACCCAGGCTCCTGAAAATATGCCAGCCATTGGCGAAGCCAGCGCCGTTGGCGAAGCCAGCGCCGTTGGCGAAGCCAGCGCTGCCGGCTTCGCTAGCCCCCGGGCCAAGGCCCTCGCGGCCGGCAAAGGCCTGCCCCTTTCAGCCGTCCCGGCCGGTAGCGGACCCAACGGAAGGATCATCGAGCGCGACGTCGCGGCTGTCCTGGCTTCCAGCCCCGGAACGACCGCCTCGGCCCGCGACCTCGAGACCCTCAGGGCCCTCTACGAGTCGGGCAAACGCCCGGCGGGAACCGGGATCGGCGGACGCCTCACCGCGGCCGATCTGGCCGCAGCCAGCCCGGCGGCCCCCACCGCCTCGACAGATTTCCCCGGTTCCTACACGGATACGCCCATCAAGAGCATCCGGAAGATCATCGCCGACCGCATGCTGCACTCCATCCAGTCCAGCGCCCAGCTCACCTTCAACGCAAGCGCCCCGGCCGGGCGCATCCTGGCTCTGCGGGCCCGGTTCAAGAACTCAGGCGCCGAGTTCGGCCTCTCGGCCGTCACCGTCGGCGACCTCGTCGCCTACGCCGCCGTCAAGGTCCTGGCCGGCTATCCCAAGCTCAACGCCTATGTGCTCGATGGCAGTCTGCGAACCTTCGACAAGATCCATCTCGGCCTCGCGGTGGACACGCCCCGCGGCCTTTTGGTTCCGACGATCCGGGATGCCGCATCCCTCGGCCTGCGCGACTTCTCTGCCTTCTCCAAGAGGCTCGCGGCCGAGAGCCTTGCGGGCTCCGTGAATCCCGACCTCCTTACAGGCGGAACCTTCACCGTGACCAATCTCGGCGCCTTCGGCATTGAAAGCTTTACCCCCATACTCAACGAGCCCCAGACGGCCATCCTCGGCGTCGACAACATCGTGCCGAGGCCGACTATAGCCGCCGACGGGACCGTGGGCGCCGAGATGCGCATCGGTTTCTCCCTGACGGTCGACCACAGGGTGGTCGACGGGGCGGACGCGGCCAGGTATCTCAAGGCCCTGGCCGACTACCTCGCCAACATTGACCTGGTCCTCCTGGGCTGAAAGGAATAATGAACATATGAAAGAGTACGACGTCATCGTCATCGGCGCGGGCCCCGGCGGCTACCTCGCGGCCGAGCGCCTCGCCCATGGGGGCAAGAAAGTCCTTCTCGTCGAGAAGGCCGCGGTCGGGGGCACCTGCCTCAATGTGGGCTGCATCCCCACCAAGACCCTCCTCAACTCGGCCAAGCTCTACGTCCACGCCCGCGAAGGCGCCAAGTTCGGCGTGACCGCCGACAACGTCCGCTTCGACTGGAAGGCCATGCAGGCCTGGAAGGATGAGGTCGTCACCAAGCTCGTCGGCGCCGTCGCCCTCACCGAGAAGAAGCTCGGCGTGGAGATTCTGGCAGGCGAAGCCCGGCTCCTCGGCCCCGGCAAGGTGCAGGTTGGCGAGAAGATCTACGAAACTGAACATATCGTTATCGCCGCGGGCTCGGTTCCGGCCATGCCCCCTATCCCCGGGTCCAAGAACAACCCCAAGGTCGTGGATTCCACCGGCCTCCTCTCGACCCCCGAGATCCCAAGCCGGCTCTGCGTCATCGGGGGCGGCGTCATCGGCGTTGAGTTCGCCTCCCTCTTCTCGGCCCTCGGCTCGAAGGTCGAGGTCGTCGAGATGCTGGACGAGATCATCCCCTTCATGGACAAGGAGCTCGCGCCCGCCTTGCGCCGCGCGATGAAGGACGTGAAGTTCAACCTCTCCTGCAAGGTCGAGCACATCGAGGACGGAACCGTCTGCTTCCGGACCAAGGAAGGAGTGGAAGCCAAGGTTGAGGCCTCGGCTGAGGCCGCGGCTAAAGCCGACCTCGTTCTCATGGCCGTAGGCCGCAGGCCCGCCCTCGACGGCTGGGGCGCCCGGGAATCCGGCCTCGACCTGACGCCCAAGGGCGTCGTCGTTGACGACAGGATGCGCACGAACCTGCCTAAGGTCTGGGCTGTCGGTGACGTCACCGGACGCAGCCTCCTCGCCCACGCGGCCTACCGTATGGCCGAGATAGCCTCGGCCAACATCCTCGAAGGCGAGGCAGCGGCTGCCAAGGGTCAGCGCATGCGATGGGACTATATCCCCTGGGCCCTCTACTCCATGCCCGAAGGCTCAGGGATAGGCCTCACCCAGGAAGAAGCGAAGAAGCGGGGCATCGATACGATTCAAGCCTCCGTGCCCTTCAGGGTCTCGGGACGCTTCGTCGCCGAGAACGGCTTTGCCGCCCCAGGCCAGGCCAAGCTCATCGCCGACGCGAGGACCCACCGGATCCTCGGCCTCCACCTCATCGGCGCCTACGCCTCGGAGACCATCTGGGGCGCCTCGGCCGTCCTCGAGGAGGAACTTTCGGTCGAGGACCTCAGACAACTCGTATTCCCCCATCCCACGATCTCGGAAGTCATCCGCGAAGCCGCCTGGGCCATGAAGCTGTAAGAGAAGACAAGGAGAAACCTATGCCGAAATCGATAACCGTCAATCCCGCCGATGTCCGCAAGAAGGGAACCCTCGAGATTCCCTCCATCCCCCTCAATTCCTATGTCCGGAACTTCGCCAAGGAATCGAAGCTCTACGGGGGAAATGGCCTCAAGGCCATGCTCCGCGACATGATCGCGATCCGCGAGTTCGAGACCATGCTCAACTCCATCAAGATTAAAGGGTCCTGGAACGGGGTTGAATACAACCACAGGGGCCCCGCCCACCTCTCCATCGGCCAGGAAGCCGCCGTCGTCGGCCAGGCCGCCGCCCTCGACCCTGATGACTTCATCTTCGGCTCCCATCGCAGCCACGGCGAAATCCTCGCCAAGTGCTTCTCCGCGGCGCGCAAGCTCGAACCCGAGGCTCTCCAGAAGATCATGGCCGACTTCCTGGGAGGCGAAACCCTGGGCTACGCCGAGCGCATCGGGCACACGGACCTGGCGAGCCTCGCCGAGAACTTCATCCTCTTCGGCACCCTCGCCGAGATCTTCGCCCGTAAGGCCGGCTTCACCCGGGGCCTGGGCGGCTCGATGCACGCCTTCTTCACCCCCTTCGGCTCCATGCCCAACAACGCCATCGTCGGCGGATCGGCCGATATAGCGACCGGGTCGGCGCTCTACAAGCGCATCAACGGCAAGCCCGGCATCGTCATCTCCAACATAGGCGACGCCTCCATGGGCTGCGGCCCCGTCTGGGAAGCCATGATGCTCGCCTCGATGGATCAGTACAGGACCCTCTGGCCCGAGTCGGCCGGCGGGGCTCCCCCCATTCTCTTCAACTTCTTCAACAACTTCTACGGCATGGGCGGCCAGACCTCGGGCGAAACCATGGGCTGCCGTGGCGCGCAAGAAGAAAATCCTCCTCGCGGGCAAAGGCCCAGTCCTTCTCGACACCATCACCTACCGCATCTCAGGCCACTCCCCCTCGGACGCATCCAGCTACCGGACCAAGGAAGAGATCGAGCTCTGGCAGAAAGAGGACTCGATTCAGGACTTCGCCGCCTACCTCGAAAAGAATAAAGTGATCGCCTCAGGCGAGCTCAAGTCCATGTACGCCGCCTTCGACGTCAAGCTGAAGGAAGTCCTCAGTCTAGCGTCGAACGACGCCGAATGTCCCAGGGTCGACGGCGCCTTCATCGAGTCGGTCATGTTCTCCAACAAGAAAATTGAGAGGTTTGATGATTCGACCCCCGAAGGGCGCTCTCGCAAGCCCGAGATCATCGGGGACCTCGCCGAGAACCCCCGGGTGAAGTCCATCGCCGGCAAGGTCCGCAAGGCCACCGACGCCGAGGGCAAGAGCGTCTCCAAGAACAAGATGTACCAGTACCGCGACGGCCTCTTCGAGGCTATGCTCCACCGCTTCGCGATCGATCCGACCATGGCCGCCTGGGGCGAGGAGAACAGGGACTGGGGCGGGGCCTTCGCCGTCTATCGAGGCCTCACCGAGGCTCTTCCATATACCAGGCTTTTTAATTCCTCGATCTCCGAGGGCGCCATCGTGGGTTCGGGCGTGGGCTACGCCCTCTCGGGCGGAAGGGCAGTCGTCGAACTCATGTACTGCGACTTCCTTGGCCGCGCCGGCGACGAGGTCTTCAACCAGGCCTCCAAGTGGCAGGCCATGTCGGCGGGCCTCCTCAAGATGCCCCTCACCGTCCGCGTCTCCGTAGGCAACAAGTACGGGGCCCAGCACAGCCAGGATTGGTCCGGACTCGTGGCCCACATCCCCGGCCTCAAGGCCTATTTCCCCGCGACCCCCTACGACGCCAAGGGCATGCTCAACCTCGCCCTCTCGGGCACCGACCCTGTCATCTTCTTCGAAAGCCAACTCCTCTACGACATAGGCGAGCAGTTCGAGCCGAACGGCGTTCCCGAAGGTTACTACGAGGTGCCCGAGGGAGAGCCGGCCGTCAGGCGGCAGGGCAAGGACATCACCATCGCGACCCTGGGCGCCACCCTCTACCGGGCCATGGACGCGGCCAAAGTCCTCGAGGAGGAATATGGTCTTTCAGCCGAGGTCATCGACCTGCGCTTCATCGTTCCCCTTACGTACGAGAAGCTGTTGGACTCCGTGAAGAAGACGGGAAGACTCCTTCTCGCCTCCGATGCCACCGAGCGTGGCTCCTTCCTCCACACCGTCGCCTCCAACGTCCAGACCATGGCCTTCGATTACCTTGACGCGCCCGTCGCCGTGGTCGGATCCAGGAATTGGGTGACTCCCGCGGCCGAGCTCGAGTCCATCTTCTTCCCCCAGAAGGAGTGGATCATCGACGCCATCCACGAGCGGATCCTCCCCCTTCCCGGCTATACGCCGACCACCATGCAGACAGAAGGCGAGCTCGCCAAGCGCTCGAGGCTGGGTCTCTGAGATGGACAAGCTCGTCAACGAGTTCCTGGCCAGCCCCGAGGAGCGGCTCGAGGTCCTACGGTCTTTGGCCGCGACCGCGGCGGCCCTGCCCAGGGTCCCGGAGTCGAACAATCATATTCATACAATTTATTCGTTCAGTCCCTACGCCCCGGCAGCGGCCGCCCTCAAGGCTCGCCGATCCGGCCTCGTGGTCGCCGGCTCGGTGGACCACGACTCCCTGGCCGGAGCCGCGGAGATGCGCGAAGCCTGCGCGATCCTGGGCATGGGCTCGGTCACCGGCTTCGAGATACGCGTCTTTCTCCACGACGCCGAGGCGCGTCGGCGCGACGGAGCGCGCCGACGCGGCGGGGCGGCCACGCCCTTCGCCTCGCGCAAGATCAACAACCCCGACTCCACAGGCATCGTCTACATGACGGTCCAGGGCGTGCCCGTCCAGGCCGCCAGCAAGGTCGCGGCCTTCCTCAAGCCCATCCGCGAGGCTCGCCGCGGCCGGACAGAGAAAATGGCGGCCCACGCCAACGAAATCCTGGCCGACGCAGGACTTCCCCCCTTCGACTTCGTCACCGACGTGGTTGGCCGCTCCAAGTACGGCGAGGGCGGCACGATCACCGAGCGCCACCTCCTCGCGGCTATGGCGGAATCCCTGATCAGTGGCTTCGGCAAGGGCGAGGCCCTAGCCGCCGGCCTTGAGGCCAAACTCGGCCTCGTCCTCAAGCGCAAGCTCCGCGACGCCATCGCCGATCCCGCTAACCCCTACCTTCTCTACGACCTTTTAGGCCTCCTCAAGGCCGAGTTCCTCCCCTCCTTCTTCATCCAGCCGACCCGTGAGTGCGTGGATGCGAAGGAGGCCGTGGACTTCGCCCTCTCCATAGGGGCCATCCCCGCTTACGCCTATCTGGGCGACGTGGGCGAATCGCCCACCGGCGACAAGAAAGCCGAGAAGTTCGAGGACGATTTTCTTCCCGAACTTTTCGCGGAGTTGAAGCGGATCGGCTATCTCGCCGTGACCTACATGCCGCCCCGCAACACCAGGGAGCAATTGGCGCGCGTGCGCTCGCTCTGCCGCGATTTCGGCTTCATGGAGATATCCGGCGTGGACATCAACCAGTCCAGGCAGTCCTTCAATTGCCCCGAGCTCCGGCTTCCCGAATTCGCCCACCTCAACGCCAGCACCTGGGCCTTGGTCGCCCAGGAAGCCCTCGTCTCAGCCGACCCAGCCTTTGGGCTTTTCTCTTCCGACAATCCCTACGCTACCCTCGGACTTGAAGCGCGGATCGATCTTTATTCGCGCGCCGGCCTCGAGATCGGCGCGGGCGGAAAACCAGCCTCCGAAGCCGCGCGATTCTTGCGCGAAGGAAAGTACGAAAAATGAGCAAGCTCAATCCGACCATCGTCGCCCCCCTGGTACGGGGACTCTTCATCGACTCTGGCGGCCTTCCGGTCGTCGTCGCCCCCGCAGCGGGCCAGGCTGTTGGGCAATCCTCCGGCGCAAAAGCGGCTCCCGGCCTTGCCCTGGCCCTCACCGAGACCTGTTTCGCCACCGACGGGAGCCTCGACGAGGTAAAGGTCGCGGCGGGCCTCAAGGCCGCCTTCGCGGCTGCCGGCGGCCACACCCAAGCCGCTGGCTTCGTCCTCGGCGGCTCCTCTGTTACCGTCACCGTACGTCTCGGCTCAGAGACCCTCGCGCTCTCGGTCTCCGTCCTTTCTGGCGCCCTCAGATCAGTCTCCGATCACGTCGGCATGGCCAATTCGGCCGCCGGCCGCTCGGCCGTGGTGGCGGGCAAGGTGGCCCTGGTCACCGGCGGCGCCCAGGGCTTCGGCGCCGAAATCGTCCGGGGCCTCGCCTCCTCCGGCGCCTTCGTCTACATAGCCGACCTCAACCTCGCGGGCGCCGCCTCCCTGGCGGCCGAGCTCAACGCGGGCGCGCCTTGCCCCGTAGCCTGCGCCCTTTCCCTGAACGTCGGCGACGAGGCCTCGGTTTCGGCCATGTTCGACGCCGTGGCCTCGACCACGGGCGGCCTCGACCTCGTCGTCTCCAACGCCGGCGTCCTCAAGGCCTCCTCCGTCCTCGACCAGGACGAGAAGAGCTTCCGCTTCGTCACCGACGTCAACTACACGGGCTTCTTCTTCATGGTCAAGCACGCCGGCCAACTGCTTCGAAGGCAGTGGCGCACGGCCCCCTCCTGGATGACGGACATCGTTCAGATCAACTCCAAGTCCGGCCTTCAGGGCTCAAACAAGAACGGCGCCTACGCGGGAAGCAAGTTCGGGTCCATCGGCCTCGTCCAGAGCTTCGCCCTCGAGTTCGTCCAGTACGGCATCAAGGTGAACGCGATCTGTCCCGGCAACTTCTTCGACGGCCCGCTCTGGTCCGATCCGGACCGGGGCCTCTTCGTCCAGTACATGAACTCCGGGAAGGTCCCCGGCGCCAAGACCGTCGCCGACGTCAAAGCCTACTACGAAGCCAAGGTCCCCATGGGACGGGGCACGACGGGTGCGGACGTCATGCGCGCGGTGTAGTATCGGGGCGCGCGGTGTATTATCTGGTGGAGCAGAAGTACGAGACAGGCCAGGCCCTCCCCGTGACGGGCGGCCAGGTCATGCTCAACTAGAGGTAACGACATGGGCAAGGCTGTCGCCGTCATCGACATCGGGATGACCAACAAGAAAGTCGCCGTCTACGACGAGGACCTGAAGCTCCTCGCCATCGTCAAGCGCGTCTTCGAGCCCCTCATGGTCGAGGGCCTCGAAACCCACGACCTCGCGGGCATGGAGACGTGGTTCCTCGACTCTCTCGCCGGCCTGTCGAATAAATATGACATCGGCGCCCTCGTCCTCTGCACCCACGGCGCGACCTTCGTCTGCGCCGACGCGGAAGGCGTACCCGTCCTCCCCTGCGTCTACTACACCCACGAGCCTGGACATGAGTTTCAGGAGCGGTTCTACACCCTGGCCGGAAGCCCCGTGGAGCTCCAGGCCGCGACGGGAACGCCCAACTTCTCGGCCCTGATCAATCCGGCCAAAGGCCTTCTCTTTGCCAAGGAACGCTGGCCCGAAGCCTTCGCCGCGGCCAAGCTCGTCCTGCCCTATCCCCAGTACTGGGGAATGCGACTGACCGGCAAGGCGGGGCTCGAAGGCACCTACATGGGCTGTCACACCTACCTCTACGACTGGAAGAAGAATTCGTCCTCCGTCGTAGCCGAGCGTCTCGGCGTCGACGGGAAGCTCCCCTTCCCCCTGCGCGCCTCCTGGGAAGTCCTCGGAACCCTGCGGCCTGAGATCGCGAAGCGCACCGGCCTGTCGCCCGACACGGTCGTCACCATGGGCATCCACGACTCGAACGCCTCCCTCCTGCCCTACCTGATCAAGGAGAAGCGGGGCGGCTTCGTGGTCAACTCGACGGGGACCTGGTGCGTCCTCATGCGTCCCTGCGAGAAGTTCGCATTCGCGCCGGAGGAGCTCGGCAAGGTGGTCTTCTTCAACCGCTCGGCCTACAACGAGCCGGTGAAGACGGCGATCTTCCTGGGCGGCAAGGAGTACGAGGTCTGGTCGAAGTTGATCGGCCCCTCGGCTGGCACTCAGACGGACGACCTGCCCGACGCCTCGGTCTACGCCTCGGTTCTGGCCGCGCGTTCCGAGTTCATCCTTCCCGAGATCGTCCCCGGCTCCGGCCAGTTCCCGGGCTCGGTCTCCCAGGCCGTCGAGGGAGGAAGGCGCTACCTGTTCTCGGAGCTCGAAAAGGGCTGCCCGCGGCCCGCCTTCCTGGCCGAAAAAGCCCGAGCCGAAGCCGTCCTCAACATCTCCCTCGCCCTTCAGACGATAGTCGCGCTGGAGCGCACGGGCCTCGCGACGGGGGAGAAGATCTTCACGGAGGGAGGCTTCCGCAACAACCCCGAGTACAACGCCCTACTGGCCGCCGCTCTTCCCGAAAACCCCGTCTACCTGACCGACATGGCCGAGGCCACCTCCTTCGGGGCCGCGCTCACTGGCCTCGCCGCCCTCGAGCGCAGGACGCCCACCGAACTGGGCGGCTTGTTTGAAATCCACACGAAGGGCGCCCTGCCCATGGCCGGCATCCCGGGCTTCGAGGCCTACAAGGCCGAATGGCTCAGGCTGATCGAGTCGGGCCTGGCCGTGGGCGGCCGTAAATAGCTATTTTCGAATACAAGGAGAAACCTATGAAGACTAAAGCGGTGCGCCTCCACGGCGTAGACGACCTCAGGCTCGAGGAACTTGAACTCCCCGAGATTCGCGACGACGAGATCCTCGCCGAAGTTGTATCGGATTCCATCTGCATGTCCAGCCACAAGCTGGCCCTGCAGGGCGACGCCCACAAGCGCGTCCGCGCCCCCCTCGTCAAAGTCCCCGTCATGATCGGCCACGAGTTCTGCGGCCGCCTCGTCAAGGTCGGCTCCAAATGGGCGGGCACGTTCAAGGTCGGCAGCAACTTCGCCATCCAGCCCGCCCTCAACTATAAGGGCACGCTCTGGGCTCCCGGCTACTCCTACCAGTGGATCGGCGGCGACGCCACCTACATCGTCATCCCCAACGAGGTGATGGAGATGGGCTGCCTCCTCGACTACGAGGCTGACGCCTACTTCATGGGTTCCCTCTCCGAGCCCATGTCCTGCATCGTGGGCGCCTACCACGCCCAGTACCACACCAAGGGCGGTTCCTATGCGCACGAGATGGGCATAGTCCCGGGCGGAAGCCTGGCTCTCCTCGCCTCCGTCGGCCCCATGGGCATGGGCGCCATCGACTACGCCATCCACGCGGACCGCAAGCCGGGAACCATCGTCGTCACGGACATCGACGACGCGCGCATCGCGCGCGCGGCCTCCCTCATCACGGTCGAGGAGGCGAGGAAGAACGGCATAACCCTGCACTACGTCAACACCAAGGACATCCCCGACCCCGTCGCCCATCTCGTGTCGCTCAACGGCGGGAAGAAGTTCGACGACGTCTTCTGCTTCGCCCCGGTCAAGCCCGTGGTCGAGCTGGCCGACAGGCTCCTCGGCCAGGACGGCTGCCTCAACTTCTTCGCCGGTCCCACCGACCCGGCCTTCTCGGCGACCTTCAACTTCTACGATGTCCACTACGCCTCCCACCACCTGGTCGGAACCTCCGGCGGCAACACCGACGACATCATCGAGTCCCTGGCCATGATGTCCTCGCGGCAGCTGAAGCCCGAGGTGATGATCACCAACGTGGGCGGCCTCAACGCCGTCGCCGACACGACGATACGGCTGGACAAGATCCCCGGCGCCAAGAAGCTGATCTACACCCACAAGAAACTCGACCTCGTCGCGATAGCGGACTTCGCCGAGCGCGGCAAGACGGACCCCTTCTACGCGAAGCTGGCCGAGATCACGGGCAGGAACGACGGCCTATGGTGCGCCGAGGCGGAGAAGTACCTTCTCGCCAACGCGCCCGAGATCTGAGGGGAGTAGATAATTTTCCCGACGCCGCGGGGTTCTTCCCGCGGCGGAAGGACGGAGCATGGCGGCGGCCGACGCGGAACCCTGAGCCGAGGCGCGGTTTCCCGGGACTAGGCGGGATCGGCGAGTTTAAGGGGAATCGGGCCCAGGAGACTCTCGCTCGGCGAAACCCGCTGCGGTATACTACTGTCAGAATGGCAAAAAGATATTTGTTGCTTATTCTGGCCGGTCTTGCCCTGCTTCTTTCCCCGTCCGCTGAACCGGTACATTGGACGAAGACGGCGATCGATCTCGGAACGGCCAGCGACGTCTTTTTCTGCGTCGATCCGAGTCTCGGGATAGCCGAGATTTCGAGCCCGGCTTTCGCGTCGAAATTCGAACCCGCGGCGGGGAAGATGATCTGGACGGGGGCGAAGGCCCCGGCTACCTGGCTGCGATTCACCCTGCCAGGCGACGGACAGGCGGGCCAACCGCACATCCTCGTCGTTCGACCAAGCTTTTCCATCATCCTCGACCATGTCGCACTCTATATCCAGCGCGAAGACGGCGGCTTCGACGAAGTTCGCAGCGGAGCCATGGAAGCCCGACGGGAGGGCGAACCTGCTTCTCGGTACTTCCTGTTTGAACTTCCCGGAACCGCCTTTTCCGGTAAACCTGTCTACCTT
>JAPLSO010000007.1 GCA_026398595.1 Spirochaetota bacterium | reverse complement strand
GTCAAACCCGACGCCGTGGTCATTCCCGGCCTGGGCACGTTCACCATCACGGACAACCCGGTTAAAGCCGGTCGTGTCGCCGGAAAAATCGCCGTCGTCACCGGAGCCGCCCAGGGATTCGGCCTTGAAATTTCCCGGCAGTTTGCCGCCGCGGGCGCCCATGTGGTCCTGCTCGACATGAATCAGGCGGGAGCCACCGCCAAGTTCTTGCGCGTCCCGCCGCGGAAGGCGCGACTCTGCCCGCGAAGCGCAGGATCGACGCCTCGGGCAAGCTTCTCATGCCCGGTTTCGTCAACGCGCATACGCATGTGCCGATGTCGGCCTTCCGCGGCGCCTGCGAGGACGTAAAGGATAGGCTCCTGCGCGTCCTCTTCCCGCTCGAGCGGGATCTCGTGCGGCCCGGCCTCGTCTATCGATCGACGTTGTACTGCCTCGCCGAGATGGCGCTGTCCGGCACCACGACCTTCGCCGATATGTATTACTTCGAGGACCAGGTAGCCGCCGCGGCCGAGACCGCGGGTATGCGCGCCCTTCTAGGCGAAACCCTCATCGACCTGGGCTCACCCGACGCTCCCTGTTTTTCCGATGGCCTTGCGTACGCCCGCGACTTCGTCCAGGCATGGAAGGGTCACAAGCGTATACGTCCCTGCCTCGCCCCCCACGCGCCCTACACCGTGGACGCGGCCCACCTCGGCGTCATCCGGGACGAGGCCGAACGCCTCGATGTCGACGTCATGCTGCACGTGGCCGAGATGGATTTCGAGAACAGGCAGTTCTCCCAGAGCCACGGCTCGGTCATGAAGTATCTCGACTCGATCGAAGGCTTCCTGTCGCCGAGGCTCCTCGCGGCGCACATGCTCTACGTCGACGACGAGGACATCGCGCTCGCCAAAAGCCGCGGCATACGCGTAGCCCACTGCCCCGCCTCCAACGCCAAGTCCGGCCGCCCGATCTGCCCGGCCTGGCGTCTGGCGCGGGCGGGCATTCCCCTCGGCCTCGCCACCGACGGGCCGCTCTCGGGAAACGGGATGGACATGCAGGGTGTCCTCAACATCTTCCCCAAACTGCAGAAAGTCCGGGAAGGGCGGCGTGAAATTCTGACCGCCCGCGAAGCGCTCCGAGCCGCGACGCTCGGCGGCGCCGAGGCCCTCGGCATGGGCGCCGAGATCGGTTCGCTCGAGGCAGGCAAGAAGGCCGACTTCATCCTGGTGAACCTGGACGACTTCAACATGCAACCCGTCTACGACTGGTATTCCACCGCCGTCTACGCCATGCGGCCGCACAACGTCGAATCGGCTTTCGTCGAAGGCAGGCAGATTCTGTCCGAACGAAGGATGACAGGCTTCGATCAGGACGAAGTGATGGCGGAAATGATGAGGATAAAAGGCAACTGTTCGGCTTTCATCGCCGATATCGTCACAAAGCTGGCTGACGGTTGAATACGGATTCAACTCCTGCCAATGCGAGGGAAGTATGCTTTTCAACCTGGCCAATTTTTTGCGGGGAATTTCCAAAGCTCTGGATTTCGTTGAAGAGGATTTATTTGGCGTTCCTACCAACCACTCAAAAAGAATTGCGTTGATCGCTGTGCGGCTGGGCCGAGAAATGAAGATGACCTCAAAAGAGTTGTTTGACCTTATAGCCTTGGCCTTGCTTCATGATAACGGCGCGAGCATAAAGATCCTTCAAGATAGCCTCAGGGGAAGCACTCTGGAAAGACAAAATTTAGCTGAAAGCATGAAAAAACATTGTATCATTGGCGAACAGAATGTCGCCAATTTTTGTTTTATGACAAACCCCGTGAATATTATCCAATACCATCATGAAAATCATGACGGGACAGGTTTTTTTGGAAAACACGGTGATGAGATTCCCCTGATGTCGCGAATCATTCATATGGCTGACAAGCTGGATCTAGACTGTAGAATAAAAAATGCCGCTGACGATTCTTCAGACAGAGATCGCGTGATCACCTATGTGAAGGACCATGAAGGAACAGATTTTTCACCCGAGATCGCCGACATTTTCATTCTTCTCGCGGAGCAGGAGACGTTTTGGAATGAGCTGACGGATAAGGCCATTTCGCAGGCTTTATTACGGTACACGCCGGATTTTAGCATCGACAACTCTTATCGAGAAATCCGGGAAATGACGAAAACTTTTTCAAAAATCATCGATGCTAAATCGACATTTACCGAACTTCATTCAAGTGGACTTGCGGAAAAAGTTGGAAAGATGACAACCTACTATGGTTTTAATGAGGACACAGCTGAACAATTGCTGATCGCGGCAGATCTCCATGATCTCGGCAAGATGGCGGTCAGCAATAAAATTCTGGATAATCCCGGTATTTTGACCGATGCGGAATTCAATAAAATAAAGACACATCCCGGAGTAGCAAAGATTTGTTTGGAAGAGATACAAGGTTTTGAGTTGATTGTCCAGTGGATCTATCAACATCATGAGAAACTTGATGGATCAGGATATCCTCAGGGCCTTACCGGCGAACGGCTGAGCTTTGAATCCAGACTATTGACCTGTCTGGACATTTATCAGGCATTGACAGAAGAACGACCTTATCGAAAAGCGATGGACCACAGAGCAGCCACGATGGCTCTACGGAAAATGGCGACGAAGAACCTCATAGATCAGCAGATAGTCAACGATATTGCCCAGTTTTTTCAATCCTAAGGCTTTCCTGAATCGATTCCAGTCGTCCTAGATGTCCATCGTCGAACGATAAGATTCAAACTTGGAGCGGTGCTCGGCTTTCGCGGCCGCGAGGAGCTCGGGATTGGCGACCAGAGCCCAACCCGCCAGAGCCATCGTCGTCCCCGCCCAGCGCATCGCCTTGCGAGCCCAGGGCGAGCCCGAGGCGGCGCAGGACTGCCAGGTGTGCGCGCCCACGCCCAGGGGCCAGGTGGCCGCGTTCATTTGCCCCGTCGGCGCGATGTAAGACACGTCCCCCGTGTCGAGCGAACCTCCGATCCTGTAGCCTGCGCCGAAGTCCCCGACCTCCCTGTGCAAGGCGTTCTTGAGCAGGGCGCGGGGCGCGCCGATGGGATCGAGGGTGGCAGGCCTGTCGGCTTTGCCGACCGTGGCCTGGAGCGCTCCGGCGAACTGGAGTTCTCCCTCCTCCGGCTCCGGCAAGGGAAGCGTCTTCATGGCCTCGAAGAGGAGGTCCTGGATCGCGTCGTTCGGCTTGTAGTCGCACTTCCCCGCCTTGATCTGGCGCGTAAAGCTCGTCTCCGTCATCAGGCAGGCGCCGCGGGCCGCCTTTTCAAGACGCTTCATCACCTTCCCGACGATCTCGGCCTTGGGCGCCCTGACGTAGAGCCAAGTGGCCGCGGTCTCGGGGACGATGTTGGGCCGCTTCCCGCCGTCCGTGATCACGTAGTGGAGGAGTATGCCCTTGTCCAGGTGCTCCCGCATGAACTCCAT
>JAPLSO010000050.1 GCA_026398595.1 Spirochaetota bacterium | reverse complement strand
GTCGAGAACGAATGGCTCTGCTCCCGCCTCGTCGAAGCCCTCGGCCTTCCGATCGCCCGCAGCGAAATCACCTCGTTCGAGGATCAGAAAGTACTTATCGTCGAGCGTTTCGACCGGAGGCTGGCCGCTGACGTCTCGTGGTGGATACGCCTTCCCCAAGAAGACCTCTGCCAGGCGACAGGCACTCCTCCCGACGGGAAGTACGAGTCCGAGGGCGGCCCCGGTATTGCCGATATCATGAAGATTCTTTTGGGTTCGCGCGATGCCTTCGCCGACAGGAGGACCTTCCTCAAGGCGCAGATCGTGTTCTGGATTTTGGCGGCTTCCGACGGGCACGCCAAGAATTTCAGCCTCTTCATCGAGCCCAAAGGCCGGTACGCCCTGACCCCCCTCTACGATGTGATCTCGGCGTATCCCGTCTTGGGGCACGGCAAGGGGCAACTCGCGCCCGAGAAGCTGCACATGGCTATGGCGGTTAGGGGCACGAACCGACATTATGAATGGTCGAGAGCCCAAGCCCGTCATTGGATTTCCACGGCCGCCTCCTGCGGCGCCCAATCGGAGATTGAAAGCATTTTTTCGGAATTGATCGCCGGAGTTCCTGAAGCTATAAACAAAGTGTCGGCCATGACTCCCGCCGGATTCCCCGCGTCGATCGCGGATCCGATCTTTAAGGGCATTCAGGCTGCTGCGGCGCGTCTTCAAGGCGAGAGGTTTACGCGTATATGAAAGAAAACCAGATTACCTAATGGAAAGAATCGTGGCGCGATGAATATCTCAAATGGATCTGCGGTTTCGCCAACGCGCAGGGCGGCACTCTCATCATTGGACGCGACGATAAGGGGGCGGTAAAGGGAATCGAGAATGTAGACAGGCTGCTTGTCGATATTCCAAATAAAGTCAGGGATACGATGGGAATCATCGTCGATGTCAATCATCGGATTGACAATGGTGTCGATCTCATCGAAATCAATGTTCCTTCGTACCCTAATCCGATTAGCTACAAGGGCGAGTACCATTACCGAACAGGCAGCACCAAGCAGGAACTCAAAGGAATTGCGCTCGATCGTTTTCTTATGCGTAAACAGGGCAGGCATTGGGATAGCGCGCCCCTACCCGGGTTTGGAATTGCGGATTGCAGTCCTGCCATATTTCAGCAATTCAGAGAGAAAGCCGCTCACAGCGGCCGCATGACAGAGGCTGTGTTACGCGACGAAGATGCTGCACTCGTGGAAAATCTCCAGCTTACGGAAGGGAACTACCTCAATCGCGCGGCGGCGCTTCTATTCTGCGATTCGCTGGATAGATTCGTTCGCGGTGCATATATAAAAATTGGCTTTTTCATCACCGACGATGATCTGCGGTATCAAGATGAAATTCACGGAGCTTTGTTCGACCAGGTGGAAAAAGCGCTCGATCTGCTTCAGACAAAATACATGAAGGCATATATTCGCTATCAGGGTATCCAACGCGTGGAAGAGTATCTCTTTCCCGAACCAGCCCTGCGCGAAGCCGTTTTGAACGCGGTTGTTCATAAAGACTATGGCAGCAGCATTCCGATCCAAATAAGCGTATACGAAGACAAGATCATGATCTGGAACGCAGGTATCCTGCCTCAGGATTGGACTGTCGAGCGTTTGATGGGCAAACACCCCTCGATCCCCTACAATCCTCTGCTCGCCAACGCCTTCTTCCGTGCGGGTTATGTTGAATCTTGGGGGCGAGGTATCGAGAAGATATTCCGCGAGTGCAAAGCTTACGGCGTTCCACCGCCCCGCCTGGACTACGACGCGAACGGTTTGATGCTGACCATACTCGCCGACCCTGCACGGGTAAAAGGAAAGGTCGGGGGGAACAGCCTCGATACTTCCTCCCGCGGAGCTGCCGCTGGGGAGAAAACTGGGGAGAACACTAGGGAGAAAACTAGGGAGAAACTGCTAAGACTCGTGAAGGAAAGGCCGGAGCTTTCCTCGGCTGAGCTCGCTATCCTTCTCGGCATCAGCCACAAGGGCGTGGAGTGGCAAATCAAGCGACTGAAGAAAGAAGGTTGGCTTTCCCGGAGTGGCGGCGACCGAGGCGGCCGCTGGGTCGTTGTGAAATAATAAGAGTACTTCGGTGAAAAAGTAAGTAAAAATGCATATTCAGGGAGGCACTGAAGTGAGCGCCGTCGGCCAGATAGAACGGGCGACCCAGAACCGTATTGTCCGCCTTTTCAGGGAACGGCTGGACTATGAGTACCTCGGCGACTGGACCGACCGGGTGGGCAATTCCTGCGTCGAAGACGAACTCTTGAAGCGCTGGCTGGATTCGCGCGGCGTGTCCGACGCTCTGGCCAAGCGCGCGATTCGGGCGCTCCACAAGGCCGCGGACGACAGGAGCGCTACGCTTACAAACAGGAATCGATCGGTCTACGAGCTTCTGCGTTATGGGGTGAAACTCTCCCCCGCTATGGGCGAACAGCATGAAACCATCTGGCTCATCGACTGGAAAAGTCCCGAGAGCAATCATTTCGCCATTGCGGAGGAAGTGACGGTCGAGGGCGCGCGTCTTTCGGACGGAGGCAAGGCTTCGGCCAAGCGGCCGGATATCGTCCTCTATGTCAACGGTATCGCGTTGGGAGCGCTCGAACTCAAGCGATCCATCGTCTCTGTCTTGGAAGGCATCCGGCAGAACCTGGACAATCAGAAACGGGAGTTCATCCAGCCTTTCTTTTCCACGATGCAATGGATCATGGCGGGCAACGACACCGAAGGGCTGCGCTACGGCACAATCGAAACCCCCGAAAAGTACTATCTTCGCTGGCTCGAGACCGAGGGTGAATTCGCGTCGGAACCGAAGCTCCTCGATCGCCATCTCCTACAACTCTGCAACAAGGCGCGATTCCTGGAGCTGATCCACTACTTCGTGGTATTCGATTCAGGCGTCAAGAAGATCTGCCGCCAGAACCAATATTTCGGGGTCAAGGCTTCCCAGGAGTTCATCCGCCGCCGGGAAGGCGGCATCATCTGGCACACCCAGGGTTCGGGCAAAACCCTCACCATGGTCTGGCTGGCCAAATGGATCCTCGAAAATCGCCCCGAGGGACGCGTCCTCATCGTCACCGACCGCAAGGAACTCGACGAACAGGTGGAGCGCGTGTTCATGGGCGTAAACCTGAAAATCTACAGATCCACCAGCGGCGCCGACCTCATCGATAAACTGAACACGAGTACGGAATCCCTCCTCTGCTCCCTCGTCCACAAATTCGGCGATCGGATGAACGGGAGGCGGACAAGCGGCGTGGAAAACGAGGAATTCCTTGAAGCACTGAGGAAGTTGCCTCCGGGCTTCCGCGCCAAGGGCGACATCCATGTCTTCGTGGATGAATGCCACCGGACCCAATCCGGCGACCTGCACAAGGCCATGAAGAAGATCCTCCCTGATTCGATCTTCATCGGGTTTACAGGGACGCCCCTTTTACGCGACAACAAGCAGCGGAGCGTCGAGGTATTCGGCCGCTACATCCACACCTACAAGTTCGATCAGGCGGTCCGCGAGGGCGTCGTGCTCGACCTGCGTTACGAAGCCCGCGATATCGATCAGTCCATCACCTCGCAATCGAAGATCGACGCCTGGTTCGACGCCAAGACGAAGGGCTTGAACGACCTCGCGAAGGCCCAGCTCAAGAAAAAATGGGGTACGATGCAGACAGTCTTTTCCAGCCGGTCGCGGCTCGAAAAGATCGTAGCGGACATCCTCCTCGACATGAACACGAAGCCGCGCCTGGCCGATGGCCACGGCAACGCGATGCTCGTCGCGGGTTCAATCTACGAAGCTTGCAAGTATTACGCGCTATTCTCCTCGACCGAACTCTCCGGCCACTGTGCCGTTGTGACGAGCTACGCGCCGGACATCTCCGACACCAAGGGAGAGACCACGGGCGAAGGCGACACCGACAACATCTTCAAGTATGACATCTATCGGAAGATGCTCGCGTCCTGGTTCGATGAACCCGAAACCACCGCGGTCCGGAAGGTCGAGGAATTCGAGAAACAGGCTAAAAAGGCTTTCATCGAAGAACCCGGCAGAATGAAGCTCCTCATCGTTGTCGACAAGCTTCTCACGGGTTTCGACGCACCCCCTGCCACATATCTCTATATCGACAAGGAAATGCGCGATCATGGCTTGTTCCAGGCTATCTGCCGCGTCAACCGGCTGGACGGGGAATCCAAGGACTACGGCTATATCGTCGACTACAAGGATCTCTTCAAGAGCCTCGAGGGCGCTGTGGCCGACTACACCTCGGGCGCTTTCGACGCCTACGATTCCGAGGACGTCGCCGGTTTGCTGAAGGATCGCCTCAAACAAGCCAAGGCGGATCTGGAAGCCGCCCGCGAAACCGTGAAAGGACTCTGCGAACCGGTGGCTCCCCCCGGGGATTCCCACGATTATCTGAGGTACTTCTGCTCTGAAATATCGGGCGATATCGACCGGCTCGCCGCGAACGAACCCAAACGCCTCAAACTCTATACTTTTACCGCCACCCTCATCCGCTGCTTCGCGAACATGGCTTCCGAAATGGCGGAGGCGGGCTACTCAGCGACGGAGATCGCGGCGATCAAGCATGAAGTCGACCATTTTGCCAAGGTCCGCGATGAAGTGAAACTTGCCTCGGGCGATTACATCGACCTCAAGGCCTACGAACCCGACATGCGCTATCTCATCGATCACTACATCAGCGCGGACGAAAGCGCGAAGATCTCGTCCTTCGACGACCTCGGGCTCGTGGACCTGCTGGTGGATCGCGGCGCCGCGGCGGTGGATTCACTGCCTAAAAGGCTGAAGGACGACAGGGAAGCCGTCGCCGAGACGATCGAGAACAATGTCCGTCGCCTCATCGTCAAGCAATTTCCCATCGACCCCAACTACTACGAAAAGATGTCCAGGCTTCTGGATGCCCTGATCGACGAACGACGGAAGGAAGTCCTCGATTACATCCACTATCTGGACAAGATCGCGGAATTGGCCAGGAACGCGGCTAAACCCGAAACGTCTAAGGCGGCATATCCTTCGTCCCTGTCGACGTCGGGGAAACGCGCCCTCTACAACAATCTGGGCGGGGACGAATCGCTCGCGCTCGCGGTGGACGCGGCCGTGCGCGACAACCTGATGGACGGATACCGCTCGAGCGCCATCAAGCCGCGGAACCTGGACATTTTTTCCTGGCATCCGCCGATACGGCGGCCCTCGCGAAATCCACCCTCGATATCGTGAAGCAGCATGAAGAGTATTGAGTCGTCCTTCATCGAGGTGGCGGGGATCCGGATCGAAGTGGTCCGAAAAGCCATATTGCATCTTCATATCGCGGTGTATCCTCCCGACGGCAGGGTGCGCGTCGCCGTGCCGCTCTGGGTGAAAGATGAGACGATACGCCTCGCGGTACTGGAGCGCCTCGCGTGGATCCGACGTCAGCAGGAGAAGTTCGGAGGTCAGCCTCGCCAATCGGAGCGCGAGATGGTGAATGGCGAAACACATTGGTTTCAGGGAAGAAAATACAGACTGGATATTCGGGGAGTATTAGAGCGCGAAGCTGTCGTTCTTAAGGGGTTGGCGACGATGGAGCTGGCCGCGAAAGCAGGATCGGACGCCAAGCACCGACTCGATGTTCTGGATCGCTGGTATAGGAAGCAGCTGAAACTCGAAATCGCTCCACTTCTTGTGAAATGGGAAGCTATTCTCGGCGTGAAAGCTGCAGCCTGGGGTATACGGAAAATGAAGACCAGATGGGGAAGCTGCAATCCCCGAGCGAAACGGCTCTGGTTCAACTTGGAGCTGGCTAAGAAACCCCCCGAGTGTCTCGAGTATGTCATTGTCCACGAATTGGTCCACCTGCTGGAGCTGCATCACAATGCTCATTTCAAGGCCCTCATGAGCCAGTTCCTGCCTCTCAATGGCCGCGGATCCGCGAAGAACTCAACGCGGCACCATTGGCGCACGAGGCGTGGGAACTGTAGCAGGTCAGGCGCGGCGCCTAAGCCTTCTTCGGGGTAGTAATGAGTGTCGGCACAGCTAAAGCAACCTGGACCGCCGTAAGGATAGTCTCCAGCCAGACCGAATCCCCCCGCACGAACGCTGGAGGACAGCCGAGTGGCCCCGCGATCACCAGGTCCATACCGCCACTTTTTTCACAGGCGACCTTCTTGCCGTCCCAAATCCCGACCCACTCGCCCCTGGGGAAATGGACTGCCCTCGACACGGTTCCCTCGACCAGGATGGGCGCCACCAGGATGTCGCGGCCGAAGAGATACTCGTCCTTGATGACCCATGCCTTGGGATCTTCCTCATGATGGAAGAAGAGGGGCCGCATCACGGGGAAGCCCTCGCGGGCGTTCTCCGCGACGATAGCCTTTATGTAGGGCTTGAGACCGGCGTGCAGCCGGCCCATCCGGGCGAGATGGGACAGGGTTTCGTCGTCGGAGTCGAACTGCCAGTTGTCGCCGGGCCTGTTGCCTTCGTGCCCGCGCATCAGGGGAGTGAAGGCCGCCAGCTCGGCCCAGCGCATGAAGAGTTCCTTCGTGCGTTTCATCCCGAAGAGGGTTGTGTAGCCGCCCATGTCCGTGTGGTGGAGTCCGTGGCCGCAGAGGCCCTGTGAGAGGGCGGCCGGTATCACCGAAGGCAGGCCGTCGTCCTCGGACCAGTCGACATTCTGGTCGCCGCCCCACATGAGGGGGCTGTATTTCTGGCTTCCGGTAAAGCCCGCCCTCATGAACCAGAGCAGGTTCCCCGCTGCCGCTGAACCGTCGGGCCTCCTGCCTTCGGCCACAGCCTCGGCGATGCAGCGCGCCCAGAGAACGGGCCATTCGTTGTGGGCCAGCTCGGCGTTGCGCCCGTCGGCGAGCAGGGCGTCGGTGGGGAGGTATTCGCCGAAATCCGCCATCCAACCCGCAAGGCCGAAACCGATGAGATTCTTCCGGATGATTCCTTTGTACCATTCGAAGGCCGCGGGGTTGGTGAAGTCGACTATCCCCGCGAGGAATTCTCCGAAATCGGCGAGGTAATCCCCGCCCGAAGCGGTGCGCGCAAGGTAGCCCGCGGCACTTGCCTCCTGGAAGAGGCTTTTATCCTTGGCGACATAGGGATTGATGTATCCGAGGAAACGGACCCCTTCCGATTCGAGCCGGGGGATGAGGGCATCGAGGCCGGGATAGCGCTCCTGGTCCCAGACCCAGTTCCAGCGCAGGCGCTGGCCGAAGGAAGTCATGTTGATGCCCTGCCAGTCCTGCGCCCAGATGCCCGCGACGGGAACGCCGGCCTTCCTGGCGCGGTTGAGTTTCCCAAGGCAGGTTTCCGTTCCCCCCTGGATTCCAAGGATCACACCGTCATGCACCCAGTCGGGCAGCTCGGGCTGGCGGCCGAAATACCCGCTCAAGTCCCGGACGACGCCGGTCATGGAATCGGCCGACCCAACAACCAGGCGCTCGGGAAGGGACCAGGAGTAGAGTTCGGTCCGAAAGGGGGCGCTGAAGTCGAAAGAAGACCAGGATTTCGTCTCGAGGTGAAACCAGAGTTTCCGGGACGAGATAAAGGTCGGAAGCGGAAAGAATGTCCACCAGTAGTCGCCCCCGGCATTGTCCGCGACGTCGGCCTGCCAGGTTATGAAAGAAGATTTATTGCGGCCCACCCCTTGTTCGCTCGTCCAGAGAGGGAAGCTCCGTCCTTTAAGATCGAGATGGGAGAACTGCTCCCCGCAGCCGTAGATGTGTTCGTCAGCCTCGGAGGGGAGGGAAAATCGCCAGCGGTTAGCCGATCCTCCCCTTGAGCCCGAAGCCGCGAAGGCGAGGATCAGGCGGCCTTCCTCGATACGGCAGGAAGCGGTGAGCGAATAATCGTCCCCGCGGGAAAAGCGGAGCTCGGCGCCTTCGAAGAGCCCCTCCGCGCCCGCGCGCAGGTCGAGTATCTCGGCTTCGTCGAGGGCGGCCAGTTCGTCGAGCCGCTCCGTGACGATGAAGTTGCCGTGGTGCATATTGTAGTGTCCCTCGCCGCTTCCCGCGCGAACGAAGGGGTCACGCCTTGTATGTCGGAGGAAGAGCCTGCCGTCGGCGGTCAGTTCGAAGCCGCCATCGATCTTGCTGAACCCGAAACCTTTCATGGGATTCTCCTGGGGCGGGTCTGCGCCAGCCTGTAATTTCCCCGAGGCGCGCCGACGGGCGCCGCCCCTCACTCCATCCAGGGCGCGTCGAAGCGCCTTTCGACTTCCTCTATCGTCACTACCCGCTTTTCGGCGGCTGAAAGCTCCGCGGCCCAGGATACAAGGACGGAGTTGAAGCCCGCTCGGATGTCGGCCTGGGGCGTCCTTCCTTCCTCGATGCAGGCCGCGAGATCGAGGAGAGAGGGGGTGATTTCGTCGTTGTGCCCAATCCCGTCCTCGCGTTGATGGGCGAAGCGCCGCTCGCTTCCGGTCGGACGATCCCAGACGAAGAGTTTGTCGTCCCGCATCTCGATCCTGCCGGCAGAACCGAGGATGCCGAAGGCGAGTTCCGTCAGATGCTCCTGTTTAGCCTTGCGGGGAGCGAACATGCAGAGTGAGAGATTGGCTCTGATCCCGTTCCCGTATTCGACGGTGGCGAAGGCATTGTCGAGGATGTTGGTATGGGGGTATTCGGTCTCCCCGTCCCCCGAGGCGTAGACCGAAATAGGCCTGGCGCCGGCGAAGAGGTTGAAGAGGTCGAAGTGGTGGCAGCACTTTTCAACCAGGGTGCCGCCGGAATACTTCCTCCTAAGGTTCCAGTCGGGCACGCTGCCCGGTTTGGCGAGAAAGGGGTGACGGAATTCACTGCACCAGAGCATCTTGGTCCGGCCTGTTCCCTTCGCGGCCTCTCTCATGATATCCGTCAGTTCGGCATAGCGCAGTTCGAGTCCGATCTGCACGACTTTCCCTGAGCGTTTTGCCTCTTCCGCGATCCGCCTGCATCCCGCCGGATCAAGAGCCATAGGTTTTTCCAGTCGCAGGTGCCTGCCTTTCCTCAGACATTCCAGGGCCATCTCCTCGTGCAGATGGTCGGGCGTGACGATGGCCGCAAGATCGAATTCGCAGTCCTCGAGCATCCTGCGCCAATCGGAGTAATAGGCGACCATGCCGGTACCGAGGAGGGCGCGTGCCTCCTCAAGGTGGGAAGGATAGTCGTCGCAGACACAGACTATCCTGAAACGGTCGCCCAAGGCCCTAAAGCAGCCCTCGGCCTGCATCCTGCCCATCATGCCGAAGCCGATAAGCCCAACCCGGATAGTAGCCATCGCTGTTCCCTATCGCAGGCGACCCAGGGGCTTCTGGGCAACAGTCGAGGTTATAGTAAGCTTGGCGTCCCGATGGAGGGCAAGGAGGGAAGCGGGAACCAGCGGATCGATCCCCCCGTGGAGAAGCTTGCGCACAATGCCTTTCTGCCATTCCCTGTTCATATAGAGCCTGATGCGCCGGGCCGAGAGAATCTCCTTCATGCCCACCGTGATGCAGCGAGGGGGGATGAGGTCGATATAGACGGAAGCCGCCGTCACCGAGTTGATCGTGCGCGTTTCCCTCGAAAGAAAGAGGACTCTCGTCGGCCGCGAGGCGAATTCCCCAACGGAGACAGCGTCGCCTTTCTCGGGCGGTTCGTTGAAGGCTATGTGGCCGTTTATGCCGACCCCTCCGTAGCAGGTATCGACCCCCCCCAGCTCATCGATCCGATGCTGGATTTTCTCCTCCTTCCCCGGCTCGGGGAATATCCTGTTAGCCGCTGGCATCACGATGGAAGGATCGAGTCTGCCATAGCACTCCTCGTCCATGAACCGCCTGAAGGAGAAGGGGCTCGAATACTCGATCCACTGCCATTCCTCGTCGAGGTATTCATCCATGTTGATGAAGTGGACGCGGCTAAGATCGAGGCGCTCCTTGTTGCAGATCGACGCGAATCGCCTGTACTGGCCCACGGGGCCAACAGGGACGATGAATACCGTGGCTTGGCCTTTGGCGTTGTTCACCCTGACGCGTTCAGCCATGTCGAGGGCGATCGCCCAGTAGAGATCGATCTCTTCGTCCACGATCTCGACGGCGATGGGGCAGCCTACGCCCAGCTTCTCCGCGGGAATGTCTTCGTAGGTCATACTCTCTCTCCTCCGAGGAAGGTCAGGCGCACGGAGCCGTCCTCCTTCAATATGTTGATATCGGCCAGCTTCCCTTCGGCCAGGCTGCCCCTGTCGTAGAGGCGCGCCAGTCGAGCGGGAACGGCTGTGGCCATGTGGACGACGTCGCCCAGAGGCAAGCCGCAACGCCCCACGACGCGGACAACCATCTCCGCGATGGTGGTCGCGCTTCCCGCGTATACCCCCAGCCCGGGTATCGAGACTTCCCTGCCCGACTTGATGACCAGCTGTCCGTTTTTGGCGTCGCCAAGCCTGTATTCCCCATCGGGCATGCCCGCCACCCTGATGCTGTCCGATACAAGGCAGATCCTGTCTGGGCCCTTGGCCTTCCAGATCAGGGAGAAAAGAGCCTCCGGGGTGTGCAGGCCGTCGGCGATCACCTCGACGGTCAGGCGGTCGTCGGCCATGCCGACTTCGGTCAGGCCCAGATGTTTTCGCGGTCCCTCGCGGCGGGAAATGCCTGACGAACAGCAGTAGATGTGGGTCACGCTTTCCAGGCCCGCCCCGATCGCGGCGTAGATTTCCTCTTCGATGGAGGCGTCGTGGCCGGCCGCTACCCCGATGCCGGCGGCAGCGGCAGCCGCGATGCATTCGACGGCCCCGGGCAGATCGGGCGCGATGGTCAGCCGGCGGACCAGATCCACGTTGCGCAGGATGAAGTCCGTCCCCTCGCCGTCCGGGACACGGAGACAGCGCAGGTCTTGAGCGCCAGCGTTTCTTGGGGACAGGAAAGGGCCTTCGAGGTGGACGCCGGCTATCCGGGAGCCTCGCGGGAGGCAGTCGGCTCGCGTGCCGTCTCCCGAGGCGGTGCCGTCTCGATACACCCTCACCCGGTCGATTGCTCCCTGGATCTCGGCCAGGGGCGCCGTCAGGGTGGTTGCGAGAAAGGTGGTCGTTCCCTGCCCGAGATGAAATCGGGCGATCTTTCCCAGGGCATCGGCGTCTTCATCCATGACGTCGGCGCCCATGCCGCCGTGCGTATGTATGTCAACGAAGCCCGGGGCAACCCAGGCGCCGCCCGCGTCCGTGACTTCGCCCCGGGGTTCACATCTGGGCGGGGCGCTTCCGGCGGGGCGAATGCTTTTTATCAGCCCGCCGCTCATGAATATATCGTGGAGCGCTCCGAGGTCTTCGTCTTCGAGAATCCGCGCGTTGATGATAAGGGATTCGGCCATAGATTTGTGGTAATGCCTCCTGCAGGCGGGGTCAACCCTTCACGGCGCCTGAACTGAGGCCCGAAATGATCATGTCATGAAGGAAAACATAGATGATGACGCTCGGCACGATGGAGAGGACGATCGCTGCGAACATGCCCGTGTAGTCTGAGATGTATTGGCTCGTGAAGAATCGGATGCCCAGCTGGATCGTCCTCGCGGACAGGCTGGAGGTAAGGAGCATGGCCATGATGAACTCGTTCCACGCGTAGATGAAGCAGAAGGTGCCCGCGGTGACGATGCCCGACCGCGCCAGGGGAAAGATGATCTTCGTGAAGCGCTTGACAAAGCCGCAGCCGTCGATGATAGCCGCCTCCTCCATCTCCTTGGGGATCGCCCGCATGAAGGCCGTGATTATGAAGATCGAAACGGGGATGTTGATGGCCGAATAGACGAGGACGAGGGTGATGAGCTTGTCGTAGAGGCCCAACTTCGTTACCAGCGTGAAGTAGGGAACCATGAAGGCGATGATGGGGATCAGGATGCCCGCGGTGAGCAGAGTATGTATGGTCCCCTGTCCCCTGAAGGTTTCCCGCGCCAGGACGAAGCCCGCCATCGATGTGACGAGGATGTTGATGATCACGGTTCCGAAGGCGACAAGGACGGAATTGATGAAAAGCCGGGGAAGGGACGAAAGGGCTATGGCGTTGCGGTAGTTCTGGAAGCTGAACCTGGAGGGGAGGCCGAAGGGGGAAGCCTGGAGCTCGAGGTTTGTCTTGAAGGAGTTGAGAAGGAGCCAGAGCAGGGGAATGATGGCGACGGCAAGGAGAAAGAGGAGAAATATCCATTTCAGGATGGTCGCGAAAGGCGATAGGGCGCTTTTTTCGCTCTTCATGGACACTCCTAGAGACCCGAGCCCCAAAGGGGATCGCGCCATTCGAGCAACTTGCGGATGAGGGAAATCGCCACCGTTCCCAGGAGTATGAGGATCATGCCTACGGCGCTGGCCTCTCCGTAGCGCAGGGCGTCCATCTTGAGGAAGAGCATGATGCCCATGGTGGAGGTTGAAAAAGCCGGGCCTCCCTGGGTCATCAGGAAGGTCGACTCGAAATGCCGCATCCCGAAAGCCATCGCCAGGGTTACGCTGGTGACGAGAGTGCCCCTGATCATCGGCAGTGTTATCAGCTTGTTCTGCTGGAAAACAGTGGCCCCGTCCATCTGGGCCGCCTCGAAGAGCTCGACCGGGATCTCCATGGCCGCGGCGAGGATGATGATCATGAAATAGCCGATGTAGAGGACGGATTGTCCAATGATGGACATGAGGGACGTGGCTGGATCGCCCAGCCAGTTCCGTGCCTGGAACCCCAAGGTCTTCAGGATGGCGTTGAGAGGACCATAGAGGGGATTGTACATGGCTACCCAGACCATCGCGAGCGCAACGGTCGATATGACGTTAGGAAGGTAATACAGGGTCCTGAGCAGCTTCCAGCCTTTCGGTTGGCGGACAAGGATGAGGGCGACGAGACAGGCCAGGGGAACCTGGATGAAGCCAAGGGCGGCCGCCCAGACCATGTTGTTGCGTATCGAAAGCCTGAAGGTCGGGTCGGAGAGAAGCTTGACGTAGTTCTGCAGGCCGTAGAAGCTCATCGATCCAATGCCTTTCCACTTCATGAGGCTCGTCCAGGCCGTGAAGACGAGGGGATAGAGGAAAAAGGCGGTATAGAGAATCAGGACCGGGGCGAGGAATGCCAGGATCTTCAGCCCATATCCTTTTTTTTCACGCATATGCCCCCCGGCATTGTATCCAAAAAAAGACCGCGCCCGGCTTCCTGAGCCGGGCGCGGTTATGATTATCAGCGGTCTATCTTGCGTTCGACCAGGGCGCAGAACTCCTCGGACGTTATTTTGCCGAGGGCCAGGGCGCCCAGCTGCTGGGCGAACTCGAGGGTGGCTTCAGCTCCGAGCTCGGTCTGGAGGTCGCTCGCCGTTACGGGGGAGTTGGCGGCCAGATCATAGAACTGCTTCTGCAAGGGGTCTATGGGGATATAGCCCGACTGGATGGCGAACATAGCGCCTGAGCTGGCCCGCCGGCCGCGAGATTGGCCTGCAGCCTCGAGATGGTGATGTTCTTGTAAGGACCTGGCGAAGGAGCGCGGGCGATGACGATACTCGGAAAGAAGGAAGTGGCCCTGAGATCGGCCCTTCCTGAATACCACGGGCCGTTGGCGAAGATGGCCGTCCTGCCCGCCAGGAAGTGGCCGCCCGAGACGCCGGCGCCCGCGCCGACGGCGTCCGGGGTCGTGTAGCTCTCGAAAAGCTTTTTCATCAGATTGGCGGATTCCACGAATGCCTTGTCAGTGAATGGCTTGTCCCAAACCTTGGGTCCGCCGTAGGAGGCGGCGAAGGCCGAGAACCAGAGCATGGAGGTCCATGCGTTGACATCGCCGCTCATCTGGCTCATCGGGTAGACGCCGGAAGCCTTGAGCTTGTCCAGCGTGGTCCAGAAATCGGCCATCGTGGTCGGTATCTTCGTGACGCCCGCTTTCTTGAGCAGATCGGTGTTGTACCAGGGGGGAAGGACGGCGGTCTCGTAGGGAAGGGTCTTGAGCTGACCGTTGATGATGGACTGGGATACGGGGCCGGGATCGAAGGAAGCCTTCCAGTCGCCCGTGAAATCCTTGGAGAAATCCATGAGGAGCTTGGAGTTGTAGAATTCCTTGGTCGTGGCGTTGAGGAAGAAGGTGAATATGTCCCCGGGGCTCTGTCCAGCCGCGAGGGCAGTCCTGATCTTCTGCTCATATCCGTTGTAGTCGGGCTGGGGTTCGATCTCGACCTTTATCTTGCCCGCGTTCTCCTTGTTGAAGGCTCCGACGATACTGGCGATTGCAGGGGCTTTGGAATCCTGGCCTACCCAGATTGAAGGCCATTTGAGGACGATTGCCTGGGCGGAAAGGGCGATGGGAAGGGTGAATAGGAAGATGACGGCGAGCGCGGCGACGCTTCGCATTGACTTCGCTTTCACGTTGAGCCTCCTTGGGACCTGATTTTGGTCGCTAAGGCAAGTACATCATGGGTGTCGTACGCTGTCAATCGCAATTCATTAAAATGTTTAACAAAATGAGCAAAGAACGAAACAGCATCAAATTACAGTGGTCGGGGAGCGCTTCCCCCTCATCCGGGTAAGTCCGCGGGCAAGCCTCGCCAGGAGAAAGCCGAGGGGCTGGAGCCTGCCTCGGGCATGTTCGAGATTGGCTCGCAGGGTCCCGGAAGAAGGACGCTTCCCGTAGACCTCGGCTTCGAGACAGGACGTCACGATGTCGGCGGCCTCTGCCCAGCCTGGATATGCCTCGGCGAGGCGTCCAGAAAATTCCCGGGGTGTCTCGCTGTACATGCGCGGCAGGCCGGCGGCGCGTCCGCAGGAGAGAAGCCTGGCGTAGGCAGAGAGGGCAGGGCTGAAGTTCCGCCTGCGGCCGCGGCGCAGGGACATTTTGCCGAGAGCCCTGGCGATGCGCGCGAGGAAAGCCTTGAACCGTTTCCAGAGACCAAGTGAAGGCGGTGTTCCGGCCGAGGCCGGCACGCGGGCGAATAGAAATTTCGCGAGACCGTAGAGGAGCCATGCGGTCAGGATGAGGACAATGACGGCGGCGACCGTTCCGACCAGCCAGAGGAGGATGGTCGAAAAGAGGGAGTGTGCTTCCTCGACGATGGGGACAGACTCGGCGGCCGACCTGACTCCTCCCTCCACGGCCTGGGCCAGGCTTTTCCCGCGCGGCTTGAAGAGCCAGACTAAAAAGATCTCGATCCAGCGCAGAAGTCTCGAACCCAGGGCGCCCAAGGTGTAGGCCGCCTTGGCCGCGGGCTCGCCCAGGGCGGGCATGAGGCTGGCGAGGCCGTAGGCCGAGAGCGCAAAGACAACCGTCTGCGCCACGGCAACCGTGCCTCTTTTAGGTTGAGCGAAGCCTCCCCGCCGTTCCGAACCGCGGCGCGATACGCCGAGGGCGAGGACGGAGAACACGAGGTCGGGCAGGGCAAGTTCCCCGGCACGAGGATTGGAGACTCTCGCCACGGCTTGGAGGATGAGGGCGGCGAAGAAGAGGGCAAGGCCCTCGTCGAAGCGGGCGACGACGAAGTCATGGCTGAACGGTTGGGCCTGCAGCCAGACTCCCCGCAGCCAGAAGACGGCCAGGGCGGCGAGGACGGCCATGCCCGAAAGCGGGTCGGCGGAGAATACCGCGGCAACAGCCGCCGGCGTCGGGGAAATCCCTGCGCGCAGGGCGAAGACCAGGGCGAAGGAGAGGGCGAAGCCGATAAGGTTGACGAGGAGATGGAGATAGAAACGTAGGGAGGCGCGCCTCAGCTCCTTCTCTAGGGCCACGGAAACGAGAAAGGCAAGGGATGAGGCGAGGAAGGGCAGGGGCCTGGCGAGGATACGCCCAAGGGCGAGAAAGCCGTAGGAGGCGATGAGCTGGAGCTTGATGATCTCGAGGATGACCAGAAAGAAAAGCTGGATGCTCACGGCTTTCCCTCCTTCGCGGGAGCGAGTTCGGAAAAGCTTACGAAGGGGTAGAGAGCTTGGGCACCGTCGGCGGGCTTGCGGGCGAAGACGAAGATGATACGATCCCTGCGCGTAGCCGGCAGGGAGAAGAAGGAGGCTGTCGCCGGCCCGGGTTCCCGTTCTACGACAATGAGGCTGGCGCCCTGGATTCCGCCGCTTTCCATGAGCGAAGCGATGTTTTTCCCCGGCTCGGCCGTACAGCGGGCGAGAAGTTCCAGGAAGGCTCCCAGGTGTTCGGGCCCCCTTCCCAAGGGAAGGAATGCCGGGTGGCCCGTCACGAGCCTGTCCGTAACCGCCCCGATCGAGGCGCCTGTTTCGACCAGGAGGGAGCCGAGGGAGGCGACGATTTCGAGGGCCGATTCGAAACCTTCGGCGTCGGCCGCGGCCTTGAAACCCGAGCCGTCTAAAAGGAAGAAAGCCTTCCGGTGCGAAGTGGGTTCGAAGATCTTTTCCAGGAGCGTCGCGAATCGGGCGCTGGCTTTCCAGTGGATGTTCCTCGCCGGACGCAGGCCCGTGTATTCGCGTGTGCCCTCGTACCAGGCAGGATCCTCGATGACCCCCTTGGCTGGGTGAATGCCGAAATAATCCCTGTAGGGCAGGGCTGGGTCGACAACGGGCACGAGCCGCGGATATACGACGATCTCGGCCGAAAAGGTATTTTTTTTCTCCTTCTGGCAAAGGCCAAGGGGATCGGAGGAGACGATCCGTATCGGTCCGAGCCTGTATAAGCCGCGTCGCGAAGCCTTGAAGCTCCAGTGTCCCGAGGTCTTCGCGAAGGGACCGAGGGCGGTCTCGCCGCCCGATTCCGCCTCAGGCGCGAGCGCCTGATCCCGATCGATCTCGAGGCTGATCCAGGCGGGCAGGAGCTTGCGGTTTTCCAGTTTGACGTTGAGGCTCAGGGTTTCGCCCGCGAATACCCTGCGGTCCCCGCAGACAGCCTTGACGCTGAGGCGCTGCGCGCCCAGGGCGGCCCAGGCGCGCAGGGAACAGAGAAGGAGGAGAAGGGCTCCGGCGAATGAGGCAAGGAGGGGCGAGGCCTGGGCGGCAGCGATGAAGGCGGTGAGGGCGACGGCGAGTATCGAGATCGTAAGGGTGAAATAGCTCATCGCGCCGCTCGGCGCGGCCGCCCGAAAGGCGGGCGAATCGGGTCTTGTGGAGCCCGTTCCGGAAATTGTTTCCATGGCCGCCGGACCTAGACCGGGGAAGGTACCGGAACCTGGGAGAGGATCTCCTCCACGATGGCTGAGGCCCGGGCGCCTTTGGCCCGTTCCTCGTGTTTGAGGATGATTCTGTGCCCAAGGACGGGAAGGGCAAGTTCCTTGATGTCGTCGGGGAGGACGAAGTCCCTGCCGCGCAGGATGGCGAGGGCCTGGGCCGCCCGCATGAGGCCAAGGGAGCCGCGGGGGCTGGCTCCGTAGCGCAGTTTGGGATGACTCCGCGTCGCTCCCACGAGGCAGGCAATGTAATCGCGGACGGGCGGGGCGACGAAGATACTTCCGCGCTTCTTCTGCAGTTCGACGATCGCCTCGGGGCTCGAAACGGCCTCGAGCTTTTCGAGAGGATCGCCCTCCCTGAATCGCTCCATGATGGCCAGTTCCTCGTCCTTGTCAGGATAGCCGAGGTCGATCTTCATGAGGAAGCGGTCGAGCTGAGCTTCGGGAAGGGGGAAGGTTCCGTCCATCTCGATGGGGTTCTGGGTCGCGATGACGAAGAAAGGCCGGGGGAGCTTGAGCGTGGCTCCGTCGACCGTCACCTGGAACTCGCCCATGCTCTCGAGAAGGGCGGCCTGGGTGCGGGGGATGGTGCGGTTGATCTCGTCCGCGAGGAGGACATTGGCCATGACAGGCCCGGAGTGAAAGACGAACTCGCCCGTCTTCTGGCTGTACACGGAGAAACCCGTGACATCCGAAGGCAGAAGGTCGGGGGTGAATTGGATGCGGCGGAAGCTCCCGCCGATGGACCGGGCCAGAGCCTTGGCCATGATGGTCTTGCCTAGGCCTGGCAGATCCTCCAGAAGGACATGGCCCTCGGCCAGAAGGGCGACGGCCATCAATTCGAGGACGCGCCGCTTCCCCACGACGACCTTGGCCGCGTTTCCTACTATCTCGTTCGCGCTTATCGCTGTCGGCATGGAGGGACTATAGCACCGCGCTCCGCCTGAGCGAAAGCCGATCCGAAAAGAATTCCCGGGGCGAGAGCGGCGGCCTCCGCCGCCGAAAGGACTTTTGCCCAGGCGGCGCGGCTTTGGCCGCGGCCAAAGCCGTGGTGGCCGGCCGGAAGCCCCTCGATGTTCCTTAAAAGCCTACCCTCCTGCGGCGCCCCGGGCCCGGTCGAGCCGTATTCGGCGAATCCGCCGAAGATCCTGGCCTCGGGCTTGCCCCAGTCGTCCCAGCCCTCAGGGGCTATATGGGCGCCGAGGTTGCAGCCTGCAAAGACCACTCTTCCCGTGTGGCGCCAGGGTCGGCCGAGATAGACGCGCTCCGTCCCTGCTTCTGCCGTGAGCTTGCAGCCGTGAAAGACGAAGCCTTGTGCCTGGCCAGGGTAGGTCGAGGGGGCGGCGATCCAGCCCTGGGCGCCCGAGTCTGGGTCAGCGGCAACGGCCGCCCCGGCGGGGCCGGCAGCCAAGGGCAGGCGCGCCAGCGAGCGTATTTCGCAGTCCTCGAAAAGAGCCATGGCCGACCCGAAAATGAAGTCCACGTCGCCCTCGATCAGGCAGCGCCGGTAGAGCTGGCGAAAGGGGAGGACGGGATCGTCGTCCCCGAGGCCGGCGACGGGGTGGACCAGGTTTACCCCCTTGGGCGTCGGGTTCTTGGGCAGAGGACCGGTGCAGAGGCTGTCCTGGCGGGCCGATAGCCGGCAGTCCACGGCGAGGAAAAGGTCGGCGTCGGCGTAGAGGGCGACGGCCTGTCCGACGAGCCGCCCGTCGCCGGCCGCGTTGACGATCGACAGATCACGGATCGTTATGCGCGGCGCGCCAACGTACAGGGTATAGGAGTTGAAGGTCCCCATCCTCTCCCCGTCGGGCAGGAGCCGCGAGGCGCAGTCGTCCCAGACAATCGAAGTCTCGTCCATGCCCTCGCCCGCAAGCTCGATGCCAGGGCTGAAAATCCTCAGCTTTTCCCTGTAGGTTCCCCGCCCGACGTAAACCCTGGCGCCTTCCCCGGCCGAAGCCTCGGCCAACCGGAGCGCCTCGCCAACGGTCGTGAATTCCCCCGAGCCGTCGAGCGCGACGACGATCTCCCTTTTCATGGGCTGAGTATAGCCCGGATTTTCGTTGCGCCCCAGTCGGGCGGCGCGTATACTTGCCCCCATGGCCGTCGACCCGCGGAGCGAGGGCTACCGGAGGAGACTCTACCGCCGCTACCTCTGGATAGCCCTCATACCCTTCACCTTCTTCGTCATCCTCGGGGGAGTCTCCATCCTCCTCTCCCAGAACATCGTCATCCGCGAACTCTCCTCCCTCAAGGAACGCAACCTCCGCCAGGTCGCGGACAACCTCGAACTCTGGTTCGGCGAGGCCGACTCCATAGCCTTGAGCCTCTCCACCGACCCCGAACTCTCGCGGGGAGCCGAATACCTCCTTAAGACCGGCATACCCTCCCATGAGGACCTCAAGCTCTCGAAGAGCCTCCAGAGCCTCCTCGCCTCTGCCGTCAACAGCCGCCTCTATCTCCACTCGGTTACGGTCGCCACGGATAACTCCCTGGGCCTCATTCTGACGTCGACCGAAGGCCTTATACGCGAGGACCAATATCCCGACGCGGACTGGACGAAGGGAGTAAAAGCCCACGCCGCCGAGATAACGCCCTGGACCCTCGTCCGCTCCTACCACCCATTACCTAATTTCCCCTTGAGCTTCCCTATTCTCTCCTTCTACCGCAACATCCTCGGCACGGGCACCCTCGAGAAGAAGGGCGTCCTCGCGGTCAACGTCGACATCCGGAAACTCGATTCCCTCCTCGAAAAGGAGGCCGAATCGGCCGGCGGCACCTACATCCTCGTCGACCGGACGAGCGGGAAGCCCATCGCCGGCGCAAAGCTCGGCGACAGGGCCGACGAGGTGGCTTCCTATCTCCTCGCCGGCCTCGCCGACCCGCCGGCGGTCAGGAAACTCAAGCCCCTGAGCCTGGGCAAGGAGAATTACCTCGTCGCCTCCCTCGCCTCGGAGCGCTTTCCCTTCGCCTACTTCCTTCTGAGCCCATCCGAGGAGTTCAGGCGGATTCCGAGGCGCGTCACCTGGATCGGCGGACTCCTCGCCGCCCTGGCCCTAGCGGTCGGCGGTGCCCTGGCTGTCGCCCTGGCCCGGAGGAACTTCCGGCTCCTCGATGGCATCCTCGATATGGTGGACGCGGCCGGAAGGGGAGTGGCTCTTCCCGCTTTCCACAGTTCGCGCAACGAAGCCTTCGACTATGTCAGCCTCGCCGTCCTCAAGACCTTCGTCGAGCACGACTACTACAAGATCCGCCTCTCCGAACGCGAACTCAGGCAGCGAACCCTCGAGCTGACCGCCCTCCAGGCGCAAATGAATCCTCACTTCCTCTTCAACACCATGACGACGATAGCCTTCAAGGCCATGCAGCTCGCAGGCGGAAGGAACGACGTTTCAGACATGGTCAAGGAACTCTCCGAAATGCTCGCTTACGGCCTGGCCGACGCGAAGATGCCAGCCACCCTCTCGGGCGAGTTCGCCCAGGCGCGGCGCTATATCGCCATCCAGCGCCGCCGTTTCGGGCCCAGCTTCCGCTGCGTCTGGAAGGAAGACAAGGCGCTGTCGGGTCTGCCTTGCATCAAGCTCATCCTCCAGCCCCTCGTGGAGAACGCCTTCGAGCACGGCTTCGGCGGCGAGAAGAAGGGCAGGATACAGGCGAGTTCGCGACGGGATGAAAAAACAGGCCTTGTGGTGCTGGAAGTTGAGGATGACGGGAAAGGGATGTCGCCCGAACGTCTCGCCGAAGTCCGGAAGCTCCTGGCCGAAGGAGCCGAAAGCGCCGCGCACGTCGGCTTGGTCAACACGGGAAGAAGGCTGAACCTAGCCTACGGGGAAGCCGCCTCATGCGAGGTTGAGAGTCAGACTGGCGAAGGCACGAAAATAACCTTGCGTTTCCCGGACAAGATTCCGGAAAACCTCGGGGCTGTCAGTCGAGATGAGGGTTTGGGTTGAGGCGTCTGTAGGCCCGGGGGCTCGAGCCGAAGTGCCGCCTGAAGGCCCGAGAAAAGTTCTTAGGATTCGAATAGCCCAGTTCGGCCCCGGCCTGGGCGACCGAAAAGTCCTTTCCAGCCAGAAGCCCCGCCGCCTTTTCCATCCGCATCGCGGTGACCGTGGTGGAGAAGGACTTACCCGTCCGCTCCTTGAACCAGGTCGAGAAATAGGTGGGGTTCATGCCCGCCGCCCGCGCCGCCGCCTTCAGACAGGCATCCCCGATGTTGCCCCGCAGATAGGCGAAGATGTCCCTGAGGACGGGGTCGCCCTCTGTCTCGGCCTTTAAAGCCTCCCGCGCGGGCGGCTCCGTGCCTCTTGCCTCGGCCTCGGCATCCAACTCCCTGGCAAGGGCTCCGAAGACCGAGCGGAACTCCTCCTCGGAGGGAGGCTTCACCAGGTAGCCCTTCACCCCGTACTTGAAGGCCTCCTGGGCGTACTCGAACTTGCGGTAGGCGGACAGGAGGACGACCTTCACCTGGGGATGCCCGGCGGCCAGCCAGGCGGCGAACTCCAGGCCCGATTCCCCTGGCATCCGGATGTCACAGAGGACGACATCGATGGTGTCAGTCTGGATGGCTGCCCGAGCCTCGGTGGCGCAGGAGGCCCGTCCCGCGACCACGTAGCCCAGTTCGGCCCAGGGGTAGTAGGTAGCCAAGGCCGAGCGTATTTCTGCTTCGTCATCTACTATGAGGACCCTGTACATGAGGCGATGATATGTCCGCGCATGCGGGTGGTCAAGTTTAATCCGCGGCTAAGCCTTGATGCCCGAAAGCGTCGTGCCCTCGATGATATAGCGCCTGAAGATGAGGAATACGATAATCACCGGAATGATCCCCAAAGCGGCGCCCGACATCATGAGGCCATAATCGTCCACGAACTGACCGCGGAAGCGCGTCAGGCCCAGCTCAAGCACGAACATCTTCTGCGAATTGGTGATGACGAGGGGCCACATGAAATCGCCCCAGGCCGTCATGAACTGGAAGATCGCCAGCGCGACGGCCGAACTGGCCGAGAGCGGCACGATGATCGCGAAGAAGGTCCGCCAGAGGCTCGCGCCGTCGATTTTAGCTGCCTCGATCATCTCGTCGGGAATGGCCTGCATGTTTTGTCGAATGAAGAAAATTCCGAAGCTCGAAATCACGATCGGGAATATAAGGCCTGTGTAGGTATCGATGAGCTTCAGCTTCACGCTGAAGAGATACAGCGGGATGATATAACACTGGAATGGTATCATCAGGGTCGCCAGAACCAGGAAGAAGAGGGTTTTCTTGAAGGGAAAGCGGAATTTCGCGAAGACGAAACCCGCCGCGAGAGAAGAGAAAGTGGAGAGGACTGTGCCGACGACGGCCACGATGCTGCTGTTGAGGTAGTAGCGCAGGAACTTCGCGTCGCTTATCAGCTCCCTGAAATTCTCGAGGTATATTTTCTGCGGAAGGATCGTCAGTGGCACCTTGTAGATTTCCGCGTCTGATTTGAAGGCCGTCACGATCATCCAAAAAAACGGGAAGATGATGACGATGGACGACAGGACGAGCGCGATCTCCGTGACCGCGGTATTCGCCCTCTTTTGCGCTTTATAGCTCAGGCTTCCCGTCATGGCTTATTCCTCTTCCTTGGCCAGCCTGAACTGGATCAGCGTCATGACGAGGACGACCACCAGGAGGATCATGGCCTCGGCCGACGCGCTGCCCATCTTGAAATACCCGAAGCTGCGCGTGTAGATATCGGATACGAGGACGTCCACCTGGGCTCCTCCGCCCTGCTTTCCCATGGTCATTACATAGAATTGGGTGAATACCTTCAGGTTGTTGATGACCGACATGACGGTGACGAAGAGGGTGATCGGCTTCAGAAGGGGCAGGGTGATCTTGGAGAAAATCGTCCAGGGCCGCGCCCCGTCCATCTCGGCCGCTTCGTAATAGGTCCGCGAAATGTTCTTCAGCCCGACGGAGAAAATCATCATATTGTAGCCGATGACCTTCCATACGCTGACGATGATGACCGATACCATGGACATCTTGGGCTGGGCCAGCCAGGCCATGCGCGGCAGGCCGATCGCCTGGATCATCACGTTGATGAAGCCATTCTCCCAATCGAAGAGCCACATCCATACGAGGCAGACGGGAACGAAGGTGAGGACGACAGGGATGAATATGACCGTTTCGTACACCGAGGAGAAGGGCACCTTCTTGTTGATCAGATAGGCGAAGAGGAGGCCCAGCACGACAGAGAAGAGCGTCGTGTAAAGGGTGAAGCTCATCGTGTTCGAGAAGGCGGAATAGAAGGTTTTGTCCTGGAATAGCTTGACGTAGTTCCGGAAGCCCATGAAATTGCCGAAGCCGTCGATCAGGCTCCAGTTGAAGAAACTGCCCGTAAAGGTGATGCCGATGGGGATAAGTCTAATGATGAGGAAGCCGAGCATCGTGGGAACGAGTATCGCGAGGATGAAGCCGGCTTCCTCTCTGTTGGTGAAAAGCTTTTTCCTTGCTATCGTCGGCATCTTCGGTCCCTCCGCGGGAAGGGTGGGGGCGCCCGACGGCGAAACGCCGTCGGGCGCCCCCGGTTCCTTATCATGCTTTAGCGCTGTCCGCTATTTCGCGTAGAGGCCTTCGTCCTTGAGCATGTCGTCGACGATGACGCCTACCTTGTTTATCGCTTCGCGGATCTTGGCCTCGTTGCCCTGAAGCGAGCTTTCGCGGAAGAGCTTGGTGATTTCCTCGCCCACCTTGATCATGATGCCGTTCTCGGCCGTGAGGCGTTTCTGCCAGATGAACTTGAGGTCCTTGGGATTGTCGACGCCTGCCATGAGTTGGGGAGCGGCTTCGAGCAGCTTGCTGTAGTCGAGATCGGCGCGGGTGGAGAGCCAGCCTGTCTCCTTGACCATCCGCTCCATGACGGGCTTGGAATAGAAATAGGAGACGAATTTCCAGGCTTCTTCCTGGTTCTTCGAGGCCTTGGGCACGAACATGTTGCGGGTGATGGCGAAGGTTCCGCGCTGGGTGCCCTTGGGGAGGGCGGCGGCGCCGTAGTTGAGGTTGGGGGCCGTAGTGGCGAGGGTACCGACGACCCACTGCTCGCGCTGGAACATGGCCGCCTTGCCCTGGGCGAAGGCGTCGGAGTCCTGCTTAACATTGAAGTCTGTCACCTTGTACTTGTAGATGAGGTCGAGATAGAGGTTGAGGGCTTTGTAGCCGGCGTCGTTGGCGAAGCCGTTGTGAAACTTGCCGGGGCTGGTCTTGCTCTCTTCAAGGATGTCGCCGCCGAAAGGCATGAGACCGAAGGCCCAGAATTTCTCGCAGGTGCCGGAGGGGTTGCCGGCGAAGCGCATCGAGAGGCCGGAGCGGGTGACGTTGCCCTGGGCATCGTACTTGGTCAGCTTCCGCGCGTAGTCGATCATCTGGTCGATATTGTCGGGAGGTCCTTTCAAGCCGGCTTCGGCGAGCATGTCCTTGTTGTAGTATAGGACTTCGCTGTAGAAGCAGAAGGGAAGGCCCATCATCTTGTCGCCATAGAGCACGTCGTGGAGATATTCCTTGTTGATGGCGTCCATCGTGCTCTTTTTCACGTCGGCGGGTACTTCGTTGAAGTACTTGGTGGCGAAGGGGAAGGACTGGAGGCTGATGAGCTCCAGGATGTCCGCCGAAGTCTGGGAGGGCACGGCCATGCCCAGCTTGTTGCTGAGGTCGGCCAGCGCGAAGGTCTGTATCTCCACCGTGATGCCGGGGTTTTTCGCCGTGAAATCCTTGGCTACGGATTCATAGAAGCCCTGAAGCTCAGGATAGCCGCTCCAGAGTGTGAGTTTGACGGATTTGTCTGCCGCGCCGACGCAGAATACGGCTATGAGAAGAGCCGCGACGATAATCAAATGTCTCGTTTTGATCATACTTGCCTCACCTTTCGTCTGACAATAAAGCTTGGATCGCATACGCGATCTTTCATATCGATATCCAACAAACGAATACTAAGAGTGTTTTTTTAAGCCGTCAAGGTTATTCGTCGTCGCTCGCGAGGCCTGCCCAGCCTCTTGCCCAACGGCTTGCCGGGGGGCTGTCTGAAAAAATGATACCTTGCGCGAAGTTTATGTTCCTTTGCGCCTTCCGGAATGGGGGTTAAACTCTTTAGGTATCGAAATCTTTTTGGAGGCTTATATGAGAAGGAAATTCGTCGTCCTGCTTTGCCTGGTCGCCCTCGTCGTCTCAGGCGTAGCGGCCCAGAAGAAGGTAGAGCTCAAGATCGCCTGGTGGGGCTCGCAGGTCCGCCACGAAGCGACCATTAAAGTCATCGACATGTACCAGAAACTCAACCCGAACGTCTCGATTTCCTACGAGTTCGCCGGCTTCGACGACTTCTGGACCAAGATGACGACCATGGCCGCGGGCGGCCAGCTCCCCGATATCATGCAGCAGGACTACGCCCGCATCACCGAGTGGCAGAGCAGGAATCTGCTCGAGCCCCTCGATTCCTATGTCGCGTCCAAAACCCTGGACCTGTCCGACGTGGCCAAGCCCATCATCGACTCGGGAAGGATAGACGGCACCCTCTACGCCATCAGCCTCGGCTCCAACTCCTACTCCATGGTGCTCGATGTCGACGCCTTCAAGAAAGCCGGCGTTCCTCTTCCCGCCCAGGACTGGACCTGGGACGATATGGAGAAGATCGCCATGCAGATCCACGAGAAGCTGGGAATCTACGGCATCGGCGGCGGCTTCGAGGTCGACGAGCTCGCCTGGAAGGCTGTCTACCTCTCCGACGGCCAGTACCTCTACACCCCTGACGGCAAGTCCTACGCCTACAAGGACGACACCCTCCTCGTCAACAATCTCAAGATGCTTCAGCGTCTGATCAAGGCAGGCGCTGCCCCCTCCTACCAGGAATACCTGGCTACCTTCGGCGGCACCACGGGCAACATCCAGATGGACGCCATCGTCACCGGCAAGTCGGCCATCGAGGCCGTCTGGTCCAACCAGGTTGTCGCCGTGGCGACCGCGGCCGGCGCCGGAAGGAATTTCGCCGTCGTCCACCTGCCCAGGCTCAAGCATGGCGGGCAGCCGGGCAACTTCCTGAAGCCCTCCCAGTTCTTCTCCATCACCTCCCAGTCCAAGAACAAGGTCGAGGCGGCCAAGTTCATCGACTTCTTCACCAACAACATCGACGCCAATCTCATCCTCAACGCCGAGCGCGGCGTCCCCGTCGCCGGCAAAGTGCGCGACGCCCTGAAGAAGACGGCTTCCCCCGTGGTCAAGACGGTATTCGAGTACCTCGACAGGGTAGCCAAGGACGCGGCTCCTACGCCCCCGCCCGAACCCGCCCGCCACGCCGAGATCCGGGCCAACGTCTACGTCCCCCTCATCAGGGAACAGGTCTTCTACGGCGTCCTGACGGCCGAAGAAGCCGCCAAGCGCCTGCGTTCCCAGGGCATGGAAATCCTCAAGCGTCCGTAAGGGACAATCCAGAAAACATGACGAAAGCGAGGCGGCCGGAAAACGGCCGCCTCACTTTCCCGACTTCCACCCCCAGGAGAGATCATGAGTACGAGCATAGCCGCCGCAAAGGCAGCGCCCAAGGCGAAGGCGCCCAGGCGCTTCGGCATCAAGAAAGGGGACAACCTGGCCGGCTATCTCTTCGTCGGCCCCTGGCTCTTCGGCTTTCTGGCCCTCACGGTCATCCCCATGGCTGCCAGCTTCTTTCTCTCCTTCACCAACTACGACATTCTCTCGCCGCCCAAGTGGGTGGGCCTGCAGAATTTCAAGAAGATGTTCTTCGAGGATCCCCGCTACTGGAAATCGGTCGGGGCTACCATCTATTACGCCCTGGCGGCCGTGCCTCTGCGCCTCGTCGTCGCCCTGGCGGTTGCCATGCTCCTCAACGCCAAGCGAAGGGGGGTGGCTTTCTACCGAGCACTGTTTTACGCCCCATCGGTCGTCGGCGACTCGGTCGCCGTCGCCGTCATGTGGCGGCAGATCTTCGGCGGCGAAGGCCTCATCAACGCCTTCCTCCGGATCCTCGGTCTGCCCGGCAAGCGCCTCTGGCTGGCCGATCCCCACTTCGCCATCTGGACACTCATCCTCCTGGCGGCCTGGCAATTCGGCTCAGCAATGCTCATCTTCCTCGCCGGCCTGAAACAGATTCCCTTTGAATTCTACGAATCGGCCGATATGGACGGGGCCGGATCGTTCCGGAAATTCTTCTCCATCACCCTGCCCCAGCTGACGCCGATCATCTTCTTCAATCTTGTCATGCAGACGATCAACGGCCTCATCGTCTTCACGCCCGCCCTTATCATCACCAACGGCCAGCCCCTGGACACCACGAATTTCTACGCCCTCTACCTCTACAGGCGGGGTTTCGAAAACTTCCAGATGGGCTACGCCTCAGGCATGGCCTGGGTCCTCATGCTCGTCACCGCCTTGCTCACGCTCCTCATTTTCAAGACCTCCTCGCGCTGGGTCTTCTACGAATCGGAGGTCAAATGAAAGCTCAATCGCTCTTTGGCAAAGCGGGGCGGACGACCATTTTCCATATCTTTTCTGCGGCCTTGGGTCTAATCATGATCTACCCCATCCTCTGGCTTGCCGGCTCCTCGTTCAAGGGCCCTTCCGAGATCTGGAGGCGGGCCTACTCCCTCATCCCCGAGAACCCGACCTTCGTGAATTACATCAACGGCTGGAAGGGCTTCGGCGGGACATCCTTCGCCGTCTACTACCGGAACTCCTTTATCTACACGATCACGGCCACGCTCTTCACCATGGTATCCTCCGCCGTCGTGGGCTACGGCTTCGCGCGCATCAAATTCAAGGGGCGCAATTTCCTCTTCGCCTGCATGCTCGTCACGATGATGATCCCGCCCCAGATCCAGATCATCCCCCAATACATCGTCTTTTGCAAACTGGGCTGGGTGAACTCCTACCTTCCGCTGATCGTGCCGAGGCTCTTCGGCCAGGCTTTCTTCATCTTCATGTTCGTGCAGTTCATGCGCGGCCTGCCCAAGGAACTGGACGAGGCGGCGGAAATAGACGGCTGCGGGCGGGGCCGCATCTTCACATCGATCCATCTGCCCCTGCTCAAGCCCGTCATTTTCACGGGTTCGATCTTCTCCTTCTACTGGACCTGGAATGACTTCTTCACGCCCCTCGTGTACTTGAACAACCCCAAGCGCTACACTCTCTCCGTGGCCCTGCGCTCCTTCTCCGACCCCTCGGGCCTGACCGACTGGGGCGCCACCTTCGCCATGTCCTTCCTGAGCCTGGTGCCGGTGATCATCCTGTTCATCGCCTTCCAGAAGTACCTGGTCCAGGGTATCGCGACGACGGGGCTCAAGGGCTGAAGCAGGAGAAGAAGCATGGGCAATCCTTTGGACGACATAGCGATCCCCGAACTCGAAACCACGATCGACCGCGTCGTGGAACGCAGCCTCGCGATGGACTTCCGCTGGGACTGGCCCTGCGGTGTCGCGTTCTACGGTATCGGTCAGGCATGGAGGGCAACGGGCAAGATCGCTTACATGGAAAAGCTCGCCGCCTGGGTGGACGAGTACCTCGACCTGGGCCTTCCCCCCTTCATGATCAACGCCATGGCGATGGGGCACTGCCTCATCGACCTTGCCGAGGCGACCGGCGACGAGAAGTACCTGCGGCTGATCGAGCGCAAGATCGACTACCTGAAGAAGGACGCGCGCAGGTTCTCAGGCGGAATCCTCCAGCACACGGTCTCGGCGAGTGACGACTTCCCCGGCCAAGCTTGGGCCGACACCCTCTTCATGGCGGCCCTCTTCATGCTGAGGGCCGGCGTCCGGTATGGGGACAGGACCCTGGTCCAGGACGCCCTTTTCCAGTTCACGAGCCACGAGGAACTTCTACAGGACCCAAAGACCGACCTTTACTTTCACGCCTGGGACGACCGCACGAAGAGCCACCTCTCGGGCCAGCGCTGGGCGCGGGCCAACGCCTGGGCCGCCTATACCATGGCTTCCGCCCTGGGGCAGATCAACTACCTTTATCCCGAGTTCATGGCCATCGACGGCTCCCTCCGCGACCAGCTCGCCTCATTGGCGAGGCTCCAGACGGAAGCCGGCCTCTGGCGCACCATTCTCGACGACCCCTCCTCCTACGAGGAGACCTCGGCCTCGGCGGGCATAGGCGCGGCCATGGTCCTCTACGGCCATCCACTCCACGCCAGGAGCGCGGCCAGGGCCTATTCCGGCCTCCTGGCCAACATCGACAGTAAGGGTGGGGTCAGGAACGTCTCGGCGGGCACGGCCGTGATGGTTACGGCCGAGGACTACAGGCGCGTGCCCCGCAAACGGCTTCAGGGCTGGGGACAGGGCCTCGCCCTCGCCTTCCTGTCGGCCCTGCTTTCGCGGGCCAAGGCCCTCAAGCGGACCGAAACATAGACTGAGCCTGATGGAAGCCGCATCTTAAAGCAGGGATGAATTTATTGCGAAGGGAAATCTAAAGAAAGGCGAAATCCAAGGAGCAGATTATGCAGAACAATATAAGCCGCGCCGTGAACACAAATAGCGCCGTGAACAACAGCCGCGCCTCAAACGAAGGCCGCACCGCAAACGCCGGCCGCGTCCTGGCAGAACTTAAGATAGCCTATATCGGCGGAGGTTCGCTGGGGTGGGCCTGGACCCTCATGGGCGACCTTGCCTCAGAAGCGGGACTCGGCGGCAAGGTAAGCCTCTACGATATCGAGCGTCCAGCTGCGGAAACCAACGCGCGGATAGGCAACGCCCTCACCGCCCGTCCCGACGCCCCAGGAAAATGGGTCTACGAGGTCGCAGGAGACCTTGCCTCGGCCCTTGAGGGCGCCGACCTGGTCGTGGCCTCCATCCTTCCCGGCACCTTCGACGAAATGGCTTCCGACGTCCACGCCCCCGAGTCCCTGGGTGTCTGGCAGGCCGTGGGTGACACGACAGGGCCAGGAGGCGTCCTGCGCGCCCTGCGTACCATCCCCATGTACGAGGTCATCGCCGAGGCCGTGCGGGACAACTGCCCCAAAGCCTGGGTGATCAACTACACCAATCCCATGGCCCTCTGTGTCCGCACCCTCTACGCGACCTTCCCCGGCATCAAGGCCTTCGGCTGCTGCCACGAGGTCTTCGGCACCCGCAGGCTCCTGGCCCAGGTCGCCGCCGCGAAGCTGGGCAAGTCCGACGCCTCGATGGACGACGTCGAGGTCAACGTTCTCGGGGTCAACCATTTTACCTGGCTCGACGCCGCCTCCTTCAGGGGAGCCGACCTTTTCCCAGCCTACCGGGACTTCGTCGAAGAACATTTCGAGGAAGGTTTCGAGGGGACGGAGCACGGCGGCTGGCTCAACTCCCACTTCGACTCGGGCGAACGGGTTAAGTTCGACTTGTTCCGACGCTACGGTCTCATCGCGGCCGCGGGCGACCGCCACCTCGCCGAGTTCATGCCGGGCTCCTTCTACCTCGCCGATCCTGAGACCGCGAAGTCCTGGAAGTTCTCACTGACGCCCGTGTCCTGGCGCGTACAGAACGCCAATACCCTCAGGGCAAAAGCAGCCCGCCTCGCTTCGGGCAAGGAGAGCTTCCAGATCGGCCAGTCAGGCGAGGAAGGGGTAAGGCAGATCAAGGCCCTTCTCGGCTTGGGCTCCTTTGTCACCAACGTCAACCTCCCCAATCAAGGCCAGATCGCCGGCCTTCCCGAGGGAGCCGTGGTGGAAACCAACGCCTATTTTTCCGCCGACTCGGTGCGGCCGGTGCAGGCTGGAAGGCTTCCCCCCGCGATCGAGGCCCTGATGGCGCCCCACGCCCTCGCCCAGGAGACGATCCTGAGAGCTGCCTTTGCCCGCGACGCATGGGCAGCCTTCCCCGCCTTCCTCGCCGACCCCCTCATGCGGGCCAGGCCCGCCGACGCCGAAGCGCTCTACGCGCGGATGCTCGAGGCGACGAAGGCGTTTTTACCGGGTTATACGCTGTAGGGGGAATTACCTCGCGGACTCCGGTTCGCTATACTATGAGTCCAGTCAATGAGCGAAATACGTAAACTCCTGCACTTCGTCAGGCCCTATTGGAAGAAGGCCGCCTTCGCCCTCGCCACGCTCGTGGCTATGGTGGCTTTCGACCTGGCCGTCCCGCGCCTCGTCGCGCGGATCATCGATCAGGGCATCAAGCAGAAGGACATGACCGTCGTCGTCTCCACGTCGATCCTGATGTTCGTCATTTCGGCCTTGAGCGCGCTCGCCGCGGTGCTGAACAACAACGCTTCGATCAAGGTCGGAGAAAGCGTCGCCCGCGACCTGCGCGAGGCCATCTTCGTAAGGATCCAGGGCTTTTCCTACGGCAACCTGGACAGGTTTTCCACGGGGAGGCTGATGGTCCGCCTCACCAGCGACTCCCAGGCCGTCCAGCGGCTCGTCCAGGTCTCCCTGCGCATCGGGACCCGCGCCCCCCTCTCCATGATAGGCAGTATCGTCCTCATGTTCGTAACCAGCCCCGGCCTCGCCACGGCCATGATCCCCATTCTCCTGCTTTCGGGCGTCCTTATCGTCTTCTTCAGCGTCAAGATGGAGCCTCTCTTCAGAGCTGTCCAGCAGCGTCTTGACCGGCTGAACACCGTCCTCCAGGAGAACATCTCCGGCGCCCGCCTGGTCAAAGCCTTCGTTCGAGCCGATCGCGAGGTCAGCCGCTTCAGCCAAGCCAATCAGGACCTGACCGACGGAACGGCGAAGGTGATGCGCTACACTTCTTCGATGACCCCCGCCCTGACCATGCTCATCAACGCGGGGATGGTCCTGGTCATTTGGATGGGCGGCCTCCAGTCCATCGGGGGCAAGCTTTCCCTGGGGCAGATCGTCGCCTTCACCAACTACCTCCTCGCGACGATGCACCCGCTCATTATGATGACCCAGCTTTCGAACACCTGGGCCAACGGCCTCGCCTCGGCCAAGCGCGTGAACGAGGTCCTCGAAACCCAGCCGGACATCGTGATCCCCGCCGATCCTTGCCTCCTGCCCGAGAATGTACCGGGCTCCGTGGCCTTCGACGACGTCGATTTCTATTACACCGGCGACGCCGACCGGGCTGTCCTCGAGGCCATCAACCTGGTCGCCGAACCGGGCAAAACCTTGGCCATACTGGGGGCGACAGGCTCGGGGAAGTCCAGCCTGGTGAACCTCATACCGCGATTCTACGACCCGACGAACGGGTGTGTCCGGGTCGACAGGATCGACGTGCGGAGCCTTTCGCAGGACTCCCTTCTCGGGCAGGTCGCCGTCGTTCCCCAGGAGACCATCCTGTTTTCGGGCACGGTGCGCGACAACATCCGCTACGGCAGGCCCGAGGCCTCCGAGGAGGAGGTCTTCGCCGCGGCCAAAGCCGCCCAGGCCCACGACTTCATCCTTCGCCTCCCTCAAGGTTACGACACCCGCATAGAAGAACGGGGCGGCAACCTTTCGGGGGGGCAGAAGCAGCGCGTGGCCATAGCGCGCGCCCTCGTACAGCGTCCCTCCATCCTCATCCTGGACGACTCGACGAGCTCGGTGGACGTTGAGACCGAGACGAAGATCCAGACGGGCATCGCGGATGTCATGAAGGAGGCGACCTGCGTCGTGGTAGCCCAGCGCATCTCGACCGTCCTCAACGCGGACAAGATCGTCGTGATCGACTCAGGGAGGATCGTCGCCCAGGGACGGCATAAGGAGCTCCTCGCGTCGAGCCCCATCTACCGGGAGATCTACGATTCCCAGCTCGGAGGGGGGATCAATGGCCTATGAACCGATGGGGGGCCAGGATCTCCGTTCCTCCATGCAGCGGCGCGGGGGGCGCCCCGGCAAGATTGAGAAGGCGCAAAACCCCCGAAAGGCGCTTTCCCGGCTTCTGGGTTATTTGGCTCCTCACCGGAAATCCATGGGCCTCGTCATCCTCTACGTCCTCCTCTTCTCCATCCTCGGTCTCGTCGGTCCCTACCTCATGGGGGTGGCCATAGACAAGTGCATCGGCGGCAAGGACATCCCCGGACTGGCGTGGACGGCCATCCTCATGCTCGCCGCCTATCTGCTTTTAAATTTCTTCCAAACCATCGCCAACTGGATCATGGCCACCGTTTCCCAGGAGGCCCTGAAGGATCTGCGCGGTGACCTCTTCGTCCACCTTCAGACCCTCTCCATAGACTTCTTCGACACCCATTCGGCGGGCGGCCTCATGAGCCGGCTCACCAACGACATCGACGCCATCAACCAGGCCGTCTCGCAGAACGTCATAGCCCTGCTCTCGAGCGTGCTTTCCATGTTCGGGATCCTCATCGCCATGTTCGTCCTCAACCACTGGCTCGCCCTCTCAAGCCTCGTCGTCGTGCCCATCATGGTCTGGTTCTCGCGCTTCATCGCCAAGTACACGCGCAAGGGCTTCAGGGACCTCCAGAAGAACCTGGGCGAGCTCAACGACGTCGCCGAGGAAGCGATCGCCGGGCAGCGGGTTATCAAGGCCTTCCGGCGCAACGACGCGGTGATCGAGGCTTTCCGCGTCAAGAACAGGGCCGTCTTCGAGGCCGGGGTCTACGCCAACTCCTACGCCATGCTCCTCATGCCCTTGACGGGCGTCCTGGGCAGCTTCTTCGTGATCGTCCTCGCGAGCCTCGGCGGCTGGCTCGCCCTCCAGGGCCTCGTTTCGGTCGGCACAATCGCGACCTTCATCAACTATGGGCAAAACTTCACTTCACCCCTCAGGCAGATCGCCAACCTCTACAACTCCATCCAAGCGGCCCTCGCGGGCGCTGAGCGCGTCTTTGAGATCATCGACACGGCTCCCGAAGTTTCCGACCTCCCCGACGCGGTTTCGCCCGGAGCAATTCTGGGCGACGTGAAGATCGAGGATCTCTGCTTCGCCTACACCCCGGGGACGCCTATCATCAAACATTTCAATCTTGAAGCCCGGGCCGGACAGACTATCGCCCTGGTGGGGCCGACCGGGGCGGGCAAGACGACCATCATCAACCTCCTCACCCGCTTCTACGAAGCCCAGGAGGGGAGCATCAAGATCGACGGCATCGACATCCGACGGCTGAGGAAGGCTTTCTTGCGCCAAAGCCTCGGTCTCGTCCTCCAGGACACCTTCCTCTTCGCCGACACGGTAATGGAGAACATCCGCTACGGCCGCCTCGAAGCCTCGGACTCGGAATGCGTCGAAGCCGCGTGTCTGGCCGAGGCCGACCATTTTATCCGCCAGCTCCCCGAAGGCTACGCTACCAACCTCTCCGAGCGCGCCGGAAACTTAAGCCTCGGCCAGCGCCAGCTTTTATCCATATCGCGCGCCAGATTGGCCGACCCCGCCATCCTCATCCTGGATGAGGCGACCTCGAGTGTGGACACGCGCACCGAACTGCGCATCCAAAAGGCCCTCTTGCGCCTCATGGAAGGCCGTACCAGTTTCGTCATCGCCCATCGCCTCTCCACGATACGCGACGCCGACAAGGTGGTGGTGATCGATTCAGGCGAGATCGTGGAGCAGGGGAGTCACCAGGAACTCCTGGACAAGCGCGGCTTCTACTACCGGCTCTATGTCAGCCAGTTCAAGGGCAACGCGATCTAATTCCGGGAGGGCCGGAACGGCTTCTTTGGACAGGGTTGGTCCGCGAATATTCCCTGAATAAATATTCATGGCGGGTTGACCCCACTCTGGCGATGATCTAGCCTGTCAGCTACCTGTTTTCTCTTGACAAAGGAAGGGATATGAACGCTTTGGATGAGGCCAAGAAGGTCAACGACTGGGTCTTTGCCATCCGCAGGGAATTCCACGCGGATCCCGAAAAATCGATGGAAGAGTTCCGGACTTCGGCCAGGGTGGCCGAGGAACTCGGCAAGATGGGCATACCCATCAGACGCCTAGGCAGGACCGGAGTGCTCGGTACTTTAGAAGGCGCCTCCCCGGGCAAGGTTCTCGCCCTGCGCGCCGACATGGACGCCCTCTCGATCCAGGAACAGACGGGCTTCGATTACAGTTCGAAGAATCCCGGCGTCATGCACGCCTGCGGCCACGATTTCCATACGGCCATCCTCCTGGGCGCGGCCAAGGTTCTCTCCGGCATGAAGGATCAGCTTAAGGGAACCATCAAGTTCATATTCCAGCCCTCCGAAGAGACGGCCATGGGCGCCAAGCTGATGGTCGAAGGCGGTGCCCTCGAGAACCCCAAGGTCGACATGGCCTTCGGCCTTCATGTCATCGCCGACCTGCCGATCGGCAAGGTCGTCCTCCAGGACGGCGGCTTCATGGCCTCCGGCGACAACTGGGAATGCGCCATAAAAGGCGTCACGGCCCACGGTTCCTCGCCTTGGCAAGGCGTTGACGCTATCGTCTGCGCATCGGCCATCGTCCAGGGCCTCCAGACCCTAATGAGCCGCGTCAACGACGCGCGCGACCCCATCGTCGTCAACATCGGCACCATCCACGGCGGCGACCGTTTCAACATCATCCCTGGCAAGGTCGAGATGACAGGCATGAACCGGGCCTTCAGCGTGACGGCGCGCGAGAGCATGCCCACGTGGATGGAAGAGGTCATCAAGGGTACTTGCGCGGCCTACCGCTGCCAGTACGAGTTCACCTATCACTTCAGCTGCGCACCGCTTGTCAACGACGCCTGGGCCACTTCGCTCGTGAAAAGCTCCGTGGCAAAGGTCATCGGCGCGGGGAACATCCTTCAGATCCCGCGCATCATGGGTTCGGAGGACTTCTCCGAATATGCGATGAAGGTGCCCAGCACTTTCATGGTCCTCGGCGTGCGGAATTCCGCCAAGGACTGCGTCTATTCCCAGCATTCGGAGCATTACAAGGCCGACGAGGACTGCCTCCCGACCGGTGTGGCGAGCTTCATCCAGGTGGCCGCGGACTTCCTGAGCTGAGATTCCCGGTGTAACGCGGGGCGGTGAGCCATAGGCTGGCCGCCCTTTCCATAGATGAAGGAGGCGACGATGGACAGTTTGCAGGAAGCCCGGAAGGTCAACGACTGGGTCTTCGCGATTCGCAGGGAGCTTCACCAGCACCCCGAAAAGTCCATGGAGGAAGTCTGGACTGCGGGACGGATAGCCGAGGAGCTCGAAAAGATGGGCATCCAGGTGAAGCGCGTCGGCAAGACCGGCGTGCTCGGCACGCTGAGTGGCAAGTCCCCGGGCAAGGTCATCGCCCTGCGCGCGGACATGGATGCCCTCTCGATCCAGGAGCAGACGGGCTTTGATTATAGTTCGAAAAATCCGGGCTTCATGCACGCCTGCGGCCATGACTTCCATACGGCCATGCTCCTGGGCGCGGCCAAGGTTCTCTCCGGCATGAAGGACCAGTTCAAGGGAACCGTCAAGTTCATGTTCCAGCCCGGCGAGGAAGTGGCCCAAGGCGCAAGGAGCATGGTCGAAGGCGGTGTCCTCGAGAACCCCAAGGTCGACATGGCCTTCGGCATGCACGTCATCTCCGACGTCCCAATCGGGAAAGCCGTCGTCCAAGAAGGAGCGATGTCGGCCTCGGGCGACATCTGGAGTTGCGTGATCAAGGGCGTGACCGCCCATGGATCGTCTCCCTGGCAGGGCGTGGACGCCATTGTCTGCGCATCGGCCATCGTCCAGGGCCTCCAGACCCTGGTGAGCCGCGTCAACGACGCGCGCGACCCCATCGTCGTCAACATCGGCACCATCCACGGCGGCGACCGCTTCAACATCATCCCGGGCAAGGTCGAGATGACGGGCATGAACCGGGCCTTCAGCGTGACGGCGCGCGAAGGCATGCCTAAATGGATGGAAGAGGTCATCAAGGGCACCTGCGCGGCCTACCGCTGCCAGTACGAGTTCAACTACACCTTCAGCTGCGCTCCCCTCATCAACGATCCCGCGGCGACCGCACTCGCGGCTCAGGCCGTTTCGAAGGTGATGGGCGCGGAAAATCTTATCAGGATACCCAAGATGATGGGTTCGGAGGATTTCTCCGAGTTTTCGGTAAAGGTGCCCAGCACCTTCATGGTTCTCGGCGTGCGGAATCCCGCCAAGGACTGCGTCTATTCCCAGCATTCCGAGCACTACAAGGCCGACGAGGACTGTATCCCTGTCGGCGTGGCGTGCCACGTCCAAGTGGCACTCGACTTCCTGAGCTGAGACTCGGGAAGGAGGAGGCCGAGGCTTCGGCCTCCTCCTTGACGCCGAGCTTTTCTTCCGCCACGCGATTTAATATATTGCACTTAACATATATTAAAGTGAAGGAGGAATTGCCATGAACATCGTTTCTTCGAGGCGGAAGGGCGGCAAGGCCGCCGCGCTGCTCGCCCTGCTCCTGTTCGCCGTCGTCCTGACCGTCAACACGCTCGCCAACGCCCTGCCCCTCAACAACGTCACCACGGGAGCGCTTTCGGACGAGATACCCAACCTCTTTGTACCCGCAGGACTGACCTTCGCGATTTGGGGGGTCATCTACCTGCTGCTTGCGGGCTATGTGGCCTTCGTACTCCGCGAAGCGTGGAGAAGCCGCGAGGCGACTCCCGGAGCCGCCGATCCGGCCTGGACGACCCGCGACGCCTTCCTCTTCATTTTCAACATGGCCGCCAACGCGGCTTGGATCTTCGCCTGGCAATGGCGCCAGGTGGGGCTTGCCATGGTCATCATGCTGGCCATCCTGGGGACCCTCATCGCCCTCGAACAGGGCAACCAGAAGAAACTCGCTGCGGGCGGAGCGCTCGAGAAGGCGGGCGGGGCCCGGCGCTTCTTCCTCACCGTTCCCCTGCGCGTCTATCTCGGCTGGATTTCCGTGGCGACCATAGCCAACGCGGCGGCCCTCCTTGTCAAGCTGGGCTGGGGCGGCTTCGGCCTCGATCCCCGGTTCTGGACCGTCCTGGTCATAGCGGCCGGCTTAGCCGTGGCTCTGGGCTTCTCTCTGTGGAAGCGCGAGATAGCCGCGCCAATCGTCGTTGTCTGGGCCTATCTGGGCATCGTCCTCAAGCGGACTGCCGTGGACGGCGATTATTCAAAGCCGGTCTGGATCGCCGCGGCCGTCGCCGTCTTCGTCATCCTCGTGTCTCTCCTGCTGGCTCACGCTGGCGGCTGCAAGGCCCGCTCCTAGGACGAGGGTTCGATCGGCCGACGGGAATTTATCCGGGAGGGAATTCCTTCCCCGCGCACTATAGTAATTGACAAATTCCCGGAGAGGGACGATACTGCATCCCGACTGGTTAACCAATTATTGGTGACCAGTTGGGAGTGCCATGCCTGTCGAGAAGCCCAGTCCTGAACTTGCCGTCCTCGCCCACCTGCGGGACCAGATCGTCTCGGGCGAGCTTAAGGCAGGGACGAAGCTGCCTTCGGAGCGGGCCCTCGGCGAGAAGCTGGGCGTGAGCCGCGGCTACGTCCGCAAGGCCCTCGCCAAGCTGGAGCACTACGGTCTCATCGAAACCCTGCCCCAGCGGGGTACCATCGTGGCAGGCCTGGGAAGCAAGGCCATCTCCGGGCTGATGGCGAGCATCGGGAGCCTGGACGACTACTTCGACCCGGCCAGCCTCTTCGAAATCCGTTCCATCCTCGAATGCTTCGCCGCCCGGCGGGCAGCCCAGCGCTCGTGCCCCGACGACCTGACCGAGATACTGAAATGGCACTCGGAATTCAGGGCCAAGGCAAACGCCGGCCAGCGGGCCCTGGATGAGGACCACCTCTTCCACCTCGCCATAGCCAAGGCGAGCGCCAACGCCGTCTGTCTCTCCCTCATCAGCTACATCACTCCCCAGATCATTTCCCTCAACGCCGACTTCGCCGAGAGCGACCCGAACCGCTTCGAACGGACCTTCGCCGAGCATGAAGGCATCGTCCGGAGCATCCTGGGGAAGGACGAGGAGGGAGCCGAGGCGGCGATGCGATTGCATATGGAAGAAGCCTGGAAGAGGCGGCTGCCGGGGATTGCGCAAGCTTCCCCCGACGGCAAGTCTTCGTCCGGGAATCGATGATTCGGGTTTTCCAAGGAGGTTTGGAAGTATGAAAAAGATTCTGACCATCGGAATCGCGCTCGCGATGCTCTGTACCTTCGCGGTCTCGGCCGCGGACAAGGTCACCATCACCCATTGGTATTGGGCCGACACACCCAAGTATTCCGCAACGATGCAGGCCATGGCCGCCGACTTCAACGCGACCAACGGCAAGGGCATCACGGTCGTCGCCCAGGAATATCCCTGGGACGGCGGCGGCTACAGCCAGACCCTGTTCAGGGCTGTCATGGGCGGAGGCGGACCGGACACCTCTTCCTTCAAGCTCACCTCGACCCCCCTCTTCTCGGCCAACGGCCTCCTCGCCAACCTGGACGGCTACCTGGCCACCTGGAAGGACAAGGACCAGATCGAGGCCAGCCTCTACAACACCATGAAGGGCGCCTCGGGCACGAAGAGCGTCTACGTCATGCCCTGGAACACCCAGGTCCTCTACCTGTACTACAGGCCTTCGATGTTCAAGAAGGTCGGTATCTCGGTGCCCAAGACCTACGCCGAGTTCCTCGATGCCTGCAAGAAGCTGACCCAGGACACGAACGGCGACGGCAAGACCGAGGTCTACGGCTTCGGCATGCGCGGCGCCAAGGGCGGACAGGAGCCTTGGGGCTCCTTCATCTGGGCGCGCGGCGGCAATTTCGATGATATGATCACCCCGCAGGCCGTCCAGGGCATGCAGGACTACATCGACCTTTTCAAGAAGGGCTACGCTCCCCCCACGGCCCCGATGGACGGCTTCAACGAGATCATCGCCAACTTCAAGTCCGGCAAGACCGCGATGACGGTCCACCATATCGGCTCCGCGGCCGGCATGATCGACACCTTCGGCGACGACGTCGCGGCCTTCCCCTTCCCCGGCGACGTGGGACAGTGGACCTCGATGGGCGACACCGAGAACGTCCTGCTCAAGTCCTGCAAGAACAAGGACGCAGCCTTTGAGTGGCTGGCCTATCTTGCGACGGGCAAGGGCCAGGAGACCTGGTGCACGGTGACCGGCAACGTCCCCGTCTCGAAGTCGGTCAAGCAGCTGCCCTTCTTCCAGAACAACAGGTTCATGAAGGTTTCGATCGAGGGAGCTCCCTTCGCCGGCATCTTCCCGATCCTGGACACCACCACGGACTGGATCAACAACGTTTGGCCGAACACGGTAGCTTCAGCCCTCCTGGGTAAGATCGGCGCCGCCGAGGCCATGAAGCAGCTCCAGGCCGGACTCTGGGGAAAATAAGCCCCGTATTGAGCTAGAACAGCATTCGCGGTCGCGTTCCTTTCGCCGGCATCGCCGGCGAGGGGAACGCAGTCGCGAGATGACCAGGAAGGAATCATTTGATCCAGCGTAAAAGCAACATCTGGCCCTATCTCCTCGTCGCCCCGGCCCTCATCGTGGTGCTGACCGTTGTCTTCGTGCCCGTGGTCAACGCCATAACGATGAGCTTCCGGAGCTACGACCTGACGCGCCCCAGCCGTGCCGGCTTCGTCGGCCTCAAGAACTACGCAGTCATCCTCGCCGACCCCCTCTTCTGGGGAGCCCTCTGGAAGACCATAGCCTGGGTGGGTCTGGGCGTCGGCTTCCAGTTCGTCTTCGGCTTCGCCCTCGCTCTCCTCCTCAACAGGGAGTTCTTCGGCCGGGGATTGGCTCGATCCTTGAGCCTTATCCCCTGGGTGACGCCGGGCGTCCTCATCGGCCTCATGTGGCGCTGGATCTACGACGGCAACTACGGCGTCCTCAACGACGTTCTTTCGCGCCTGGGCCTCATCCACGACAAGATCCCCTTCCTCGCCCAGACGACGACGGCCTTCCCCGCCGTTATCCTCACCATCGTCTGGCAGGGCATTCCCTTCTTCGCCCTCATGCTCCTCGCCGGCCTCCAGGGCATCCCCGACGAACTCTATGACGCCGCCGACGTCGACGGGGCGAGCGGGATCCAGCGCTTCTTCAACGTCACCATCCCCTCGCTTAAAAGAACTCGGTGGACGTGATCTCCAACATGACGGAGGGCGGACCCGCCTACGCCACCCAGACCCTCTCGGTCTACATCTTCAACAAGGGCAATTCCCTCAACTTGAGCTACGCGGCGACGATGTCGATCATGCTGACCCTCCTTTTGGCCGCCGTGGCCGTCCTCTACCTGCGCAACATCTTCAGGAACCAGGAGGACAAGGCATGAGAAGGAAACAAGGGCCGCTGAAGACGGCCCTCTTCTACTTGGCTTTGGCGGCGATGCTCGCCTTCCTCCTCTTTCCCTTCTATTGGACCTTCGTGACCTCGATAAAGTCGGCCAAGGAGCTCTACGGTCCGGCGGTGACCTACTGGCCCAAGGTCCCGAGCTTCGAGTCCTACAAGCGGCTCTTCGCCGAATACAACTTCCTGAAACCTATGGGCAACAGCCTCCTCGTCGCCTCCTTGACGACCCTGGTATCGCTCACCGTCTCCGTCCTCGCCGCCTACGCCTTCTCGCGCTACCGCTTCAAGGGCCGCAAGTTCCTGATGACGATGTTCCTCACCAACAATATGTTTCCCACGGTCCTCCTCCTCATTCCCCTGTACGCCATCATGCGCAAGCTCGGCATCCTCTACACGCCGGCTTCCCTCGTCCTCTCCTACACGACCTTCACGATCCCCTTCTCCATCTGGCTCCTGAACGGCTATCTGGACGACCTGCCCGGCTCCCTCGAGGAGGCCGCGATGGTCGACGGGGCCAACCGCGCCCAGGCCTTCCTCAAGATCATCCTGCCCATCCTCGCTCCCTGCATCGTGGCAACGGGGGCCTACGTCTTTATGACCTCCTGGAACGAGTACACCTTCGCCGTCATGTTCACCAATGAAGCCAACCGGACGATACCTGTCGCCTTGCGCAACCTCATCGGCCAGCTCGGCGTCGAATGGGGCATGCTCACGGCCGGCGGCATCATAACGATAATTCCAGTCTGCATCATGTTTTTCTTCGCGCAAAAACGCCTCGTCGCCGGCCTCACTTCGGGGGCGGTCAAGGGCTAAAAGAAGCAAGGAGTGTTTTCTATGAGTTACGTGACTCTGGCCGAGAAGGCCGGACAACTGAGGAGAGACATCGTCGAGATGCTCTACCGCTGCCAATCGGGACACCCGGGCGGTTCCCTCTCCTGCGTGGAGATCCTCATGGCCCTCTACTACGAGACCATGAAGACCGACCCCAAGAATCCCCTGTGGGAGGACCGCGACCGGATGGTCCTGTCCAAGGGCCATGGCTGTCCCGCCCTTTACGCCGTCCTGGCCGACATGGGCTTCTTTCCCCGCGAGGAACTCTGGAGCCTGCGCCAGCTGGGCAGTCACCTTCAGGGCCACCCCGACATGGTTAAAACCCCTGGGGTGGATGCCAACACAGGCTCCCTGGGCCAGGGCGCCTCGATAGCCCTCGGCATGGCCATGGCGGCCAAGTACAAGAAAGCTTCCTATAAAGTCTACGCCGTCCTGGGCGACGGCGAGTGCCAGGAAGGGATGATCTGGGAGGCCGCAATGGCCGCTGCCCACTACAAGCTGGACAACCTGACCTTTCTCCTGGACCACAATGGCCTGCAGATCGACGGCTCCAACGACTCCGTCATGGGTCTCGGGAACATCGAGGCCAAGTTCGCCGCCTTCGGCTTCGAGTGCCTCAAGGTCGACGGCCACGACATCGCGGCCATAACCGCAGCCCTCGCCGTGCCCACTTTTGGACGGCCCAAGTTCATCTGCTGCGAGACTATTAAAGGCAAGGGTGTCTCCTTTATGGAAAACAACGCAGGCTGGCACGGTAGGCCTATCAACCCCGAGGAATACGCCAAAGCCATGCAAGAATTGGGAGGAACCGTCGATGCCTGAATCCAAATCCTTACGCGTAGCCTACGGCGAAGCTCTGGCCGAACTGGGCGCCGTCAACGACAAGGTCGTGGTCATGGACGCCGACCTCTCCCATGCCACCATGACGAGCATCTTCGCCGCCAAGTACCCCGAGCGCTTCTTCAACTTCGGCCTGGCCGAGGCCAACATGATGGCCGCGTCGGCCGGATTCGCCCACTCGGGCCTCATCCCCTTCGCCTCCACCTTCGCGCTTTTCGGGACGGGCCGCGCCTACGAGCAGATCCGCAACTCCATAGCCTACGTCAACGCCAACGTCAAGTTCGGCCTCTCCCATTCCGGACTCTCGGTGGGCGAGGACGGGGGCAGCCACCAGAGCATCGAGGACATAGCCCTTATGCGCGTCGTGCCCAACATGACGATCTTCGTGCCCTGCGATTCCTGCGAGACGCGAAAGGCCGTCTTCGCGGCCGCGGCGATCGACGGACCCGTGTACATCCGCGTGGCCCGCCCCGTCGTCGAGACCTTCACGACCGCCGAAACGCCCTTCGTGCCCGGCAAGGCCAATATACTCAAGGACGGCTCCGACCTCTGCATCGTCGCGACAGGCCTCATGGTCAAGGAAGCCCTCAAGGCGGCCGAGACCCTCGCCGCCCAGGGCGTCAAAGCCGCCGTGGTCAACGTCCACACGATAAAGCCCTTCGACTCCGCGTGTATCCTCGCGATGGCCGAGAAATGCGGCGCCCTTGTGACGGTCGAGGAACATTCCATCATCGGCGGCCTAGGCTCGGCCGTCGCCGAGACTCTCGCGGGCCGCTCGGCGGCGAAATTCGTTCGCCTCGGCATCCAGGACAAATTCGGCGTCTCGGGCAAACCGGCTGACCTCTTCGAGGCCTACGGCCTCACGCCGCACCACATCGTCGCCGCGGCAAAGGGCCTTCTCGGCGCCAAGGCCTGAGAACAAGGAGCATCTCTATGGAAATTCAATGCTGGGAGTACGGGGCCGAAGGCCTCAAGCGCGTCTATGAAAATTCAAAGTGGATGGTCGGCGTCAAGCACTGGAAGCCCGCCAACGACATTTCCAACATCGACTGCCTCGAGCGGCACAACGAGACCGACGAGCTCTTCGTCCTCCTGGCGGGCTCCTGCGTCCTGCTTTCGGCTACGGAAAAGTCCTCGGGCGGGCTCGACATCCAGGCAACGCGAATGGTGCCTCAGAAGGTCTACAACATTCCGCGAACCCTCTGGCACAATACCGTCACATCCAAGGACACCAAGCTCATTCTCGTCGAGGATTCAGCCACCGGTTCCTCGAACAGCGACGTAGTCCAGCTGGACGAGGCCCAACGCGCCACCGCCAGGAAACTGGCGCAGGGCCTTTAGGCCGGCCAGGCAGACGGGAAGGCGGCAGTCATGAAGAAGCTCCGCGCCGGCATCGTGGGCGTCGGCAAGATCGGCCGCGCCCAGATAGACGCCATCCGGAAACTCGACTTCGCCGAAGTCGCGGCCATCGTGGTCCGCGACGCCGATCGCGCGGCCCGGCTCGCGGAAGAGCTGGGTGTCCCTGCCTTCTATACGGACTACCGCGGCCTCATCGCCGATCCTTCCATCGATGTCGTACACGACTGCACGCCTAACCTTGAGCATTTCCGGATCAACCGGGACGCCATCCTCGCGGGCAAGGCCGTGCTTTCGGAAAAACCCCTCACGGTCGATTCGCGTGAATCCGCCGAGCTCGTGGAGCTCGCGAAGGCGCATAAAGTCCCGACCGCGGTCAATTTCGTGTATCGCCACTACCCGATGCTCCAGCGTCTGAAGACCATGATCGAGGGCGGCGAGCTGGGAACAATATATTCCATACGTGGATCCTACCTCCAAGACTGGCTCTTACGCGAAACAGACTGGGATTGGAGGATAGAGGCGAGGCTGGGGGGACCATCGCGAGCCATGGCCGACATAGGTTCCCACTGGTGCGATCTGGCCCAGTTTCTCCTGGGACAGGATATAACGGAGGTCTGCGCCGACCTGGCCACCTTCATCCCGTTCCGGCTCGCGCCGCCTGAGGATAGGGCCGCTATCGACGCGAAGGCTCACGCGTCGCTCCGCGTCGAGGTGGACACCGAAGATTACTGCGCCTCCCTCCTGCGTTTCGCGGGAGGAGTCCGGGGAAGCTTCACCGTTTCCCAGGTGAGCGCCGGCAGGAAGTTCGGCCTCAGCCTCGAGATCGATGGAAGCGAAGCATCGGTGCACTGGGACCAGGAGGCGGCCGACAGGATCAACATCGGCTGCCGCGACCGACCGATCAAGGACCTGACTATTGACGCGGGCCTCCAAAGAGGCGCGGCCGGGCTCAGGGACCAGGCGCAGAAGGACACGATCGACGCTTTCTATAGGACAATCCTCTTCGGCGACGAGCCCCGATACGCTGACTTCGCCGACGGTCACCGGAGCGTGCTGGTGGTTGCGGCGGCGTTGGCGAGCGACCGAAGCAGAAATTGGGTTCAAATTCCATGAGCTGACGTAGTTTCACCTTCGGACCAGATTTGCCTTGACACCTCTAGACTCGACTGTAGAATGAACAGAGAAAATAAGAAATGAAAACAATCAATAGAATCCCACTTCTAGGAGACAAAGTTCGTCTTCGCCAACGCACATGGCTCGTTGAAAATGTAATCGTTTCAGAAGGTCACGAGTCCAATCCGATCGTGCAATTGGCCTGCTACGATGACGATGCCGAAGGCGATACCCTGTCTGTGCTCTGGAATGTTGAGTTGAATCCCGAGATCATCGACGACGAAGCGTGGAAGGATCTGGGCAAGAAAGGTTTCGACGATCCCCGCCATTTCAGCGCTTTTATCCATACCTTGCGATGGAACTGCGTCACCGCCACAGACCCCAAACTATTCCAGGCCCCCTTCCGGGCGGGCATCACTATGGATCCCTATCAGCTGGAACCTTTGGAGAAAGCGCTTCAGATGCCTCGGGTCAACCTATTCATTGCCGACGATGTCGGACTCGGAAAAACGATAGAAGCGGGACTCATTGTTTCCGAAATGCTCCTTCGGCGCCGGGTGAAGGAAATTGTGGTTGCGGCTCCGCCCAATATGCTTATCCAGTGGCAAGAGGAGATGGATCTTCGTTTTGGCCTGCGCTTCGAAATCCTAGACCGAACATATTTGGAAAAAATCCGACAGGAACGCGGCTATGCAGTCAATCCTTGGACTACATTTCCAAGATTCTTGGTTTCCCACAACCTCCTTATAGATGAGACCTACATGTCACCGCTACGCGACTGGCTGGGGGCGATACGTGTTGATTCTCTTTTTATCCTTGACGAAGCGCACCACGCGGCTCCTTCTTCCGGTATTCGATATGCTATAGATTCCAAGTTCACGCGCGCAATCCGTGATCTGGCTCCGCGCTTCGAGCACAGGCTTTTCCTTTCGGCAACACCGCACAACGGTCATTCCAACAGCTTCAGTGCACTTCTCGAGATACTTGATCCCATACGATTCACTCGAGGAGTCCCCGTCATTAAAAAGCATGTCGAGGAAGCGATTATACGCCGACTCAAAGACGACATCAGGGAAGTGCAGGGGCGAGGCTTCCCGAAGCGGGAAACGCCACAAATCGACTTGGGCGGCCTTCCAGATACACAACCCGAACTTGTCCTAGGACGGATGCTCGATGAGTACCGAAGCCTCCGCATGAAAAAACTCGAAGTGGCATCCCGGCGCCAGCAAACCGAGTTCGGTTTACTGTTTTCGGGGCTTCAGCAAAGACTTTTCTCATCTGTAGCAGCATTTTCCAGGACACTCTCAGTACACAGGCGGACAATGGAACGCCTGTGGGCGAAAGAGGTCATTACACCAAGAGACCTGCGATTCGACCATAGAGCCCTGCAGGGTAACTTCGACGCGGAAGATGATCGGGCGGAACTTCCAGATGAAGAGAAATCCGGGCTGGAAGAGAAAGCCATCGAATCGGCATCCCTCGCCACGGCCATTGCCGGCGAAGACGTCGATACGAGGGAACGCGACCTGCTGAACTGCATGGAAACTATCGCGCGGGACAATCGGGGAAAACCGGATGCCCGCGTAGAGTGGCTTTATGCCTGGATCGATAAAAACCAGCGGCCTGAAGGCGCTTGGAACGATCTTCGAATCATCATCTTCACGGAATACGAAGATACACGCCGATATCTTATGGATTGTCTCAACAACCGATATCGGAGCAACGACGGCGTCAAGCGGATCGAATTCTACTCCGGGATCACCAATCAGTACGAACGCGAACGCATCAAACAGGATTTTAATTCCGATCCGCGCACCTCACCCTTGAGAATCCTGGTGGCGACCGATGCGGCGCGCGAAGGCCTCAATCTACAGAGGAAGTGCTGGAATCTCTTCCACTTCGATGTCCCCTGGAATCCGGGACGGATCGACCAGAGAAACGGTAGAATCGACAGGAAACTTCAGCCGAATCCCGTCGTCTATTGCCACTACTTCGTCTACACCCAACGCCCCGAGGACAGGGTGCTTCAAGTCCTTGTCAGAAAATCAGAAAAAATACACAAGGAACTCGGCAGCCTCTCGCAAATCCTCGAATCGAGGCTTGAGGATACGCTGAAACACGGTATAAGGCGAGATGAAGTAGACGCTATCGCGGAGAAGATAGACAAAGCTGACGTGGACGCGGATGAGAAGAAGACAGTAGACGAGGAACTGGAGGCAGTCCGGCTGAGGCGGGACAAGCTCGAAGTTTCGATACAAGGCCTGTCGAACCGCCTGGAAGCGGCCAGGAAGTGGATTGGCTTGGATGATCGGCACTTGCGCGACAGTCTGGATTGTTCCCTGGAAATAATGGGAATGACAGGTATGGAACCTGTGGATGTCGATGGCACGACGACAAAATATATTTTTCCGGATCTCTCGCGCCGACGAGGTGCCGATCCATCGTGGGCGGCCACGCTCGATGCACTCAGGCACAAACCGATCAACGGGGACTGGTCCCCAAGTGAAAGGTCCGCCGAACTCCTGCCTGTCGTATTCAAGGCGACGGACCAACTGGACGAGAACGTCATCCAGCTTCACCTGGAACACAAGCTCGTAAAGCGCCTTTTGGGCCGATTCCTTTCCCAAGGATTTCTTCACCACGATCTATCCCGGGCATGTCTGGTTCAATCGCAGGACTCGGTTCCGCGCATAGTACTCATGGGAAGGCTTTCAGTGTATGGCAAAGGTGCGGTGCGGCTCCATGAGGAGCTCGTGGCCGTTACCGCCCGATGGATCGAACCGGCAAGGCGAGCCGGTGAGAGCCTTAAGCCCTATGCTTCGGACAGCGAAGACAAAGCGCTTTTCCAACTTGAGGAAGCATTGGCTTCCGGTAGGACGTCCGAAGCGAGTCCATCGCAAAGAGATCAATGTCTTGGAACGATGGAGGCTGACATCTCGGAACTCATTCCGTTTCTCGAGAGAAAATCGATGGAATCCCTTGAAAAAGCGAAGTCCATGCTTCGGACGAGAGGAGAAAAGGAAGCCGAATCCTTGAAAAGCCTTCTCGAAGAGCAGCGGAAAAGGGTGGAGAAAACGAAACTCGAAAGAGATGACAGCTATCAGCAGCTTCAGCTCTTCGACGAAGAAGCCCTGCGGCAATATAGAAGCGACAGGAAATATTGGGACAAATGGCTTGTCGACGCCGAAGCCAAGCTCATCTCCGAACCCGAACGCATCAGGGCTTTCTACACGACTGCGTCCTTCCGCGTAGAGCCGGTGGGGATAGCATACCTTATGTCGGCGAAGGGCTAGGAGAAAGCCGATGGCCATTACGATTGCCGATCAGCATCGCGCCTGGCTCAATCCACTTCAGCCTGAAGGTCTGGTAATCTCCCCGTTAACCCTCGAAACAGCCCAGCTCGCTCTGCCCGGCGAGCTGGCTGCACTTCAACAGGAATACATCGCCCTGCTCAATGATGCCGAGGAGCCGGAGCGCATCCTCTCCTGGCCAGAATTCGCTCGCGACTTCCTGGATTGGCCCGACAAGTACATCCTGACGGGGGAGTCAGTACCCGATCGCTTCACGCTTTTTCTTCCGGAGTACGGCGAGGAGATAAAGCCATCCTTTGTTATTCTGGAAAAAGGCGAACCCGATAAGGCCAAGCCGCAGATACTCGGCATGATATTCGACTCGACTGCGGATTTGAACAAGATCGATGCATTCGACAGACATTGGCCCGCTTCTCCCGTGCGAAAGCTAGAACGGTTGCTGCGTGAGGTCGATGTTCCAATCGGCCTCATCAGCAACTTGAAGGAGATCAAGCTGGTCTATGCCCCGCGGGGCGAGAATGTCGGGATCCTAACTTTTCCTATAGCTCCCATGGCTCAGGTTTGGGGAAGGTCCATGGTAGGCGCATTGAAGCTTCTCCTTGGAGTGAAGCGTCTTTGGGGCGACTCTCCAGATCACCGTCTTGGCGCCCTCCTCGAACAGAGCAGGAAAGCCCAGGCTGCCGTGAGCACGGAGCTGGCACGTCAGGTTCTCGGCGCTCTCTACGAACTTCTGCGCGGTTTCGCCGGAGCCGATGAGATAGTACACGGTGCTTTGCTGGGTGAGACCGTCCGGACAGAAGGACAACTCGTCTATAGAGGACTTCTCACCGTCCTCATGCGTCTTGTCTTCATCCTGTACGCCGAAGACCGCGGCCTTATGCCTGGAACCGATGTGTACGAGCGGGCGTATTCGGTCCACGGATTGTGGAAGAAACTCAGGGATGATATCCAGCGCTTCCCCGACACGATGGACCAGCGCTACGGCGCCTGGGCAAGGCTTCTAGCATTGTTCCGAGCAATCTATGAAGGCTGCGGGCATCCTGCTTTAGCCCTTCCTCCGCGCTATGGCCACCTTTTCAATCCCGAACGCTTCCCCTTTCTGGAGGGCGGCGACACGATTCCCGCGGTATCGGACGGCACGATTATCCGTGTGCTGGACAGCCTCTTTCTTCTAAATGGCGAGAAGCTTTCATACCGGAGCCTCGATGTCGAACAGATCGGAAGCGTGTACGAAGCCGTCATGGGCTTCCGCTTCAAGGTGGTTTCGGGTCTCTCGATAGCCATAAAGCCAAAGAAATCCCATGGTGCACCGCCAATAGTGGATATTTCGGCGCTCCTGGCCAAGAAACCACAGGAGCGGATCAAGAGCTTCAAGGAGACGACCGATCGCGACCTGACCGGCAAGGCAGCCGAGGCGGTGAAGGCTGCCGGGACAGTGGACGATATGCTCTCGGCCTTGTCGGGGTTGCAGGAGATACGGGCGACGCCCCATCCCGTGCCGGCGGGCGGCTGGGTATTGGAACCCACCGACGAACGACGCCGATCCGGTTCCCACTACACGCCGCGCAGCCTGACAGAACCTATAGTACGCAAGGCCCTCGAGCCTATATGGAAACAGCTCGGAGATCATCCTTCCCCGGAGGCGATCAAGGCCCTGAAGATCTGTGACCCTGCCATGGGAAGCGGCGCCTTTCTCGTGGAAGCCTGCCGCCAGCTGGCCGAGCGCCTGGTGGACGCCTGGCATTACCATGGCTGCCTGCCCAACATCCCGGCGGACGAGGACGAACTTCTCTATGCCAAGCGCGTAGTAGCCCAGCGATGTCTCTATGGAGTGGACCGAAACCCCATGGCGGTGGACCTGGCCAAGCTATCGCTCTGGCTCACCACGCTGGCCAAGGATCATCCCTTTACCTTCCTCGATCACAACCTCAGGCATGGCGACAGCCTGGTAGGTCTATTGCGCAAGCAGATCGTCGCCTTCCACTGGGATACAGATGCTCCTCCCGAGCTTGGCCAGAGACCCATCGAAGACAAGATGCTCGAGGCCGAAACCATCCGTAAAAGGATTCTGGACAGCGACGAAACCTTGAGCCCCGAAACCAAGGCAACCCAACTGAAATTGGCGGAAGAAGCCCTGGCTTTTGTACGCCTCGCGGGCGATCTGACCCTAGAGGCATGGTTCAGCGCCGAAAAAGAACCTGCCAGGCTAAGGCGCCGGGAGGAGAACCTCGTCGCGTTCCAGTGGGCGACCAGCTACCCAGTAAAACGGGCTGAAGTCGAACTGAGAATCGCTGCCATGCGGCAGGCCGACAAGCCCATTATACCCTTCCATTGGGGAATCGAGTTTCCGGAGGTCTTCGAAGGCGAGAATCCTGGATTCGATGTGTTCGTGGGAAATCCGCCGTTCATGGGCGGCAAGCGATTAAGCCAGATTCAGGGCGCTCTCTACAACACGTGGATAATACAGCAATACACGGAGAGCAGGAAAAACGCCGATCTCGTGAGCCATTTCTTTCGCCGGGCTTTCGATCTGCTTCGGCAGAAAGGCACTTTCGGCCTTATCGCTACTAATACTATTGCTCAAGGCGATACCAGAGGATCTGGTCTATGCTACATCTGCATTCACGGAGGATCTATATATTCTGCGATCAAGAGACTCAAATGGCCAGGAGAATCTGCAGTTACAGTAAGTATTGTTCATATAATAAAACAAGAAAGACCATCGATTCCTATAGTATTGGATTTAAAACCTGTTGAAAAAATTACAGCATATCTTTTTCATCAAGGTAATAATGATGATCCCAAGCGGTTAGCTTCGAACCTCAATTTAAGCTTTCAGGGTGTCATAATTTTAGGAATGGGTTTTACTTTTGATGATACTGATAAAAAGGGGATTGCCAATTCGTTAGCCCTAAAGGACCTGCTTATTGCTAAATACCCAGAAATTGAAGGTAATATTATTAAACCCTATATTGGGGGGAAAGACATTAGTGAGAAGCCTGACCATGCTTTTCATCGCTTTGTTATTGACTATGGTGAAATGACTAAAGAACAAGCCCAAAAGTGGCCAGAAATTTGGGAGATCATCGAGACAAAAGTTAAGCCAGAGCGATTAAAAAATGATTCAGAAAAATATCCTAGAATGGTCAACGAATATTGGAAATATTGGAATGCGCGGCCAACTCTAGTTTCTAAGTTAGTAAATAAAAAAATGGTCATGGTTATTTCTCGAATAACAAAATCTGGAGCCTTTACATTTATTCCTGCTGATATTGTTATGAATGAGAAGACAATCATTTTCCCAGATGGTGAATATGATATGTTCTGTATTCTCCATTCCAGAATACATGAAATATGGGCGCGTTTTTTTTCAACAACGCTGGAAGACAGGCTGCAATACACTCCAACCGACTGCTTCGAGACTTTCCCCTTCCCGCAGGCTTGGAAACAGAACTCTGCTTTGGAGGCAGCAGGTAAAGCATATTATGATTTCCGCGCCGACTTGATGATCCGCAACAACGAAGGGCTCACCAAGACCTATAACCGCTTCCACGATCCCGATGAGACGGACGCCGATATTGTCCGCCTGCGGGAGCTCCACGCAGCGATGGATGGCGCCGTCCTTGCGGCCTACGGCTATGACGATCTCGATACTACCTGCGACTTCTACCTCGACTACGAAGAAGACGAAGAAGAGGAATCCGGCCGCAAGCGCAAGAAGCCATGGCGCTACCGATGGTCCGATGAGGTCCGCGACGCACTTCTCGCGCGCCTCCTCGATCTGAATGCCCGGCAGGCTGCCGGACAGGACGATCTTCCGCCCCCCGCGGATGATGAAACGGAAGAAGGCGAAGAGTGAAGCCGTTGGACGGAACAATGCCAATGGATTTTGCCAAGCAGGTGAAACCTGTTTTCTCATTCTTGACTACCTGCTGATATGGTTATACACTATAACTCATGAGGTAATACGTGAAGGTTGAGTTCAGGAATGCTCAGCTCGAAAAGCTCTATACAACCGGGCACTCGAAGAAGTACCCGCTGGATGAAGCTGTCGTGAGGAAGTTCGTGGCTGTCGTGGGGAGATTGGAGGCGGCCCCGGACATCCATGATCTTTGGCGGCTGTCCTCGCTCAATTTCGAGCGTCTTCAGGGCTATCCGAACAGGTATTCCGCAAGAGTGACGATAAAATACCGAATTGAGATGGAAATTGACTGGGAAAACCAGGAGAAGACAGTCGGGCTTATCGGTATCGTAGAACTCTCCAGCCACTACGGAGGAAGGTGAATATGGGCGAACTGAGACCGTTTATCAATATCGGCCCCGGCGAAACGATAAAAGATGAGTTGGAGGCGCTTGGCTGGTCGCAGCGTGGATACGGCCAAGCTTCTTGGGAAAGCTTTTGCGACATCGGCCGAAATTTGGCTCAATTTGGACACTGCGTACCGCCTTCGCCTGCACGAAGATACCGAGCGCGAACTGGAGGCTGAACGCTATGCCTCGGTGATGAAGTACATGCCTGTCAGGGAGATGGTTAAAAAAGGGTGGATTGGTTCATACAAAACAGCTTCCGAACTTATCGAAAAGGCCAAGTCGTTCTGGAACGTCTCCGAGCCGGATTTCTCCTTCCTGGGCAAGATCAAGGAACCCTGTTTCAGGCGTTCGAGTTCGTATGAATTCTATGAAAAGTATTATGCCCTGGTTTGGACGCAAAAGGCGAAGGAAATCGCCCGTGCAAGGCAGTTGCTTACCTACGATAAATCCGCCATCAAGAAACTTGGCGCCGAAATAGCGAAGATTTCCTGCCTCGAGGATGGGGTTGCGGTTTTCATCCGTGAAGTGGAGGCAGCAGGCATTGGTTTCTTCGTTTTGAGCCATCTGCAGAAAACCTACCTGGACGGAGCCGCCATCTTCATCGATGCGAATCCCTTCATCATCTACACCGGTCGCTACAATCGCTGCGATAATTTCTGGTTCACGGTAGCCCATGAGTTGTCTCATATTGTCTTGGGCCATGTGCGGAAAGATGGACAGGAAATTCTGGACGACCTCAAGGAAGCTGCCGGAAACGACAAGGAAAAGGCGGCTGATGCGCTCGCGGAATCCTATCTCCGCGGAGCGGAGA
>JAPLSO010000023.1 GCA_026398595.1 Spirochaetota bacterium | reverse complement strand
TAATGTTCTGGATTCTTTGTGGCATGTGGTTCTCCCTACATTGTTATATTATATAACAATGTAAAGAATCTGTCCACTATTATTTCGTTATATTACCTGCTTTTAATTTCCACTTGGTATAATTTTTCGGGAATCCAGGCTGGACGAGAAAGCGGCAAGGACTCGTCGAGATTGAACGGGACAAATTCAAGCTTCTGATGAAGGGAATCGACATATTCAGGGAGCACAGAAAACTCGAATATTTAACGGTGGCATGAACGATTTGAGCCCGCCAATAAAGGGTTTCATGCTATACTTCATGCATGAAAACGGTGCTTGGAAAACTGCCTGACGATATTGCGACACTCAAAAAAATGGTGATCAAGCACGCCTCCATTGCGGATGAAAAAAGTCGTCTCGCCGATGAACTAGCCCTCAAACTGAGTGAGCTTGAACAATCGCTTTCCGAAGAAAAAGAGAAATATGCCGCTTTGCAGCGCCTTGTTTTCGGCTCCAAGAGCGAAAAGAAACAGGTAGTAAATCCCAAGCAGGAACTGCTGTTCAATGAGGCCGAGACCTTTTCGGATTCACCGGAGAAGAAACAAGCTACTGTGACAGTGGCAGCGCATGAGCGCAAGAAGACGGGCAGAAAGTCATTTCCTGCGAATCTCGAACGCAACGAGATACTTCATGAGCTTTCCGAAGCTGAACGCGCCTGTCCGTCCTGTGGTGCCTTAAGGCCCGAGATCGGTGAAGAGCGTACCGAGGAGCTGCGGCTCATTCCCGCCAAGGCCGTTGTCGACGTCCATGTCATGAAGAAATATGGTCCCTGTCCCTGCAAGGACTGCCAGGGCACCGAATGTTCCCCCGTGATCCAAGCGGCAGGACCTGCGAAGATCGTTCCTGGTTCGAGGTTCTCCAACGGGACGATCGCCTTCTTCCTGACCTCAAAGTTCGTGGACGCCCAGCCGTTCTACCGGATGGAAGGGATTCTCTCCCGCTGGGGCGTGAACACCGGACGATCGACCTTGTGCAGCCTCGCGATAAGCGCTGGCCGTGCAATAAGCGATCTTGTTCAAGCCATTAGAGACGACATAAAGGCGTCTTCCATGATCGGGATGGATGAAACAACGGTCCAGGTACTGCATGAAACAAACCGGTCAGCACAATCGAAGTCGTATATGTGGGTGGCTTCTGGATTCAAGGATGGGAAACGGCTTATCTTCTTTCACTACCATCCGACGAGGTCGGGGAATGTGGCAGCCGACTTCCTGAAAGGCTATTCCGGGTATCTCCAGACGGATGGGTATTCAGGCTACTCGAGAATAGGAGATTCTCCAGGGATCGTGCATGTGGGCTGCATGGCACATATTCGCAGGAAGTTCTACGACGCGGACAAAACTTCTGGCGGTACGGGAGAAGCCGCCGATATGCTTGTGATGATCGCTGGGTTCTATCATGAAGAACAACGGCTGCGAACCCAGTATGAACATAACGAACTTGATGAATCTACATTCCTGGCTGAGCGGAAACGGATCCAGGGGCCTTTGCTGGAACAAATGCACGAGTGGCTGTTGGCACGGTCAGCGAGCGTGGCTCCAATGAGTGGCCTTGGTAAGGCGATTTCCTATGCCTTGGGGCAATGGGACCATGCACTTCATTATCTCGATCATGTGCTTTTGACGCCTGATAACAATGCGGTGGAAAACGTGATCCGACCTTTTGTCGTTGGCCGAAAAAATTGGCTTTTTTCGAATACGCCGTCGGGTGCCCACACGAGCGCCGGACTCTACAGCTTGATTGAAACTGCTAAGGCGAATGGCCACGAGCCATACAAGTATCTTTGCTACCTGTTTGACGCTCTTCCCATGGCAAAGACGCTTGAAGAGAAATTTAGGCTTCTACCGTACCGGCTTGACCCTTCTTCGTACTGACCTCCCGTCAAGACGGGGAGAATTCTACGCTTACTCTAAAAAAGCAGGGATAGTTTGGAGAAACAGGAATTAGAGTCGGATGAGGTTGGCCCCCACGGAAAGCCCAGCCCCTGAGGCCACCAAGACAATCAGGTCGCCCTTCTTAACCCGGCCTTCCTCGATCGCCGTGTGCAGGGCCATGGGTACGCAGGCCGAGCCCGTGTAGCCGTAGCGGTCCATCACGGTCGTCGTCTTCTCCATGGGTTCTCCCAGGATGCCCATCACCTTCTCGATCACCGACTTGTTGATCTGGGTGAAGAAATAATGCGAGACTTCGCCCTGCGCCACTTTGGCCTTCTCGAGCAGTCGCGTGACGAGGGGAGGCCAGAGCTTGACGTTGCGGTCGCCGGGCAGGGGCTGGAGGAGTTGGAAGCCGTACTGGCCGGAGTCGAGGACTTCCTTCGTCACGGGGGTCTTGGTTCCGCCCGTGTAGACGCCGATGTAGTTCCACTGCGTGCCGTCGGACCTGGAGACGCCTTCGATGTAACCTGCTCCGGGTTTCCCGTTCTCGTCCCTCTCAAGGAGGATGGCTCCCGCGCCGTCGGCGAACATCGACCAGCCGAATCCGTCGCCGTCCTTGATGTACGCGGGCATGTTGTAGACGCCCACGACGAGGGCGTAGCGGAGGGTGGGGTCGGAGACGACGGCCCTGGCCGCCACGTCGAGGGCGGTGACGAAGCTGGCGCAGGAGGAACCGACGTCGAAGGCCCTGGATTCCTGCTCGCTTCCCTGGAGGCGTCCCTGGAGGACGATGCCCGTTGCGGGCGAAATGAACTCCGGAGTGTCCGTCGCGACGAGGAACATCCCGACATCCAGGGGATCTATGCCGGCGTTGGCCAGAGCTGCCCGCGCAGCCTTCTCCGCGAAGTCGGCGGTCGATTCCTTGAGTTTGGACAAGCGCGCGATGTGGCGGGCCTTGATGCCGATTTTATTGGCCAGTTTTTCCGAGTCGAAGTCCACGCCGGCGAGTCGCTTGACCGCCTCGTTGTCGATGGCCTCTCCAGGCGCGTACAATCCTGTTCCCGCTACTTTCGCTACAGTCATGATTCCCCCTACCTTTCCAAACGGTCGCGCAACCCGTAACGCAGAAGTCTGCCTATTTCTTTGATCCGGGTCTTCGCGTCGATCGCCGACGGATCGAATACAACCTCAAGTCCGAAATAATGGGCAACGCCCAGCAGGTACTCTATCGATGTCCCCTCGTCGAGGCCGCCCGAACCTTCAGGGGATTTTCTGTACCCTTTCACGAAGGCGTCGTAGTAGGCGCTTACGGCGTCGGGCAATACGAATTCGGCCTCGCGTACGATGTTGTAGCAGTATGAGTCGGTATACAGGTAGTTAGTGAAAAGCCAGAGTCCGCGCAGTTCGCGCTCGCAGCGATTGAGACCTTCGCCCATGTTGGTGGAGATAAAATGTCGCAGATCCGAGCCTGCTTGGCGGATGATCTCCGCGTAAAAGGTTTCCTTGCTTTCGAAGTGTGTATAGAAGGCGCCCACCGAGAGCCCCGCCGCGTCCGTGACCTGGTGAATGTTCGTTTCGAAATATCCCAGCTTGCCGAAAAGCTTTTTTCCTTCTAAAAGAAGCCGATTCCGTGCACAGGGATCCGGGGACTTTGACTGATGCAGGTTCTGCTCGTTGAAGATCTTTTCTTCGTCAAGGTCCTTCACCGTGAAGAGCCCATTGCCGAGGATGTCCTTCAAGGCATCGAGCCTGTTCGGTACCTTGTAGAAGGCTGCCCGTATTGCCGCGAATCGCAGTCCACCCAAGGCAAACTCGTATTCCGACTCGCTCACCGGTCCGTCCAGGACTTTGGAGAGAGAAGTGATGTAGACGCTCCCGAGCTGCTTTTCGTTCTCGAAGAACCGGTACTGGCCTTCCCTGAACACATGGATGAGGGCGACATTGTCGCGGGAAAAGTTGAAGACGATTTCGGAAAAGGAACTCAGCCGCTCGAGGCGGGTATCGCCGCTCACCCGGGCCAAGGCGCGATCGATCTTTTCCGTGATGTCACTTAGGAGGAATTTGAAGAGTTCTTCTTTGGTTTTATAATATCGGTAGAAGCAGCCGTTGGAAAGGCCGGCCTTCCTGCAGATCTCGGCAACCGAAACGGCGCCGTACCATTTATCGGCGAATAGTTGTGTGGCTGCGGAAACGAGCTTTTCTTGGCTAGTGCGGGTTTTGTTGCAGTTTTCGCCTTTTATTGTCGCCATTTGACACCATTTCTATAAAAATGAGATGCGATTCACTTTTCAAAAAAGTATAGACCTGGTTTTCGCCCAGCGCAAGTGGAAAAAGCTGGAAGGAGCCGAGAGCCCTGAGCAGCGTTGATTTTACATTTTTTACTTGACGGAAACCGGAAATTGGGTTTATCTAAATGAGAGTCGAATCAGTTGTCACGGAGGACCGAATGGGTGTCGGGATCGCGGGCATTGGCATATACCTTCCCCCCGGGCGGATGACTGCCGCCCAGCTTGCGACAGCCTCCGGTGTTCCCGAAGAAATCATAAGGAGCAAGTTCGGCATCCAGAGCAAACCTGTTGCGGGCCCCGAGGATACAACGGCGGAGATGGGGTACAGGGCCGCCGTGGCCGCCCTCGAGGACGCCGGCGTCGAGGCTTCCGAACTGGACCTGATCATCTGGTGTGGCTCCCAGCATAAGGACTATCCCTGCTGGCTCGCCGGCCTAAAGGTAGCCAACCGGTTGGGTGCGAACAAGGCCTGGAGTTTCGACATGGAGGCTATGTGCGGCTCCATGATGGCCGCCCTGGACGTGGCCAAATCCCTCATGCTCGTCAGGGGCGACCTCAAGAACGTCCTTCTTGTGTCCGGATATAGGAACAACGATCTTATAGATCTAGCCTATCCTCCAACCCGCTTCATGATGGACATCGGGTCAGGCGGATCGGCCTGCGTCCTCGTCAAGGACCTGGGCAGAAACGAGATCCTCAACTCGGCATTCAGGGGCGATGGCTCTCTTTCCGAGATGTGCGTCGTACCCGTGCTGGGTTCCAAGGCCTGGCCCCCCAAGCCCCAAGATGCCGAAAAACCCTTCTTCGTTGTTCCCGACGAGAAGGCGTTCAAAGACAAGCTTCACGACGTGACCATGCCTAACTTTTACGCCGTCATCAGGGACGCCCTGGCCAAATCGGGCTACTCCCAGGCGGAAATCGGGTATCTCGCCATCCTGCATTTTAAACGCTCGGCCCACATGGCCGTGCTCGAAGAGCTGGGACTTAGGGTTGAACAGTCCACCTATCTTGAGGATTACGGCCATTTGGGGCAAAACGACCAGCTTCTCTCGATCAAACTCGGCCTCGAGGCTGACAAGATAAAGGACGGGGACAAGATCGTTCTTGTCGGCGCGGGTCTGGGCTTCGTCTGGGCGAGCACCATCGTCAGATGGGGATTCGTCAAGGGGTGACGGCGCGGGGCGCCGCCACCCCTTGACGTGACAGATTTGCTTCACTGCGTGGCGCAAATCTGTCGGGAAAGAACTTGTTTTCGGAAGTAGTTGTTGTTCGGAGGTTATAGCATGGACAGAATGAAAGGAAAGATCTGCGTGGTCACGGGCGGAGCCCGCGGCATAGGCAGAGCTATCGTGGACAAGTTCGCCGAGGAGGGGGCCGCGATGGTCTTCGCCCTCGACGTCAACAACTCGGCTTTCCCCGAGCTCGAGGCCGGCAAGAGCAACGTCAGGGGCGCCGTGGTCAACGTCACGGACACGGCGGGCATCCAGGCCTTCGTGGACAAGGTCGTCGCCGAGTTCGGCAGGATCGACGTTCTTGTCAACAATGCGGGTATAACCAAGGACGGCCTTATCCAGAAAATGAGCGACGACGACTGGGCCGCCGTCATCCAGGTCAACCTTACGGGCGTATTCAAGATGACAAGGGCCGTGGCCCCCCTGATGATGGCCTCGGGATCGGGTGCCATCGTCTCGATCTCCTCCGTGGTCGGCCTCGACGGCAACATCGGCCAGTCCAACTACGCAGCGACCAAGGGTGGCGTCGTCGCGATGACGAAGGGCTGGGCCAAGGAATTCGCGCGCAAGGGAGCCAAGATACGGGTCAACTCCGTGTCACCCGGCTATTGCCGCACGACCATGATCGAGACCGTACCCGAAAAGGTGCTCGAGCCCATCATCGCCAAGACGCCCCTCGGGCGCCTGGCCATGCCAGCCGACATCGCCAACGCTGTATTCTTCCTCTGCAGCGACGAGGCGGTTTTCATCACAGGGCAGGTTCTCCGCGTAGACGGCGGACTTGTACTATAATAGTTTCCATGGTCATTTCCGGCCGGAGAGATCCGGACCGGTGAGAAAAGTCGGTACCGCCAATATACCAGGCGGTTCCAAGGAGGCTTGAATGAAGCGAATCCTTCGAGCCCTTGCAGCGATCGCCCTTCTAACAGGCGGCGTTTTCGCTCAGGGCACCATCAAGATCGGCGGCATCTGGATGCTCGCCGACATCACCGGAAATCAGGGCAGCAAGGCCGCCCAGCTCGCCGTTGAAGAGATCAACAAGTCAGGCGGCGTGAACGGCAAGCAGCTCGAGCTCATCGTCGCCGACGATGAGGGCAAGGCCGACAAGGCCGCGGCCGCGGTCGAGAAGCTCGCCACCGTGGACAAAGTCGAGGTCTTCCTTGGCGGCATGGCCTCGGGCGCCGAACTTGGCAAAATCCCCGCCTTTAAAAAGTACGGCAAGGTCGTCATGTCCACCGGCGCGGCCGGTAGCGCGGCGGTCGAGAAGGCTCTCGGACCCTCCCCCGAATCCGACTTCTACTTCCACATGCATCCCTGGGACTACAACCAGGGCGCTTCCTACGCCGAGGGCTGGGACGCGATCCAGAAGAAGTATCCCAACATCCACATCAATAAGATCTTCCTCGCCTACGAGGAAGGAGCCTTCGGTAAGTCCTCCTGGGATGCCACGAAGTTGCTTTTCGGCGGCGACAAGCGCTACACGGTCGACGGAGCGCCCTTCAAGAGCGCGGCCCTCGGCGGCGGCGACTACACCGCGGTGCTCGAGGCAGCCAAGGCCTTCAAGCCCGACCTCTTCCTGTGGGCCGGCTATGACGCCGACGCTCTCCCCCTCCTTGAGCAGTCCAAAGCCATGAAATTTACCCCTGGCATCTACCTCGGAGCGCCCCCCGGATGGCCCATTGGTTTTGGTTCGTCCAAGCTTTCCAAGAACGTCATGCTCTACGGTATGTGGTCAACGGCGCTGAACGAGACTAACCCCCAGAGCAAGAAGTTCTACGACGCCTACGTGAAGAAGTTCAGGGAAGAGCCGGCTACCTACTTTGCCCTCCTCGCCTATGACGCGGTGTACGTTCTGGCCAACGGCATAAAGGCCGCCGGCACGACGGACGCTCCCGCCCTCATCAAGGCCCTCGAGGCGACGAAGTACCCCTCGGCCCTCGGCGAGATCATCACCTTCAAGCCCTCCAACATCATCAAGCACCAGGGCATCACGCGACAGAAGATCCTGCAGTGGCAGAATGGGTTCCAGGAAATCATCTGGCCGTTCGAGGCCGCGACCGCCGAGCCCGTGTATCCCTTCCCCGTGTGGAAGTGAGGTAGATTTTCTAATTTCGTAAAGTCGAATCCTGGCGTGGCTGTCCCCCTGCGGGGCGACCACGCTTTTTCGATGTATACTTGATAAAAGGCAGTCAAGATGGCAGTGAAACGTCGAACGGTGATCTATTGGGCTCTCGGCCTGGCGGCCGTAATCGCCCTTATTCTCTGGAAGCCGACAGTCATCGTCTATGGGCTCCAGGCGGCGGGACTCTATGCGGCTATCGCCATACCCATGGGGCTCGTGCTGGGGATCGTGCACATCGTCAACCTGGCTCACGGCGAATTCATGATGTTGGCCTCATACGCCACCTATTTCGCCTGCAAGGCTCTTGGCATGGATCCACTTCTCGCGATCATCCCCACGGCGATCGTAACCGCCGCCTTTGGCTGGATTGTCTTTCAACTGACCATACGCCGGGCGATCAAGGCTCCCGAACTCAACCAGCTCATTCTCACGTTCGGCCTGGCCATCGCCTTTACCCAGGCGATCAACCTGATCTTTACATCTCAGACCTATAAAATGCCGCTCGATTACGTGTCGTCCTCAGTCGATATCGGCGACATCACCTTTGGAACCTGGTCCTTTGTCTTTATCGCGATGGCTGTGCTTTACGCCTACGGCCTCAAGTTCTTTCTCACGAGGACGACGACGGGAAAGGCGGCTCTCGCCGTGGGACAGAACCCAAAGGGAGCAGCTATAGTTGGAATCGACGTCTACAGGATTTACGGACTCGTCTTTGCCCTGTCTTTGGCGCTGGTCGGCGCGATGGGCGCCCTCTTCCTCACCAAGTCAGCCATTTTCCCGAGTGTCGGCTCGCCGTTTACCATGAAAAGCTTCTGCCTCGTCGCCATGGCTGGCGTCGGCAATATTCCCGGCATCCTTGGCGCAAGCATCCTCCTCGGCATTTCCGAAAATTTCCTTCGCACCTTCCGCGGCACGCGCGAATGGGCCGATATCGTGTTTTTCGTCCTTATCATCGTCGTTATCCTGAGCCGTTCCCTGAAAGGGAGGAAGTCGTGAACCGCACCACAGCCCGCATCCTCGCCGCAATCGCCATAGGCGTCGCGGTGATCCTGCCCGCCTTCGCGGGTGCCTATCCCCTTCAGGTAGCGCGCAACATCATGATGTATATGGCTCTCGCCGTGACCTGGGACATGCTCCTCCGATCAGGGCAGATATCATTTGGGATAGCAGGGCTTGTCGGAATCGGCTCCTACGCCGGTATCCTCGGTATGGTAAAGGGCGGAATGCCAGCCTGGCTTTCCCTCCCCTTTGCGGCCTTGTTTTCGGGCCTCGTAGCCTTCCTCATCGGACTCGTCATTCTCAGGCTGAGGGGAACATACTTCTCGATCGTAACCATGGCCTTGGGCGAAATATTCCGTATCATCATCCACAACCTCCCCATCTTCACGGGTGGTCCCGAGGGTATCGTCATCCCCCAGGGAGTCATTTTCGGAGGCAATGCGAGCAGCCTGTATTGGCTCGCGCTCGCCGGACTCGGCGTCGCCCTTGGGGCTTCCTATTGGTTCGACAAAAGCCGCTTCCGGTTCGCCCTGACCGCGATAAGGAACAACGAAGTCTCGGCAAAATCCTCGGGCATCGATATATTCCGATGGCTTCTGCTGACCTTCGTGATTACCTCGGCCATTCAAGGCATGATAGGCGGCATCTTTGTCCAGTCATACGGCTTCGCCTCGCCGGACTCGGTTTTCAGCGCCGACTTCACCCTCCTTCCTATGGCCATGGCCCTACTGGGCGGTATTCACAGTACCGTCGGACCGATCCTCGGCGGCCTGCTTCTTGGCGTAGTAGCCGAGTGGCTAAATCTCAAGATCCCCTACGGCCACCTCGTCGTCTACGGGATCATGGTCGTCGTCGTCATTCTCTTCATGCCTCAGGGCTTGCTGGGTTTCGCGCGGAAAGCCGGGCGGAAAACCGGGCGTAAGTCCGACAGGAGGGCAGCGTGATCAAGCTGAAAACCACGAAACTCACGCGGCGCTTCATGGGCCTCATAGCCGTGAACAATGTCTCCTTTTCGATGGATGAAGGGGAGATTCTGGGCATCATCGGTCCCAACGGCGCGGGTAAGACGACTTTTATCAACCTGGTCTCCGGAATCATCATGCCAAGTTCGGGCAAGATCGAGTACCGAGGCCAAGATATTACCTACATTCCGGCACATGAGCGTGCCCGCCAAGGCATAGCGCGTACCTACCAGCTCATCCATCCCCTTGAAAACCTCAGTCTTAAAGAGAACATCATGGTCGGATCCATTTTCGCGAAGGGGAACGGCCTCAAGGCGGCCCGAAGAAAAGCGGAAGACCTTTGCGCCGAATTGGGACTCAAGGACCTTGATCGTGACACTTCTAAACTCACGATCCTCGAAGTGAAAAGGATGGAATTAGCCCGAGCTCTCGCCAACGAACCCGAGGTCCTTTTTCTCGACGAGGTCATGGCTGGCCTCAACTCCGATGAGACCAAGGATCTAATTGTCACGGTGCAGAGGGTGGCGAAAGAGCGCAACCTCGCCGTGGGCGTTGTCGAGCATGTCATGGGGGTTATCCGCGAACTAACCCATCGTGTCATCGTTCTCGAGGCTGGCGAACTCATCGCCGAAGGTCCCTATGAGGAAGTGTCGAAGAACCCGCGGGTCATCGAAGCCTATCTGGGAGGGGCCGCCTGATGCTGAAGATACAAGGTCTGGAATGCGGCTATGGCCGAATAAAGGTGCTCGAGGGTGTCAGCCTTGAGGTTGGGGCCGAGTCGGTCGGCTTATTCGGTCCCAATGGGGCTGGGAAGACAACTCTTATTGGCGCAATCATGGGCATGAATAAGGTGTGGGCGGGCTCAATCGAGCTGGATGAGAAAAGGGTGGATGGCACGGAAACCCACCTCATGGCTCGAAATGGGGTCGCCCTCGTTCCCCAGGAAAGGGAACTTTTCCCCGGCATGTCCGTGGAGGATAATCTTATACTCGGTGCCGCCTACATACCTCACGCCAAGGACAAGATGGCAGAATCCCTGGAGTGGGTCTTCTCGCTGTTCCCGATTCTGAAAGAGCGCAGGAAACAATGGGCTGGGACAATGTCGGGAGGCCAACAGCGCATGGTCGCGATAGCCCGTGCTCTGATGTCCAAGCCCCGGCTGTTGATCCTTGACGAACCTTCTCTTGGGCTGCAGCCCTCCATCGTCTCCGAGGTTTTCGAAGTGCTAAAGGAACTTAAGAAATCTGTCTCCATCCTCGTGACAGAGCAGAACGTCCGAGAAAGCCTCAAGGCCATAGACCGGGGCTATGTCCTGGAAAACGGCAGGATCCTCCTTGAGGACTCGGCCGAAGGCCTCAAGACCAATCCTCACGTCCTGAAATCGTATCTAGGGATATAAGAGGCCTTATGCCCGATTTTATTGTCGATGGGACGCGTCTCAGGTACGAACAGACCGGGGGAAAAGGTCAGGTTGTTGTTTTCCTTAACGGTATCGCGATGACCATCGGTCATTGGAAAGCCGTCATGCAGGCAATGGGCGAGGGTTTTCGCTTCCTTTGCCACGACTTCCGCGGTCAAACTCTGAGCGACAAGCCCGCCGGCCCCTACAGCTTCGACCTCCATGCGGCCGACCTCGCCGCCCTCATGGACAGCCTGGGCATAGAGAATGCCCACGTCGTCGGCACCTCCTACGGCTCCGAGGTCGGCATGGCCTTCGCAGCTTCCTACCCCGAACACTGCGCTTCCCTCGCCGTCATCGACGGGGTGAGCGAGCTCGACCCCGTCCTCGAGGCTGCGGTGGACTCCTGGAAGGCAGCGGCAGCGGCCGACCCCAAGATCTTCTACAAGACCCTCTTGCCCTGGACTTATTCAGCCGCCTATCTGTCGGCCAACAAGTCGACGCTGCGGGCGAGGGAGGATGCCATGTCCACCTTCCCTAAGGCTTGGTTCGGCGGCTTTGTTGCTCTCTGCGACGCCTTCCTCGCTATTAACCTCACGCCTCGGCTTAAAGACATACATTGTCCCACCAAGGTCCTCGTTGGCGACAAGGACATTCTGAAGCACCTGAGCTTCGCGAAGATCATCGCCGATGGCATAGCCGGCGCGAGCCTGGGAATCATCGAGGGAGCGGGGCACGCCTCTGTCGTGGAGATGCCCGACCGCATAGCCTGGGAAATTTCAACCTTCATCGGAGGAGTGCGGATATGAAAAGCGCCTTTGTGAACGTCGATGGACTCAAGCTTTTCTATGTCATGGCGGGGGAAGGCAAGCCTCTCGTCTACGTCCATGCCTCTCGTCTACGTCCATGGCAATACGGGCTCGAGCCTCTGGTTCTCCAAGGTCATGGAGGTCCCGGGGTTCAAGACCTACGCCCTGGATCTTCCCAACTTTGGGCGATCCGACCCGATGCCGGGCGATATAGACCTGCACCGCTACGCCAAGTACCTCAAGGGCTTCATCGACGCCCTGGGCTTGAATAGTCCCTTCATCGCCGCCCATTCCCTGGGCGGCGCGGTCGCCCAGTCTCTGGCCCTTTCTTTTCCTGAGATTCTCAACGCCCTCGTCCTCGTTGACTCCTCGTCGCCCAAGGGCCTTGTGACGCCCAAAGACCGCCATCCCCTCATCGAAATGATGCGGAAGGACAGGAGCTTCCTTTCCAAGGCCCTCGCCGCGACGGTGCCGACCCTGAAGGATCCGGCCTTTTTCGAGGCCCTCGTCGACGACGCCATGAAGATGGCCGCTAAGGCCTGGATAGGAAATGCTGAGGCTCTCTCCAGCTTCGACATCTTTGCCAGGACATCGGCTTTCACGAAACCTGTCCTGGTTCTCTGGGGTAAAAGCGACTACATCGTCACCGAGACCATGGCTCGCGAGACGGCTGAGGCCTATCCGACGGGTACACTGAAAGTCCTTGAAGGCGTGGGCCATTCGGTCATTGCCGAGGACCCGGCGCGCTTTGTAGATCTGCTTCTGGATTTCACTGCCAAACGCTGATCGGGGCGGGGCCTATGGCTGGCATCAACACTTCCATAAAAGGGGATTCCTATGTCCAAGGTGAGCATTGTTGGGGCATACAACACAAAGTTCGGCAGCTTCGTCCAGAAGAACAAGGAAACGGGCGAGGTCAAGGACCTCAAGTCCATCTACGAGCTCATGATCGAGGCGGGGCGAGGCGCGCTCACCGATGCGGGCATCTCCGGGAAGGATATCGACGGTGTCTGGCTCGGTACCTGTGCGCCTGGCCTTTTCGCGAACCAGGAGCACCTGGCCGCA
>JAPLSO010000065.1 GCA_026398595.1 Spirochaetota bacterium | reverse complement strand
TGCGACAGGACGGCGGCGCTATTCTATTTTGCCGGAGCGATATTCGAAAGATACGCGTTGTGCATCGAGGAGACGGCAAGGATCGCGAAAGAACACGACATCCCGCTGATTGTCGACGGCGCCGCCCAGATTCCTCCGAAGGAAAATCTGTGGCGCTATACGCAGCGGGGAGCGACCCTTGCCCTCTTTTCGGGAGGCAAGGGAATACGAGGGCCTCAGGATACGGGACTTATCGTAGGCGAGCCCCGGCTTATAAAAAATATCGAGAGCATCGCAGCTCCCTTTCAGGCTTTCGGCCGGCCGATGAAAACCTCCAAGGAAGCGATGGTCGGACTGCTGAAGGCGATCGAACTGCTGCTCGCCGAAGATTACGAAGCAAAGTTCATCGGCATGAAGCAAGGGCTGGCGAAACTGATCGCGGAAACCACCGACGACATTTTCGAGGACAGCTATATCCTCGACACCGGCAGGCACGGGCAGCACTACCCCAGGGCAGTATTCGTCCTCCGCGACAGAACGCCAGGGGCGAGGGAACGCTTCATTCAAGGTTTGCTGGACGGAGCCCCCCCAGTGCTCGTCGGACCCCTGGACGAGAACGACAGGGCTTTCTACGTGAACCCCTTCGGCTTTCAGGACTATGAGGAATATGATTTAGTCGCAAAAAGAATACATGAAGAATGCAGGAGGCTTGCCGAAAATGGGAAACGATAGCACATCGGAACTGTTCCTCTCGAACCCGAAATTGAGCAAATACAATCCGATGAAACGGATATTCTATTTTGACGACTTCGATGAGGGAATCAACGGCTGGACCGAGCTGATAGGGAATTACGAGGAATCGCTGGACTCGCTCCTTCCCGGATACCGCGATCTGCGGCCACCCCAGCTGTCTTCGATATCCATGTGGGATTCCGGAACCGTGGGCTCGCTCGATGGAACCTACTCCCTGAAAATAGCGACCCGGGCAAAAAAAAGGCACCAGGCCGTGGCGATTAAAAGGACCACGTTCCGCCACAGCGGCCCGATCAGGATGGAAACCTATTTCACCTTCAAGCCCGAAGCCAATCTGCTCAGCTTGTCGGATACGGCCGTGCGTTCCGTAGGCTTCCTTTTTGATCTCCAGGATTCGAGGGAAAGGATCATGCCGCACATCCGCTACCTCAATTCGCTGGACGGACAGCGGATGTGGAAATGGCAATACAAAAAGGAAACACAGCCCTTCCAGGACATCGGGAAAAGAAGCGAAACCGTATCCCATTACCATCTCGACCCAAGAGGATGGATCGACCTTCCCGGAGGCGAGCAGAAGCTTTGCTACAACGAAATACCCACCAAGCACAATTGGCACTATCTGAGAGTGGATTTCGACCTCGAGACGATGAAATACCTGGCCTTCCAGTGCAACGACAGGGAGTTCGATGTATCCGGCTTGGATTCCATACATATTCCCGCGATGAAAAACCTGTGGTGCATGCTCAATCTCGCGTTCTTCGCGGAGGCGGACACCGACAGGCGAGTCTTTTTCTATCTCGATTCCGTCCTGCTTTCAGGAGATTTTTAAATGGTGAATAAAACCTATAACGCCGTCGTGGAAAGAAACGTGGTATGGGCCGGCGATTTCGCCACCGAACCCTACGAATGCGGCTGGGCGCGCGAAGCCATATTCTTCGTCAGGTCGCTCCAGGGCGGGAGCACAGCCCAATGCAGGGTACAGATATCGGCCGATGGAATGCGCTGGTGCGACGAAGGCTCCGTCATGGGCCTTCCGCGGAAGACGGATGAAACCACGTGGTGCAGGGTGTCGCATTTCGGGAACTGGCTGCGCATCGCGGGCACTACCGGAAAGGATGTAGTGACCGTACTCGTGACACTATCGATGAAATCCTGATTCTGCAAATCTAAAAATAACCCCGCCAGGATGACGGGGTTATAGCCTGCATGGACAGGTATCAGTTCTTGACGGCGTTCAGGCCGCCGGCGATCTTCAGGATGTTTTTGTCGAAGGTGACATGGAGGCTGCCTTCTCACTTGAACATGGCTTCGGCGACGCCGTTGTCGTCCTTGATCTTTCCGGTCTTGGTGGCTACGCCGGCTTTGATTTCCTTGCCGTCGGGGGTCTCGGGATCCCAGATCCTGGCCCAGTCGGCCTTGGCGGGGGTGCCGTCGGCGGAGAAATCGGCGGCCAGGACCTGAGGGCCTGCGCCCTGGATAAAGCCTACGCCGCGGTTCTGGTAGTCGCCCTTGGGGAAGGTGAACTTGCCTGCAGTGTCGGTCACGAGCCTGTAGGCCGTGCCTCTGTGGATGTACTGCATGGTGATGACGCCGTTGGCGGCCTTGGAAACGGTCAGGTTATCATCAAGGCGCTGAGTCTTGTGGGCTACGGCGTAGAGGAAGAGGCCGCGGAGCCCGTTGTGAAGTACGTTCTTGCCCTTCACGTCCAAGAGGTAGGGCTGGAAGAAGTGGGTTGAACCGGCCTTGGAAGCGCCGCTGGTGGCAACCAGCGTGTCCTTATCGGCGGCCATGTAGCGGATAGGGCCGGTGAAGGTCAGATAGTTCGCCGCATCGTCGGCGGCTACGTTGACCTGATAGTCGATTTTCAGGTCCTGGGCAAAGGCCGTGGTTGCGATCACGAGCAGGGCAAGGAGAAGGGCAGTATCCTTCATATCAAGAATCCTCTTGTAAAGTACGGATTGCTATGGATCCACTGACAATCGTTTTACTCTGATGCAGGGGGAAATGCAAAGAGTATTTTATATATATAAAATGATCAATATCAACAGGACACAGGCCAGCTAACTTGCTTTTCCATCTCCCTGTGCCTCACCGTCGGCTCGAAGCCCAAAGATCGAATATATTTGGCGACGGCTTCAACAAAAATCTCTCCTACCTGTAAATCCCGCCATCCTATCATCCTTGTCAAAATCCTACCGCGGCACGACCTTGACGAAGAGCGGCAGGTACTCGCCCCAGTCCGACAGGAGCGCCTTGGCCCGCGGACTGCCCGTCAGCTGGTGGTGCCGGGCGATGACGCTCTTCAGGAAGGCTCTGTCCTCCGGCTTCGAGCAGGCCTCGAGGTTGACATCGTCGGGATTGCAGCGCGTGTCAAAGAGTTGGTCCTCGTCCAGGACGTAGGCGATTCCTCCCGACATGCCCGCGCCGAAATTGACGCCCGTCCTGCCCAGAATGACGACCCTTCCGCCGGTCATGTACTCGCAGGCGTGATCGCCGACGCCTTCGGCCACGGCGAGAGCGCCAGAGTTGCGCACGCAGAAGCGCTCGCCCGCCTGCCCGCCCAGGAAGACTTCCCCGCCTGTCGCCCCGAAGAGGCAGACGTTCCCCGCGATGACGTTCGATTCCGGGCTGAAGCGGGACTCGGCCCGGGCGTGGACGACAATCCTTCCGCCGGAGAGGCTCTTCCCCAGGTAGTCGTTCGCTTCGCCTGCCAGGGTAAAGCTGATCCCCTGAATCAGGAAAGCTCCGAAGCTCTGACCCGCCGAGCCCTCGAATCGGACGCTGACGGCGTCCGGCGAGAGGGGAATCCCCGATCGCAGGAGATGACCGCTCAGGGCCGCGCCTATCGAGCGATCGGCGTTGCGTATCTTCATCTCGGCTTCGAATCGCCCGCCAGCCGCGCCCATCTGCGCGCACTTTTCGATCAAAGCGGCGTCGATTTCAGGTATGGCAAAGCGTGGCTTGCCCGAGTCATCGAAGCCGCGTAAGCCCGCCTTGGGAAGGGGTAAAAGGGGCGGACCGGAACCGTCCGTATCGCCTTCCTCGCTCAAGGGATAATTCCGGGCAATCTCTAAGGCGGCGCCTATCTTGTCGAAGGAAAGAAGCTTTTCCCGCGGTGTAAAGGCGCGGCCTGAGAAATCGATAAGCTCCCTTTTCCCTACGACCGCGTCGAGGCTGGCGGCGCCGAGGGAGGAGAGGATGGAGCGGACATCGGCTGCCATGAAGCGGAAGAAGGTGGCAAGATGCTCGGGACGGCCCTTGAATTTGGCGCGCAAGGCCGGATCCTGGGTGGCGATGCCCACAGGACATCTATCCAGGTTGCATTGGCCGCAGACGACGCAGCCCATCGAAATGAGGGCCGCCGTGCCGAAGGCGAATTCGCGGGCACCGAGGATGGCGGCGATGACCACGTCGCGGGCGGTCCGCAAGCGGCCGTCGACCTGGATGACGATATTCGTGTCCAGGCCGTTCATGGCGAGGACCTGCCGTATCTCGGGCAGGGCCGTTTCCCAGGTGCTGCCGGCGTAGTCGAGGGAGGAGAGCGGCGCGGCTCCTGTTCCCCCGTCGCCTGAGGAGACGACGACGCAGTCAGCCCCCGCCTTGGCCACGCCCGCGGCCACCGCCCCTATGCCCGCCTGCGCTCCGAGCTTCACCGCGATCCGGGCCCTGGGGTTCACGCAGCGCAGGTCGTGGATGAGCTGGGAAAGATCCTCGATCGAGTAGATGTCGTGGTGGGGCGGCGGACTTATGAGGGTCCGGCCCGGGGCCGAGTGCCTGAGCTTCGCGATGTAGGCGTCGACCTTGGCTCCGGGAAGCTGTCCTCCCTCCCCGGGCTTGGCGCCCTGGGCGATTTTGATCTGGAGCTCGAGGGCGCCTGAGGCGTAGGCGGCGGTGACGCCGAAGCGCCCCGACGCAATCTGCCGCGAGGCGCTGCGGGAATCGAGGCCCCGATCCCCGTAGGCCCGCCGATCCGCGTCCTCGCCCCCTTCGCCCGAGTCGCTCCATGCTCCCGCCGAATTGGCTCCCGCGGCCAGGGCTTCGTGGGCCTGGGGGCTGATCGCGCCGCAGGACATGGCCGCGACCGAGAATCGGGCGGCGATGTTCTCGACGCTCTCGACCGATTCGAGCGCCACGGGCATCGACGGCTTGAAAGCGAAAAGATCGCGGAAGGTAAAGGGTTGGCGAGAAGAGGAATCCATGCCTTCGGAGTAGGCGCGCCAGGCTTGCGGATCGGACTCGCGCACGGCCAGAGTGAGCGAGGCGGCCAACTTGGGAGGCCAGGGTCTTTCCCTCGCCGCGGCGGCGACTGGTAGGGCTGCCGGGGCTCTTGTCCCAGACCCGAAGACGCATGTATGGTTTTCGAGGACGTCGGCCTCGATCTCCCCCATGCCGATACCTCCGAACCTGCTATCCGTCGCCGCGAAATACCTGCTAGCAAGATCTTCCGATAGGCCGACTATCTCGAAAAGCCGTGCGCCCCGGTAGGAGGAAATCGAGGATATGCCCAACTTGGATTGGATCTTGAGGATGCCTTTCTTGAGGGCTTCGATGTAGTTGTCGGAAAGGGTTTCGACACCCAAGATGGCCGCCTGTGCCGGCCTGCTTGCCGCCGCGAGGAACTCTGGCAGGCGCTCGAAGACCATCCATGGATTGACGCCCGAGGCTCCGAAGCCCAAGAGGACGGCGACTTGGTGCACGTCCCTCGCCTCGCCGGTCTCGACGACCAGGCCTGCCAAATGGCGCTTGCGCACGGTTACGAGATGGCTGTGGACAGCCGATGTCGCGAGGAGTGCCGGCACGGCCGCCTGGCTTTCGTCGACGCCCCGGTCGCTTAAGATGATGAGGCAAAAGCCCTCGTCGATTTTCCTTTCGGCCTCGACGCAGATTCGCTCGATCGCCGCGGCGAGGATGGAGCCGGGTTCGAAGGCTGTTTTAGTGTTGACGGGCCTCTCACCCGCCGCCCGAGCCGTCGCCGCAAAAAGCAGGGGGACGGTGGCTACGCGGAAGTCGGGTAGCTTCGAGTCGCGGAGTCTTTCTATATCGGTGTTGGAAAGGATGGGGTAAAGGAGCTTGAGCTGCCGACAATGGGCGGGCGACTCGTCGAGGAGATTCTTTTCCTTGCCGATGTAGTTTTCGAGGGACATGACGAGCTTTTCTCGATAGGGGTCGATGGGCGGATTCGTCACCTGGGCGAAGAGCTGGCGGAAATACGAGTAGAGCGGCACCGGTTCGCGCGAAAGGGCCGCCGGCGGTTTGCGCGTTCCCATGGCCGAGGTGGCTTCCTGTCCCGAGAACAGCATCGGCATGAGGATTTGCGTCGCTTCCTCATTATAACGGAAATACTCGGCCAGCCGGGACGAGTCGCTGCCCGCTTTGGCGGCGTCGGCGGCGGAGAACAGGCCGCGCAGTTCGATGCGGTTCTGCTCGATCCAGCGCCGGTACGGTTTCTGTCGGCAGATCCGCGACTTTATCTCGCTGTCCTGGACGAGTCTTCCCTGCCCGAGGTCGATGAGGAGCATCCTGCCGGGTTGCAGCTTGCCCTTTTCCACGATGTCGGCCTCATCCTGGTCGAGGACACCAGCCTCGCTCGCGCCTACGAATCGTCCGCTCCGGGTGAGGGAATAGCGGAAAGGCCGAAGGCCGTTTCGGTCGAGGGCGGCCCCGACGTTCAGGCCGTCCGTGAAGGTCATGGCGGCGGGGCCGTCCCATCCTTCCATGATAGCCGCGTGGTATTCGTAGAAGGCCTTTCTGTCCCGCGATATGGAGGCGTCCGAGCCCAGGGGTTCGGGAACCATCATCATGAAGACCTGTTCGAGAGGACGCCCGGCCCTGAGCAGAAGCTCGAAGACGTTATCGAACATGGCAGAGTCCGAACCCGCTTCCTCAATGACGGGAATGAGTTGGGCGACCTCGGCCTCGAAAGCTGGGGATTCCAGGGTGGTCTGTCGCGCGCGCATGGCGCTCATGTTTTTTCGGAGCGTGTTGATCTCGCCGTTGTGGGAGATGAGGCGGAAGGGCTGGGCGAGAGGCCAGGAAGGGAAGGTATTCGTGCTGTAGCGCTGGTGGACGACGGCGAAGGCGCTCTCAAAAAGATCCTGACTCAGGTCCGGATAGAACGAGGCGAACTGGGAAGCGACAAACATGCCCTTGTACACGAGGGTGCGCGAAGAGAGGGATGGGATGTAGAAATCGTTGATCGTGAAGCCGGCCTTCTTCGCGTCCCTCTCCATGACTTTTCTGGCTAGGTAGAGGCGGCGTTCCAGGGCTTCGCCGAAGATAGTCGAACCGACGGCATCTCTCAGGATAAAGGCAGCCTGGCAGATCCTTGGAAGACTTTTCTCTGCTTTCTCGCCCAGCACCTGGGGCAGGACGGGGACATCCCTCCAGGACAGGAGGGTAAGTCCCCGCCCGGAGGCGGCCGCCGCGACGATGGATTTGGCCGCGTTGAAAGGATCAGGCTTGTTGGGGAGAAAAAAGACCCCAATGCCGTAGGGCAGACCTTCGAAATCCGGACCGGTCTTGCCGAAAGGGAGTGTGATTTCCGCGCCGATGCCCATTGCCTTGCGGAAAAAGCCGTCGGGGATGCGGCAGAGGATGCCCGCGCCGTCGCCCGTCTTTCTGTCTCCGCCCACGGCGCCCCGATGCTCCAGATTGCGCAGGACGGTGAGGGCGTCGGCGACGACGGAATGGCTGGGTCGTCCTGAGAGATCGGCGATGATGCCGAGGCCGCAGGAATCCCTTTCATCGGAGGGATCATAGAGACCGGCGGAAGACAGGCCGGCTTTGACGGTGCGCGTCGCGTCGATTAGATAATTATGCTTAAAGTCTGCATAATTATGAGGCTTTTTCGCCATTGTAACTGCCGATAGTAACGAATCGCTCAGGGGAAAGCAATATCGCCTCCTTAAAAAAAAATGGAAATATTTGCTCTATATCTTTAGACCTGCCGATAAATGCGTTCCGGCTTGACAGTCAGTCGCTCCGTGGCCAGAATCTCCCCATAAAATCCATGGATTCACGCCAGATCGCCTCGAAGAGCAAGCTCTCCATATTCGCCTCCTATTACCGTCCCCACAGGAAGCTTTTCCTCCTCGACCTCAGCTGCGCCCTTGGCATCGCTCTCATCGATCTCTCCTTCCCCCTTCTGTCCCGCTACTCCCTCCAGCGGCTCATCCCGGACAAGGCTTGGACGATTTTCGCCCTCGTCATCGGGGCCTCGGCCCTCGCGTTCGCGGTGCGGGCGGCTCTCCAGTACGTCGTCACCTCCTGGGGCCACCTCCTCGGCGTGAGGATGGAGACGGACATCCGCAGGGATCTTTTTGTCCACCTCCAGAAGCTCTCGTTCAGCTTCTACGACAAAACGCGGACGGGCCACCTGATGTCCAGGGTGGTGAGCGACCTTTTCGAGATCGTCGAGCTCGCCCACCATGGCCCCGAGGACCTCTTCATCTCCTTCGTCACCCTCGTGGGCTCCTTCATCGCGATGGCCTTCATCTGGTGGCCCCTTGCCCTGGTCCTGATCGTCTTCGTGCCGATCATCATCGTCTTCACCGTAAAGCTCCGGAAAACGCTTTCCAGAGCATCGCTCGAGGTCAAGAAACGGACGGCGGGCATCAACGCGGACCTCGAGAGTTCCATTTCCGGCGTCAGGATCACCAAAGCCTTCGCGAACGAAGACTACGAGGTGGAGAAATTCCTCGAAGGCAACGACCACTACCGCGAGGCGAAGGGCAGCTACTACCGGACGCTGGGGATTTTCCAGGGCGGTATGGAATTTGCCACAACCATCCTCAACGTCCTGGTTATAGGCTTCGGCGGCTGGTTCGTCATGCGAGGTTCGATGGATTACGCCGATCTCATCGCCTTCACCCTTTACGTCAATACCTTCCTGGCGCCCATCAAGAAGCTGGTCTCATTCTTCGAGCAGTATTCCACGGGCATGGCGGGCTTCGAGCGCTTCGTCGAACTGATGCGCGTGGAACCCGAAATCGTCGACGCGCCTCAAGCCGTCGAACTCGGGGAGGTCAAGGGCGACATCGAACTTTGCGACGTGTCCTTCTCCTACAACGAGGCAGTGAGCGTTCTCAGACATATAGACCTGAAGATCGGCGCGGGGAGGAAGATAGCCCTGGTCGGTCCCTCGGGAGGGGGCAAGTCGACCCTCTGCAGGCTGATCCCCCGGTTCTACGAAATCGTGGAAGGCTCGATAACGATAGATGGGACGGACATCCGGGACATCCAGCTGGCCTCCCTGCGCGGGAAGATCGGCATCGTGCAGCAGGATGTCTTCCTCTTCGCCGACACGATACGGGAGAACATCAGATATGGGCGGCTGGAGGCTACCGATGAAGAGATCGTCGAGGCGGCGAAGCGAGCCAACATCCACGACTTCATCGTCTCCCTGCCCGAGGGCTACGACGCCGACGTGGGAGAGCGGGGTGTCCTCCTCTCTGGCGGCCAGAAGCAGCGGATCAGCATAGCCAGAATTTTCCTGAAGAACCCGCCTATCCTCATCCTTGACGAGGCGACGAGCGCCCTCGATACGGCTACCGAGCTGGCCATCCAGCGCTCCCTCGAGGAGCTGATGCGGGGGCGCACGAGCCTAGTCATAGCCCACAGGCTCTCGACCATCAGGGACGCCGACGAGATCGTCTACATCGACGACGAGGGGATACGGGAGCGGGGCAGCCACGCCGAACTCATTGCGAAGGGCGGGGCCTATGCCGGACTCCACGAGGCGCAGTTCGGGACGGACTAGAATCCTACGGTATAGGTGAACTGGACCTTATAGGCCCATACCGTGCCATACGTGACATCCACTCCTGTCTGTACCGATGATCCGCCGAAGGAGTAACGGATGTAGGGATTCAGGTCGAGGCCCGAGTTGCCCCAGACATCACCGTTTCCGTAGGCTGCGGACGATCCGAAGGTGAAGGGCGTCTTCGGTAGACTGTACTCGGCGTTGACCTTGCCGCCGCCGACGAAGACCCCGGCGATGAAGTTGCCGTCGGCGAAGGCGTTGAGAACCAGGGGTCCCATCCCATATGAGCCATCGATGAATAGGTCGTTTTCCTGGGTGACGTCCCGATAGGTGTAGCCTATCGTCAGTCCCAAGTTTGGAACCGCGGTGAGGGTCGCGCCGACCGCCAATTCCCTGTTCCCCGTCGACGCGTCGGGCTCGAGCCTTAAGGAGACTTTGACTGCCGCGAAGTCCCCGGCCGTCCATCTGATTCCGAAATTTGGCCGCGAATACGTCGTGGCGGCGCTTTGGGCTAGCACCGGCACCGGTATGAAAGCCCCCAGGGAAAGAGCCTTCATGGGGATGATCTGGACGAGAAAGCCTGTCTCCGCGTTGGCTATACGGGTCGAAAAGCCGGTATAGTCGAAGTTCCTGAACCGGTACTCATCGACGCCGAACACCTTGCCCGCGGTTAATTTCATGAAACCGCCGAACATGTTGAAAGAGCCTGAGTAGTCGCGCAGATAGATCGGATATACCTTGCCGTCGCCGTCCCACTCGGCTGTCATCGACCAGGTCACCAGCTTGCTCGCCCAGTCGAGGGAGAGGGAATTGTAGGGGCCCTGAGCGACGCCATAGCCCATCCAGTTCGGTCCCAGACTCGTTGTGCCATCGCTTGAGTACAGGTTGAAAACGCCGCGGTTCCACATGCTCAGTTTGGGAGCCGCGTCCTGGGCGGCCAGGGGGGCAAGGGCAGCGGCCAGGATCAGTGCAAGGACGATGGATCGCTTCATGTAAGTCCTCCAGTGTACAGAGTACATGCGCCGCCCCTCATGGTTGGGCCGAAATCTTCGCCGAATACACGCTCCAGCCAAAGGCGGCCTGGTAGGCGGCCACCCTTGCCGAGGGCACGGTGATGGATAAGCCCGTGGGAACCGCATTGGCCGAGGTGTAGAAAACATTAGCAGTCGTCGTCGGCGGATCGACGGGGTCAACCCTGACGGAAGTCAGGGAAGAATTATAGAACGCCGCGTCACCAATGTAGATTACCTTGGATGGGATGGTGATCGAAGTGAAAGCAGTACTATCCCTGAATGCGTTTGCTCCGATGGAGGTGACTTCGGCCGGAATCGTGAGCGACGCTAATCCGGTGCAGCTTTTAAAGGCGCTGGAGCCGATTTCCGTCACCGTTACTGGGATAGTGATACTCGTCAGGCTGGCATACGAGAAAGCCCAGCTCTCTATGGCCGTCACCGGTTTGCCCAGCCAATATTCGGGAATATTCACCGCGCCTGCCGCCGTATAATTTGTCACGCTGTATCCCGTCGCGTTTCCCGAGTAGCCAAGGCCATCCGTCGCCGAGATCCACTTGGCATAGAGAGTGATATTCGCCAAGGGGTCGTAAGGGAAGCTCACCTTTGTGCCTGCGGCGAAACTGGCGTCTGTGTACCAGCCCTCGAGGGCATTACTGGCCTTCGAGGAAACCGGAACATCCGAGATGAGCGTGGTCGATACAGAAGAGACCGGCGAGCCTCCATTCGTGACGAAGGAAACCGTATAGCTCGAGAACGATAGATTGTTCGTTGTCATTTTTGACGCGTAGACGATCCATCCGTCGGCCGCTCGATAGGCTGCCAGGCTTGCCGACGGCACGCTTATCGAGAGGAGAGACGTACAGGATAAAAAGGCGTTTGTGGCGGGCGAGGGAGGCACCGCCGCTTTCGTCTCGACGTTCTGGATGTTCGAACAATACGCGAAGGCGCTGGCTCCCAGCGTCGCAACCGTTTCGGGAATGACGACGCTTTTGATGGTGCCCAGGCTCGAAAAACCCCAGCTCGCCACATTCGTCACCGGTTTGCCGCGCCAATAGGCAGGGATGACCACCGCGTCTGAGGAAAGGTCCTTGTTGGGGTCTTTCGAAACCATATATCCGGAGCCATTGGCCTCGTACAGTATGCCTTCGGTGGCCGGGAGCCATTTGGCGTAGAGTGTCGCGTCGGTCAGGGGGTCATAGGGGAAGCTTATTTTCGCGTCTGAGGAAAAGGCGGCATCCGAGTACCAGCCCTCGAGGGCAAAGCCCAACTTGGCAGAGACAGGCATTTCCTTGACGAGCGAGGTCCTCTGGCTGGCGATCGCCGAGCCGCCGTTCGCGTCGAACGCGACCGTGCGGATCACCATTGACGTGAAGCTGGAGAAGAACTGCGCGCATCCAGTGAGGGCGAGCGCACAGACCATGATGAGGACGAACGCAAGTATTGTTCTTGTTTTCACGCTGGTCTCCCTATTTCTTCTCGAAGAAGGACAGATTAATGGCTGTTGCCAGCCCCGGCCCCCGCCATGACGAGGGGAATCGCTCGGCGTCGGCGGTGTGGGCTTCCAGGAGGCCCGCGTGGACCCAGAGCAGAATCTGTCCGTTCGCCCATACCGAGCTCAGGGCGGCCGCTACGGACGCCTTGTTTTCTTCATCGATGCCGTGAGCATCCCGGTATTCGTGACCCCGGTTCATAAAGTCCAAAGCCCGCCAGGCGCCGATGGCACCCACGGCCGTCACAAGGCCGGTAGAGGTCCAGCCGGCCGCCTGGTGATAGGCTCTCCTGCCGGGGAAGTCGAGGAAGGAAGACGGGGGAGCCGGTGTGGGGAAGGTCGTGGCGTCCTGGGAGGCCGCTCCGCCGAGGATGACGAAGGCTAGAACGAGAAAGGCTACCGCTTTGGTTCCCTTCGAGGGGAAGCCGCGTCGTGGGTCCATAGGTCGAAGTATAATTCGCGGGGCAAGCCGGCGAAAGCGTAAAAACAACGTCAGACTAAAATGTCTATACGGAACGGCTTTCCGTCGCCACGGCCAGCCCCCCCCGCTCGAGGATCTCATCCAGGGCTAGGGCGATTCCTCCGATGGCCGGAAGTTCGGGGTCAAGGTAGGATCTGCGGACGATACAGGGCCGCTCGTTGGACTCGACCCGCTCCTGTATGGCCGAAAGGAGAGCTTCGTTCTTGAAAGCGAGGCCGTAGAGGGCGACAGTCCCTGGGTCGTAGAGTTCGATCGCGTTGGAAAGGGCGCGCGCGAAGCGGGTGGCGATAAGAGAAAACGCCTTTGCGTCGGATTTTTCGAGTTCGGCGATCAGCTGGTCGATCCTGAGTCCCGGCATGGAAAGCTTTTCACCGAGGGTCCGCGCCGAGACGAGGGACTCGAGGCAGCCCCGTCGGCCGCAATAGGGGCAGACCGGGCCTTCCAGTTCGACGAGGGTGTGGCCCAGCTCGCCGGCCCCGTGGTGGATGCCTTGCCAAGGCACGCCTCCCACCGTCCAGGCTCCACCGACGCCGGGACCGTACTTCACGAACAGAAGTCCCACGGACGCATGGGAGCGGGATTCGGTGAGGAGGCTTTCCGCCAGGGCCAGGGCGCGAACGTTGTTGTCCACAGATACGGTAATGCCCAGGGCAGACTCGATGGGAACCTTGAGGGCCACAGGGCCCTCCCAGAGCCGAGGTTCGCGCAGGGAAACCCCAATCGACGCGTCGACCCTGCCCGTGACGCCGAGTCCGGCGGCTAGGACGCCCGCTTCGGCACAGGTCTTGCCTCCCAGTAGCCCGGCCGTCGCCTCCCGAACGAAGCCCATGAGGGGGCCGATCGCTTCCTGGCCCGCCAGGCTGGGCACGGCCGGCGAAGGCAGGTTCCTGAAAGCCAGGACCGATCCTGTAAGGTCGGTCAGCACGGCCTGCACCTTCTCGTTGTCGACGCCGAAGCCGAGAAGCTTGCCTGCCTGAGGACGTATCCTCAGGAAGACCTTCCTGCGCCCAGCGTGGCCGGAGGCGCCCGAAAGTCCGGCTTCCTCGACGAGGCCTTCGTCGATCAGGTTAGTGACAAGGATAGTGACGCCTGCCCGCGTAAGGCCGAGTATCCGCGCAAGATCGTTGCGGGCGATGGCACCGTGCCTAAATACCAGCCTCAGGAGGGCTGCTCTATTGCCCCTCCTGAGATCGGGGGCGCTCTGTCCGCGTGGCGTCATGCCGGGATGATAGCATGGGGAAGCTGGGGGGTAAATAAGTTAAAGTATTTATATAATGGCGGCTCCCGGGGCGGTGGCCGCTAATCGCTACGCTAGCGAAAATGCGTCGGAAATGCCGGTTTTCTTGGATGGACCTGGGGACAGTGGCCGTTTTATCGCTTGTCATGAAAGCCATCCGTGCTATAATAAGTTAAGGACTTTAACAGATAGGAGGCGGCCATGACCGTCAAAGAAGGGAAGCTGTTCACTGCCGAGGAGAGTCGTGCCGTCCTGAGAGAAGTCTTCAATCAGAGCGATTCGCCCCTCGAGTTTCTGTCCCTGGCTGAACTTGAGCTAAAGGGCGCCCGATCCACCAGCCTCTGCCACCCGAGGGAGGAGACGCTCGTCTTCAACCTCAAGGGACCGGTGACGGTCCAGGTCGGTGGCCAGGCTTTTGATATGGAACATTACGATGTCCTGTACATACCGAAGGGGGCTGAATATATCGTCCAGGAAAAGGAGGGCGGCGAAGCCCTTGTCTACCTCTACCGTGCATTGGCCGACAACGTCCATCCGGCGCGGCTCATGCGCTGGAAGGAAGTGAGCGCCGATCCCGCCCGCATCCGCGTCCTCAACCGCAAGAAGGTCTTCCTCATGTTCGACGTAGGCGAGGAGGCAGACAAGTTCATGGCCGGCTACACCTTCTACGAGGACCACGCCCGGGCCTGGCCGCCTCACAATCATACCGATCAGGAGGAGTGCTATTCCTTCATCGAGGGATCGGGCGCCATGCAGGTTTACGAGGACGACGAGCACCTTACCTTCATCAAGGCGACCAAGATCGGAACCCATATCACTATCCCCCTCATGAACTACCATCCCGTTTTCTCCCACGAGGAACCCCTTTGCTTCATCTGGTGCATAGCGGGCGAGCGCTACTGGGTAGGCGACAAGAACAAGGACTTCATGAAAGGCAAGGGCGAAAGGATTACGACATGATTCGGGCCGCTCCTAAAAGTCTGGCGACGCGGGCCAAGCTTGCCGAGCTCGAAGCGCGGGCTCTCTCGATTCGCCTCGCCTGCCTCGAAAGCCTGGCGACCCTGGGTGTTGGTCACGTTGGCGGCTCCATGTCCGTGGTCGAGGCCCTCGCCGTCCTCTATTTCAGGCATCTCAGGATAGATCCTTCCAATCCCAAGGCCCCTGACCGCGACCTCTTCGTCCTCTCCAAGGGGCACGCGGGGCCGGCCCTCTACGCGGCCCTGGCCGAGGTCGGATTCATACCCCGCGCGCTCCTCTCCACCCTCAACAGGGGCGGGACATCGCTGCCCAGCCACGCAGACCGTCGGCTGACGCCCGGCGTCGACATGACGACGGGCTCCCTCGGCCAGGGCTTCTCCGCCGCCGTAGGCATGGCCCTGGGTGTCCGCATGGACGGCCCGAGGGCTGACGGAAGCATGCGGCGCTGCTTCGCCCTCATCGGGGACGGGGAGAGCGACGAGGGCCAGATTTGGGAGGCAGCGGCCTGCGCGGCCCATTACAGGCTGGACAATTTAACAGCCATGACGGACGCCAATGGCTTCCAGATCGACGGGCCGACCGAAGAAATAATGGGCCTGCGCGACCTCTCCGCCAAGTGGGAGGCCTTCGGCTGGCGATCCGTTTCAATAAAAGGCCACGACCTCGCGGCTCTCGACGCAGCCCTGCTCGAAGCCGAGGCCACGAAGGGCCGTCCGACGATGATCGTCATGCGGACCGTGAAGGCCAAGGGAGTGCCCAAGTACGAGGGCAAGGCCGAGAGCCACAACGCCCCCTTCACGCTCCTCGATTTCGAGGCTTCAAAGGCGGCCCTCCTCGCCGAGGGAGGCGTCTATGGCCGATAAGGAACTTCGGGCGGTCTACGCCGAAACCCTCATCGCCCTGGCAGCCCAGGACGCGTGCGTCTGTGTCGTCGAAGCCGACCTCGCCCGCGCCACGGGCACCGGCCCCTTCGCTAAGGCCTACCCCGACCGCTTTTTTAACGTAGGCGTCGCCGAGGCTAACCTGGTCGGCGTGGCTTCGGGTCTGTCGGCCGTGGGCAAGAAGCCCTTCGCCGCCACCTTCGGCTGCTTCGCCTCGCGCCGGGCTTTCGACCAGTTTTTCCTCTCAGCCAACTATGCCGGCCTCAAGGTCACCCTTGTGGGCACGGATCCGGGCGTCACCGCCGCCTACAACGGCGGCACCCACATGCCCCTCGAGGACCTCGCGCTGATGCGGGTGATTCCGGGTCTTGTCGTAGTGGAACCCTGCGACGAAGTCTCGCTCGAGGCAGCCGTCCGGCTGGCGTACGCTCACCCTGGCTGTGTCTACCTGCGCCTTCAGAGGAAAGCGGCGCCCCGCCGCTACGTTCCGGGCGAGAGCTTCGAGTTCGGCATGGCAAAGATACTGCGCGGGAACCTGCCGGGCACCAGGAACGCCAAATCGGGGGACGACGTCGACGTGGCCCTCCTCGCACTGGGCGCCCTGGAGGTCGGGGAGGCGCTCAAGGCCGCCGACCTACTCGCGGCGGAAGATATATCCACGACCGTAGCCGACATGTTTACGCTTGCCCCCCTCGACGCCGACCTGGTGCGCGGATTCGCGGGTCGAGCGAAGGGCATCGTGACCTGCGAAAACCACAGGCTTTCGGGTGGGCTGGGCTCGGCCGTGGCCGAAGTCCTGGCGGGGATGGGGCAGCACGCGCCGCTCGCGACGATAGGGGTGTCGGCCGACAGCTTCGGCGAGGTGGGCACCCAGGACTGGCTGGCCGAGCATTTCGGCCTTACGGCGCCGAACATAGCGGAAGCCGCCAAAAAACTCGTCGCAGGGAGGCGCATCGCCGAAGGGCGCATCGCCGAAGGGCGCATCGCCGAAGGGCGCATCGCCGAAGGGCGTATCGCCGAAGGGCGCATCGCCGAAGGGCGCATCGCCGAAGGGCGATGAGACTTCGATTAAGCTTGGAGGAATTGAATGGACGGCAAACTCAGGATAGCCATAGCGAGCGACCTTTCGGGCTTTCCACTCAAGAAGGCCATAGCGGAATACCTCGCCGGCAGAGGCGATGTCAAGCTCGTCGACTACGGCATAGAGAGCGAGACCTCTCCCCAGCCCTATTTTGTCCAGGCGCCCAAGGTGGCCAAGGCCGTACAGTCGGGCCAGGCGGAAAAGGGCATCCTCGTCTGCGGGACGGGGCAGGGCATGGCCATCGTCGCCAACAAGCACAAGGGCGTTTACGCCTGCGTCGTGGATGATGTTTTCTCGGGCGAACGCGCGAAAATCGTGAACAACGCCAACGTCATTACTCTCGGGGGCTGGATCACCGCCCCTTTCCTCGGCGTCCAGATCGTCGAGGCTTGGCTCGCGGTCGCCTTCACCCAGAAGATGGAGTTCAAGAAGGACTTCCTGGAAAACGCCTTCAGGCAGGTCGTGGCCATAGAGCAGGAGAACCTGAAATGAGCGCGGCTGAAAAAAACGGGCAGAGTGCTTCGGGCTCCGGAGCCGCCTATACCGGCGCCGCCACTGCAGGCGCTGCGGATGTCGCGGCCCTGGTGGGAGGATTGCTGGAGCGGGCAAGGTCGGCGCAGAAGATCGCCGCCTCCTGGGACCAGGAGAGAGTCGACGAGGTCTGCGTCGCCATAGGCTGGGCCGTCTACAAGGACGACAACATCAGGATCCTGGCGCGCAGCGTCGTAGACGAGACAGGCATGGGCGTCTTCGAGGACAAGATGACCAAGCACAAGAACAAGGTCATGGGGGTCTTGCGGGACATCAGGGGAGCCAAGTCCGTCGGCCTCGTCGAGGTGGACGAGGCCAAGGGCATCCGGAAATACGCCAAGCCCGTCGGGGTCGTGGCAGCCCTCGCGCCCATCACTAATCCTACGGCCACGCCCGCCTCCAACGGCCTTTCGATCCTGAAGGGCCGGAACGCCGTCATCTTCGCCCCGCATCCCAAGGCCAAGCGCTCCACGGCCCTCGCCGTCGAGTTCATGCGCCAGGCCCTCGCCAAGGTGGGAGCGCCCGAGGACCTCGTGCAGTGCGTGCCTGAGCCCAGCATTGAGATCACCCAGGAGCTCATGCGCCGCGCCGACCTCATTGTGGCTACGGGGGGCGGCCCCATGGTCAAGGCGGCCTACTCCTCGGGCAAGCCCGCCTTCGGCGTGGGGCCCGGCAACGCCGTCCAGCTCCTCGCCGAGGACGCGGACGCGGCCGACGCGGCGAAGAAGATCGCGACCTCCAAGTGCTTCGACAACGCCACAAGCTGCTCGAGCGAGAACTCGGCCTTTATCCACAAGTCAATCTATGCGGCGTTCCTGGCGGCCCTCCGAGCCGAAGGGGGATTCGTCCTCGACGCGGCCGCCAAGGAAAAACTGCGCAAGGCCCTCTGGAAGGACGGAGCCCCGGGCTACGACTCGAGAGCCGGGCACCCTCCCGCCCTTGAGGCGGCTATGCTGGCGCGAAACGCGCCTGTCGTCGCCCGAATCGCGGGCATCGAGGTGCCCGCGGCGACAAGATTCCTCGTCGTCGAGGGCGGCCCCGACCCCGAGACCGATCCTTTCTATCGCGAAAAGATCACGACCGTCCTGACCGTCGCCCCGGTCGACTCCTTCGAGGCCGGACTCGACTTGGTCGAGCGGACCACGGACGCCTGCGGCACAGGCCACTCCTCGGGAATATTCACCTACAAGAGCGAATACATCGAACGCATGGGCTTGCGCATGCGGTCCTCGCGGATCATGGTGCGCCAGCCTATGGTCTCGGGCAACGGCGGGGCCTTCTTCAACGGCATGCCCAGCACCGTCACCCTCGGCTGCGGCACCTGGGGCGGAAACATCACCACCGAGAACATCCACTGGAAGCAGTTCATCAACCTCACCTGGCTCGCGCTTCCCCTTCCTCCGAACCGGCCTACGGACGAGGAGATCTTCGGGAAGCTCTGGGCGAAGTACGGGGCATAGGGGGCCTTACAATGCGACTGACCGAAGCCGAGGGCAAGGCCGAATTCGCGGCCGCGGGCATCAAGGTTCCCCGGGGTGTCCTCGTGGACGGGCCCGGGAAGCTCGAAGCGGCCTTTACGGGAATCGGATTTCCCTGCGTGATCAAGGCGCAGGTTCTTTCCGGGGGAAGGGGAAAGGCGGGGCTCGTGTCCGTCGTCCGGGACATGGACGAGGCCTTGGCCGAGGGGAAACGCATCCTCGCCCATCCCGCGGGTGTCCCCGCCGTCCTCGTCGAGGAATGCGTGAAGGCGGACCGCGAACTCTACCTCTCCGTGAGCTACGATCCCAGGTCTGCCAAGGGCCTTCTCCTCGTCTCGGCCGAAGGGGGGATGGAGATCGAGAAGCTCGCGACGGTCGATCCGGGCAAGATCGTCAGGATCGATGTCGACCTCGCCGAAGGGATAGCGCCCCGCCACGCCAAGGGTCTAGCCTACGGGCTGGGCCTATCCGGCCAGGCTGCCAAGTCCCTTGCCGACACCGCCACGAAGCTCTGGGGCGTCTTCAGGTCCCTCGACGCCGAGCTGGCCGAGATCAATCCCCTGTTCCTGATGCGGGACGATTCGGTCGTCGCCGGCGACGCCAAGCTCCTCATGGACGACAACGCGGCTTTCCGTCATCCCGAATACCCCGTCGAAGGGCGGCCTTACGAATCCGAAACCGCCCGACTGGCCGCTATTGAGGGTATCCCTTACCTCCAGTTCGACGGGGACATCAGCCTGATGTGCGCGGGAGCAGGCCTCACCACGACGGTCTATGACCTCGTTGTCGATGCTGGCGGCTCGGTGGCCAACTACCTCGAGTTCGGCGGCCCCAACTACCGCAAGGCCGTGCGGGCCATGGAACTTTGCCTCGCCAATGCCCCCAAGGTCGTTCTTATTGTCACTTTCGGTACGATTGCCCGCGCCGACGTGATGGCCAGGGGCATAGCCGAGGCCGTGGAAAAGTGGAAACCGACCTGCCCAATCGTGGTTTGCATACGTGGCACGGGCGAGGAAGAGGCCAAGGTCATCCTCGAAGGCATCGGCCTCGAACCCCTCATGGATACGGAAGAAGCTGTCGCGAGGGCTGTCGCCGCGGCTAGGGCGGGAGGCACGCGCCCAGGGAAAGGGGGCGCGCGCCCAGCAAAGGAGGGCGCGCGCCCAGCAAAGGAGGGCGCGCGATGAGTATCCTTGTCGACAAGAACACGAAGGTCATCATCCAGGGGATCACCGGCGTCGAGGCCGCCTTCTGGACGCGCAAGATGCTCGATATGGGCACGAACATTGTGGCAGGCGTGACGCCGGGCAAAGAGGGCGAGACTGTGGAGAGCATCCCCGTCTTCCACACCGTCGCCCGAGCCCTGGCCGCCTCGGGCGGGGCCGACGCCTCTGTCGTCTTCGTTCCCCCCCGCTTTGCCGCCGACGCGGTCCTGGAGTCGGTCGAGGCGGGAATTCCCCTCGTCGTGACTGTCGCCGACGGCATCCCCCTGCATGAAGCCCTCGACATGCGTGCCCGAGCCCTCGCCGCGGGAGTGCGCGTCGTCGGCGGCAACACATCGGGTGTGGTGAGCCCGGGCAAGGCCATGCTCGGCATGTTCCCCTACTGGATAGAACGCGTCTACAGGCCCGGCCGGATTGGCGTGATGACCCGCTCGGGCAGCCTCACCAACGAGGTCGCCGCCATGGTTGTGCAAGGCGGCTTCGGTGTCTCCACCCTGATAGGAGTCGGGGGAGACTCCGTGCCCGGTACGCGGTTCGCCGAGCTTCTCGACGATTTCGACGCCGATCCCGGGACAGATGCCGTGGTAATCATCGGCGAGCTGGGCGGTTCGATGGAGGAAGAGGTTGCCGAGCGAGTGCGCCAGGGCGGCTTCTCCAAGCCTGTCGTCGCCTTCATAGCCGGGCGCAGGGCCCCAGAGGGCCGGAGGATGGGACACGCTGGCGCCGTTGCTGGCTCAGGCTTGGGGCGCGCTTCGGACAAAATTGCGGCATGCAGGGCCGTCGGTATCCTGGTAGCCGATGTGCCCAGCCAGGTGGGCGCCCTGCTCGGACAGTGTTTGCCGCGAGACCGCGCTTGAAAAAGACACCTTCGACGGCGCGCAGGCTGGTTGTCCTCCTAGCGGCCTTCGCGATTTTGGCCTTTCTCCTTCTTGCCCCAATGCCAGATTCCCTGAAGACCATCCGGGGAGCTGTCCTTGACGAGAAAGGTCGCAAGGCCCTTGCCTGCCTCGTCTTCGCCCTTGTCCTCTGGATTGGTGAAGCCCTTCCCTTCCATATTTCCGGAATTCTGGTGATGCTCCTCCTGGCCTTTCTGGGCGTCCAGTCCTGGCCCGACCTCGTCAAGGCGGGGATGGGGGACGAATCCGTCATCTTTTTCGTGGCCGTCCTGCTGCTCGCGGCCGCACTCGCGAAATCGGGGCTGGCTTCCCGCCTGATCAAACCCTTCCTCAGGCTCGCGCGGGGCAGCACCCGGGGAGCCGTTTTCGCCGTCCTCGCCGCCGGCGCCTTTCTCGCGCCCTGGATCACCGCCCTCGCGGCGGCGGCCCTCGTCCTTCCCTCGGCCAAGGCCATCCTCGAGGCCGAGGGCGAAAAACCTGGCGAAAGCCGCTTCGGCACCGCCATAGCCATGGCCGTAGCCTGGGGCCCCCTGATCGGCGCCTGTGCGACGCCGGCCGGCTCGGGTTCCAACCCCATCGTCGTCCGCTTCCTCGCCGAACTCGCCAAGGTGGACATCTCCTTCGTCCAGTGGATGGCTCTCGGCGTCCCCCTCACCCTCGTCCTTCTCCCCCTGGGCTGGCTCATCCTCATCCTTCTCTTCCCGCCCGAAAGGAAGCGGCTGAGGAGCATGGGGACAGCGACTGCTGGGATTGGCACGGGCGCCGCCCCTGGTAAAGCCGCCGACGCCAAACAGCCTGACAACGCCCATCCGAGCGCCCGCCTCTCCCACGGGGAGAAGGGCGTCGGCATCGTCTTCGCCGTCGTCGTCGTCCTCTGGCTCGCCACGCCTCTCGTCTCCGAGTGGATCGGCATCAAGCTCACCGTGTCGGCCGTGGCCTGCCTGGGGGCCGTTGCCCTCTTCCTGCCGGGAGTGACGGGGCTTTCGTGGAAGGATCTGGCGTCCTCGATTGACTGGGCAGGGATTCTCCTGATCGCGATGGGGGTCGCGCTCGGCACGGCTCTCTACAAGAGCGGGGCAGCGGCCTGGGTGTCCGTGGCCGTGCTCGGCGGCATCGGCGCCCTTCCGCCCTTCGGCCGCTTGGCCGCAGTGGCCGCGGGCGTCCTCGTGGTGAAAGTGGTGTTCTCTTCCAATACGCTCACCGGCACCGTCATCGTACCGCTCATCATCGCCCTCGGGGCAACCCTCGGCATAGACTCGCGGCTTCTTGCCCTGGCCGGAGGATTCACGGCCAACTTCGCGGTCATCCTGGTGACAACGAGCCCTGTGAATGTCCTGCCCTGGTCTACGGGCTATTTCTCCATCAAGGACATGGCCAAGGCCGGCCTCGTCTTCGCGCCCTTCGTGGCCCTGGCCGTGGCACTGGTTTTCACGGTCCTGGCGCCTCTCGTCGGCCTTTGAGGAAGACGAAAGGCGGCTGGGGTCGCTATCGCGGCAGTTTTTCGACGAAGGCGCGCACGAGCCGCCGTTTCTCGTCATCGGAAAGGGCCTTGGTTGCCGTCGATACAGCGTCCACGATGATGGCGTCGGCCTGCCTGAGCAAACCAAGGAGCTGGTCGTTGTACTTCCGTAAAAACCACCGGTTCGCCGTCACGAAAAGTGCGACTTTTCCCCCGGCGAGCTTCGGTTTCGTATTCAGCCAATCCCGCATCGGTTCCTTGAACGTGAAAGCCATGACGGCGCCATAGATCACGATGAGGTCATAGTTGGACAATGTCGTCGCGGAAAGCCTGGCGGCCTCCACTTCCTCCAGGGCATACCCCGCCGAGTCCAATTCGGTCCTGAAAAAGGCTCGCCACGGATCGAGATTCTTGTCGGCGAGCTCGTAGGCCAGAAGGATGCGCGGCTTGCCCGGATCTGTCGTCGCGGCTGCTTTATTGGAGGATGCTGTCGTTTGGGCCGGGAGGTTGGAGGCCGCAGCCAAAACGAGCAAGAAAACGCAGAGGTATTTCTTCATATTCCCTCCCTCATGGTCCAGAGACCGAGGTAATAACGCGGCCAATCATCCACGCATATTGAAACAGGTCCGTTCAATTTACAAGGTTCGTCCTGGCGGCCTCGTCCTGGTGGACACCGTTCGGGAATTTCACGGTGCTCCACCAAGGTCGGAGAACGATCAAACTGGCGAGCGATCCCAAAACTCGATATAGTGCGATATATGGCCCTAAAGAAATCCGAACTCTACTCCTCCCTCTGGCAGTCCTGCGACGAGCTCAGGGGAGGGATGGACGCTTCCCAATACAAAGATTACGTACTCGTCCTCCTGTTCATGAAGTATGTTTCCGATCGCTATGCAGGCGATTCCCGCGCACTCCTTACGATACCGGCTGGTGGCGGTTTCGCTGACATGATGGCCGCCAAGAACGACAAGGAGATCGGCGACAAGATCAACAAGATCATAGGTCGCCTGGCGGACGCCAACGAACAACTGAAGGGCGCCATCAACCTCGCCGACTTCAACGACGAGGAGAAACTCGGCAAGGGCAAGGAGATGGTCGACAGGCTGACGAAGCTCGTCGCCATCTTCGAGGGCATCGATTTCGGGCGGAACGGGGCCGAGGGCGACGACCTCCTGGGCGACGCCTACGAATACCTCATGCGCCATTTCGCCACCGAGTCGGGTAAGAGCAAGGGGCAGTTTTACACCCCGGCGGAGGTCTCGCGCGTCATGTCCAAGGTCATCGGCCTGGGCTGCTCCACCGATCCGACGATGAGCATCTACGATCCGACCTGCGGTTCGGGCTCGCTCCTTCTCAAAGCCCATGACGAGGCGAAGCAGCGCACGGGCCTTAATCTTGCTCTCTATGGCCAGGAGATGGACAACGCCACCTCGGCCCTCGCGCGCATGAACATGGTCCTGCACGACTGCCCCGAGGCCGAAATCCGCCAGGCCAACACGCTCTCCTCCCCTCAATTCAAGGAAGCCAGCGGCCAGCTCAAGAAGTTCGACTTCGTCGTCGCCAATTTCCCCTTTTCCAACAAATCCTGGATGACGGGACTCGATCCCTTCAACGATCCTTACGGCCGTTTCGAGTACGGCGTGCCGCCCCCCAAGAACGGCGACTTCGCCTTCCTCCTCCACATCCTCGCGAGCCTGAAGAGCAGCGGCAAGGGCGCGGTCATCCATCCGCACGGCGTCCTTTTCCGCGGCAACGCCGAGGCGGACATACGCAGGAACCTGATACGCCACGGCTTCATCAAGGGCATCATCGGCCTACCGGCGAACCTCTTCTACGGCACCGGCATCCCCGCCTGCATCCTCGTTTTGGACAAAGAAGGCGCCGTCGCCCGCAAGGGCATCTTCATGATCGACGCGTCCAAAGGCTTCGCCAAGGACGGCCCCAAGAACCGATTGCGCGAGCAGGACATCCACAAGATCGTCGACACCTTCGCGCGCCAGGCCGAGCTGCCCAAATACTCGCGCGTGGTGCCGACCGCAGAGATCGAGCGGAACGACTTCAACCTCAATCTTCCCCGCTACATCGACAGCACCGAACCTGAAGATCTGCAGGACATCGAGGCCCACCTGAAAGGCGGCATCCCCGAGCGCGACATCGACGAGCTGTCCGCGTACTGGGATGTCTTCCCCGCGGTGCGGCGCGAACTCTTCGCCGATTCGGGGCGCCCGGGCTATGCCCTCTTGAAGGTCGAGCCGAGCGCCATCAAATCCGTCATTTTTGGCCATCCCGAGTTCACCGCCTTCAATGAACGAATAACGAGGCTGTTCGAGGCATGGAAGTCCGCGACGATCCCCCTGCTGGAAGGCGTCGCCAGGGGCGTCCACCCCAAATCCCTGATCGAAACCCTGTCCGAGAGCCTTCTGGAAGCCTTCGCGACGGCGCCCCTGGTCGACCCCTACGACATCTACCAGAACCTGATGGACTACTGGGCCGAAACCCTCCAGGACGATATCTGGCAGATAGCCCAGGATGGCTGGACGGGCATCGCCGACGGAAAGCCCAATACGGATCTTATCCCAGTCGATCTGATCGTCGCCCATTGGTTTGCGACAGACAAGGCAGCCCTCGACGGGCTCGAGGCTGAGCGTGACGACGTATCGAGGTCGATGGAGGAGATGGATGAGGAGCAGGGAGGCGACGAGGGCTTGCTCGCGGAATCCAAGACAGACAAGGGCAAGCTCAGCGCCAAGAGCGTCAAGGATCGACTCCAGGACATTAAGACCGATAAAGATGCGTCGGAGGAACGCAAGGTGCTCGAGAAGTACCTCGACCTGATCGAGCAGGAATCCGCGGCGGGCAAGAAGCTTAAGGATGCGCGGAGAAGCCTCGACGCGAAGGTCGCCGCCAGGTACCGCCAGCTTTCGGAAGCCGAGATCAAATCCTTCGCGATCCGCGATAAATGGATGTCGGCCGCGGCCATAGCCGTACAGGGAGAGCTCGACCGTGTCAGCCAGGCGCTCACCAAGCGGATTAAGGAGTTGGCCGAACGTTACGAGAAACCACTTCCCATGCTGATCTCCGAAGTCGAGACCCTTTCCGCCCGCGTCGACGAGCATCTGAAAAAGATGGGGTATTCAGTATGAACAACATTGCGAACCTGCTTCCTGCCGACTATTCCGATTGGATTTCCAGCTTGAAACAGCGGATCGCCGGTGCCCGCCAGAAAGCCATTCTTGCCGCCAATGGAGAGCAAATTCGCCTTTATCATGAAATTGGAAAGGAGATTCTGGAGCGTCAGGAACGACAGGGATGGGGCGCCAAGGTGATTGACCGTATTTCGGCAGACCTCAGAGCGGCGTTCCCCGACATGAAGGGATTGTCCCCATCAAACCTCAAGTACATGCGCTTTTTTGCGCAAGAATGCCCTGAACGCCTAATTGGTCAGCAGTCTGCTGACTTATTGCCATGGTTCCACATTGTTACGCTTATCACAAAAGTCGCCGATCCGGGCACACGGGAATGGTATGCCAGTGAAACCATCAAGTATACATGGTCTCGCGAGACCCTTGGCTTGAATATAAAAAATCAACTCAACCTCCGACAGGGAGCAGCGATCACCAATTTTAAGAGAAGCCTCGCGCCTAGCCAGGCAGGTCTGGCAAATGAAGTGCTAAAAGATCCTTACTATTTCGATTTTCTCGGTCTCGGGGATCAAGCGCAAGAACGGGATATCGAAAGCGCTCTCGTTCGACATATCACGCGATTCCTGCTGGAATTGGGTTCAGGTTTTGCCTTTGTTGGTCGGCAAGTCCGTGTTGAGGTAGCGGGCGATGAGTTCTTTTTCGATCTGCTTTTTTACCATACCAGGCTCAAATGCTATATAGTCGTGGAACTCAAAGCCACCGCCTTCAAACCTGAACACGCAGGCCAACTTAATTTCTACCTTTCTGTTGTTGACGCACAGATGAAGTCGCCTGATGACAAGCCTACTATTGGACTTCTTCTCTGCAAGACAAAAAACCGGTTGGTCGCTGAATACGCTCTTTCAGGAATTGATAAGCCTATAGGTGTCGCCGAATATCAGCTTGTGCGTGCTTTACCTGAACCACTCGATACGTGCTTGCCCAGCATAGAAGAATTGGAAACGGGGCTCTCGAAGGAACTGGAGCAGGATTCTCACTTATGAACGAAACAGTAATGCCCGGATATAAGTTGACTGAAGTGGGGGTGGTTCCGGAGGATTGGATAGTAAAACAACTTGGCGAACTTGCTTCCTCGATAGGATACGGTTCTTCAGCAAAATCTGATCGAGTCGGTCTAGTTCCTGTTTTGCGAATGGGTAATCTGCAGGATGGAAAGATCGATTGGACCAATTTAGTTTACACGAGCGATAGCAATGAAATAGATAAGTACTTGTTGAGTAAAAAGGATATCCTTTTCAACCGAACTAATACGATAGATCTTGTCGGTAAATCATCAATCTACACATCTGATAGACCTGCGATATTTGCTGGCTATCTGATTCGAGTCAAGGTGAATCAGACGCAGTATTCTGCAGAATACTTGAATTACATTCTTAACACTAGCGTAGCTCGAAATTATAGTATGAAAGTCCTAAGCCTTGCGGTGGGCCAAGCTAATATCAATGGAGAGAAGTTAAAAACATACCCTATTCCTATTCCTCCGACGCTCCCAGAACAAGCACGTATTGTGGAAGCCCTG
>JAPLSO010000064.1:31145-34435 GCA_026398595.1 Spirochaetota bacterium | reverse complement strand
AAAGGTCGCTTATCCCACCAACGACATTACCTGGGACCAGTATGCCGAGTTGGCCCGCAAGGTTTCCTCCGGCACCGGGGTCGACAGGGTCTACGGCTCTCACTACCACATTTGGAGATCCACGGTCGAACTCCCCACGGTCCAGGACGGGAAGCATTCCGTCATCTCCACCGACTATTCCTTCATGAAGCCCTACTACGAGATGGTTCTCAAGATGCAGAGGGATAAAACCGTCATGGATTTCTCGTCCCTGAAGGTCGGCAACATGCACTATTCCGGGCTCTGGTACAATGAGCAGATCGCTATGATGCCCATGGGATCCTGGTTCATCGGCACACTGATCAGCAAGATCAACGACGGAACGGCCCACATGAAGTGGGGTATCGTGAAGTATCCGCATCCAGCGGGTGTAGCAGCCGGAACGACGGCTGGAACTATCACCTCCATCGCCATGAATTCCAAGGCCCCCAACAAGGAAATTGCCTGGGACTTCATCAAGTTCTTCTCAGGCCCCGAAGGCGCCCAGATTCTCGCTAAGATCGGGTCCCTCCCTGCCGTGCGCAACAAGGACGTCTTAGCCAGCATGAAGGCTGTCCCGGGATTCCCCCAGGACGCGGCCAGCGCCGAAGCCCTGAACACCGTGATGGTCCGCCTGGAGCTGCCGCTGCACGACAAGGTCGCCGTCATCGAACAGATCCTCAACCAGGAGCATGAGCTCATCATGACCGAGTCCAAGTCGGTCGATCAGGGACTGGCCGATATGTCCAAGCGCGTTAAAGAAGTCCTAGCCAAGTAAAAGACCGGGAGAAGACAAATTAGAAGCGGACCCGCAACCCACAGGGGCTGGGTCCGCCTGTTTTTATGCTATATAATTCAAATCATCCCGATATCGGAGGCTGGCTCAGATGGCTGGCGTTTCGCGCAAGGTCCTGAAACAGAATTTCGTGGCATATTCCTTCATCCTACCCAATCTCCTTGGCTTCACGGCCTTCACCCTGGTGCCCATGGTCTTCGCGCTGGCCCTCTCCTTCATGAAATGGGACGGGGCGGGCGCTATAACCTTCGCCGGCCTGAAGAACTTCGCCAGGCTGCTGACGGACGAGACCTTCAAGATCTCGGCGATGAACACCCTGTATTATGTCGCGGGTACGGTTCCAACCACCCTGGTCTGCTCTCTGGGCCTGGCCGTATTGCTCAACAGGAACATCAAGGGCAGGAACGTATTCCGCGCCATCTTCTTCTTCCCCTATATCGCATCACTCGTGGCGGTGGCAGTCGTCTGGAACATGATGTTCCACCCCTCCATGGGTCCCGTGAACAATCTCCTTTCGGCCCTGGGCGTCCAAAATCCACCCCACTGGTCGGCTTCGGTCACCTGGGCCATGCCCACCGTGATCATGGCGAGCATCTGGAAAAACATGGGTTATTACATGATCATCTACCTCGCGGCACTGCAGGAGATACCGAGGGAGCTCTATGAAGCGGCGCGGATCGACGGGGCCAATCCTATGCAATGCTTCAGGCTCATCACCCTGCCTCTCCTCACGCCCGCCACCTTCTTTGTCACCATGATGCTCACTATTTCGGCCTTCAAGGTTTTCGATCTCATCTACGTAATGACGGGGGGAGGTCCGGGACGGGCGACCAATGTCCTCGTGTTCGCCATTTACAATTCCGCATTCATAGAGTTCGAGTACGGATATTCCAGCGCTATAGCCCTAGTCCTCTTCGTCCTCGTCCTCGGCATAACCATGCTCCAATTCAGGGCCGAGAAGAAATGGGTGAGCTACCTATGAGCGGCCTGACTGCGCAATCGATAGGCCGCCAGAAGCGACTGGGCCTCGTCCTCACCTACACCTTCCTCGTTCTGTCTCGATGCTCCTCCCCTTCTTCTGGATGGCTTCGGCTTCCCTCCAGATGGACAAGGATGTGTTCCGCTTCCCCTTCCGCTGGATTCCCAAGGAACCCCGCTGGAAGAACTACCTGCTCATCTGGCAGCGCGTTCCCTTCCTCACCTTCATCCTGAACACGGTAAAGCTGACAACTATCGTCACTATCCTCCAGCTCTTCACCTCGAGCCTCGCCGCCTACGCCTTCGCCCGGCTCAAGTTCAAGGGACGGGACCTCATCTTCATGGGCTATATTGCGACCATAGCGATACCCTGGCAGGTCTACATGGTTCCCCAGTTCATCATCATGAGAAAACTGGGCTTGGGCGACTCGCACCTAGCCCTTATCCTCCTCCAGACCTTCACGGCCTTCGGGGTTTTCCTGATGCGCCAGTTCTTCGTCTCCATACCCAGGGAGCTCTCCGAGGCTGCCCGCATCGATGGCCTGGGCGAGTATGGCATCTTTTTCCGCATCATACTGCCCAACGCGAGGCCTGCCCTCGCCACCCTGACCATCTACAGCCTCGTCACCGTCTGGAATGACTTCATGGGCCCCCTCATCTATCTTTCGAGCGAGAGACTCAAGACCATACAGCTGGGCTTAAGGATGTTCATCGCCCAGTATTCGGCCGAATATTCCCTCATCATGGCCGCTTCACTCGTTTCCCTCGTGCCGATAATCATTCTCTTCCTCTTCCTGCAGAGGTTCTACATCGAAGGATTGGCGACTAGTGGAATCAAGGGCTAATCCTTTCGCCCTGAGCGGGGGCGAACTCGCACATCTCCTGGCCTCTGGGCCTCTCAAGAGCCTTGGCAGCCCAGAGGCAAGAGCCGCCGTACTCGGGAACTCAAGCCTCGGCCCTTGCCTTGAGGCAATCGACGAGGCCGAAAGCTCGAGCCGCGGTGTGGCCATTCCCGAACTCCCCTTCAGCCTATTCCGTCTTTTCGACGAGACGGGCGACAGGGGAAGGTACGAGGCATTGTACTTCCCGCACAGACGGAGACTCGTAGCCGCCGGCCTGGCTGCATGGCTCTGGGGCGGAGTGGAAAAACTGTCCGGCCTCGAAGATCTGCTCTGGTCCATCTGCAACGAATACACCTGGGCCCTGCCCGCTCACCTGGAAGGAACCTGCCTGGATCCTGTCTGCCTTGGACCGTCCCGCCCCGCCTCGGCCGACCTCGGGACGCCTGAAAAAGCCTCCCCCTGGCTCCACAGCGAATACCTGGACCTTTTCTCCTGCGAAACTGCCTTTGCCCTTTCGGAAATCTTATCGCTTGTCGGCGGTGACCTGACACCTATTGTGGCGAGCCGTGCCAAGGCAGAGGTCAAGAGGCGAATTCTCGAGCCTTTTCTGGCGCGGAGCAAGCCCTGGCGGTGGGAAGAGATGGTCAATAACTGGT
>JAPLSO010000064.1:0-31092 GCA_026398595.1 Spirochaetota bacterium | reverse complement strand
GTAGGTGCGGCAGCCCTCTATCTTTACGACGACCCAGGCCGGAAGGCAGCCGTGCTCGCCCGTATCCTCCCGACCCTCGACCGTTTCCTTGGCAGTTTCTCCGCAGATGGAGTATGCCTCGAAGGCCTGGGTTACTGGACCTACGGGATGGGCTTCTTCACCGCCTTCGCCGATCTGCTTTCCAGGGCCTCAAGCGGCGCGCTGGACCTCCTGGATGACAAAAGGGCGAGGCGCGCCGCCGCCTTCCAGTCGGCAGCCTACCTCGACGAGGGCACGTCTCTCTCCTTTGCCGACGGCTCATCTACCGAAAGGTTCAGGCGAGGCCTTTCAGCCTACTTGACCCGGCGGTTCCCAGAGTCGAGGCCGCCTTCTCCCTCCCTCGCGGCGGATTTCGGCCACGACCACTGCGGACGCTTCTGCCTGTCGCTGCGTGACCTGATCTGGAGTGGACCGCGGTCCGAGGCGCCGGCTGGCGGCGGCGAATCCCTGCAACGCGTTCCGGCACCTACCTGGTTCCCCGACGCCCAGTGGCTCATCTGCCCCGCCTCGGATCACCCAGCCGCAACGCCGGGAAGCCTCGCCTTCGCCGCCAAGGGCGGCCACAATGACGAACCCCATAATCACAATGACCTGGGCTCTTTCGAACTTGTCCTGGATGGAGCCGAACTGCTTGCCGACCTGGGCTGCGGGGAATACACGCGAGAGTATTTTAACTACCAGCGGTATTCGATCTTCTGCAACTCCTCCTTCGGCCACAGTCTGCCCATCGTGAATGGCCTGGGCCAGTCGCCCGGAGCCGACCGGAGGACGAAGGATGTCTCAGCCCACATCGAGGGGAGGAAGGTCCTCCTGAGGATGGACATCGCCGGAGCCTATGATTGTCCCGGGCTTTTAAGTCTTGTCCGCGGCTTCGAGTTCGACGGCGGGACCAGACTCTTCCTCAGCGACAGCTTCGTTTTTTCAGGCGGCGGCGCCACGATTGTCGAACGTTTCATCACGCGAGACCTTGGAGCCTTGGACTTCGGAACCGGCAGCGCCGCCCTTCTCGCGATACGCTGCTCGCGGCCTGGTCTCAGGCCGGTGATCGTCGAACATCCCCATCGGGAACACGATGGGACCGAAACCCTGATCAGGAGTCTTGACTACAGCTTCCAAACCGCGGAAGAGCACTTCTCCATAGGCTTCGAATTTGCCCTGAAGCCTCCGAAATAAGCAAGTTCGCCTTTCCCAATCGCGCTCAGTTCTCAGAACCCCAGGGATTCAGCCAGAAGGATGACGTAAATCCTGTCCTTCTCCTTGAGGCCGTGATGGATGATACCTGTGTAGTTGCACATGGTTTCGGTCGAAAGGCAGCCTTCGCAGACACCCGATTCGGCGCAGGGCGTCCTGTGGCCGAGACGTCGGCAGTTCAAGGGGGCGATGGTCCTTAACCTGGCGAAGGCGGCATCCAGATCGTCGACGATTTTATTGATACCCGCCACGACGATGACTCTTCGGGGGCCGAAGATCATCGCCGCGACCCGGTTTCCCGAGGAGTCAATGCAGACGAGTTCCCCCTTGCGGGTAATGGCATTGACGCCCGTGACGAAAACATCGGCAAGGAGAGCCTCCCGGTAAGCGTCCATGGTGGCATCCCAGTTTGCCGTCCTATAGCGGTCGATGAGCCGATAGGGACCGGCCCTCAGCCTTTCGACGACGCCCAGTTCAGCGAGAGTCGTCGAGCCGCCAAGTCCCACTTTCAAGCCTGCGGGAATGAGTGAAAACAGATGATCGAGGGCCGAATTCCTGTCTCCGAAGGCTTTCGCGACGAAGCCCCTGCCGCTGAGCACTAGGGCCATCTCCCCGGCTAGCGCCAGGTCGAGGCTGGGGTCCCTGTCAGGCGCGGTCATTCGGAATGCCTCCCCTGGAGAGCAGAATCTCCCTGCTGCGCCTCAGGTAGTCGATGACTACCAACCCTGAGACCGCGTCCAGGTTCACCACGGGCGGATCAGCCCAGGCTCCGGACCCGGCGACGGTCGCAGCCGTGCCAGGATTCGAGTCCCCTTCCCTGCCGCCATCCAGGGGTTCTGCGAAAACCGCACAGGCCAGGATAGTTATCCCCTTTTCTATGACGCCCCGGAGTATGGGAATCAGAACTCTCGGAAAGAGCAGATTGAGATTCGGTTCGGGTTTGTGCAGTTCCGCGATGCGGGGTGCTGCGGTCTGAAGGCCCGCGCACCAAAGGCCAATGTCACGAATGCCCCCGCGTGCCCAGGGGAATGCCGCCAGGAGGACACCGGGCTCCGGGACATTCACTTGGGGCTTGGCCGGCAGCCCGAAGCCGTTGTCGTCAGGCAGGGAGAATCCGCCCTCCACGCACTCCAGATCCCTGGCCGATTCGATGGCGTGTATCCGTATATGCCAAGGTCCGCAGGGCAGAAGCCAGGTTCTCACTTTCACGCCGGGCCAGGGTTTCCAGGTTGAGGTGACGTAATCGGCGCAGGAATAGCGATCTTCGCTTTGCCGGCGTTCGCGCCAATAGTTATCTCCCTCAGAAAAAAGCAGGCTGGAATCGCAGCCCGTCTTCGAGAGGTCGAAGGATCCGTGGGAAGCGCAGAAGCCGAATCGGTTGGAATAGGCGAACTTGGCATACTTCGCCGCCGAGTCCACGGACTCCCAGCAGGGATACTGACCGGCGTTCAAGAAGTAGACCTGTTCCCGGGCGCCCGTCCCAGCCCTGCAGACGAGGATATTCGGGGGCTTATTCAGGGTTTCATCGGAAAGAAGGGGCAGGCCTGTCTCTGTCGAAATCCAGAAGGGATGGCCAGGAGGAAGCGCCAGGACGAGGTAGGTCTTCAAGGCCCAGTAGGGCGAACCCGGGGCGTTGTACTGTTCGGCCATCAGCAGGTTCGGGTAGGTGTAGCCGATGGTCAAGAGACCCTCGTGGTCAAGGATGGGATGGGCAAACCACCAGCGAAGATTACGGAGGATGATCCCCTTGAGGGCACCCCAGGGGAGTACCTCCTCCCCGGCGAAGGCACAGGCGGAGAAAAAAGCCGATGCGGCGAAGCGATAGCAGAGCGACCGGCCGAAGGGGACGGCCGAACCGTCGGAGGCGAACCATGGGAGGTATTGGACCGCGAAGAGCCTCGCCCTGTTCCTGAAGCGCTCGGCCCGCTCGGGATCCTCCTCCCCCATGAGGCGGGCATATAGAAGTCCGTAAAAGTGGAAGGCGAAGGGATTGTAGAGATCGTAGTTCGTCTCGTCGAGGTACCAGCCATCTTCCCGGTAGAGAGCGTCGACCGCGGCCAGTCCAGCTGCGAGGCGGGCTTCGTCGAAGGGCCTGCCCAGGCCTTTCAGGGCGATGTTCACGAGGACGCGGAAGAATTCCCAGTTGGTAGGCGGCAGTTCGACTGCATTGATCGTCGCGAGCCAGGCCGCGAGTCTAGCCTTGGCTGCTTCCGGGAGCGGTTCCCAGAACGTCCCGGGAGTGATGAGGAGGGACAGAGCCATGGCGGCCATCTCCACGAAGCGCTGGTCCCGGTCGCCTCCCACTCCCCAATACCAGGGGCTAGCGGGATCGGGACCGGATTCCAGCCCTTCAAGGATGTGAGCCAACGCTGCGCGCGACGCGGTTCCGATGCCACCCGTCCGCCGATCGGCAAAGCCCGCGGCGAAAGGCGCCAAGCCCCAGAGCAGCCTGCTGGCTCCCTCGAGCAGGGCTGCCCTCTCGTCGTAATGGGCTGAACTGTTCCCGACATGGAGGCCAGCGCCGCCTGAGACGAAACGTCCGAGGAGGGGCTCCATCAGCTGGTCGAGGCTCGATGCGAGATCATCCCTGGTCAGCAGGGGATTTTTCGAAATTGGCAAGTTCCAGGCTTTCACGCCGACCTCACCAGTAAGGCTTCCAGGAGAGCTGGAGCCGGGCGAGGAGTTCAAGATAGAAATAATCACCCCAGACGCAGGATTCGTCGACGCCTTCGTTCGCGGGCTTGCTGTAGACGGCGTGCTTGAGGAGACCGTTGGCTCCTTTCTCCCCTTGAGCGGCATACTTCGAGGCAAGTGAGGCGCCGATGTTCGCTGCGGCGTTCTCGTACTGCCGCCTTCGCCGATCGGCGGCCGGCAGATGGCACGCCAGTTCGAGGAGCCCGCAGGCGGCGATGGCCGCCGCCGAGGAGTCTCGCTCCTCTGAACCGTGCGTAAAGGAGAGATCCCAGTAGCATACCCAGTCTTCGGGCGTTCTGTTGAGGAAGTAATGGGCGAGGCGCGATGCCACCTCGAGGAGTTCAGGGTTCCTCAGGTACCTGAATCCCAGGGAAAGGCCATAGATGCCCCAGGCCTGTCCCCTCGCCCAGCAGGACGAATCTGAGGAGCCCTGAGCCGTACTTCCCCTCAACCCGGTCCCGTTCTTGGTATCGAAATGGTAGGTGTGGTAGCTCGAGCCGTCCTCCCTAAGGAGATGCTCGTTGGCCGCCGACAGGTGCCGGGCCGCTGCCTCCCGGTAGCGGGGATCGCCCGTTTGCTCGGTCGCCCAAAATAAAAGAGGCAGATTCATGGCGCAGTCGATGATGATTCGGCCTCGCTGGTTAGGGTCATCGAGATTACCCCAAGCTTGAATGATCCCCGCGCGTTCGTAGTATCGCCCCATGAGAAGATTTGCGGCATCGAGGGCCGTGCGCCGCGCCTTTTCGTCTCCCGTGACGCGCCAGGCGGCAACGCAGGACAGGGTGTAGAGAAAGCCCAGATCGTGAGTCTCGACGGCTATCCGCCGATCAAGGCGCCGTTTGAAGTCGGCAATCTGGGCAAGGGCGGCTTCGCGGAACGGAGAGCGGCCCGACAGCTCGTAGGAAAGCCAGAGCATCCCCGTCCAGAAACTGGAGGTCCACTCCGTGTTCCCAATAGCCGGATAGCGCTGGTCCAGGCTTGCCGGCGCCGGGTACAGCCCATCCCGAAAGAGTCCCGTATTCACCTGGACCTGGCCGACGGCTGATTCCACAGCCCTGTGCCAGAAAGCATCGTCCACATCGGGCCAGGATACATACCTATCGGGGAAGACGAGTCCCTCGTCGCAGATTTCCTTCATGTCAGGCCTTTCTCGTCTGGCCCAGGCTTGATTCACGCGCTACCAGCCGATGCCCCAAGATGATCCTGATCGACCGCTCCACGGGCCTTTCGATGAGACGTCCAAGGATATCGACAGCGCTCCATCCAGCCTCGAAGAAGGGAATCCGCACGCTCGATACCGAGGGACGAGAGAGACTGGCTGTTTCGGTGTCATTCATCCCTATCACGGCCAGATCCTCGGGCACCCTGAAACCCAGATCGTGAGCTTTCCGGATGACCCGCATCGCTGCCCTGTCGTCCATGGCGAACCACGCGTCAGGAGGTTCGGCCAAAGAGAGCAGGCGCGCGGCTTCGGCCTCTATGTCTCCAGCATCCCTGCCCGTGATCAATTCCGCGACAGGCTCCAGCCCTTCAGCCTTGAAGGCTGAGAAAAACCCTCTACGCTTGTCCCTCTGGACCCTCGACAGCTCCGATCCATCGTCCCACATGGCCACTCTTTTCCTGCCCAACCCGAGAAGGTGACGGGTCGCATCCATAGCCGCCGCGCGAAAGTCGGCCGATACAAAACTATATCCGGGTTCGTCCATGATTCGGTTTACCAGAAGGAAGGGAAGCCCCTGCGCGGTAAGCTCCTTTGCTTCGACTTCCTCTTCAGTCATCGATTTGCCCAGGATGACGACGCCCCGCCGCTCGGCGGGGAAGACGGGAGGATTGCCCTTGATATCCTCATAGCCGAGCCCATGGCCAAGACTCACGTGGACGCCTCTTTCCACAGCCCTCGCGATGATGCCTTCCACCACTTCGGCATAACCCCTGAAACTGCCGAAGGAAGGCGAAGTCGAGATGCTCAGATCAAATGCCTGCGCGTCGGAACGGCCCGCAATCGGGTAGCCGAGACGGCGCATCGCGGTCTCGATGGCCGTTGAGAGGGTCGGACGGAGAGTCTTGCCGCTCAAGTATCGGAATACGGAGCTTCTTGACACTCCCGAGAGCCTCACGACATCATCTATCGTAGCTCGCTTGTGCTGAGCTGACTGGTCCATAAGAAATGCTCTCACGGCTTCGGGATAGTGTCAATTATGATTTCAATAGTCCAAGATAAAAGATACGAAAAGTGCCACTTCTCTGTTCAGGTACAGGACAAACCACAAGCCGCTGCCAGGGATTCTGGACTTGAACAAGGCAGGCTGTTATTGTAGAGTAGTGAACATTGGCAGAGCGCATGTGCTGCCCTTCCGCATGGGGAATTAGCTCAGTTGGTAGAGCGATAGGTTCGCAATCTATAGGTCGGGGGTTCGAATCCCCCATTCTCCACATAGATAATTGATTTCCTGACAGATACTTACATTCAGATACCAAAATCATCGGCTCTGGACCCTTCACTCGATGTAGCACGAATGCTTCGAATTCCTGCATGAGGAGGATTCAAGACGAGAATCAGATTACCATATAAGCCCTCAGATGGAGCTGCCCAGTGCGGAATTGCCATACCCCCCGAAGCAGTGTAGGATTCACTAGTCCGGAGGAATGATGGAAGCAGCACAGGTGACCGCCAAGCGAAAACGACGATGGGGAGACAGATATGACGGCAGGAGAATCCGCACCCTCAATCCATTCTACCAGATCACTCCATACATCATGCGCACGAGGGTCGACGCCCACGACTACTTTGAGGACAGGGTCGATATAACGCATATCGAGGCATGGCTCAGGAAACAGCGCGAAGCCGGCTATGTGGAGATGGGGTATCTCCATGTCTTTATAGCCGCCATGGTCCGCCTACTCTCGCAGAAACCCCGGTTGAACCGCTTCATCGCGGGACAGAAGATCTACGCGCGCAACGATATTACCGTCTCCCTGGCCCTCAAGAAGCAGTTGACCGAGGACAGTCCCGAGACGACGGTCAAGATGCGCTTTAATCCCGAAGCCACGATCTACGACGTGCTCCGCACCGTCCAGGAGGCTGTGAATTCCAACAAAGCCATCGAAGTCTCCAACTCGACGGACAAGACAGCCAGACTATTCATGCTCTGCCCCGGCTTTCTCGTGCGATTTCTCGTCTTCGTCCTGCGGAGCCTGGACTGGGTGGGACTGCTGCCCAAGGCCATCCACCGCGTAAGCCCCTTCCACACGAGTTTCTTCATCACGGACCTGGGTTCCCTGGGCATAAAGCCTATCTACCACCATCTCTACGACTTCGGGACAACCTCTATCTTCATAGCCTTCGGGTCCAAGGAACGTCATAGGGAATTGAGCAAAGACGGAACTGTCGTGGAGAGAAAATTCATCACGATGAAGGTGGTCAACGACGAGAGGATCTGCGACGGGCACTACTACGCGAGTGCCTTCAAGCTTCTGTTCCAGTTGTTCAAAGACCTGAGTGTGCTCGAGGTTCCCCCCGAGCGCGTTGTCCCTGATCAGGAGTGAAACTCGATCCTTGAGGCTTTATTTCTTGAATTGTACGGTGAGCCCCGTGAACTTTCCATGAAAGGATACGAGATCGTCCTTGTTGCTGTATGCGATGATCATGTCCATCGCGTCGCCTTTGAGGAATTTCACGGCAGGCACGGAGAACTCGAGAGTTGTCTGGCCGTTGGCTTCCTTGACCGCCTTGGTCTTCAGGATGCCGGCCGGGTTGGGCTTGTGCCCATTGGTGGTCCCCGTCTCCTCGCTGATGGCGGTCTTGCCCGCGGCGTCGTAGCCGAGAACCATGTAGGTTCCATTCATCCTCGTCGATCCCAGGCCAATGGATACCCAGCCTGTCGAAGGTGCCTGGATTGCGACGTACACGACGCTTCTGTCGGCCGAGAGCGTGAAGCCGAGCTTCATCGTCTGCTTTTCGAAGGCGATCGTGTACTCGTTCGCATTCAGGACTCCGTCGGCGACAGGAGCCGGTGTCTGAGCGGCGGCGGGATAGAGAGCCGCGATTGCCAGGAGCACGACAGCCAGCGCGAATAGTCTCATTTTCTTCATTTCTTTTCCTTTCCAGGCGATCTACCTGAGATGCGGTACATTGCGAATAAGTATAGCGAAACAAGGGCGTACGCGGTGAGCCAGAGCGCCCCGAAAGCGTTCCTGGAGAAATCCGAGCTGGACGCGAGAAGAAGGTGAACACAGAGGACGGGAATGGCGAGGGCGGTGGCGGCGTGGAAGGCGCGCGAACCCTTGTAGTCGATGCCCGGTTTTTTTGCCAGATTGGTCCGCAGGGTCTTCAACTTTTCGCCCAGGTTTCCTCCGATTGTCGCGAGGAGGACAAAGGCTAGAAGGGACAGCGCTGCCAAGATGGCCAGGCCCAAGCCCCCGAGGTCGGCTTGGAATGTCTCGAGATCAAAACCGAAAGCCGCCTTGAGGAAACGGTGGACTATGGCGATGACAATGATGGCCGCAGGGATGGAGCTATGGAGTTTGCGCAGGCCCTTTTGCCCCAAGGCGATGACGATGAAGGCCGGGCGCGAAGCCAGGATGAGCTGGTTACAGGCGAGAATGAAGACGCAGACGCCAAGGGCGATGGAAATGGAATGGATGTCGGCCTTCCAGCCTGTCGACGTCAGGTATATGCAGATGGGAATGATAGGACTTAGGATATAGAGGGAAATGAAGACCTTTTTTTTCGTTCAGGAACTCCTTGATACGATTATAGCCTTGGAGCATTTGAAATCAAGCATTCATGCTCGCTTCGCGACAGCTTTGGGCGAAGATGAAACCTCGAAGGCCGTGATATCTTTGAAGATATAGAGGATCAGTCCTTCGCCATACCTTCAAGGAGCGAAAAAGATGCCATATTCCAGGAAGTCAATTCAGCTCGTCACGACGGCTCTGGCGATCTTGACCGTCGTTGTCCTGACCGCCTGTGCGACGGCCAAGACCCCTCAGACCGGCGCCCCAGTTGGAACGGCCCAGGCTGGCCAATCGTCGCCCGGAGCCCAGCAGACCATGGTCGAGGCTGCACCCTCTCCTTCCACAAGCCTCAAGTCCGCCATGACGATGGGCATCGGTGGCCAAGGGGTCATGCCTCCGGCCCATCCTGCATATTCCCAGAGTTTCAATACCGAGGAGTACGCCAAGATCACCGACAATCCTTTTCTGGAGACCCTGGGCAATCCCCTCTCGACCTTCTCGATCGACGTCGATACGGCTTCGTACGCCAATGTTCGGCGCTATCTCGTCGAGAACAGAAGCCTTCCCCTCCCCGATGCCGTCCGGATAGAGGAACTCGTCAACTATTTCCCCTACGCCTACGCGGCGCCGACAGGCAAGGACCCCGTCGGCTATTCCCTCACCATGGCGAAAGCGCCCTGGAACAAGGACCACGAACTGCTCAGGGTGGCGGTCAAGGCGGCCGAGCTCGATGTGGAGAGCCTTCCTCCCTCCAATCTGGTTTTCCTCCTCGACTGTTCCGGTTCCATGGCCGACGACAACAAACTGCCCCTCCTCAAGGAAGGGCTGCGTATTCTCGTCAGAAACCTCAGGCCTCGAGACCGGGTTTCCATCGTGGCTTACGCCGGCAGGGCTGGTCTTGTCCTACCCCCCACACCGGGCGACAAGTATGATCAGATCATTTCGGCGATAGACGGCCTTACCGCGGGAGGCTCGACAGCGGGCGGCGAAGGCATCCAGCTCGCCTACCGGACGGCTAAGGAGAACTATCTGCGGGGAGGCAATAATCGTGTCGTCCTCGCCACGGACGGGGACTTCAACATCGGCATCTCCTCGACCTCGGATCTGGAGCGCTACATCGAAAAGCAGAGAGAGGAGAACATCTATCTCACCGTCCTGGGCCTGGGTTTGGGCAACTACAAAGACAACAGGATGGAGACGCTGGCCGACAAGGGCAACGGGAACTATGCCTATATCGACAACCTCCTCGAGGCCAAAAAGACCTTAGGAAAGGAGATTTGGGGCAACCTCTTCACCGCAGCCAAGGACGTAAAGATCCAGATCGAGTTCAATCCCGCCCTCGTTCGGAAATATCGCCTCATCGGCTACGAGGACAGGCTCCTCTCCAAGGAGGATTTCAACGACGACAAGAAGGACGCGGGTGAGATGGGTTCTGGGCAGAGCGTTACGGCCCTTTACGAGCTCGTCCTTTCGGAGTCGGCCGGCGGACCTAAGGAAGAGCCGGGCGTCAAGCCGTCCGTCGATCCCCTCGCTTTCCAGGACGCGGAGATAAAGCCGTCGGAGGATATCGTCGCCTTCAAGCTCCGTTATAAGGTGCCCAAGGGCGGGGACGAGGAGAGCGTCCTTGTAAGCTCGAGGCTGCCGAAGTCCGTGTCAGCGCCGATGGACAAAGACTTCGCCTTTGCCAGCGCGGTGGCGGAGTTTGGCATGCTCCTGCGCGACAGCCCCTATAAGGCCGATGCCTCCTGGAAGGCTCTCATCGAGAGAGCCCGCGCCGCCAAGGGAGAGGATTTCGAAGGCTACCGAGCCGAATTCATTCGGCTGGCCGAACTGGCGGAAATACTGGCAACCAAGTAGCAGAAACCGACGTGCAAGTCCCGCGCTTTGATCGGTGCCCTTTCGATCCGCGGATCCCCATCTCATGAAAGCTTGATGACGCTTGGCATTCGAATGGATCAGGACAATCCCGTGATCATCCCAGTCGTTGTATCGATGTCCATGCCCATGTAGGCGGGCACCGAGGGGAGCCCGGGCATGGTGCTGATCTCGCCCGTGAGCGGATAGATGAAGCCCGCGCCCGCCGCCAGCCTGAGGTCCTTGACGGGGAATGAGAAACCCTTCGGGGCGCCCTTGACCGTGGGATCGTGGGTGAGTGAGAGATGGGTCTTGGCCATGCAGATCGGAAGATTGCCGTAGCCAAGGGAAGTGAATTTCTCGATAGCGTCGGAGGCTTCCTTGGTGTAGGTGATGGTGCCAGCTCCGTAGACTTCGCGGGCTATGGTCTCGATCTTGTCCTTGATGGAAAGGTCGAGGGGGTAGAGGAGTTTCGCCTGCGCCGGCGTGGAGCAAGCCTTCTCGACGGCCTCCGCCAGTTCGGCGGCCCCTTCGCCTCCCAGGGCCCAGTTCTTTGTGACGACGGCATCGGCCGCGCCAGCCTTCAGGGCGGCCTGGCGCACGAGTTCATGCTCGGCGGCCGTATCGGTCGGGAAGGCATTGATGGCTACGACGGCAGGCAGGCCGAATTTCCTTATGATGCCGAGATGGGCTTCCAGGTTGGCCATTCCCTTGCCGAGGAGTTCGAGATTCTCTTGGGTGTAGGCTGTGGACAAGGGCTTGCCCGGCGTTACCTTGGGTCCGCCGCCGTGCATCTTGAGGGCTCTGATGGTGGCGACGAGAACGACGGCGTCCGGCATGATGCCGGAAGCCCTGCATTTGATGTCCATGAACTTCTCGAAGCCCATGTCCGCACCGAAGCCCGATTCCGTCACGACGTAATCGGCTATCCTGGTGGCTATCCTGTCGGCGACGATGGATGAGTTGCCGTGGGCGATATTCGCGAAGGGTCCGGCATGCACGAAGGATAGTTGTTCCTCAAGGGTCTGGAGGATGTTCGGCTTGAGGGCGTCCTTCATGAGGATGGTCATGGCGCCGGCCACCTTGAGATCCTCGGTGGTGATGGCCTTGCCGGCCTTGTCCAGGGCGACGACGATCTTGCCGAGCCGCTTTCTGAGGTCGTCGAGGCTCGACGAGAGGGCGAGGATGGCCATGACCTCACTGGCGACTGAGATATCGAATCCCGTCTCGCGCAGTGGACCGTTCTCGAGGCCGCCCATGCCGAAGATCCCCTTGCGCAGAGTCCGGTCGTTCATGTCCATGACGCGGCGCCATAGGATGGCGTAGGGATCGATATCGAGTTTCTTGAGGCCCAGCTTCTCGAAATAGGAATCGGACCAGCGGCTCTCGTGATACATCCTCGCGTCCAGGGCGGCCGCGCAAAGGTTGTGCGCCGCTGATACGGCGTGGATATCGCCGGTGAGGTGGAGGTTGAAATCGGCCATCGGGACTATCTGGCTGTAGCCGCCGCCGGCGGCACCGCCCTTGATCCCGAAAGTGGGGCCCATGGAGGGCTGGCGTATATTCGCTATGGCCTTCTTTCCGATGAAGCCGAGACCCTGGGCGAGGCCCACGGTCGTCGTCGTCTTGCCCTCTCCCAGCGGGGTGGGAGTGATGGCGGTGACGTCGATGTACTTGGCGCGCTTGACCTTGGGCGACAGGGGGTCGGTGAGGAACTCGAGGCGGACCTTAGCCTTCTCGGAGCCGTAGTGCTCGAGAAAGCGCTCATCGAGGCCGTAGCGGCCAGCGATCTCCGAAATCGGTTTGACATCGGCCGCCTGGGCGATGTCTATATCGTGGGGAACGGGACTTTTTCGTACGATGGACATAGTATTCCTCCCTTGCATCAGGCCTCATCCGGCTCTGGACATTATGCATCGAAAAAACGACGAGTACAGTGGCTCAACCCTCCGTACTCGTCGTTCCCTCATTTGAGACTCGACAGATCAGATATGAGCGTATTTCCTGATTTCGTCGAGGGCTTCTTCCTTCATGGTGAAGGTGTACTCATCACTGGGGAATTTCTTCTCCCTGACTTCGCCGATATAGTCCTGCACTGCCTTGAGCTCGAGGTCCCAGATGTTCGCATAGACTTTCACGAACTTGGGCGTGAACCGCTTAAACAGGCCGAGGATATCGTGAAAAACGAGAACCTGGCCGTCGCATTCGATGCCGCCGCCTATGCCGATGGTGATGCACTTCACTTTCTGGGTGATAATCTGGGCGAGCTGGCGGGGTATCGCCTCGAGGGTGATGGCAAAAGCTCCAGCCTGGTCTAGGGCGATCGCGTCGTCGAGGACTTTCTTGGCCGCGTCGACCGACTTGCCCTGAACCTTGAATCCGCCGAGTGCGCTGGAAGTCTGGGGAGTGAGTCCGATGTGTCCGAATACGGGAATGCCGGCCTTGACAATAGCCTGGACGGTTGGGGCGAAATCCTGGCCTCCTTCGAGTTTTATGGAATCACAGCCGCCTTCCTTGAACATTCTGCCGCAATTCGTTATGGCCTGCTCTTTGGAAATATTATAGGACATGAATGGCATATCGCCGACGACATGGCAGCGCTTCACGGCGCGCACTACCGGTTTGACATGCTCAAGCATCTCATCCATGGTCACACCGGTCGTTCCCGCGTATCCGAGTTCAACCATTCCGAGGCTGTCGCCCACGAGAATCATATCGATTCCAGCCTCGTCCACAAGAAGGGCCTGCGGATACGAATAGGCGGTTATCTCCGTAATTTTCTTACCTTCCTTCTTCATCTGGACAAAATCGGGAATCATGAGTTTCTGGACATCTGCCATACTTGTTCTCCTTTCGATAATGCTGAGATACGTAGCGCATTATAGATCGGAAAAACCCTGCTCACAAGCGAATCCGCGACATTTGGCCGCGCTCTGAATTCCGTCCCGGCCAGGACTCGAGCGAATAGCGGTGTCGCGCCCAAGCTTGACAACCTCTTCTCCTGAATCCACTATTTTCCAGTTGCAGAAAGGAGCGATAACGATGAGAGACTCTATCACGGATGTCCCCGGCATCAGGGTGGGCTGCGCGCAGGACGCCAAAGCGGCCAGGGGTGTCACGGTCATACTCTGCGAGAATGCCAAAACGGGGGGCGTGGATGTCCGGGGCGGTTCCCCCGGGACTCGTGAGACCGACTGCCTGAGCCCGGTGAACATGGTTCCGGCACCCCACGCCATATATCTTTCGGGCGGCTCGGCATTCGGCCTCGCGGGGGCCGGCGGCGTCATGAAATATTTCCGCGACAGGAAGATAGGATTCAACGCCTGGGGCAACCTCGTGCCCATCGTGTCGGGCGCCGTTATCTTCGACCTGACGGTGGGCGATCCCCTCGCCTATCCCGACGAAGCCATGGGCTACCAGGCCTGCCTCAACGCGGGCCTGGAAGTACCGATGGGCAACGCTGGCGCGGGAACAGGAGCCCTCATCGGCTGGGCGGGCGGGCTGAACCAGCGCATGAAAGGCGGCCAGGGAACAGCGAGCGCACGGAGCGGCGATCTTATCGTGGGTGCCCTCGTCATCACCAACTGCTGGGGAAATGTCTGCGATCCGGAGACGGGCGAATTGCTGGGCGGCACCTTGAACCTGAAGGGCGATGGCCTATTAAACGCCTACGAAGAGATGAAAAAGAAACAGTCCAATTATCCTTCCGCCGAGGCGAAGAAGGGAATTACCACGCATACAACAATCGGCATCGTGGCGACCAACGCCATTCTGGACAAGCCGATGGCGCTGCGGATGGCGATGATGGCACATGACGGCTTCTCAAGGGCAATAAGACCTTCCCATACCGCGGGCGAAGGAGATTCGATCTTCTCGATCACGACGGGTGAGGTTGAAAGCGATATCAATATAGTTGGATCGATGGCGGCCGACGCCATGGCCAGGGCTATAGCCCAGGCCATCCGCAGCGCGAAGTCGGCTTACGGCTACCTGGGCCACGCCGACCTGGCCGCGAAAATGGGAAAGAAGTAGGAACCACGACAGGATCTCAGGATTGGATGGGATCAACAGAAGATTTTGCCGTTCAGACCGGATAACAAGTAGTTGTACCGATACTGCTCGGAGGAGGAACGCCTTCGGAAACTCAAGTTCTATAAACTTGGTTCTATGGGAACCGTAAAAGTCTTGACGTAAAACATAGGGGATTCACATGATTCACCGGATCAACACGAACACTTGAATCCTGTGAATTCTGCAATATCCTGTCATCTTGTCCAACCTCGACGCACTATTTGATCAATTCGACGAGCTGGAAGTCGACGACGTTCGCCGCCCTCCCCTCGTCCATGTCTATGTGCATCTCCAGGGCCAGGTTGTCGGCGACGCGGACGATGACGTTCTCGAAGACGAGCCCGCGGTCTCCGGGCACTCTGATCTTGACGCGCTGGCCGTTTACGACGCCGAATTCCTTGGCGTCGTTCGTGTGCATGTGGAGGTGCCGGTGCGCGGCTATCACGCCCTTTTCGATGACGATCTTGCGTCCATCCTTCCCGATGAGGGTGCAACCCGGGCTGCCTGCGTGGTCTCCCGATTCGCGCAACGGAGGATCCAGCCCCAGTTCGGCGGCGTTGGTGTAGGAGACCTCCACCTGGGTGTATTTGCGGGACGGCGCCACGACCACGGCTCCCTTGATCGAACCTTTTGGCCCCACGACCTCGACGGTCTCCACGCAGGCGTAATTGCCCGGTATGGTCAGCTCCTTGATGTAGGTGAACTTGTAGTCCTTGCCGAAGAGCGCCTCGGTGTCTTCGGCCGTCAGATGCACGTGGATGTCCGATCTCGCGATTGGCAACATGGTTTTCATTACTGTTTCCGGGTCTCCCTGCCCTAGTCTTATACCAATAAAACGGGGACCGTCTCTCGCGAAACGGCCCCCAGAAGTCAGGTATTGATACCATGGATGAGTCGCACAGGACTCATTGTAGTTCCGGGTATCCGTCAGATCTTCGGCTTGACTTCGAATACGAGCTTTTTCTTGCCATTCTTGATCTCAAAGATGTAGGTAGGCTTGGTCATGGCGACTCCATTCACGTTGTCCCACTCAAAGAGCAAGCCTTTGAAGCCCTTGATGTTGGCGATATAGTCGGCGATCTTCCTGCGCTCTTCCTTGAGCTTTTTCAGATCTCCGGTAACGCCAGTCTTCTCGATGGCTTCCTTTATCATATACACAGCATCGTAGTAGTTCGGCGCCAAGCTGGGTACCTGGGTGTTTTTGTGCGAGGCCATGTACGCTTTCTTGAACGCGTCCCAGCGTGGATTGCTGAGCTCGTCATTGGTGTAGTTGTAGATCTGGACTCCCTCGATGTCCTTTCCGCCCGTGCCGTAGAGTTCGGGAGTGTCAGCACTGGAGAATACCAGGATATGGTTCATCTTTGTCCAGCCGAGGTTTTTAAGCTCCTTGATGATCTTGGCTGCTTTCTCGGCATTGCAGGCAAGAATGACAGCGTCGGGTTTCTGCGCCAGGGCTTTTACAACGATGGGGCCGAAAGTGACCGCATCAGTAGGCACATCGATCTTTATCTCCTTGAGCTTCAAGTTCACGAGTGCTACGGTGTGGGCAGCTGCCATCCCAGGCCACGCGCCATAGGGTTCGACGAACTGGACGACGGACTTAATTTCCGGATACTGCTTCAACCATGTTTCAATTAAAGGGGACAGTCTTTCCTTCGTGGCCGGGAACCAGGACACGGTCCACGGGAAATAGGGAGCCGCGTACTCATAGGAAGTACTGGCTGTTATCGACACCATTCCGGCTTCGACGGCGATGGGCATGGCAGCCATGATGACAGGCTCAGGCACAGGTCCCAGGGCGACGAGGCCGTCCTTGACGATCTTGGCCATCTCGACCGAGCCCTTCTGGGGATCGAGCGCCGTATCTACGCCGACGACCTTGACAGGCTTGCCGGAAATACCGCCCGCGGCATTGATCTCCGCCGCAGCGTATTCAGCTCCCCACTCAAGATACTCACCGATAGACGCGATGGCCCCGGTGAGGCTGTTGAGGAATGGAATCTGCCACTCGGTTGCCACGACCTGGCCGAAGCTCGCGGTCGAAGCAACGAGAAGCAGGACCAATACTCCAACGAGTTTTTTCATAGATCCTCCTTCCTGAATTTTATATCTTCTCCCGCTTGCGCGAAAGATTGATACCAATATTATGCACGAATTTCCTTGTTACAAAACCCTCCGGTTTCAAGACCAACACCAAGACAAGTATAACCCCATAAATCACCATGCGCCAGCTTTGTACTTCAGACGGAAAGAGAAGAGGAATGCCATAGAGAATTGGCGCAGCGAGCAATGAACCCCATAAAGTCGTATATCCGCCCACGAAAATAGTGGTCATAAAAATACCCACCAGGGCGAACGTGAAGAAATCGAGATGGAAGCTCTTGTAGATAAACCCGTAGAGAACGCCTGTGCCACCGGCTATGAAGCAGCTGAACACCTGCAGCAACTGGCCGAGTTTCTTGATATCGACCCCGAGAGATGTTGCAAGGTCCTTGTCCATGAATACGGCGGAAGCCGCCTTGCCAAGCCTCGAGTTATCAAAGCGGTTGATAAGGAATCCGACGACAACGACAAGGGCGTAGAGAATACTAATGATGATATAGCGATGGGCCGCCGGGTTGGCACCAACATTGGGGAGACCGAACATGCCCATCGTACCACCGATAGCTGGTATATTTTCGATGACCGTTCTCGTAATGTAGATGAAGGTAAACCCAACGATGACGACGGCAAAGGTTGGAGCATCGCCTATGAAAAGTGAGACGATATAGCCTATCAGCCCCCCGACGGCGAATCCAATCAGAAGAGCCCAGAAGAAGGGGAGGTGCAGGCTCTTTACTAAGTAGCCAGCTAGGTAACCCGAAATGGCCATGTTTGCAATGGTGATGAAGTGGAGATGGGCGACGCGGTAGGGAAGATATATCGCCCAAGTCATGAGGATGTTCACCGCGGTGATGGATAGAAAATAGTACATCGATAAAGACACGGTGTCCCCCTTTTAGACTTTTATGCCGAAGAGACCCTTCGGCTTCCATAGAATCACGACGATCATGACGATGAAGGCTATGGCGTTGGACCAGGATCCCGCGACGTATCCTTGAATAAGAGCTTCAAGGACTCCTAGGGCAAGACCAACAACTAGACCACCGACGAGATTGCCGAGTCCAGCAACTATCGATACAGCAAGCACTTTATGGCCAAGCATATCAGCCAAGCCGGGAGAGGCGGAATGCAGAAGCATTGCGATGAGCACTGCGGACATCCCCCCCATGATTCCGGCCAGCGCGTAACTCTGGATACCGGTCTTCACGATGGGAATACCCACGAGCTTGGCGCCCGCCGGATCCTCTGAGATAGCCCTGAATGCCCTTCCCGCTCGAGTCTTGTATAGAAGGACGAAGAATGCCGAAACCGCCACGCCTCCTACGACGAGAGCCCATACCTGACCAGCCTGGACGCTGATAAGTCCTATCCTGAAGAGAGGACCACTTCCTATCAGTGTTTCGGGAAAAGCTATAGGGAAGCCTTTATTGAAAGTATGGGAGAGCACGTCGGTGATGACGAATCCCATGCCCATGGACACTACCATCGTCGAATTGACATCGACCTCGCCCCTGTTCTTCATCACTTTCTGGAAGATAGGCGCACTCAAAACGTTGAGGGCGATAGAGGAAAGCACTCCCGCAGCGATGCCCAGCAGAAGATTGTTGCCTGTCGCGTTGAGGACTATCCACACAATGTACATCGAAAACACGACGACCTGAGGGTAGGCAAAGTGGATTATGAGTGCCACAAGGAGGAGAAGGTTGAATCCCGTGGCAAGAAGCACATAGATGCTGCCCAGGGAAAGACCGTTGATTATCTGTGCAATAAAAACCTGCATGCTTCACGCTCCCAGATAGGCTGCTTTGACGCCCGGATCGTTGAGGAGCCGGTCGGACGTGCCGGCGAGCGTAACGCTGCCGGTTTCGAGGACATAGCCCCTATGGGCACACTTGAGAGCCTTGTACGCGTTCTGCTCGGAGAGGAGGATGGTGTAACCTTCCTTGTTCAGCATCACGAGGATGTTGAAGATGTCATTGACCACTATGGGCGCGAGGCCGATTGAAGGTTCGTCGACCAGGATGAGCTTAGGTGCCGACATGAGGCCGCGGCCGATGGACAGCATCTGCCGCTCGCCGCCTGAGAGAGTCTTGGCCACCTGGTTTTTCCTTTCCTTGAGAATCGGGAACCAGTTGAACACTCTCTCGAGGTGTTTATCTTTATTTTGAAGGTTGTGGTGAGCCCCGAGAAGGAGATTGTCCAGGACTGTCATCCCAGCGAAGACGCCGCGGCCTTCGGGGACGAGACATACGCCCTTGCGGACGTTCCTGTCCACCGGTTCCTTGTCGATCCTATGGTCATCGAAGATAATGCTGCCTGAGGTCGACGAGGTGATACCCAGTATTGTTGAGAGAAGGGTCGTTTTCCCGGCTCCATTAGCACCTATTAGGACCACGATCTCTCCAGGGAACACTTCAATGCTTACGCCCTTGAGAGCGTTGATGTGTCCATAGGAAACCGAGAGGTTTTCAACTTTAAGAAGAGGGCTTCCTGCGGGGGAGGCGGCTTTGATCTCACTCTGTTCCAAGGTATGCCTCCATGACTTTTGGGTTTTTTTGCACATCGGTAGGAATGCCCTCGGCGATCTTCTGGCCGAAGTTGAGGACAGTGACGATGTCCGACATATTCATCAGCATCTTCACGTCATGACTCACGATGACGACGGTAATACTCATATCCCTGACGCGCCGGATTATCTCGTCGACCTTGTCTACTTCCTTGGCCCCCATGCCCGAGGCAGGTTCGTCCAGGAGAAGGAGCTTGGGGTCGGCGATGATGGCCCTGGCGATCTGGACGAGCTGGCGCTCGGTCCAGACCAGGTCGCTTGACCAGCGGTCCACCGAGCCTGAGAGTCCGGTTATCTCGATGATGTGCCGGGCTTTCTCCTCGATCTCTTTCTCGCGTTTGGCTGCAGAGAAGGGGCGACGGAGTATCGTATCCTTGAGCACCACCCCAACCGAATCCTGTACGCCCGACATGACGTTTTCCAAAACCGTAAGGTTGGGCACGAGCTTTCCCGCTTGGAAGCTCCTGTGGATTCCTCTATTGGCAACGAGATCGGCTCTTAACCCTGTGATGTCCTCACCGAGGAAGGAGATAGTGCCTCCGTCCGGTTTCAGGACTCCCGTGATGCAGTTGAAGAGTGTGGTCTTGCCCGATCCGTTGGGGCCGATGATCCCGTGGATCTCGCCTTCTTTTACCTCGACATCCACCTGACTCAAAGCCTGCAGGGCGCCGAAATTCTTACATAAGCCGGTGATTTTAAGCATGATCTCATCCAATATTTTTGGTTGATGCTTCCCGCCCTACGATTGGGGGGCGAGATAGCGGCTGGCCGTGAGAGCATAGATCTTCGCGCATTCGTAGAGCTCTTCCACCTCGACATATTCGTTTTTCTGGTGGGGAATCAAGCGGTTGCCTGGCCCGTTGACGAGGCAGGGAATTCCCTTCCATGCGCTGAGGAAGGTTCCGTCCGTGGCGCCCGGAACGCCGTTCCATATCGGCTCACTGCCCATGACATCGCGATAGGCCTTGGCCGAGATCGCGGCGATAGGTTCTTCCTTCGAGATACCGACGACAGGCCTGTCCTCGATGAAGTCGATATCGGCCTTGAAGTCGGGATCTTCGGCCGCGAGGCGGGCGATTATCCCGCGCAGCCGTTCCCTCACCGCATCGTGGTTCTGCGCCAGCGTGGTGCGTATGTCCACGTAGCCTACGGCCTCGGCCGGCATCACGTTGAGCTGCGCGGGACTTCCCGGAGGCGGGGACTGGACGACGGTGAAGGTAATGGATGGGAGCCCCAGGAAAGGATCCTTGCCGCAGCGCTTTTTCTCGGCAACCTCGAATTCCTCGAAGGCGAGGATGACCTTGGCCATTCTCGTGTTGGGGTTGATTCCCGCGAGGGGCATGGCGCCGTGGGCCATCTTGCCGTGGACCCGCACGACGGCCCTGATCGCCCCCTTCATGCAGATGCAGAGGTTGTTCTCCTCGGGTTCGGGCACGAGGCAGGCGTCCACGTCGTCGGCGTGGCCGTTTTTGATGAAGCTCTTGATGCCGATCATCATCCCTTCCTCGTCGCAGACGAGGCCGAGGCGTATCTTGCCGACCCATGGCTGCTTCGTCTTCGCGAAGGTCCGAGCGATCAGAAGGTTTATGGCGTCGCCAGCCTTCATGTCGCAGGAGCCGCGACCATAGATCTTGCCGTCCACGATCTCGGCTCCAAAGGGGTCGTGGTCCCAAGTGGATCTGTCGCCCTCGCTGACGACGTCGGTGTGGCCTTCGAGCATGAGGCAGGATCCCTGGCGGCCTGAATCGATCGTGACGATGATGTTCTCACGGCCGGGCACGACTTCCTGGACGAGGGGTTCGATTCCGAGTTCCCTGCGCACCCAGTCGGCCATGAAGCGCACAACCTGACGCTCTGTGCCTCCGGTTTCGGGCCGGATCACCGAATCGATGCGCACGAGATCCCGAGTGAGGGCCACGAGTTCATCCCTGTCGATCGTCGCTATGAAGGCGGACTCCCTGGTGTCAGGCATCAGTGGACTCCTTTAGCGGTGTGGATGGAATCCAGGGTTCGAACGAGGCGGCTGAGTGTCTCATTGACCGGTACAGGGATTCCCAGAGCCTTGGCTTCGCGGATGATGGCCCCGTTCATGAAGTCGATTTCGGAAGCCCTGTTCTTCTGAAAATCCTGGAGCATGGAGGAGAAGTTGACCCCTGTCTTCGCGGCCACGTCGTAGACGGTGGCGAGGGGATCGGGATAGGTGAGCTTGATGCCTCGCGCCTTGGTCACGGCCAAGGCTTCCGCCACGAGGTCAGCCATAACGGCCTTGACGTCGGGATAGTCGAGGAGCTTGCCATTGGTCACGTTCAAGAGGGCGGTCAGGGCGTTGATGCCTACGTTGATGACGAGCTTGGACCAGACCATGCCGGCGACTTCCTCGTCGACATAAGTCTCGAAGCCCGCGGTCGTGAGAGCGGCCGCCAAGGCCTTGAGCTTGGACTGGTCGCCGTCGGCCATGGACATGTGGGTGGGTCCCTTGCCCGCGTGGCGGATCTTCCCCGGGCCCAGGAAGGTGGCGCCCTGGGAGGTCACGCCGGCGGCCGTCCTCGAGGCTCCGAAATGCCTGCGCAGAATCTCCTCGTTGCCGAGGCCGTTCTGGAGTGTGAGAGCTATGGTTCCCGGTTTTGCGAATGCCTCGAAGGTTGCGGCGGCCTGGTCCGTGGTGGTGGACTTGACGAAAATAATAAGGACATCGGAATTCCTCACCGACTCGGGATCGGCTGAAGCCTTCGGATGGACCAGGGTGATCTGTCCCGTGGCGGCGTCCTCAATCGAAAGGCCGTCGGCGTTGATCTTGTCGACATGTTCCTTGTAGACGTCGTAGAGGACGACGTCCTGGCCGGCAAGCGCCAATCTCCCCCCGAAGAGGGAGCCCATGGCGCCAGAGCCGATGATGGAGATCTTCATCAGAGCGCCTTGAGGCACGCGGCCAGGGCGGCGACAGCCGCGCTGAGTTCCTCGGAAGAGATGACGAGGGGAGGCTGCCAGCGCAAGACGTTGCCGAAGGTGCCGCCGACACCGATGAGGAATCCCTTTTCGCGCATCGCAGCGCGGACCTTGCCCGCTTCGGCCGTTGCGGGGGTCTTGGCCTTGTCAGTGACCAGTTCAATGCCGATCATGAGGCCGGCGCCGCGCACGTCACCGATGAGGGGCTGGTTTTTCTGGAGTTCCCTGAGTTCGCCGAGAACCTTGGCGCCCTTCCGGGCCGCCTGTTCAGGCAGTTTCTCGCGCTGGAAGTAGTTGATGTTCGCGAGAGCCGCGGCGCAGGAGACGGGGTTGCCGCCGAAGGTGGAGAGGTGATCGCCGGGGCGGAAGGAATCGGCGATCTCGGGCCTAGCGATGAAGGCCGAGAGGGGGAAACCGTCCGCGATGCCCTTGGCCATCGTCATAATGTCCGGCTCGACATCGTAGTGCTCGATCGAGAAAAGTTTGCCCGATCGGCCGAATCCGCACTGTACCTCGTCGAGGAAGAGGAGGATTTCGTATTTGTCGAGGACCTTCTTGATCTCCTTGTAATATTCCTTGGGAGGCATGATGATCCCGCCCTCGCCCATGATGGTCTCGGCGATGAAGGCAGCTACGTTCCCGCTCGTGCAGTACTGGATGGTTTTTTCGAGCTGTTTCGCGCAGTACAGGTCGCAGGCCGGATATTCCTTGGCATAGGGACAGCGGTAGCAGTATGCCGCGGGATGGAAGGCTATGCCGGTCAAGTAGGGGCCGCCGCCTTTCTTCCTGTCCTTGTTTCCGGTAATCGAGAGGGTAGCCAGGCTCCGACCGTGGAAGGATCCCTGGAGGGCGATAAATTCACTTTTTTTGGTGAACTGCTTGGCCATGCGCATGGCGCCTTCGTTGGCTTCGGCTCCGCCTGAGCCGAAGAACGACTTCTGGAGCCTGCCGGGAGTTACCTCGGCCAGTTTTTCCGCAAGATCGGCGACCGCCGGAACATGGTACACATAGGAACAGCAGTGGACGAGCTTGTCCATCTGCGCCTTGGCGGCGGCGATGACTTCGGGATTCCGGTGCCCTGCGTTGACGACTGAAATGCCGGCGTAGAGATCGGTGTATACCTTTCCATCCTCGCCGGTGATCTTGCTGCCGGTGGCGCTTGTCACGACGATGGGTTCCACCGATTTGACGAAGGCAGTGTTCACGTACTCCTTGTACTTCTCGATCGTGTCCATAGCTTGATGCTCCTTGTTCTTGCCGCTCGATATTGCAGGTTCCACGCTCGCCTCCCCAATCGGAACGACCGCGGGCCAAAGACCTAAAAGACAAGGCCACATCCCATTCTATCCCGCACCTGCCGGGAGTCAAGCGAGACCCCGATCGAATACAGGCCGGGACTGGCTGACCATAAGGCAGTTCACGCTATCCCTTCGTACCAGGCTATAGTTCGATCCAAGCGACAAGCTGGGATTATCGGCTCAATCGGATTGGGTTTCCTTACAGGCTGCGCCCGGAACTCATGAAACGAAATAATAGGATAGTATAATTGCATAGTCAACGATCAGCGCGAGAAAATAGTTCATATTTAGAAACGCGGTTTCAATCTTGGATCCTGCTCTTCTTGACAAGGGCTCCTCCTGAATCCACACTGATCGCTCAGAAAAACAGCTTCCGAGAGCCCTGTCAAGGAGATATCCATGGCTGAAACGAAAAAAAACGGTCGCTGGTTCATGGCCGCCATGGCCACTCTTCTCATGGTCTGCCTGGGCACCGTCTATGCCTGGAGCTACTTTCAGACCCCCATCATGAAGGCCTACGGCTGGAACAATACTCAAGTTTCCCTGATATTTTCCTTCGCCATCCTCTTTTTAGGCGTCTCCGCAGCCTTCGGAGGCGTATGGCTCCCTCGGATTGGCCCCAGGAAAATGGCCGCGGCGGGAAGCGTGCTCTTCGGCCTCGGCTACGCCCTTGCCGGTTTGGCCCTCTCCATTAAATCCCTTCCCCTCCTCTATATCGGCTACGGAGTCATCGGGGGGACGGGCATCGGCCTCGGCTACGTTACCCCTGTCGCTACGATCGCCAAATGGTTCCCGGACAAGAAGGGCCTGGCCACGGGCATGGTCATCATGGGATTCGGCTTCGGCTCCCTCGTGATGAGCAAGATACTCGCGCCCGTCCTGTTGAACTGGACTGGCGGAAACCTCGTGGCGGTATTCCTCGCCCTCGCCGTCTTCTTCTTCGTCGTCACACTGGCCGCGTCCTTGAGCTTCAAGAACCCGCCCGCAGGCTGGTCCCCCACAGGCATCGACAAGAAGGCGGCTAAGGCCCCGGCGCAAGCTTCCAAAAGCCCGGCCGAAGCCTTCAAGGAAGCGAGGAGCGAGATCTTCTCGGTTCGATTCCTTCTGGTATGGATCATGTTCTTCTGCAACATCACGGCGGGGATAGCCATTGTCGCCTTCCAGTCGCCTCTCTTCCAGGACCTCTGGCACAAGACGGATCCGAGCCTCGCCGCCGAGGTTCTCGCCGGCTTAGGCGCCACGTTGATCGCCGTCACCTCGCTCTTCAACGGCTTCGGCAGGTTCTTCTGGGGCGCCGTGTCGGACAAGGCCGGCAGGATCAAGACCTTCAGGATCCTCCTCGGGAGCGAGCTCGTCGTCTTCGCCGCCCTCATTCTGTCGGGCAGTCCCTGGGTCTTTGCCGTCCTCCTCTGCTGGGTGCTCCTCTGCTACGGCGGCGGATTCGGCACCATGCCCGCGACCATCTCCGAACTCTTCGGCCAGAGCAAGATGACGGTGATCTACGGCGTCGTGCTGACCGCCTGGGCGGCAGGCGGAGTCGTCGGTCCCCAGATCACGGCCTTCCTCAAGGACAAGGTGCCCGAGAAGGCGTCGACCCTATCCCTGATCGTGGGCGCCTGCTTCGTGGCCGTCGGTTTCCTCGTTTCGCTGTTGATACGGCCCGCGGCCGCGCCTTCAGCTAAGCCCGCCGCCGTAAAGCCCGCAAAACCGCCTCGGGGCTGAAGGGCGTCTCGGTGAGCCGAATGCCCGCGGCGTTCCTTATGGCGTTGGCTATGGCTGCGGGCGGCGTGTCTATCCCTATCTCGGCCACGGACTTGGCCCCGAACGGCCCCGAGGGCTCGTAGCTCTCGGCGAACTCGACCTCGATGTTTCCCACGTCTTCGCGCGAGGGAATGCTGTAGGAAAGGAGGCTGTCGCTGAGGAGCTTCCCTTTGGCGCCGTAGGCGACCTTCTCGTAGAGGGCCATGCCAATCCCCTGCAGCAGTCCTCCCTCGACCTGGATCCGCGCCAGGTTGGGGTTGATCCTCGTCCCGCAGTCCACCACGGCCACGAAGCGCACGACGTTCACCTTTCCCGTCCCCAGGTCGAGCTCGATCTCGGCGAATCCCGCCATGTAGGGCGGCGGGGACTTTTCGCCCGTGTAGGAGGCGGTCGCCGTAAGGGTCTTCATCTTGGCGCCGTTGTGGTAGAGCGTGTCGAAGCTGAACTGTTTCAGGGTGACGAGCTCGGATCCGTCCGGTCCGGTAAAATGGACCCCGTCGAAGGCGACACCGGCTGGATCGAGCTCGTAGCGGTCGGCGACCGCCTCGACGAGGACCTGCTTCATCTTCTTCGCGGCCTCGAGGGCGGCGTTGCCCGACACGAAGGTCGTGCTGGACGCGTAGGCCCCGACGTCGAAGGGTGTGTGGTCGGTGTCCGAGGCGTAGACGATGATGTCCCGGACGGACACGCCGAGCTCCTCGGCCGCTATCTGGGCGAGGATCGTGTCGCTCCCCGTGCCGAGGTCGGTGGCGCCCATCCGCATCTTGAAGCAGCCCCCGTCCTGGAGCTCAAGGCTGGTGGAGCCCATGTCCACGAGGGGGATGCCCGAGCCCTGCATCGCGATCGCCATGCCCAGGGCACGGACTTTCCCCGGCTCCGGCTCCCAGGAGAGGTGTTCCGGATTCCAGCCGATCAGCTCCTTGCCCCGAGCGACGCAGTAGTCGAGCTTGCATGACTCGACGACCATCGCGATCCCTTCGCTCCCCTCGCCCATGATCCTGAAGACTTCGCTGGTCTCGCCCTCCCGGATCATGTTCCGTTCGCGGACCAGAACCGGATCGAGCCCCGTCGCGTGGGCGACCTCGTCCAACATGGACTCGAGGGCGAAATTTCCCTGGATGGCCCCATAGCCCCGGAAGGCCCCGGCCGAGACCTTGTTCGTATAAACGACCTTGCCGCCGTAATGGACGGCCTTGACCTTGTTGTAGAGGGGCAGGGTCTTGGAACCTTCGACCATGAAGACTGTGAGGGCGTGCTCGCCGTAAGCCCCCGTGTTGGAGAGAACGTTCATGTCGATGACGTTCAGCCGCCCGTCCCGGTCCGCGCCCATGCGGATGTTGATGCACATCTGGTGGCGGGTGAAGCTCGAGGTGAAGACCTCCTTCCTCGTCAGGGCGATGCGGGCCGGCCGCCCTGTCCTCAGGGTAACGAGGGCGACGAAAGGCTCGAGAAGGATGTGCTGTTTGCCGCCGAAGCCTCCCCCTATCCTCGGCTTGAGGACCCGGATGTCCCGCAGGGGGATGTCGAGAGCCTGACCGACGAGGCGGCGGGCGTGGAAGGGGTTCTGGGTGCTCGTGCAGATGTTGAGCCTTCCCTGGACATCGAGCCAGCTGTAGGAGGCGTGCTGTTCCATGGCCACGTGGGCCTGGGCCTGGGTATAGAAGGATTTCTGCAGGACGATCTCGCTCTTGGCCAGTTCCTTCTCCACGTCGCCCAGCTTCATCTCGTAGGAAGCCGCAATGTTGCGCCTCGGCTTGAAGCCTATGGGGAAGAGGTCGTGGATCTCGGGCTCGGGATGAATGACGGTAGCGTTGTCCGCGGCGGTCTCGAAGTCGAGGACGGGCTCGAGGATCGCGTACTCCACCTTGACGAGGGAGAGGGCCGCCAGGGCCGTCTCCTCGTCCTCGGCGGCCACCACGGCGACCTCGTCGCCCACATAGCGGACGTACTCGTCCAGGACGAACTTGTCCTGGGGGCTGGGCTCCGGGTAGCCCTGGCCCGCCCTCGTGTAGGGGATGCGCTTCACGTCCTTCCAGGTGAGGACGCAGGCCACGCCCGGCAGGGCCAGGGCGGCCGAAGCGTCCACGGAGACGATGCGCGCGAAAGCGTGGGGGCTCCGCAAGATCTTGACCCAGAGGGCGTCTCGGGGAGGGAGGTCATCCGTGTAGGCGGGTCTGCCCAGGATGAGGCCTTCCCCGTCCTTCTTGGGGAAGCTGTGGTCGACGGAATCGAACTGCCTATCCACGACGGGCCTCCAAATACTTCAGTACGGCGCGGAGCTGTCCTTCGTAGCCCGAACAGCGGCAGAGATTGCCCGCCAGATAGTGCTTGATCTCCCCGGGCGTCGGGGAGGCTAGTTCTTTGGCCATGGCGAGGACCATGAGGGCCAGGCCGGGCGAACAGTAGCCGCACTGTTCGGCCCCTTCGGCAGTGAGGAAGGAGGCGAGTTCCTTGGCTTCCTCGCCGATGCCTCTGATAGTCGTGATTTCGTGACCATCGGCGCGGCCGGCGAGGATGGAGCAGGAGGGAACGGGTTTTCCATCCAGGAGTACGGTGCAGAGGCCGCAAGCCCCCGTGCCGCATGCTTTTTTCACCTCGACGTGGCCCAGTTTTCGCAGAATATCGGCGAGGACAGTGCCAGGATCGGCCTCGACGCTTTCCATCTTTCCGTTGACCCTGAGTCGGATCTTCATCGCGAAACCTCCAGGATGGCCCGCTCGAGGAGGACTGGGCAGATGGTCCGGCGGTACTCGGCACCGGAGCGCAGGTCGTCGCCGAAGGTCAGTTCCTCCGCCGCTTGGGCCCCCGAGCGGCCGGCGGCCCCGGGGTCGGGGGCCGGGTCGGCACCGAGGTGGGAAGCGGCCTGAGGGCAGAGCCTCGCGGCCGCCGGCCGCGAACCCACCGCCAATCGCCAGCCTTCTCCGTCGAAGGAGGCGCAGGCGTTGAGTACGGGGAAGTCGTTGGCCGTAACCCTGAGGCTCTGATAGGCCGCCGCCCTCCCCTTTTTCACCGTGACGCCCGTAAGGAGAAAGGGCTTATCGCGAGGGGCGAGAAGGAATTCCTCGATACCGATCGCGGAGCCGTTATGGAATATCAGTCTGGCGTCGAGAGCCAGAAGAAGGGTGACAAGGTCAGAAAAACCGTACTTTCCGGCCACCGATCCACCCAAAGTGATGACGTTGCGGAGCTGGACACCCACGATGTGCCCCGTGGCGCTAGCGAAGACTCCGCCGAATTCCCTCGCAAGCAGAACCGATAGCTCGAGGCTCCGGGCCGTAGTCATGGCACCTATCGCGATCGCGTCGCCCTGATCCTCGATTCTGTCGATGCCGAGGCGCGACAGATCGACAGCCAGCCCGACCGACCGCGTGTTGAGAGCTGTCCATACTCCTCCCCCGAGGGGAAGACCGCCCTCCTCGAGTATGAGGGCCGCAGCCTCGTCGAGTGTCACCGGTCGTTCGTAGCGTCGTATGACCATGAATTCTCCTTTATCAAGCCAGATGGCAGCGGACGCGATGTCCCTCACCCAGGTCGCGCAATTGCGGCACGGAACTCGAACAGGCGGGCACGGCCACGGGACAGCGGCTTTTGAACCTGCAGCCCGGGGGCGGATCCACCAGCGAGGGCAGTTCGCCCTCGAGCCGCAGCGCCTCTCCCTCCCTCTTTTCCCCAGGCGCCGGGGCCGAAGCCTTGAGCAGGGCGACGTAGGGGTGGAGGGTTCGGGCTATGACCTCTTCGGTGGGGCCCGTCTCCATGATCATCCCCGCGTACATGACGGCCAAGTCCGTGCTCATGTAGCGGGCGCCCGCGAGGTCGTGGGTTATGTACAGATAGGAGACCTGCCGCTTCTCCTTGAGGTCCAGCATCATGTTCATGATACCCATGCGGATGGAGACGTCCAGCATGCTGGTCGGCTCGTCGGCCAGGATGAGCTTGGGCTGGACGGCGAAGGTCCGGGCTATGTTGATCCGCTGCCGCTGCCCTCCCGAGAGTTCGTGAGGAAAGCGGCGCAGGAAATCCTCGGGCGGGGTCAGCCCCACCAGTTCCAGGATGTCCCGCAATCCGGCTTCGAGTTCGCCCTTTGTCCTGGCTAGGCCGTGGATGAGGAAGGGACGTTCCAGGATGGAGCGTATCGTGTGCGTGGGATTGAGGCTCCCGAAGGGGTCCTGGAATATCATCTGAACGTTCTTCTTGTACGCGAGCGATTCGGCCCTGCTCCGGAACGGCTTCACCGGCGCCCCGTCGAAGCGGATCTCGCCGCTCGTCCTTTCGTACATCCCACAGATGACGGCCGCGGTCGTCGTCTTGCCTGAGCCCGATTCGCCGACCAGCGCGAGGGATCTTCCCCTGCCGATGGCGAAGCTGACGTCCTCCATCGCGTGGACGGACTTTCCGGCGTTCCTGAGGCCCGGAAGCCTGAAGCGCTTGCATACGGAGTCGAGTTCGAGTATCGGTCCGTTCATGCCATGCCTCCGTTCAGCCTGCAGGCGCAGAGCCTTCCTTCGCCCGCCGGAGCGAGGGAGGGAACTTGTTCGAAACATATCGGCTTCGCCTCTGAACAGCGCGGCGCGAAGCGGCAGCCGGGAGGCGGGTAAAGGAGGCCGGGAGCCTGGCCTTCTATGCCGCCCATCCGCACGATGGGGCCCGTAAGGCTGGGGAAGGAGCTCATGAGCCCCCTGGTGTAGGGGTGGGCGGGCGAGACGTAGAGTTCGCGGGAAGGTCCGTACTCGCAGATCTTGCCAGCGTACATGATGGCCAGGGAATCCGATATCTCCACGAGGAGAGAGAGGTCGTGGGTGATGAATATGATGGAGAAGCCGAACTTTCTGCGAAGCTCCCCTATCTTCTGGAGGATCGATCGCTGGACGACGACGTCCAGGGCGGTGGTGGGCTCGTCCATGACGAGGAGGTCGGGCTTGAGGATGAGGGCCATCGCGATCATCACCCGCTGGCGCATGCCCCCCGAGAGCTGGTGGGGGTAGGCCTTCAGCCTGTCCTCGTGGATGTCGACGAGGTGGAGCATCTCTATCGCCATGGCCCTGGCCTCGGCTTTGGAAACCGACCGATGGGCCAGGACGGCGTCCATGAGCTGTTCCTCGACCGAGAGGACGGGGTTGAGGGCGTTCATGGCCGACTGGAAGACCATGGCCATCCTCGTCCATCGGTACTCGTTGAAGGCTGCCTCGCCGAGTGCGGTCAGGTCCCTTCCCTCGAAGAGGATCCTGCCGGAGCGTATCCCCGCGCCGTCCCGCAACAGGCGCATCACCGCGTAGGCGAGCGTCGACTTGCCGCAACCCGACTCTCCCGCGATGCCAAGGAACTCCCCCTTCGCGAGGGAGAGACTGACGCCGTCGACGGCGCGCACGAAGCCCGCCTTCGTCTCGTATCCGGCCGCGAGGTCCTCGACCTCGAGCAGATTATCCGCCATGGCTCACCTCTTCCTCAGGCGGGGATTGGAGATCTCGTCGATGCCGAAGTTGACAAGGACGAAGGCCGTGCCGGTCAGCGCGATCAGGAGGCCGGGAGGAAGGAACCACCACCAGGCGCCGCGCAGGATGGCCCCGTTGGCCTGGGCCCAGTAGAGGATCGTGCCCCAGGACACGACCGTGATGTTGCCGACGCCGATGAACTCCAGGGTGGCCTCGGAGAGGATGGCCGAAAGGCAGACGGAGAAGAACTCCGACATGACGATGGAGATCATGTTCGGCAGGATCTCCCTGAATACGACGAAGGAAGTCCTCTCGCCCAGGAGCCGCGACGCCCGCACGAAGTCCCGGTTCTTCAGGGTGAGAACCTGGGATCGCAGCAGCCGGGTCGGATACGACCAGGAGG
>JAPLSO010000054.1:12032-21491 GCA_026398595.1 Spirochaetota bacterium | reverse complement strand
GATCGGAGTAGGTCTCCACGACGGCCCTCAGCTTGGCTGGGTTGATGTCCCGCTCGCCGGATCGCTCCGCGGCGAAGTCCACCGTGTCGATGACCCCCGAGAGGGAAGGGTTGTGCTTGACGATGGCGCGCACCGCCTTGGTGAGGTGCTGGCCGACATCCTTGGGCGCCGTGGATTGCGGAGGCGTACTGTCGTTCATCGGCCACTCAAAGGGTTCGACGCCGCGTATCACCGCCCAGCGGGCTTCGGGCGGAATATAGAAACGGATGAGCGAATGGTCGGACTCGGCGGTCTCGAGGGCGATCTTCCTATCACCGAACTCTTCGGCGAGCCTGTCGATCTCGTCGTCGAAGACGTCTGAAAGGCGTTTTATAAATAGAAGCGGGAGCAGGTAATCCTTGAATTTGGGCGCGTCTTTCTCGCCCCTTATAGAGCAGGCCGCATCCCAGAGCATCTGTTCCATGGACTTGGTCGAAGGCTCCGCGGATCTGGCGCGCCGTCCCCGGCGCGGTACTTTTATTTCCATGCCTGTTTCAGTTCCGGCGCCGGTATCGATTCCCGCCTCGACGGCGAGGGCCGCGATCGCATCCATAGCTGCCTTCTGCGGCTTGGTCTGCCCGCCTTCCCAGCGGTTGACCGTGGCGAAGGACACGCCCAGTCTTTCGCCGAGCTGTTCCTGGGTGAGGCCGAGCTTGTCCCGAATATGCCGAAGCGTCGCTGGAAGGTCATAGATATCTGTCATATTTGCAATATATGTTATGTTTTTTGCTATGTCAATAGATTTTTTCTGTAAATCAATGGAAGTGAGACACTGATGATTTTACAGGATGAACTGTATCTTCTCCGCCGCCTCGGTGAACAGTTCTGCTCCCCATAGTTCAAGAGATCGGCGGTCTCGCACAAAAGGCGCTACATCATCCCTGGCCTGTTTCCAGTCAATGCTCTCGATCCGCTTTCCAAGCATCTGCTTAGCGTCGGTTTCGGTAAAGGGGGACTCACCATTCCAATGACCACTCCGCCTGAGTCTTGCTTCGAGATGTTGGCGATCTACGGGAACTTTATTGGCCACAAAGAAGAGAAGATCATACCAGTCGCGACCTTTGACGCGACTTTTCCACGATCGACAGAGGCATGCGTGCAGCTTTCCCGCGAAAAGGCACGGTCGCGTGACAACACGAATCGCCGCGGGGAAGGGTTCGAGGAGGGTTTTTATTTCCGTCTTGATTTCTGCGGGTGGATCTGTATCTGTTTCGATCTTGATTCTCACGAGGCGATTAGACGCTATTTTTCCAGTCAGTGAAGCTGAAGCCGCGGCGCGGATGAGGTTTATCTTTGTGTTTGCCTTGATGAAAGCGGATTCCACTTTCCCTTCGTGTTTGGCGTCTATCTCTACCGAAAAGCCGAAGGCTTCGATTTCGGCCCTGAGCCCTCCCAGTTTTTCGGAAATATTCCACAGTTCGTCGGGTATAAGAAGCGTAAAATCGAGATCTTCGGAGAACCGATCCAAACCGTGAAAGAGGCGCAGGGCTGTTCCCCCATAGAATGCCGCCTGCCTAAAAAAGCCTGTCCTCCAGAGCCCAGCCAAGGCCGTCTCCTGTAAAACCTCGCGGAGCGAGCGATCCCAATCGGCTTCGTTCTGTGGATTGCGCCGTTCTATCATGGTTGTTACAGCGTCAAGCATGGGCCCTCCTTAGTAATTTCGGGAAATGAAGCCTAAAGGTCTTTCCCGGCATCGAGGTGGCGTATTCGGCAAGAAGTTCCTGGTCTAGTTCCCTGAAAAGATCGCGATCGATGCGCATATCGTCGAAAAGAAGGTCTTCAAGAGCCTTGACTGAACGTATGGCTCCCACGCGGTAGAGACAATCAAGGAGAGCTTTTTCGGGTCTCGCGATAAGGTAACCCGAGCCATCCGCGAGCTCCTTACGGGTATAGCCGAAGGTGTAGGCAGCGTATGGTAAATGCCGATACCTGAATGCGCCGACGCTCGTGTCTATATCGCGATTGGACTTTGTCGTCGCCGAAGTCAGCGCTTGAGTTGCCTCAGGGATAAGCCCTGCGCGCGAGAGCACATATTCAAACGAGACATATGAAGGGCCATAAATCATGTTGGCAAGGATTTCAAGGGAGATGGGCCGCTTCCGAAATTCAGGAGCCGTAACGTAAATTCCAGGTACAACACCGATAATGAGACCCGACTTCATCCAGCGGCTTATCCTGTCGCGGACATTGCCCGATTCTCCCCCCGCCTGGGTGAGGGTCAGGAAGTCAAGTTCGGGCCTAAGTTCGGCGATTTGTCGTATTTCAGCCATTGTGTCTCATATTATAGGACATCTCGCAAATTTTGCAACATATAAGTGAAGTCAGATGTCGGTGGACTGATATGAAAGATTCAATAATCAGCGCCATGTGGGGGTAGCGCAGCCCACCGCAGGGCGCTTTGCGCCCGAAGAGGGCCGAGCGAGGGGGAGCCGCGTCGAATCAGGGGGAAGCTAGTAGTTTGCGGCGATCCGCCGATTTTTTCCTGACAACGGCTCTTGCTACAAGCGCGGGGCGCCCGTGAGGGGGTGGGGCGACACTCTGCAGGTTCGAAGGACCGAAGCCCGTCGCCCCATCCCCTCACGGGCGCCCCGCTATTAGATAGTGATGTTGAGGCGGATCGGCGGATCGAGGCCTTTGCAGGCCGCGCTCCCCCTATTTGCGCCTGATCTCGCTGAATCCGCAGTAGGGCACGAGGGCAGGCGGTATGGCGATGGACCCGTCGGCGCGCTGGAAATTCTCCATCACGGCGATGATGCCCCGCGAGCAGGCGATGGCCGTGCCGTTCAGCATATGGACGTACTTGTTCTTGCCGTCGTCGTCGCGGTACTTGATGTTGAGCCTGCGCGCCTGGTAGTCGGTGCAGTTGGAGGTCGAGGTGACTTCGCCCCATTCGCCGCCATTGCGTCCGGGCATCCATGCTTCAAGGTCCCACTTGCGGTAGGCCGGGGCGCCGAGGTCGCCGGTGCAGGTGTCGACGACGCGGAAGGGTATGCCCAGCCCCGAGAAGATTTCCTCCTCGATCAGCCTGAGCTCCTCGTGCATTTTCCCCGAATTCTCGGGGAGAGTGTAGGCGAACATCTCGAGCTTGGTGAACTGGTGGACGCGGTAGAGGCCCTTGGAGAACTGGCCGGCGGCCCCCGCCTCGCGGCGGAAGCAGTGGGAGAGACCGGCGAGCTTGAGGGGGAGGGCGGCTTTATCGAGGATGGCGCCCGAGTAGTACCCGCCCAGGGTGATCTCGGCCGTGCCGATGAGGCAGGTGCCTTCGCCCTCGACGGTGTAGATGTTGGATTCGGCCCCGCGGGGGTTGAAGCCTATGCCTTCGAGGATTTCGGTCTTAGCGATGTCGGGCGTCTGGAAGAGGGTGAAGCCTTTCTTCCTGAGGATGTCGATGGCATAGCGCACGAGGGCCATCTCCAGGATTACAGCTTCGTTCTTGAGATAGTAGAACTTCGTGCCCGAAACCCGGGTGGCCGTGTCGAAGTCGATGAGGTCGAGGTCCGAGCCGAGCTGGACGTGGTCCTTGGGCTCGAAGTCGAACTTCGTCGGCTCGCCCACCCGCTTCACCTCGAGGTTGTCCTTGTCTTCCTTGCCCTTGGGGGCGTCGGGATGGGCCATGTTGGGGATCTTGCTGGCTTCCTCGAGAAGCTTCGCCGCGATTTCCTCGGTTGTCTTCTCGAGCTCGGCGATCCTGTCCTTGAGGGCCTTGCCCTCGGCGATCAGCTTCTCGCGGATCGACAGCTCGATCTTGCCTTTCATGGCCGCGGCATTGTCGTTGCGCTTCTTGCGCTCGTCCTCCAGGGTCTTCTGCAGGTCCTTCTGCTTGTCGTAGAGCTGGGCGACGAGGTCGGCGTTCGCCTTCATGAAGCGGTCGGTGATGTTCTGCTTGACGGCTTCCAGGTTTTCCTTGATGAATCGGTAGTCCAACATAATGGCCTATACTATCTGGGACCGCTCGATCAGACAAGACGATAAGGCGTCTCTCCCCATGGTCGCCAGTCGTTTCCTATCTATTGAATATTCAATATATTAAAATTGAAAGATATATATAATCCCGATTACAAGGAGGTATCGTATGATTGACACGAATCCCATCGGGGAAGGTTCACCGGATTTAATCAGGGCTTCAGGGGTTGGTTTTCCCCAATGCATCGACAAGGATGACCTCATAGCCTTCAATCTCGATCGCGAGCGCAGACTGCTCTGCACGAGCGGCCTGCTGTGGGTCACCGTGCAGAACGATCACAAAGACTATTTTCTAGGACGTGACAGGGATATGGTTCTTCCTGAAGAGAGGAAGGTAATCCTGGAAGCCGAGGAACCCAGCTGTTTTAAACTAGATTGAACGGCTCGGGGACTTCTTGAAGCTGATGCCGCCGACAGGGTACGATCGGAGTGTGATGGACAGAATTCAGACTATACGAGATCGTCTGCGCCTGCTGGATGAGCAGGCGGCAGATCCCGGCGTCTTCCGCGACCAGAGTGCCTATCGGGAACTCATGCGCGAGCGCGCCCGTTTGAGCGAGATCGACGAGGCCCAGAAGCGCGTGGATACGTATATCTCCGGGATCGCCGACGCCCGCGCGATGCTCGCCGCCGAGTCAGACCCCGAAATGCTGGCCATGGCCCAGGAGGAACTCTCGTCCCTCGAGATCAAGAAGGCTGATGTCGAGAAGAACCTTGAGGATCTTCTCGCTCCACGCGATCCTCTGGCCGACAAATCCGTCATCATGGAGATACGGGCGGGTACGGGAGGGGACGAGGCCGCCCTCTTCGCCGCCGACCTGTACCGCATGTATTCCCGCTACGCCGACAACTCGGGCTGGCGCGTGGAAGTTATGGGCGAGAGCGCGACAGAGCTGGGCGGCTTCAAGGAAATCGTCTTTTCCGTCACCGGCGATTCCGTCTACGAGCGCCTGCGCTGGGAGTCGGGCGTGCACAGGGTCCAGCGTGTCCCGAGATGGAGGAGACCGAGATCGATATACGGCAAGAGGATCTGCGAATCGACGTCATGCGCTCGGGCGGCCCAGGGGGCCAGAGCGTCAATACGACGGATTCGGCCGTACGCATCACCCATCTGCCCACGGGTCTCATCGTTCACTGCCAGGATGAGAAGAGCCAGATCAAGAACAAGGCTAAAGCCATGCGCATTCTGCGCGCCCGTCTCTTCGAGATCGAGGACGCCAAACTCCAGGCCGAACGATCGGCCGAGCGCAAGAGCCAGGTGGGTTCAGGCGACCGATCGGAGCGGATCCGCACCTATAACTTCCCCCAGAACCGGCTGACCGATCACCGCATCGACCTCACCCTCTATAAACTGGACCTCATCATGGAGGGCGACCTCAGGGAACTCCTGGATGCCCTGGTCGCGGACGAGCGACGCAAGGCCCTCGAAGGCGTGGAATGAGACCCCGGCTTCTGTCCGGATCTTCATCTTGACCTACAGGGAATTCCTCGCCGCGAGGACGGCCGAACTCCAAGGCTCCGAAACACCCTTTCTCGACGCCTCCCTTATCCTCGCCGCGAGTCTCGGAATCCCGAGAAGCTCTCTTCTCGCCCGCCTTCCCGAGCCGCTGGATGCGCCGCCCGAGGGCTTCGACAGACTCTGGGGGAGGCGCCTTGCCGGAGAAAGCGTCTCTTACATCCTTGGGCGCAGGGAGTTTTTCGGCAGGGAATTCCTCGTGGACGCGAGAGTGCTTTCTCCCAGGCCCGATACCGAGGTCCTGGTCGCCGCGGCCCTTGAACTGGGCGACAGTCTGGGCATGGCCCAAATTCGTGTCCATGACCTTTGCACAGGGTCTGGAGCCGTGGTTATCTCCCTAGTCGCCGAGCGGCCTTTCTGGCGCGTAAGCGCCTCCGATCTCTCGGCCGAGGCTCTCGAAGTGGCGGCGGCCAACAGCCTTGCGATCCTGGGCCGCACCATTCCGCTACGGCAAGCCGATCTCCTCGAGGGTATCGCCGGTCCTTTCGACCTCATCACGGCCAATCCGCCCTACGTGCCTTCGGCAGAGGCTAGCGTCCTCCTCGAAGGCGGGTGGGGGGAGCCCCTTCTCGCCCTCGATGGCGGAACCGACGGTCTGGACCTGGTGCGGCGGCTCGCTGTCCAGGCCCCCGCAGCCCTGGCGCGGGGAGGGTTCCTTCTCGTTGAGATAGACGCGTTGCAGGCGGCCGAGACTCGTAGTATCTTGGAAAAAGAGGACCTCGGCGGAGTCCGAATCTGGAAGGACCTTGCAGGACGAGAGAGGGTTGTTTCGGCCCGGTTTTCCTAGCCGAGCTTTCCGGGCCAGGCAGCCTGAGGCGGTGCACCGTATATGGACGAGAGAATCGATAAATTTCTCAAGGAAGCGGCCGCCTCCTACGGGCAGGAAGGGGCCGAGAGACTTAACGCTGCCCTGGACTGGGCCATAGCCAAGCATGGTCCCGCTCTCAGGGCTTCGGGCGAACCGGCATGGGAGCATGATTTCCGCATCGCCTCCACCCTCCTCGACATGAGAATGGATCTGGATTCCATCGTCGCCGGCTTGGTCCATGACACGACGGAGAATAGGGTATCGGGGTACTTTACAGCCGAGGAAGGTTCGGCCGGGATTCAGGGCGGGGATGGGGGCAAGGAAGCCCATCCGGCCAAAGCCGCCCATAAAGGCGGAGGCCATGGGCCCAAGCTCGAAGAAAGGCAGCGGGAGGCGCATCGCAAGACTCTCTCCGCTGTTCCGGACCCGGCTATTGCCGAGGCCTTCGGCGAGGAAGCCGCCAGGCTAGTGGCCGAGGTCGCCCGTCTCTCCTCGGTGCGGGCGAAGAACAAGACTGTCCAGGCTGCGGAGACGATGCGCAAGATGCTCTTCGCCATGACGGGAGATATCCGCGTCATCATCGTCAAGCTGGCGGACAAACTGGACTCCATGCGCACCCTCAAGTGGCTGCCCGAGGACAGGCAGAAGATCATTGCCACCGAATGCCTGGACATCTTCGCTCCCCTCGCCGACAGGCTGGGCATATCCTGGCTGAAGGATGAACTCGAGGATCTCGCGCTCAAGGTCCTCAACCGCGAAGTCTTCGACCAGATCAAGGACATCGTCTCCCGAAAGAAGGAGACGCGCGAGAAATTCCTCGCCCGGGTGAGCGAGGAGATCCGCCGGGCCTCGCTGAAGGAGGGCATCCAGGTCGAAATCTCCTCACGGGCCAAGCACTTCTATTCCATCTATCAGAAGATAAAGAAGAAAGGTAAGTCGGCCGAGGAACTCTACGACCTCCAGGGTCTTCGTCTGATCTGCGGAACCGAGAACGAGTGCTATGCCCTCCTCGGACTCGTGCACCGGCCCTGGAAACCCATCGATGGCCGTTTCAAGGACTACATCGCCATGCCCAAGGCCAATGGATACAGGAGCCTCCATACGACGGTGATGTGCTACGAGGGGCAGCTCCTCGAAGTGCAAATACGCACCAAATACATGCATGCCATCGCCGAGTACGGGGTCGCCTCCCACTGGCTCTACAAGAAAGGGACCAGTTCCGAGTCGCCCCGGCTCGAGGATCTTCCGATCATCAACCGCTTGAAACAATGGAATGAGTTCGTCGCCCAGGGCGCCGAATACCTCGACGAGATCAAGAAGGAATTCCTCGGGGACTCAATCTTCGTCTTTACGCCCCGGGGAGAGGTCATGGAACTGCCTTCGGGCGCCACGGCCATCGATTTTGCCTTCGCCATCCACTCGGACATTGGGAGCCACTGCCTCGGAGCCAAGGCCGACGGAGTCATCATCCCTTTGGACGCCGAACTCAAGAACACCCAGGTCGTCGAGATCCTGACATCTCCCCTCGCCAAACCCAACCTCAACTGGATCAAGCTCGCCCACACTTCCAAGGCTCGATCCAAGATCCGGGCCATCCTCGTCCAGAGCGGACAGGCCCTCGCCATCGACAAGAGCATCGTCGTCGGCAAAAAGCCCGAGAAGGACAAGACTGAGGAGAAGGGGAAGGAGGGGGGCCAGCAGGAAGAGGCCAAACTCCAGGTTGAAAAGCAGTTTCAGGTCTCCTCGGACCAGAACCGGACGGAAGTCGAGTACAGAAGTTTTAAGCCTGGCCAGGAGCTTCGGAACGATGTGGCTGGACTTTCGATCGGCGGGGCCAAGAACATGATGATCCGAATAGCCGGCTGCTGTACCCCGGTGACCGGCGACGCCATAGTGGGCTATATCTCGCGCGGCCGGGGCATCATCATCCACCGGGCCGACTGCAAGTCCATACGGGCCGTAGCGGATTTCGATCAGCGCAAGATCGAAGTGCGCTGGGAGGACGCTGCCATGAGCATTGGACGCTTTAGGGTCACCACAAAAAAAGTCCCGGGCATCTTCGCAGAGATAGAGTCAGCCGTGCGCAAATACCAGGGCAGGTTGCGCGAGGGCAAGCTGGGTGAGCGCGGCGACGGTACCCTGTCGGGATTCTTCACCATGGAGACCGATACAAAAGAAAATCTGAAGAAAGTGTCCAAATCCCTGAAGGGGCTGCCCAGCATCCTAAGCATCGAAGAGGAGTGAAGGCCGATCGGCTTGGGGCGCCTCTGGCTCGGCCTCGGGCTTCCGAAACGTGCTTGTCCCGGCTTCGGATCATTGCCACCAAAACGCTTTTGCCGAGCTTATCGCCGTGAATCCGTATGAATCGATGTTTTTTTTCCGCGCAGCGTATTCATCGGGCGAAAGCCTCAGGGCGATTATCTCCAGATTTTTCATGAAATATTCGTCGGCGAAGGCTGAAAGATCCTTGCCTGTAACCGCGTCCAGCCTCCCCTCCCAGGAATCAATCCAGGCGAAACCGCCCCGTATCCATCCATCCGAGCACCAGAGGACGGCCGTTTCCGGTTCGGAAAAAGCTTCGTCCTTCCGCTGTTTGAGACTCGCCTTCCCTGCCTCCAAATCCTTGGCTCCGAAATAGGAGGAACTTGCCTTGAGGGCGTACATCTCCGAGCCCCGCACGATTTCCTTGAAGGTCATCGCGGCGTCGGCGGGTTTCTTCGGCCGACAGGGCTATCTTCGTCAATACGGAAATCCATGAGGCGAAGCGCGAAGCCTCGTACTCTATCGTGGTCGAGGAAGGCGAAGACCAGCCTGGCATGCCGGCGTTTATGGCCTTGAGGAGACGGGAGCCCGTTCGACCCGCCAACTCGGCCCAAAGATCGGTTTGGGCCGAGCGTGAAGAGAGGCTGTCAGGGGCCCGGTACCGCATTTCGACGGTGGCTTCCCCCTTGGGTACAGTGGGGTCAGGATAGACGAGGAGGGTGGGTCGAGTGACTCCAGGCTTGGGGAAAGCCGCCGGAGGAGTCTTCCACGGGTCGGCGGGTTTCTTCCAGGATGAGAAAGCCGCATCGGCCGCCTGAAAAGCTGCTTCAGGGTCAAGGGCCCCGGCCAGGATCAGGACCGCGTTATTGGG
>JAPLSO010000054.1:0-12010 GCA_026398595.1 Spirochaetota bacterium | reverse complement strand
GTAGGGGAACCGAGAGGATCGAGGCGCCAGGGAGCGGTCGAAAAGAGTTTCTTCGACAAGGCCGATTCATAGATTGTACTAGGATCGTCCGATTTTCTGGCTATCTCGGCCAAGGACGCCGATTTAGCCTCCTTAAGGGCCGCGGGATCGGAAAAGGCCGACTCCCGCCGCAGCTCAGAAAACAGAAGGGCAAGGGTGTCCAAACCCTGCCCCAGTATTTCCGGAGCGACGGAAAAGCCGAGAGAGAAGCGGTCCCGGTCCGTGCCTCCCGTTGTGGATAGGGGGGCGAGGGCTTCCATCGCCCCGGCAGGTTCAGGCTCCCCTGGGTTCGAAACCGAGCCCCTGAAAAGGACCCTCTCGACCAGCCTCGGATACCCCGCGGTTTTGGAGTTTTGGCCTTCGGCCCCTCCCCTGAAGACGAGTGATAGGGAAATCCGATCGGTTGAAGGGATAGGCAGGACGACGATATCGAGTCCGTTGGCGAGGGTTTTATGCTGCGGAAGGATACCCTGGGCGGCAGCCAGGAAGGGGAGGGCAAGGCAGAACAGCGAAAGGCAAAAGAGTCGGGCGGCCTTTCGACGCCCCGCAGGCGATCCGGAGGCCGAGGGTAGGGCTCTCTTGATCGGGCGAATCCCTTTCCAACAATTTGATATCATCCGACTAATAGTAGAAAGCGTCCTTCGCCATGTCAACCTCGGGCATACGCGCTCTGGAATCCTTCCCTTGCTTCCCTGTCCCTGGCGGAATAGGATGCGCGGATGGCGAACGAAAAAAATGGTACGGCCCTCATGTTCTCCTATGGCATGGGCAAGTTTCTGGCCGAATTCCTCACAGGAGCTTTTGCTTCCCTCGTCTTCAAGTTCTACGAGACCGAGATAGGGCTTCCAACAGGCCTCGTCGCCGCGGCCGTCGTGCTCTATTCGATCTGGAATGCCATCAACGACCCGCTCATCGGTTTCTTCACGGCCAAGCCCACCTTTCTGGCCCCACGATGGGGCAGGCGGTTCCCCTGGATCCTCATCGGATCCCTCACCTGCGTCTTCGCCTTCGTTCTGGTCTTCACGCCCCTGAGGAGTTCAACCGTCACCACTTTCCTCTGGCTCCTCCTCTCCATCTGCCTCTACGACGCACTCTATTCCACCTGGGAGGTCAACTATCAGTCCATTTTTCCCGATAGGTTCAGGGAGGGCGCCCAGCGGACGAAGGCTGCCGGCATAGCCACCCTTGTCGGTGTCCTGGGTGTCGCGGGCGGGGCTGTTCTGCCCACCTTCTTCGTACGCTATGGCCACCCCGAAACCTATTTCCTGAACGCTCTGGTCTGCGCGGGTCTTGGTTTGGTCGCAGCCATTCTCCTTTTACCAGGTGTCCGCGAGACTCCGGACATGGTGCGTCGCTACCTCGACCAGGAATCGAAGCGCGAGGTCAAGGCATCCCTCAAGGCGCAAGTGGCCGAGGTCTTCTCGAGCAAGAACTTCCTCGCCTTCATCGTGCTCTATTTCTTTTACCAGTCGGCCACCATCTCGATGACCGCCTCCATCCACTACGTCGGCGATTACCTCCTCGGAGGGAAGAGCACGACGCTGATCTTCGCGGGCATGCTCGCCGGGGCTCTGGCCGGTGTTCCCCTCTGGTCGGGCCTGAGGCGATTCATAAAATCGAATCAGCGTCTGCTCGCTCTTTCGGCAGCCGCCCTCGCGCTGTTCTGCGTTCCGCTTATGTTCGTATCGAGCTATTACTGCTTCGTGGCGGCTATGTTCGCGTGGGGCCTTGCCTTCGGGGGATTCTGGATGCTGATGACTCCGGCAATGGCAGACGTGATCGACGAGGTTGTCGTCAATACGGGAAAGCGGGACGATGGGGTGTATATCGGTTTCCGCGCCTTCGCGGGGAGGCTGGCATACGCGATCCAGGCCCTGTCCTTCTGGATCGTCCACGCCCTGAGCGGATTCGCCGCCGATCCCCGCTCCGATGCCGCCAAAATGGGTATCCGCATCCATACGGCCCTCATCCCCGCCGTCCTCCTCGTCCTGGGCGTAGTGTTTTTCCTGTGCATGAATGGCATGGACGCCGAAAAGGCAGCCAGGAACCGGGAGATTATGAAGGAGAGGGGGCTCTAGTCTTTCTTGGGTCCGCCGCCGAGCAGCTGACGGGGTGCCGCGTATTTAGCCGGGAGATCGCCGAGGATCAAGTCCTTGGCCTTTTCGAAGATCATCGAGAGTTCGTTCCGCGTATAGGCTATCTCGTCCTTCTCAGGATCGACGAGAAGTCTCCAGTGTTCCACTTTCAGCGCCTGGGAAAGTTTGAGGAGAGAGCCGGAAGAGGGATAATTCCGGCCTGTCTCGAGATTGGCGATGTATCCTGCCGAGAGGCCGGACAGCTCGGCCAGGCCTTCCTGAGAGAGGCCCATCATTGCGCGGCGCAACTTCAGGTTGACCGAAAGACATTCCCTTACATAATCCATTGTGTACACGATACCCGAAAGGGTTGAATTAGCAATTTACTGATGCAAAGAATATTGCCTTCTATTAGAAGGTGATTCCTTCCAGGCCTTGGATTGACCAGCGCCGAGGGCGGGCAATACTATTACCTCATGTTCACCGCTGCAATCTATGTCGAACGAAGACGGAAATTAGCCGCCGCGATGCGGCTCCGTGGGGTGCCCGCCGGAGCCATACTTTTTCACGCCCACTCAGAAAGTCCCATCAATTACCGCGATAATTGCTACCCCTTCCGGCAGGACTCCAACTGGCTGTACTTCATCGGTCTTGATGAGCCCGACATGGCTGCTCTTATCGATATAGCCGACGGGAGGGCCCTGCTCTGCGGGGATGAAACCAGCCTCGATGACATGGTCTGGACGGGACGGAGACCTGGCATCGAGGAGCTGGCCGCGCGTTCAGTCCCCCCTTCTGCAGGGCGGAGACGAATATCCGTGTAGAGGCCCTGCTCAAAGAGGCAGGATGCCTGACTGGACCGGAGCCTATAGGAGCCCTCATCGCGTCCATCATAGAACTCAGAGAGATAAAGGACACGCTCGAGATAGCGGAAATCGAGCGTGGGGTCGAAGTCAGCTTCGAGATGCATACTTCCCTCCTTTCCTCGCTACGCCCGGGTTGGACGGAAGCCCAGGCCGCCGATTTCGTCGCCCAGAAGGCGGCCGAAAGGGGCTGTTCCCTGAGCTTTGCCACAATTGCCACCGTGAGAGGCGAGATACTCCACAACCATGGGCGGGAAGCGATCTGCGGCAAGGATGACAGTTTTCTCCTCGACGCGGGCGCCGAGACACCCACGGGATATGCGGGGGATCTTTCGACTACCTTTCCCGTCGGCAAGCGATTCGAACCGAGAAAAGCCGCGCTCTATGCTGTCCTGCTGCGTATGTTCAAGGCGGCGACCGAACAGCTTGCCCCTGGGAGGCCCTTTCTGGAAGCCCATCTCGCCGCGGCCTTCGCCCTGGCTTTAGGGTTCAAGGACCTCGGCCTTATGAGAGGCCAGCCCGAGGATGCTGTGGCTTCGGGAGCTTGCGCCCTCTTTTTCCCGCACGGTTTAGGCCACATGATAGGGCTGGATGTCCACGACATGGAGGGGCTGGGAGAGGATGCCGTGGGTTACGGCGGAAAACCACGGAGCACTCAGTTTGGTCTCAAGTCCCTCAGGCTGGCCAAGGCTCTCAAACCTGGTATGGTGCATTCGGTCGAGCCGGGCATCTATTTCATCCCGGGGCTGATCGACCGCTGGGAGGCTGAAGCCAAGTTCCTGGACTTTATCGACTATGCGGCACTGGAGAAATGGCGCGGCTGCGGAGGGATGCGAATCGAGGAGGACTGGCTTGTCCTCTCTCGGGGCGCCCGAAGGCTGGGCCCAGCCTTGGATAAAAGCCAGGCGGCCCTGGAGACCGCGAGGGGTAGCCAATGAAAACTGTTTTCGTTTCGGTGTTTCAGGACGACGCCATCGTCCTGGCGAGCATTCTCAATTCTGTGGGAATACAGAACGAACTGCTGGCGGACAGGATGCTCGACGTCAATCCTCTTTTTTCCACCGATGTGCTAGGGGTCCAGATCGTCGTCTCCGACGATAGGGAGGAGGAAGCCAAGGTCATCGTCGAGGACTATCGGGCGAAAAGGCGCGCCAGGCCGCAGCCCGTGTTGCCTCATTGAAAATCCAACTCCGGATGGGTCGTTGCCGCATCTTGGAAATCTAACCCGGCAGAGCCTCGGAAGGAGCCGTAACACGGGCAAGAGAGTCATCTTTAGCCTTGCCGAGAACCAAGAGCCTGTCAAGCGCGGCGTCATAGTCGGATTGGAAATAAGTTTCATGCCGGGCAGGAAGAAGGTCATGAAAGCCGGCGATCGATGGCGGCCGGGCTCATGGCATGGTTCGATTTTGGTTGAGGCAATTCGCAACCTTGATATTGTTTCAATACTAGGCTATCATTTTTCGCATAATGAAAAGTTATATATTAAAAACAGTATGTGTAGCCTTGCTCATCGTCATTGCAGCCTTGGCCGGCGTCAGCTGTCTGCGTAATTCGCAGAGGGAAGCCCAATTCAATGCCGAACGATCCGGCGTGGCGGCTATCCTCAGTCTGCAGGCAGCGGCGATCAACGATGAGTACTTTTCCTGGTCCCTTCTCAGGGGTTACATCAAGTCAGGAGAACTTGAATCGGCCAAGGGTCTTCTCGACAAAGTCGAGGGCACCTACCCCTTGGTGGATAAACTCGAACTCGTAAAGGGCGATCCTCCCGAGGCGGACTATGAGATTCAGGGATCGGGTTCGGATTTTATCCTCACCTTTGGCATCAAGGACGATCAAGGCGGGAATACCCTTCCAAATTGGAAAGCCCAGGTCAATGTAAACGCCCAGGCCATTCTCGACTCCCTGCTTTCCGTGAACAGGATCGTAGTCGATCCTGTCCACGGCGAAAACCTGGTCAATTCCCTTAAGGCGGGATTTACGGAACCGCTCCTGGGCTGGATAGATTATCTCTTCGTCGCTCTCGCGACTATCCTCCTCGGCTACCCCAGCTCGGTCTTTATCTGGAGGCGAAACGTCTACTTCTATGAATCCAAGGGCCTCGAATCCATCATCTTTCTCTTCGAACAGACCGAAAAACTGTCGGCCAACCATTCACGCCAGGTGGCAAGGCTTGCAGCCTTCCTCGGTGAAAAAACAGGCTACAGCAAGTCGAGACTGCGGAATCTTTATACAGCGGCGCTTCTCCACGATATCGGAAAAATTAACATATCCTCGGGCATCCTGCTCAAGGAAGGCCCACTCACCGAGGCCGAACAGTCGGTGATGATGACCCATCCCATCATCTCGGCGCGAATACTCAAGAATTTCAAGGAACTGTCCCACCTAAGTACCGCAGTGCTCTACCACCACGAAAGGATAGACGGATCAGGCTATCCCGAAGGGCTTAAAGGCGAACAGATTCCCGAGGAAGCTCGGATCATTGCCGTCGTGGACGTCTTCGAAGCCCTGACCGGGAACAGGCCCTACCGCGAACCACTCTGCGTCAAGGAAGCTTTTGCGCTGCTTCGTGATATGTCCCTGGATAAAAGGATAACATCCATACTCGAGGCCGAGTTTAATGATTTTAAGACCTACCACCCGCCCAGATGGGTGGTAGCCTATGATCGGACGCTGTAAAAAGCCTTAGGAATCTTCCTTCCGCTTGAATCCCTGTACGGGTTCTTCCTGTTTCTGAGTATGGATTTATAGGCGGCGCAGGTCGCGTAATAGGCGTCGGGCCCTTTGAAGGTCGAAAACTCGTCGCAGCGGTACAGTTCCAGGAGCACGGGAAACCTTGGATCGAAGACGATGTTTTGCACTCTGGATAGAGGAATCCTCGGCAGGGCCGCGGGCATCATATGCCAGCGTATCATGAATCGTACATCGTCGATCGTCTTATCGTCGAAGCCAAGGGAGGATAGGAATCGCGCAGCCATGACAGAGCCGATCTCGGCGTGTCGGTCAAACCTTCTTCCCTCCACGGATTCGGACCGGGGCTTGCCGATGTCGTGGAGGAGGATGGCGAGGGAAAGGCTCAAATCGAAGCTCTTCCTGTACCCCAGGGCCTCCATGGTGTGGGACCAGCCCCCTCCCTCGGGATGGCAGTCCTTGGAGTGGTCGACTAAAAGAAGGGCGGCGAGCTCGGGCCAGTGAAGGGCGACGAAGCCTGAGTCCTTCAGGAATTCGAGGGCTACGGCCGAATTCGACCCCTGGAGGATCAGGGACAGGAGGTCCTTCTGCCAGAGCGGGGAGGGGACAGCCGGGAACCGCAGGCCGTCGAAATCGACTGGGGTGGAAGGCACAAGACGAGACAGGTAAACCGCCGTCTCGAAGAGGGAATTTTCATCGTTCCGAGTGCCGGGCTCGAAGCTGCGGTCTCTCAGGGCGCGATAGACTCCCTTGGGATCGTAATACTGTCCGTTTACGGGATTTCTGCGGAAATCGGTAAGAGGATGGGCTCCCAGGTCCTTTCGCCCGATATCCTCGACGCAGAGAAAGCGCGCTCCCATGCTTGCATCGTCCTCGTCGACGGCGGCGTCTGCGTACGGCAGGGAAGGAAAACGCAAGGCCTCGAAGGCGCAGGCGAGATCGACGATGCTTCCTTCCGTGAGGTAGAACTTGAGGGGTTGCTTGACGAGTAATCCGCAATAGGAATCCACGGCGGTGACGCCATATTCCCTGAAAGGTATGCGCGCTCCCCCCAAGGCGTCGGCGATGTCGATCATCGGTTAAAGGATACAGGTTCGGGGATAAAAGGGCAATGCGGGCTGGCACTGGCTTCGGCCGCTGATCTCGTGGTTGAGAACGCGGTCAACGGCATCATGGCCGGAGTCGCCGCCTAAAGCCCGCTGCCTCGGAATTACCTGAAGCTTATCCGGGGAACCCCTCAGAAAAGCGAAAGCCCGGTGGCGCGCACCCGACCTTGCCTCGGCGAGCCTCCTCTAAAAGGTGATGAATTCCTGAAGTTTCTTCTTGAAGCCGCTCTTGGGATCCACCGAAAAACGAGCCTCCTCCTCTCTCCCGTCCTTCTGGTAGAAAAGATGTATCTCGAGGAATGGACTGCCGAACAGAAAATCCAGGAATTTTTTTGGAGGATTCGACAGGCGCGAAATCGAGGAAAAGGGGATGAGGAGATCTTCTTCGCTCTGGGAAGGGACGGTGGATGGGGCGGACTTGAAGATGGAAGCGAACCAGTTCTGGCTGGGTGTAGGCCTGAAACGGAGCCCCGAGGGAGTCAGGACGAGAAGGCCCCAGCTGCCATTGCCCTTGGGTGATGGAAAATGCTGACCCATGGTCTTCTCGAGAACTTTTTCGCCTACCTCTTTTTCGAAATTCGCCCAGAATGCTTCTATGTTTTCATCCATTTTCATCCCCTATTTCGAGTATAGCACGGCCTAAGGGGCCGCCGCCATGTTAACTTTCTCGGATCCACATCCTGGCATTCAGCGGGTTCCCCGGCCGAAGGCTGCATCGAAATTCTCACGCAGACGCAGAGCCATAGCCTCGGCATCGAGGCCCCGGATAAGCGCCATCTTCCTGGTCACGTCATCTATGCGGCAGGGCTTCGTCCAGGCTTCCCCCTTGGGGGGCTGCCAGGGCGCGTCGGTCTCCGAGAGAAGGGTTTCGGGAGGAAGGGCCGAGCAGGATTCGACCGCGTGCCGTGCATCCCTTAATAGCGTTGTCCCGAAAGAGAAATAGGCTTTAACCCCCTTCGCGAGGAAGGCATGAGCCTCCTCTGGCCGCCCGGGCCAGCCATGAAAGATCAAGGCGGGAAGCCGCGAGAATTTCCTTCCGTAGCTGAGCAAAAGATCGGTAGCCTTTCTCGAATGGATGAGGAGGGGGAGGCCGTGACGCAAGGCCAATTCAAGCTGGAACTCGAAGCATCGGGCCTGAGCCCTGAGGTTGCCATCGTTTCGTACGCGCTCGGGCATATCGCCGAAGAAATCGAAGCCCGCCTCACCGATGAAGCCTATTCTCTCTTCGGCCGCGAGGCTGGCCAGGAACCCCATCGTGTCCTCCCTCAGCCCCTGGGGATGGATCCCGAAACCGGCGACGGTGGGCGGCAGGCTTTTCCGCAAGGCCTCGGAAAGCCCGAACTCGGCGATGTCGTGGGAAACGACGGCTCCAGCCCAATCCCTTCCCGCCAGCCGCGAGGGAAAGCTGGGCTCCCGTTCGGCGAGGTCGACGAGATGAAGATGGGCGTCGCTTTCCACGCGTCCATTGTTGCCCATGACCTCGGCAAGGTCAAGGAACGTGGTAAAGAACCTACATATCTGAGTGTAGTTCATTTTTTAGAGAAATAGGTTTAGGGTACTTGAAAAATAATATGTGTCAAACTATATTATGCAATACAAGGTATTTTAGAAGGAGAGAACCATGGAAGCGATCTTGTTGGATCTGAGGCGCGCGATGCGCTCGTTCCACCTGATCCTGCACGCGGTTTCCGGTGCGGGTAGTCGGCATGGTGTCGAGCCGGGTCGGGTCGTGCCTTCGGAAGTGACTGCCGATGTCTATGGACGAAGAGGAAGGTTCGATGTCTATTCAGGCAAAGAGGCGCTGGAGTTCTACGCCATGATGGCAAGAGCGGCCCAGCCTCCCTTTCAACCATGAAAGGAAGGACGCATGGATAAAGCGGAAGAATTGTTCGAAAAATGGAAAAGCCAATTCCGCAAGGGCTTTCTCGAACTGTGCCTTCTCGAACTCCTCGATGCTGGGGGCCGGAGCTACGGGCTTGCGATGATGGAGAGCCTCAAGGCTTTTGGCATCGAGGTGTCGGAGGGCACGCTATATCCTCTGCTGATGCGGATGACGCGGGATGGAAGCATCGCGGCTATCTGGGAGACTCCCGACGTCGGCCACCCCCGCAAGTATTATCACATAACCGAACAGGGGTCAGCGTTGCTTATCGCGATGCTGGCGGAATACGATAGAAGCGAAGGCGCCCGAGAGAAGATCGGGGGCGGAAGAGGACAACCATGACAAGAAAAGCGTATATGGAGGAGCTTGAGCGGGAGCTCGGCGGTTTCGACGAAGCTTCGAGGCGCGACATCCTCCTCGAGATCGAGGACCATATCGATGAGTTAGCCGAAAAACACACCGAAATGGGCGAGGAAGAGCTCGTGACCAGCCTCGAGAGCCCCGGAAAGCTTGCGGCTTCCCTCAGGCAGGAGGCGGGAATCCCGGATGGGTCGGAGCAGGCTGCGTCCAAGAAGGCGGACGGCGAAATCAAGCTAAACGTCAAGGTTGAAGCCGATTCCGATTCAGAAGGCAGAACCGAGGCGGGGAATAGGCCCCGCCGTTCGAAATCGCGTATCACCATCGACGGCCAGGACCTGGACGACGTCATCCGGCGCGCCCTCAGCGCGGCCAACATCTTCAAGGGAAGCACGGTATACGAAGAGAAGTTCCAGAAGGAGGATGCCGGCTCCGGCACCACAGGCAAGCGAGTCGTGGTGAAGGACCTCCACGTCGACAAGGTCAAGCGTATCGTCGTCAAGACGCGGTCGGCAGACCTGAAGGTCTACCTTTCGGCCGGGGGTTTTTCCGCCACCGCCGAAGGCGGCGAGGATTCAGGAATTACCATGCACAATGAGGACGGCAAGGTCCTTACGGTGTCGTCCGTGGGCAAAGAAGCCGAGCTGGAAAGCGTCGAGCTCTGGGTGCCCGCCTCCGTCGACCTCCTCGTCCTGAAGACGATAGCGGGGGACATCGAGGTTGTAGACAGGCTGGGCGATCTGGAACTGGAAACCGTCTCGGGGGATGTGGAAGTGCATGCCTGCTCGGGTTCTGTCTCGGCGAAGACGGCCTCGGGCGATCTTGCCTTGACTTGCTGTTCGGAAAAGCTGGATCTGCTGACGAGCTCAGGGGATGTCCTTGTGGAGCTCGACGCATCCTGCGACGGGGCGCGGATAGAGACGGTATCGGGCGATATCGAGCTGCGTTATCCAGATGACCTTGACGCTTCCTTCCGCTGGTCAACGGTCTCGGGCGATGTGGACTGCGACGCGGAAGTCGTCGGGTCAAGGGCTGCCAAGGTCGGCGCTGGCCTTGTCCTTGTGCAGGTAGGCTCCGTGTCGGGATCGATCCAGATATCGTCGCTTTAGGGCATATAGCGAGTCAACGGTTCGAGCCGAACTATTCCCCGGCGAGGCGGGTTCGGCTCGATTTTACATTGACAAGTTACAAGATTGTGGTATGCTCTTAATGAGAGATGATTCACACCTCATACCCCTGTCCCTGCCGATATAGGGTATAGCACCATCGAGGAGAGAACCATGGGAGAACACTTTGGCGAGATCCTGACGCGCAGGACGCGCCTTACACCCGACAGGGAAGCAGTCTATGACGTGCCGAGCAAACGGCGTTTTACCTACAAGGAACTCAATGAGAGGGCTTGCAGCGTGGCGAATTACCTGCGGGACGAGTTGGGCATCCAGAAGGGCGACCGCGTCGGCATCATCGCGCAAAACGGCATCCATTTCGTCGACCTGATGTACGGCCTCGCCAAGATCGGCGCCATCGTGGTGCCCTTCAACTGGAGGGTCAAACCCTACGAGCTTCAGTATATGAGCAACGACTGCGCACCCGAGATCCTGATAGTCGGGCCTCAGTTCACGGATCTCGTCAACGCCTCCAAGACCGAGATGAGTTGCAAGCGTTTCATCTCCCTGGAAGGGGCCAAGATCGACGCCGTCTGTTCCTATGAACACATTGTGGAGACCGGTTCCTCCGAAGAACCTACCCGTCCCGAGTTGAATGAGGACGATCCCCTCTTCATCCTCTACACCTCCGGGACGACAGGGAAATCCAAGGGCGCCGTCATACCCCACAGGCAGGTGCTCTGGAACTGCATTAACACCGTCATCAGCTGGGGGCTTTCCGAGAGCGACGTCTCAATCGTACTCACGCCCATGTATCACGCGGGCGGCCTATTTATTTTCCTTTCTCCACTTCTTTACGCGGGCGGACGTCTCATCATCGAGAGCGATTTTAACCCCAACCTGAGCCTGAAGCACATCCAGGAAGAGAAATGCACCGTCGTCCTCGGCGTTCCAACTCTCTACAGACTGTGGCACGACTGCGACTCCTACAAGGACGCCGATTTCTCGGGTGTCCGCTTTCTCGTAAATGGCGGGGCGGCTATCCCCGTCGAGCTGATGGATGCCTGGCGCGCAGAGAAAAAGGTGATATTCAGGCAGGGCTACGGTTTAACTGAATGCGGCGTCAATTGCATGTCGATGACCAACGAGCAATCGGTCAGGTACAACGGCTCGGTCGGCAAGGCTATCTTCCACACCGAGGTGAAGCTCTTCGACGCTGAGTGCAGGGAAGTCGCTCCCGAGGAACCAGGAGAACTCTGCATCAAGGGTCCGACCACCTGCCTGGGCTACTGGAACAATCCCGAGGCGACCAAGAAGTCGCTGATCGACGGCTGGTTCCATACGGGCGACATGGCCCGGCGCAACGCCGAGGGCTACATCTACATTATTGGGCGCTACAAGGACATGATCAAATCGGGCGGAGAAAACATCTACGCCGCCGAGGTCGAAGCCGTCTTCCGCGATCATCCCGCCGTTGGCGACAGCGCCCTCATCGGCAAGCCTGACCCCAAGTGGGACGAAGTGGGCCTCATGATCGTTGTCCTGCAAAAGGGCATGCAGACGACGGAGGCCGAGCTCCTCGCCTTCTGCAAGGAGCGGATCGCGAACTACAAGGTGCCCAAGCAGGTCATCTTCGCCGATTCTCTGCCGTATTCGCCCTACGGCAAGATTATGAAAGTGGAACTCAGGAAACAGTACCTCTAAAAAGTAAGCGTCCAATTCTCCCCATGCTGACAGGAAAATAGAATCGAATATCCTTTCCGAAAGGGAGGGATGAAGATGTACCTTAGACGGAATACAACAATTTATATTGTGGCTGAAATCACGGATATGAGAAAGCAGATCAATGGGCTTTCGTCTATAGTCCAGGACAAGAACTCTGAAGCAATCTTCT
>JAPLSO010000035.1 GCA_026398595.1 Spirochaetota bacterium | reverse complement strand
CTTGGTTGAGGCCGGCGATGGTGAACAGGTAGTACATATTGATGAAATGCTTCATGAACATGGCGATGAAGCCGCTTGTCTTGAGACCCATCGCGTTGGCTACGCCGTAATGACCACCGAGCGAAACCATGAAGCCATGGTAGTTGGCCGTAAAGTGGTGTTTCTCTCCCCCCTCGATGTCCGTGATGATGTTGTTGGCGGCGGCTTCTCCGGAGAAGTGCGCCGACTCGACGACCTGGGTCATCGGCTTGCCGTTCGGCATCATGAGGCCGGCGTTGTCACCGACGACGTAGACGAAGGGATACTGGGTGGAGCGCATGCCGTCGTCGCACTCGATGCGGTTGCGCTTGCCCATCGGCAGGGGAAGAGAGCCTGCGAAGCTGGAGCCTTTGACGCCGCAGGTCCAGATGAAAGTGTCGGTTTCAAAGACGCTGCCGTCCTTAAGGAGGACCTTTCCGGGCTCGGCGCCGATGATGGCCGTGCCGAGATGAATTTCGCAGCCCTTCTTCACCAGGTATTTCTCGGCTTTCGCGCGCAGCGGCTCCTCGAGGATGGGGAGGATCGAGGACAGGGCTTCGATGTTGACGACCCGGACATCCTTCTGGCTTATATAGAGCTTGCGGCACATGATGTCGCGATATTCGAGAAGTTCGCCGATGAGCTCCATGCCCGTGAAGCCGGCGCCGGCTACCACGAAGGTGAGCAGCTTCCTGCGCTTATCGGGATCCAGTTCCCTCGACGCCTCGAGGTACGCGTGCTCGACATGGTTGCGGATCTTCATCGCGTCTTCGAAGGCCCAAAGTGAGAAGCTGTTCTCCTGGATGCCAGGGATGCCGAAGTATTCGGGCTCGGCGCCGACGCCGACGACGATGTAATCGAAGGTGTAGTCGCCAGTGGTTCCAAAGGCTTTCTTGGCTTCGAAGTCCACTATCTGGATCTTGTCCAGGACGACATTGATTCGCTTCGTCCCAAAGATCTTTTTATAGCTCACTTGAACGGAATCAGGATCGGCTCGCCAGCCAGCGACCTCGTGAAGTTCGGTCATGAGGGTATGGAAAGGGCGCATGTCGACAAGGGTGATCTCGACATTCGGCTCTTTCCTGAAGTGTTTTTCCAGGATCTTGGCCGCTTTGACGCCGCCGTAGCCGCCGCCAAGAATCAGGATTTTCTTCGCTTCGCTCATTATATGACTCCCAAGTATGGTTGGCAGAATGTTTGCGCCGTAGAGTTTACTCCATTTTCCTGGATATTACTATATGCTTCTATCGATATATTTAGCTCTTCCAGCTAAACCGGTTAACAAGACCAGAATCTTCGGGGATATTGTTGCTTCCAATTCATTTTCGAATATACTGATGGTGTTGCTATCCGGAGTTTTAGCTTGACTAAAAAAAATGTGATGACTACTCTTTCCATCCTGTTGATGGTGATAGGTGTGGCGATAGGCATAAGCCTCGTCATCTCCATCCTGAGCGGCACAATCACGCAGGAAAAGAATAGGGTACGCATGATGGCCGAATCGGCCGCTTCGATGATACCCGACGAGATGATCTACGCCCTGAAGGGCGACGAGAGCGACCTCGAACGATCCGAATACAAAGAGCTGAAAAAACATCTCATGAAATTGAGGGCCATGGATCCCTCCATGCGCTTTTCCTATCTCATGGGCTACAGGGATGGCGGGGTCTATTTCATCGCCGACTCCGAACCCGCAGGGTCCGAAGACTATTCGCCTCCCGGGCAGTTATACACCGAGGCGTCCGAAGTCGAAATACGTCCCTTCCGGGAGGGGGTCTCGATCGTGAGCGGCCCCGCTTCCGACCGCTGGGGGCAGTGGATCAGCGCCATGGTCCCCATAACCGACGATCTATCAGACAAGACCATAGCCGTCCTGGGTCTCGACTATTCCGTGAAGGCCTGGCAATCGAAGATTCTCATGCTCGTCGCGCAGTCTCTGCTCCTGGTAATCTCGGCCCTGGCCCTCATGGGCATCGCCTTTTCCCTCAAACGGCAGAATTTGCAGATCTCGGCACTCAACGACACGGCTGCCCGACAGCAGAGGCTGATGAACGCCATCTTCAACCAGGCCCCCGCCGGCATCAGCCTCATGAAGGGACGGCGGCACTACCCCATGGTCAATGATACATACCTCAAGATCCTCGGCAGGTCCAGGGAAGACCTCCTGACCATGGATTGGACCGAGATCACCTACAAAGACGACCTCGAGGCCGATGCCGAGAAATACGGAAGGCTGGAGCGGGGCGAGATAGAAGGTTACGACCTGGAAAAGCGTTTCCTGCGCGGCGACGGCAGCACCGTCTGGACCGACATGTCCATACGGACCCTGAAGTTTGAGGGCTCGAAGGATGACCCCACACATGTCTGCATCCTGAGGGACATAAGCGAACGCAAGAAGTTCGAGCTGGATCTCGCGGAGAGCGAAAGGAGCAAATCGGTCTTCCTCGATCAGCTTCCGGGCATAGCCTATCGATGCGTCCGCGGCCAGAGGTGGAGGATGGAGTTCGTATCGCAGGGCTGCAAGTTTCTCACCGGATATACTTCCTCGGAAATTGTCGATGGGAAAGCCGTCTCCATCGAAAAAATCATCCGCCCCGAGTATCAGCATGAGCTCTGGAAGAAAGTCGCGCGGGCGCTCTGCGACAGGACCTCCGTCAACCATGAATTCGAGATAACGACAGCCGACGGTGGGCGTAAATGGGTTCTCCTTTATGGCAAAGGCATCTATGGGATTGGAGGCAGAGCGGAAGCCCTTGAAGGCATCGTAATCGATATCTCCGACAAGAAAAGGCAGGAGGCGGAGAAGCTCTACATAAGCGACCACGATTCGCTCACGGGACTCTATAACCGGAGATATTTTAACGATGCGATGGCCCGGTTCGATGCCAGCGGGGCATTCCCTGGGTCTCTCATTGTCGGCAACATCAACGGCATAAGGCTCATCAACAACGCATTCAGTCATGCATCGGGCGACAGGCTCATCGTGGAGGCGGGCAGGATCTTGTCCCTGACCTGCTCGGGCGCCGACCTGCTGGTGCGGACCGGAGGCGACGAGTTCTGCCTTCTCATGCCTGGCACGGACGCGAAGACGCTCAAGGCTAAAATCGAGGCGATACAGCTCGCGATCGGGAACTACAACAAGGAAAACCAGGAGCCGGAGAGGAATCTCAGCCTGTCCCTGGGCTACAGCACGGCTGTAGACGGCGACGCTGGCTACTTCCCGGCCTTCAAGGACGCCTTGGAGAAGATGCGGGAGGGCAAGATTCTGGAACACAAGAGCAATTCCAATGCCATCCTGAAATCCGTTCTCGCGACCCTCTACGAGAGGAGCGAAGAAACGGAAAAACATGCCGAAAGGCTTTCGACGATAACCACCAAGATCGGAAAGCTCGCAGGCCTCTCCGAGCCCGAGCTGAACGAACTGCGCCTTTTCTCCGTGCTCCACGATATCGGCAAGGTCGGCGTCGAGGACCGCATTCTGAAGAAAACGGGACCGTTGACCGAAGAAGAGTGGGTGGGCATGAAGTCGCATTCCGAAATCGGATACCGCATAGCGATGTCCTCGCCCGATTTCAGGCAGGTGGCGCCCTGCATCCTCTCCCATCACGAGCGATGGGACGGGAATGGATACCCGCATGGCCTCAAGGGCGCGGCGATTCCCCTGTACTCGCGTATCCTCGCCATAGCCGACACCTACGACGCGATGACCATGCCCCGCATCTATCGCCCCCCTCTGGGCAAGGTTAAGGCTAAGGAGGAGATCGCCAGGAACGCGGGGACCCAGTTCGATCCTGAGCTTGTGGGATTTTTCATGGAATGCGTAGATTTCCTGTGACTCAGACTCAGACTCAGACTCACACCCACACCCACACCCACACCCACACCTTCACTTTCTTCCCCGTTTGGGATATCATTCGCCCTTCAACGACGAAACAGTGGTCATCCCGGCTTTTCGGGCGACAATAGTATAGCTTATAGGATCATATATGAACCTTTTACGATTTTTCATCGACCCGGCCCTGTTCGCCGGGGCAGGCGCTGACGACAGCTACCGATCTGTCTTTTATGACAAACTTCTTTCCGGCCTCTTCGAGCAGAACGAAAACCTCTATGTGAAAACCAATCTGCAAAAAGATCGCTCGGCCATACTCCTCTTCCCTGTACTGTATTGGCTGAAACAGGGACGCGGAGAAGCGGGAAAGACGAGAGTCCTCTATCTCTGCGCCGAGAAGGAAGCCGCCGCGGCCTTCTACGCCGAAGCCGCGAGGCTTTTCTCGGCGGTGCCAGGGCTGGTTGCGCCAGTCCTCCTCGACGGCCCCGGCGCGCTTTGCGCAGGCGCCGCTTTCGTCGTGGCCGACCTTGAAAGTCTTTCGGAGGCTATAGTCGAGCCTGAATTCCAGCCCAGAAGCTTCGGCTTTATCGTGGCTGATCAGGCCGATCTGCTGGCCGAACTGCCGGGCGAACTGATCAGGACGATCCAGGGCCACATCCTCCCCTCGTGGGAGCGCAAGACCCTCGTCGTCGCGGCCAAGCACACGCCTAAAGCGAAGAATTTAGCCTGGGACTTCGCCGACGATCCAAAGGAGATAGCGCTTAGCGAGACCATGGGCTTCGCCGGAACCATGGCCGCCGTCTCCAGGGACGTGGCCGAGGGCGACAAGATTCGCTTCATCCTGGACCTCCTGTCGAAGGTCGAGGACCGACATCTCTGTGTCTTCTGCAACCTCAAATCCACGGCAGCCGAGCTTTCGATGCGGCTGACCATGAACGGCGTCGCCTCGGACTACATCGCGGGCAATCTCAACATCGAGCGGAAGAACCAGATCGCCGCCAAGGCCTTGGGCTGGACCGGCAAGAGGCCGCCCCGCGAAGAACCCTCAGACACGGGCCTTCCGGCCGGTGACGCCTGCGTCGAACATGCAGCCGCGGCGGCAACTTCCGCTGTCGTGCCCGAGGTCGTCGGGGCGCCCGAGGCGGGCCCGGCCGTGGCATCGCGCTTTCCTGCCGACAGCTTCGTCCTCGTCCTCACGGACGAAGGTGCCAAGGGAATAGCCACACCTTGCTTCGCGACATTGGTCAACTATGACATCCCCCTCGAACCCGAGTTCTATTTCGAAAGGCTCAACCTTCTGAAGCGGGATGCGCTCGGAGCCGGCATCTACAACCTGGTCTGCGAGCGCTATATGTACGGTATTCCCGCCATCGAGCGGCTTATCGACGCCTCGCTCGCCGTGGCTCCGCTGGTGGACAAGTCAGGTCTTCCCGAGGACTTGAGCGCGGGCAAGGCAGTCGAACTCCCCGAACCCCGCCGCAGGGACAGGTTCGAGCGGGGCGGCAGGGACGAACGCGGCCATAGCTTCGATCGCGGCGAGCATCGCGGAGACCACGACAGCCATGACAATCGCGGCGGCCACGGCCGTGAGGAGCAGGACAGGCGCGATGACCGGCGGCCTTTCCGTGACGATCATCCTCGAGCGGCCGCGGTTCATGTAAGGGAAGTTGTCGGGACAACCAACCCCTACGCCCTGTCCATGGAGGAGCGCATGGCCATCTATAGAAAGAAATATGGTCAGGCGGTAGAGCGCTCCGGAAAGCCCAGGCAGAATTTCCGGTCCGGAAGGCCTGCTCCTGCGGCCAGAACACCTGCCCGCGAAGTCAAGACCGAGCAGCCCGAGGCTCAGAATCCCGCTCCCGAAGCCCCCTTTCTGCGGGAGGAGAAATCCCGTGGTTTCCTGGGAAAGATCCAGGATATTTTCGGCGCCAAGAAGTCCGAATAGCAGAGGCGGAACCCCGATGAAGATTCTGACCCATACCGTAAAACCCCGGCTCGAAGGTGCCCTTGCCGGTCTCGAGCCCTTGGCGCGCAATCTCTGGCTGTCATGGAATTTCGACGTCATATCCCTCTTCATTCGCATCGACCAGGACGCTTGGGTCGCTTCCGGCCAGAACCCTGTCAAGATGCTGGGCATGATGAGGCAGGATCGTTTCGACCAGCTGGCGCAGGACGATTCCTTCCTCGCATCCCTCGCCGACCTGAAGAGCCGCTTCGATCGCTACTCAAGGGGAGAAACCTGGTACAAGGGGCCAAAGGCACCGGTGACAGCCTATTTCTCCATGGAATTCGGCATTGATGTCTCCCTGCCCACGTATTCCGGAGGCTTGGGAATCCTGTCGGGCGACCACATCAAGACCTCGAGTGATCTTGGTCTTCCCCTCGTGGGCGTCGGCCTCCTCTACAGACAGGGCTACTTCAAGCAGTACCTCAACGCCGATGGCTTCCAGCAGGAGTCCTATCCCGAGAACGACTGGTACAACATGCCGGTCGAGCGCTGCGAGGACTCCGATGGATCGCCCATCCTCATCTCCGTGGACCTTGCCGGACGCCTCGTCCATGCCGCCATCTGGGAGGTCAAGGTGGGAAGGGCAAGTCTCTTCCTCCTCGATACGAACATCCCCGAGAACACGCCCGAGGACAGGCTGATAACGGCCACCCTCTACGGCGGCGACAAGGAGATGCGGATCTGCCAGGAAATCCTCCTCGGCGTCGGCGGTATCCGAGCCTTGTCAGTCCTGGGCGTCAAGGTGGCAGCCACCCACATGAACGAGGGCCACTCGGCCTTCCTCGCCCTGGAGCGCATCCGGCTCCTCATGTCCGAGCACGGCCTGTCCTTCAAGGAGGCCGTCCAGGCATTCACCCCGACCAACATCTTCACGACGCACACCCCCGTGCCTGCGGGCAACGAGCGCTTCGGCATCGACCTCATGGAGAAGTACTTCCGCTCCTGGATCGGGAGCTATGGGGTAGACTGGGTGGAGTTTCTCTCCCTGGGGAGGGAGAATCCAGGCGACTACGGTGAAAGCTTCTGCATGACCGTCTTCGCCCTCAAGCTCTCGGCCTACGCCAACGGGGTCTCGGCCCTCCACGGTGAGGTTTCGAGGGAAATGTGGAAGAATCTCTGGCCCCAGCTGCCGGTCGCCGAAGTACCGATAGCCCACGTCACGAACGGCGTCCATCCCCGCACCTGGATCAGCCACGACATGCTCGCCCTCCTTGACCGTTTCCTCGGTCCCCGCTTCAACGACGAGCCTGGCGCCAAGGACATCTGGGACCGCATGGACAGGGTCTCGGACGAGGAACTCTGGAGGACCCACGAGCGGCGCAGGGAGCGCCTCGTCGCCTTCGCCGGCGACAGGCTGTCTTCCTCGATGAAGCGTCTGGGCGTCTCCGATCCGGCCCTTCTCTCCGCGGGGGACGCCCTGTCGCCTTCGGTCCTGACTATCTCCTTCGCGCGCAGGTTCGCTACCTACAAGCGCGGCAACCTCCTTCTCTCCGACCCCGACAGGCTCATCCGGCTCCTTTCGAGCAGCGACAGGCCCCTACAGATCATCTTCGCGGGCAAGGCCCACCCCCACGACATCCCCGGCAAAGAACTCATCAGGGAACTCGTCCACTTCTCGCGCAAGAGCGAGATGCTGGGGCGGCTCGTCTTCCTCGAAGACTACGATATGAACATCGCCCGCTACATAACCTCGGGTTCGGATGTCTGGCTCAACACCCCGCGCCGGCCCCTCGAGGCTTCCGGCACTTCGGGCATGAAGGCGGGTATGAATGGCGTCCTCAACTGCTCTGTCCTCGACGGCTGGTGGGCCGAAGGCTTTTCCACCGACATTGGCTGGGCCATCGGCTCGGGCGAGGAATACCAGGACGAGGAACTCCAGGACAAGATCGAGAGCGAGGCCCTCTACGACCTCCTCGAGCGCGAGATCGTGCCGACCTTCTACCGGCGAGGCAGGGACAACCTGCCCCGCGAATGGATAGCCAAGATGCGTGCCTCGATCAAAATCATAGGCCGCGATTTCTCGACCCACCGGATGCTCGAGGAGTACTACGGGCGCTATTACAAGCCGGCCATGGCCGAAGGCGAAAGGCTTGAGGCTGGGAAATACGCCCCTTCGCGCTCCCTGGCCGCCTATCTCGACAAGGCTTCGTCCCTCTGGCCTCAGGTGGCTGTCATCGACATGAAGGACGACGCCCCGCCTGTCGTCGCCCGGGGCACGAAGATCAATGTCGAAGCCAAGGTGAATCTAGCCGGCCTTTCGCCTGAGGAAGTCCACGTGGAATGCTGCCGCGGCCCCGTCTCGAGCAAGGGTGAAATCGAATCCCCCGAGCGCACCGAGATGGAGGCCGAATCGAGCGAAGGCCAGGTCTGGACCTACAAGGCTGTCGTCAATGGGAGGCTCACGGGCCAGATAGGCTGTACTATACGGATCCTGCCCAAGCATGAAGCCCTGGGCGGGCGTTTCGTGCCGGGGCTGGTGCGCTGGGCCTGAAGGCCGGCATAAGCTTAAAAGGGGGGCTTCATGTCTTCTTCGGAGATGGACCGGAAGACCGTAGACCGCGCCAAGGAAGCTCTCGAGGGCTCAGGCGGCTGCTTCGGGACGCGAATCAAGCGTATCCTTCCCTTCCTCGGTCCGGCCGTCATCGCGAGCATCGCCTATCTCGATCCCGGCAACTTCGCGACGAACATCCAGGCGGGAGCCAAGTTCGGCTACACCCTCCTCTGGGTCATTTTCGCCAGCAACTTCATGGCCATGCTCATTCAAGCCCTCTCGGCCAAGCTGGGAATAGCGACGGGGAAGAACTTGGCCGAACACTGCGGTCAACGCTTCCCCAAGCCCGTCGTCTACGCGTTGTGGATCATGATGGAACTGGCGGCTATGGCCACCGACCTGGCCGAGTTCCTCGGCGCGGCCGTGGCCTTCAATCTTCTCTTCGGGATGCCGCTCTGGGCAGCCGGCCTTCTCACCGCCCTCTGTACCTTCGGCATACTCGCGCTCCAGCGCTACGGCTTCCGCCCCCTTCGCCGTCTTCGTCGGCGTCATCTCCCTCTGCTACCTTGCCGAACTCATCATGGTAAAGCCTGTCTGGGGCGATATCCTTCCCCATACCGTGATTCCCAGCTTCCAGGGCAAGGAGAGTGTGATCCTTGCCGTGGGAATCCTCGGGGCTACCATCATGCCCCACGCCATCTTTCTCCACTCGGCCCTCACCCAGGACAGGATTCCCCACGACCCGAGCCAGAGAAAGCGGCTCTACCGTTTCGAAATCATCGACGTAATCGCGGCCATGGGCGTCGCCGGCCTCATCAACGCGGCCATGCTCATCGTCGCCTCCGGCACCTTCTTCGTCCACGGCATGAGCGGAGTCGGCACCCTCGAGGAGGCACATAAGACCCTCGAACCCCTCCTCGGTCCAGCCGCCAGCACGGTATTTGCCGTCTCCCTCCTCGCTTCGGGGCTCTCTTCCTCCACAGTAGGCACCCAGGCCGGCCAGATCATCATCCAGGGTTTTATCAAAAAGGATATTCCCATATGGGTGCGGCGTCTTATCACCGTGGTCCCCTCCCTCGTCGTCATTTTCCTCGGGATGGACTCCACCAGGACCCTCGTCCTGAGCCAGGTCGTATTAAGCTTCTGTCTGCCTCTCGCCATCATTCCCCTGATTGTTTTCACCAACGACAAGAAGATCATGGGCGACCTCGTCAACAAGCGCATCACCAAAGTCGCGATGGCTCTAGTCTCGGTGGTGATCATCGCGCTGGACCTCTTTTTGATCTACAACACCTTCATGGCGGGAGGTTGATCATGTTCGATCGCATTCTCGTCCCTCTCGACGGCTCGGCATCGGCCGAAACGGCCCTCGCGTCCGCGGAAGCCCTGCGGGCAGTCTTCGATTCGACGGTAACACTTATCCATCTTCCCGAGGCCGACGGCCCCAAGGAAGTTCACGGCCAGCGCCACTTCGCAGGCGGGCGCGAGGCGGGGGACTACCTGGACGAAGTGGCCGGCCGGGCTTTTCCCCCCGGGGCCAAGATCGAGCGCCATGTCCACGAGGCCGAAGTCACCGACCTGTCCAAGAGCCTCGCCGAGCATGCCGTCGAACTTTACCAGGACCTGGTCATCCTCTGCGTCCACGGCTCGGGCGGGCTGGAACGCCTTTTCGAAGGGAGCCTCGGTCAGAGGATCATGCGGTATCAGACGTCGCCCGTCCTTATTCTCCGTGCCCAAAACCCTCCCGTCCTTCCGTTCCGCAGGATACTCCTCGCCCTGGATGGCAAACCCGAACACGAGCAGTCCTTCGCCCTCGTGCGGGATTTCGCGGCGGCGACGGGCGCGGCCGTCGACCTCGTCTCGGTCATCCCCACCCGATCGACTCTCAAGGGCGGCCAGCGGGCCGTAGGCCTGCTGTCGCCTTCGGCGATGCGCGAATCCTTGCGTCTCTCCGAGGCGACAATTGACGCCTACCTGGGTGAAAAGGCCGAACAGCTCGCCGCGGCCGGAATCGCGGCCGATGTCATACGCCGAAGCGGCGACCCGGCCCGCCAAATCGCCCGCCTCGCCAGGGAACGCGCTTCCGACCTCATCGTCCTGGGCACCCACGGCCGGGCTGGCACTCGCGCCTTCTGGGCCGAAAGCGCGGCCGCGCGCATCATCGCCGCGGTCAGGCTCCCCGCCCTTCTCGTTCCTTCGGAAAGGGGAAGCTGAGGTTGAATCATTGGCCTGCTCTTTTTACGTTGTATTTATATAGATTCTCCATGTACAATCGGATGGGAGAGAAAAATGCCGCTTACTGATTTCCCGCAAGATATTCTCGACCTGTACGAGTTCCACGAATGGAAACATTCAATTGCAATCTTAAAAAATGATTTTCCTGATGAATGGGCCGATTTGCTTGAATTGCTCCGAGCTTTTAGATTGAAAAAATCTTGGGTGGCGGTTCCTGGGGGGAGAAAGTCACCAATAGCGATTTGGGTTGATGAATTTATGTCGAAAAAAGGGTGGGTCGAGAAGAAGTTTTTGACCTCGATGATTGTCGACGACCACCGGATAGACAGTCCGACACATAAAGTTGACAGTTACAAGAATAGGATAGCTTTGGAACTGGAGTGGAACAATAAAGATCCCTTTTATGATCGTGATTTGGATAACTTTAGGTTACTGTTTGATTTGCGAGCGATCAGCATAGGTATAATTCTGACAAGGTGCGACGAATTGCAGACGATTTTTGATCAGATGGGGAAGGGGCCTTCGTATGGAAATTCAACGACGCATCTGTCGAAGTTGTTACCGAAGATCGAAGGCGGAGGAGGTTCTGGATGCCCAATCCTGGCTATCGGTATTTCCGCTAAACTTTTCGAGGAGGATTGAATGGGCGTTTGCGAGGATTTTACCTCGTTTGTTCATGAGAAAAAATTCTCAACTATACTCGCGGATCCTCCTTGGAGATTTCTAAACCGAACTGGCAAAGTGGCTCCCGAACATAAACGACTCGCCCGCTACTCCACGCTCAGCGTTGAGGAGATTTGCTCGATTCCCGTCGCCGAAGCGGCCGATAGTCCTTCCCATCTTTATCTCTGGGTGCCGAATGCCTTGCTTCCCGAGGGTTTGAAAGTCCTGAAAGCCTGGGGATTCGAGTACAAAGCCAACATCGTATGGCACAAGGTGAGAAAAGACGGAGGGCCGGATGGACGAGGTGTCGGGTTCTATTTCAGGAATACAACCGAATTGATCCTCTTTGGAATTCGGGGGAATCTCCGCACACTTCAGCCGGGACGGAGCCAAGTAAATATTATTAGGTCAATGAAGCAGGAACACTCGAGAAAACCTGACGAACAGTACGAGATAATCGAAGCCTGTAGTCCGGGACCTTATTTGGAATTATTCGGCCGCGGCAAACGGGATGGCTGGGTCACTTGGGGTAACCAGGCGGAGGACTATACAATCTCCTGGGATACCTACAAGAACAACTCAGAAAAAAGCAAAACAAGCAAGAAACAGCTTCCTTTAGGCGTCGCAGAAAAGAGAAACCTTTCTTAATTGATGTAACAGTACTTATTTATCTTCTCGGCTTGGCGAAATTCTCCCACTTCGCGAAAGGCACGGCGATCAAGGCGTCGTGCTTTGCAGCGATCCTCTCGCAGTACGTCCAGACCCGGTGGTCGACGACGTCGAAATGCGCTGAAGCCTTCTTGACTTCCTTGAAGGCCGGACTGATCGCGTCGTAGAAGGTCGACGGAATTATCGTGAAATAGGGACCGTCGAGGAGCATCAAAAGCGGACCGCCCTGCGTGAAAGGGGCCTTCGCGTAGAGGTTGGAGGGAGGCAGGAAGGGCACAGGATCGAAGGCTGCGGAGATCCTCAGGACGGGAAGATCCCTGAAGGCTTTCCAGCCTTCGGCGTCGGTCACCTTCGGGGGACCGGAGGCCACGATTTTATCGACCTTGTATCCGGCCGTGGTCAGGAACATCCCGACGATGATCGCTTCGGCCGCCCCCAGGGAGTGGCCGCAGACGACGATAGGCATGTCCCTGACCAGGAACTGCTCGACGTCCTTGAACACGATCGAAGCCGCTGTCTCGAATCCCCGATGAAGCCTGATCCCCAGAGTTGGACTTTCAACCTTCCAGGTCTCGACATCGAGCAGGGCATTCACGAGGTTCGCCGTGCCGCGTATCGCGATGATCTGGCGGTTTCGTACGGGATCCACGGCATAGGCGTAGCGGTTCTCGCTCCGCTCCAGTTCCCGCACCTGGAGCTTCTGTAGCCGCGTCGACCAGTCGGCCAAGACTTTCGCGGCTGGATCGAGGCGGGCCGAGCGCTGGAAGGTGAGGAGTTCTTCCAGTTCGGCGACGGTAGTCCTGAACCCATAGGCCGAGAAGTCCTGGGCCGCCATAGCGAGAGGAACGGCGAATATGAGAAGCATCGCGGCGACTGCGCGTGTTGCATGAAAACTCATGACCGAAGTATAGGCGGCATCGATGAGTAAAAGAAGCGAGCTGCCTGGTCGCCGGCCTCAGACCTCCAGGACGTCTCCACATTGCATCGGCCTGATTCTGTCTCCCATGGTCAGCGCCAGGCGCTCGAAAGCTTTCCGGCCGGTGCAATGGCCCGCGTAGTAGGTGACATTACGGAAGGCAAGGAGGTCGCAGGCGAAACGGTCGAGAATTTCTGACCTTTCGGTCCGCCCACCCACGGGGTCGAAAAGGTGCATGCCTGCCAGAACCGTAGTCGCCTCACCGAGGAGTCCGGCCGCGTCCACCCTGCCCATGATGTTGTGCAGGCCAGTATGGGAGCAGGAAGAGATGACGAGAGTCCTTTCCCCCTCCCGGGCGACGAAGACCAGTTCATGGGAAAAGTCGTCGCGGACGAAGCGCAGGCCGCGGCGCATCGTCAGGTTGCCGCCCGCGGTCAGGTAGGGCTTGTCGTTCGTAAGGGGGGTGAGAATGTGGATGTCCCCCGGAAGGTGGAGGTCTCCGTCCAGAAAGACGATGCCTGAGTCGCTGACGAATTCCCTCGGCATACCCACATTGATTTGGAAGATGCCGAATTTCCGCACATAGCGGCGCTCTGTCGCCGATCGTGCCATGTAGACGAGTGCCTTCGGGTTGATCGCCCTGAAGGCGGGAAGGCCGCCCGAGTGATCTCCGTGGCCGTGGGAGAGGATGACGTAATCCACCGAGGCGAGGTCGCAACCGAGCTTGGCGGCGTTCTCAATAAAAAGATCCTTTTGTCCGGTGTCCAGCAGGATTTTTCTCCCGCTGGCCTCGATGCAGAACGACAGCCCATGTTCGGCGCGCAGGTCGGGCCGGCCGGAAGTGTTCTCGACAAGGACCGTTACTTTCATGTTCTTTCTCTTTGCGTATCGTGTGCCCCGTTCCCGTGCTCGCATCCGCGTAAGGACAGGATGGTCTCGGCTATCTCGGCGAAACCCAGCCCGCCTTCCCGCGAAGCCGCGAAAGCCGGCATATGCATGATCATCGATTCGTAGCGGCGCACGTTGGCGACGCCGCAGGCCATGGGAAAATGGGCGAACATGGGCTCATCGTTGGGCGAGTCGCCGACAAAGATCACGGAATTCCTGTCGCGCTCATCGCTATAGCCGAATCGGGCGGCAAGCCAGGTGATGGCCATCGACAACTTGTCGTAGTTCCCCATCCAGGCGTTGACATGGATCGAACTGACCTTGGCTCTGACACCTTCATCATCGCAGATTTTCTTTATCCTGAGCGCGTCGGAAAGCGGCAATCTAGGTTCCTCTTCGGCGAAGTCGATGGCTATATCGTAGAGACGGGCGAACTGGTCACAAGCCGGCCGGCAGCCGGGAATCTCGACAAGCGCGCGCTCGAGAACCCGGGTGAGCTCCGGCGCGTCGTTGCGGACGGCCGACGGGTTGGTCAGGGACTTAAGGTGGCGCCCCTTTGGTTCCTCCCAAAAGACGAATGCCCCGTTCTCCCCCACGACCCCGTCCACGGGCCACTCGCGCGCGATGAGGTCGCACCAGCCCGCCGGCCGGCCCGTTATCGGCACGATCACGAGACCTGCCTCATGGAGCTTCCAGAGGGCGGCGTAGCTTTCGGCGGGGAGTTTTCCCTCGGTCGTCAGAGTGTCGTCTATGTCCATCAGGACGAAACGGAGTGCGCGGGCCTGGGCGGCAGTCATATTCGATATCGATATCATGATGTGTACGATAGCATCCTTCACGCTTCGGATTCCATACGGCGAGCGGTGGCGCGGAAAGTCTTCATCATGTACGAAGGCATCGTCAAGTGTGTGCTGCGCCAGTATGGCTATCCGCCCGACATACAGAAACTCGCCACCGAAACCGTTCTCAGACAATCCGAAATGATCGCCGATGAGTTGACCCTGCCTGATGTTGACCATGCCCCGCCATTCAATCGATGATACCTGGTATGATCAACAACGATATCCTGATCCGTCTGCGCTATGCGCTCAACATAACCGACCTGAAGCTGGTCGAGATATTCGCGCTCGCGGGCAAACCTATGTCAGCGGAAGAGATTCGCCTTCTTTTCCTCAGGGAAGGCGAGGAGGGTTTTCGCGAATGCGACGGCCCGACCCTGGGCGCTTTTCTCGAGGGCCTGGTGACGACGAGGAGGGGCCGGAAAGAAGGCGCTTCAGCCCCAAAGCCGGCATGGTCGGCTAATCCTTCGAACAATGACGTGCTCAAGGCCATCCGCATAGCGCTCGAACTGCGCGACGATGATATCGTGGCCATACTGAAATTGGCTGATGTCGAAGTCTCCAAGTCCGAAATCAACGCCCTGTTCAGGAAAAAAGGTCAGGATAACTTCCGCCCCTGCGGCGATCAGTTCCTGCGCAACTTCCTAGTGGGACTTACGAAGAAATACCGAGTCTAGGGGTAACGTCAATTCCCGAATTCGATCCGCAGAATATCGGCGGTGGGAACGGAGATGACCCGTCCGTCCTTCATGAGAATCTTCATCTGTCCGCCCGAGGGGATGGCTGGTCCGCCTTCCTGCGAACCGGGGTTTTGGGGATTGGCCGCGAGGTAGGCCATGTCGGCCGGGCCGAGCGCCTGATCGAAGAGCAGCAACTCGTCGAGGTCTCCGCCGAGGTTGCCGTGCGGCTTATCCCAGGTCATGCTGCCGAGGACAAAGTTGACATTAGCGCGTGTATCCATGGGAATGGGCGGCGGGGGTCCTTTCGTTTCGAGATTTCCGTCGACGTAGAGTTCGACGCCAGCGTTTTTATGGTAGACGATGCCAACCTGGTGCCATTTTCCGTCATTGATCGAGGTTTTGGAAATTACGGTTCCATTCGTATAGTAAAAAGTTACTTTATTCGGACTGCCGTATCCCCAGGCCGTGTTGACGAAGAGGAAATACCCGTTCCAGGATCCGTCGGTAGAATGACGGTCCAGGATGATCGATTCGGTCGGGCTGTAGCGCGGCGCGGTCCGAAGCCACAGGGAAAAACTGAAGTCTCCCGTGAAGCCGTAGGCAGTGCCGAGCGAGCAGTATCCGTCATCCTTTTGGGCGATGGCAAGGTAGTTCCCTGATACTCCGCCCGGGGTCAAGGCTACTGAACCTTGCAGGGCGAACTTGGCACCTGAAACGGAATCGGAAATCGTTCTGCCCGTTTCATCGAAGCTGTAGCAGGCGACTGGCGAAGGCAGGGCGCCCTAATGTTCGAAAAGCTCCACGGCGAGCTGGATTTCCCCTTCGAGCGCTGCGGCATCGTCGTGGTCGCCCTCCACGAGGACGAGATACGGGCCATCGAGCAGCTCTACATCCAGGGTGTAGAATGGCGTCATCGGCATCGAGATGTGCTCGCGGGAACGCATGCTCGAGCTCGAGCCTTCCTTGAGCCCTGATACGGTGGGCGGCCTCTACGCCCCCTCAGGCGGCATCGTCGAGCCGTATCGCTTCGTCTTCTCCCTGGTGGAGTCGGCGATGAAGAACGGCGTCAGGCTCCTCACCGAATTCAAGGTTTCGTCGGCCCGGCGCGAGGACGACGCCTGGCTGATCGATGCCTCGGACGGACGGACGATATCGGCGCGCTATGTAGTCAACTCGGCCGGTCTCCATGCCGACGAGGTGTCGGCGGCCTTCGGGGCAGAGGAGTTCACGATCCGACCCCGCAAGGGCGAGTACTATCTCCTGGACAAGAGCGCCAAGGCCAGGCCTAAACGAGTGGTCTTTCCCGTGCCTACGGCCGTCTCCAAGGGCATGCTCGTCATCCCCACGGTCGAGGGCACGGTCCTCATCGGCCCTACGGCCACCGATGTCGACGACAAGGAGGATTTCTCAACGACTCGCATCAAGCTGGAGAAGATTCTATCGAGCGCCCGAACGATGATACCTGCCATTTCAGAGACCGATGTCATCACGAGCTTCGCGGGCCTCAGGCCAGCCTACGGCGACGATTTCTACATCGGCCTGTCGGCCAAGGCCCCCCGCTTCGTCCAGGTGGCCGCCATCCAGTCCCCGGGCCTGACCGCCAGCCCGGCGATCGGTGAATACGTCAAGGACCTCCTTAAGAAGAACGGGCTCCGTCTGGTGGAAAAGCCGGACTGGGACCCCCTCGTAGACAAGGTCAAGCGCGCGCGGGACCTTTCGCTCTTCGAGCTGGACGAAACTTCGGCAAATGATTTTGCGTACGGCGAAATCATTTGCCGCTGTGAACGGGTGAGCGAGGCCGAGATCGTCCAGGCGATTCGGTCGGGCCACCGGACGCTCGACGGGATAAAGTACGTGACAAGGGCCCAGATGGGCCGCTGCCAGGGCGGCTTCTGTGCGTATAAAATCATAAAAATCCTGATGCGGGAGACAGGCATGGGTTGGGACGAGGTGACCAAGCGCGGCGGGGCCTCGAAGGTCCTCCAGGGCGCGAACTATGAAACAGCTGAAAAGGGACGCCGTCGTCATCGGGGGCGGGGCGGCGGGCATGACCGCGGCGGCACGGCTCGCGGAGAAAGGTCTCTCCTCCGTGATCGTGGAACGGGAGGAAGGCCTGGGCGGCATCCTCATGCAATGCATCCACAACGGCTTCGGCCTAATCGAGTTCAATGAGGAGTTGACGGGCCCAGAGTTCGCCCAGCGGGTCGAGGAGCGGCTTCCGAAGGCCGAGGTCGAGGCGCTCTGCGGGGCGACCGTCCTTGAAATCCGCAAGGAAGGCGACAGGCACGCGGTCTATTGTGTTTCGCCACAAGTCGGCGTGGCGCGGATAGAGGCGAGGGCCGTCATCCTGGCTATGGGTTGCAGAGAGCGCAACAGGGGCAAGATCCGCATCCCCGGCACGCGGCCTGCGGGTGTGTTCACCGCGGGACTCGCCCAGCGCCTGGTGAACATCGACGGTTATATCCCGGGCAAGGAAGTCGTCATCATCGGCTCGGGCGACATAGGCCTCATCATGGCCAGGCGCCTCTCCTGGTCGGGCTGCAAGGTCCACGCCGTGGTCGAGATCCTGCCCTATCCGAGCGGGCTTACGCGCAACATCGTCCAATGCCTTAAGGATTTCGGCATTCCCCTCTACCTCTCCCACCTCACCACGGAGATCTATGGCAAGGACAGGGTGGAGGGCGTCGAGATCACGCCGATCGAGAACGGAGCCCTCATGTTCGGCAAGAGCTTCAGGATTCCCTGCGATACTATCCTGCTCTCGGTGGGTCTCGTCCCCGAGAACGAACTCTCCCGCAACGCCGGGATCGAGATCAACCCTGCCACGAACGGACCCTGGGTAGACTCGAGGCTGATGACGAACGTCCCCGGGATCTTCGCCTGCAGCAACGTCCTCCATGTCCACGACTTAGTCGACTTTGTGGTAGAGGAGGCCAAGGCCGCGGGCGGATTTGCCGCCGACTGGCTTTCTGGCGCAGGACCGGCGCACGAGTTGAGGCTCAAGACAGGACCGAACGTGCGTTATCTCGTGCCGGGGAGGGTGGAGCCTGCGCGCGACAACAAGCTGTACTTAAGGAGCCTCGTCGTCAAAAACGATGCCATACTCGAGGTGAAAATCGACGGCAGGGTGGTGAGGAGCCAGAAGAAAGCCCACATCCAGCCCTCCGAGATGCTATCCTTGAGCCTTGGTCCCAAGGACTTTTCGGGCATAGGTCAGGATTCGACGGTCGAAGTGTCCTTGCGCTGAAAGGCGCCTTTTGGGAGAAAGAGCATGGAAGAGATGATCTGCATCACTTGCCCCATGGGCTGCCATCTGTCGATCCAGCGGCTTTCGGCATCGGAGATCGCCATCACGGGCAACCGTTGCGCCCAGGGCGAAGCCTACGCGCGGGAGGAACTTCTCTCGCCCAAGCGGGTCGTCACGACGACCTGCAGCATTGCCGTTCCGAAGGCAAATGCGGGCCCGAAGGCCGGGGACCGGAACCAGGCAAGCCTATACCGGCCGCGCCGCGTCCCGGTGAGAACGAAGACGGCCTTTCCCAAGGAGAGAGTCCCGGAACTCCTGAGCATTCTCGCGGGGATCGAGGTTGCCCTGCCCGTAAGGCGGGGCCAGATCCTCGTCGCCGACGCGCTTGGCTCGGGTGTGGATGTAATCGCGACGAGGACTATGTGAACGATGGCCCAGCCCGCCGGGAACCGTCCGCAGGCAAACCGGCGATGGGATTGGCGTCGGTCCTTGTCCTTGTAACCGGCCTGGGGCTGATGGGACCAGGCTTCCGGAAGGCGACCATCATCTTCACGGCCGCAGGCATCGGACTTCTCTTTTTCACCCGCCAACCTGTCGCCGCCTGGATATCGGCCTTCATTTCGATGACCAATACCGTGGCCATCATGGTGGCTATGCAAGTGTTCACGATCCCCGTGGCCATGGGACACTGCGATGATGCTATCAAGACCTGGGCCGAACAGCGGATGTCTTCGAATTGGGCTCTCTACGTTTTTTCCACCCTTATAACCCATGTTCTGACAAGCTTCCTCATGCTCGGAGCCATCCCCGTCTCGACGGCCCTCCTCGGACCGACCATCCAATCACGTATGGAAAGTCCGGGACGTTTCACCGCGACAGCCATCTCGCGGGGCTATGTCCTCGCTTGTCTCTAGGCGCCGGGGGCTATCAACCTCTACCTCGTCGTCCAGGCCACAGGGGTTTCTTGGTCCTCTCTCCTCCTCCCCTGCCTCGTTCTTGCGGCCTTGGGACTGGGCATCTCCTTCCTCTTGGAATCAATGCCCAAAGGGGTTCTGAGGGAGGGCATCGGGAAGCGTCAGACCAAGGCCAGTGCCGCGCCGGGGCGGTCTGTTTCGGGGCCCTCGGGTCTCGCCCAGGTGCTTGGCGCTGCCCTTTTTATCGTCACCCTCGTCCTCATACTTGAAAAGCTGAAGATCGGGGCCGCCTACACGCGGATAATGCTCTCGGGCATCCTCGTCGCCTCGATCTGGACTATCCTTCTTCGCGATAAGCGTGCCATCAGAAAAGCTGCTGGGGAATATTGGGAGGAAGGCATCCTCAAGGTGAGGGACATGGGACCATTCTTCGTGGCCATGGGGATATTCTCCGGGGCACTCGAATCCTCCGGCCTTCTGAATATCGCCCGTCCTTTCATACAGGGAGCGGCCATCTGGCTGGGACCCTTCTCGGCGGCAATACTCCCTCTCACCATCATCATCCTTTCCATCATCGGGCTTCATCCCTTCATCACCCTCGTGCTTTTCGGCAAGATACTCATGGGCGCCGGAGTACCGCTGCCTGTCCTTACCATCGCCCTCAGTCTGGCCGTGGGAGGTGCCGCCGCATACATGACCTCCCCCTTCGCCGGCATCATCATGAGCCTCTCACGCTACACCGGCGCCAAGGCCTCCGAGATAGCCGTGCGCTGGAATTGGAAGTTCAGTCTGGCCTTCTTCGCGGTCGGCATAGCTTTCTCGCTCGGTTGGGGAGCAGCTTTCGGCTGAGACGGGGGGACAGGATGAATACCGACGGTCACGAGGAACCCATGCCCTTGACACCTCTCTTCATCAAGACCGATCCGGCCGACAATGTCGCCATCGTGGTAAACAAGAGCGTTCCGCCAGCCAAACCCATTGAGAGCACCGCCTACGGAGCCTGCGTTCGCCCTGGATCAACTGATAGGCGCAAAGGCGAGCAGAAAGGACGTTTTCAGACATATCCTGGTGCAATCATACCTCCCCTACGAATCCAAGAATTTTAGATACTTTCCAAGAATTAAAGGTTTCGCTTTCGGGAATTACTGCTAAAATTTTCAGGTCATGTTTTAAAGGAGGTCCTATGTTCAAGCGTTCTCTCGTGTTGTTCTGCATTTTCGCGGTTATTTTCGGATCCGCCGCAAGCGCGGACTCGAAGGTAAAATTCACACTCTGGCACTCCTATGTCGGAGCCGATCAGCGCGCCGAATTCATGGCCGATCGCCTGGCCGCCTTCTCAAAAGCCAATCCCGATATACTGATCGACGAGCAGCAGATTCCCCGTGACCAGTATCAGACCAAGCTGAAGACTATGGCCGCCGCAGGCTCTCTCCCCGATGCTTTCGTCATCTGGCCAAACGCCATGTGCATCGAGTTTGCCAATGCCGGCCTTCTAGCCGACATCAACGATGTGCTGGACAAGAATCCCGCATGGAAAAACGCCTTCAGCCCCAGGGCTCTCGGTGAATTCACCGTCAAAGGCAAGACCTATTCCGCAGCCCTCGGCGTTTCGCTTACGTCCGTCGTGTATTACAACAAGGCGATTTTCGCGAAATACAACGTCCAATACCCCAAGACCTATGCCGAATTGAAGGACGCCATCAAGGTCTTTAACAAGAACGGTGTCATCCCCATCGCGTATGGGAATAAGCCTCTGTGGCCTGCCCAGTCCACGATTTTCAGCTGCCTGGCCGACCGAGTGACCGGATCGCAGTGGCTCACCGATGTTCTGGCCAAGAAGAACGGCGCCAAGTTCACCGATGCGTCCTTTATCCAGGCGCTCAACATAATGAAAGAGCTGAACGCTCTCGGTGCCTTCAATAAAGACTACAACACGATCGACAACGTTCAGATGCGCCGCTACTACTACAAGGGAGAAGCGGCGATGATGATCGACGGAGCGTGGGCTTTCTCCGATATGATCGCCAACGCTCCCGATGATGTCCAAGCCAACACTGAACTCGCCGTCTTCCCCGATTTCGGCGGAAAGGGCGATCCCAATGTCATGAGCGGCGTATCCAGCACGGGTGTCGCCATCCATGTTCCTTTCTGGCGAAGAGTCCCAGAAGCTCTTCCCGAAGTATTATATCCCCATCTCATTCAAGAGCATCCCCATCGACCGGAAGACCGTCAATCCGCTTTATGCCAAGATGCTGACGCTCATCGAGGAGCATCCCCTCATCACGGTCTACGATTCGGCCCTCAATTCCGAACTCGCTTCCATCATCAACGAAGGTCTCCAGGCCATCATGATCGGGCAGGCGAAGCCGATCGACGTTGCGAACCAGATGCAGGCTGCTTTAAAATAGGAATGAATAGATAGCAAACAGGCGCGGACGCAAAGTTCGCGCCTTACCGCCTATTCCCTGATCCAACCGGGCAAGAAGACATTCCGGAGAATTCCGGGATGTCTTCTTGCTCATACAAGGGCTGTCGTATGGATTTTCTTTTGCGGAATAAAAAGTACATATTCCTCGGACTCTTCCCCGCGCTTGCGCTTTTTATCTTTTTTGTCGTATATCCGATAGTTCGTTCCTTTTTCTACGGTTTTTATGACTGGAACGGCCTCAGCGCGCCCATCTATGTCGGCTTGGCCAATTTCAAGGCAGTATTAAGCGACAAAGTTTTCTGGCACGCTTTCCGCAACAATATTTTCATTGTCATCATCTCGGTTTTTGGACAAATTCCGCTCGGGCTCGCGCTCGCGGTGTTGCTGAACGGCAAGTTCAAGGGCGCCAAATTTTTCAGGTTCATCTTTTTCATGCCGATGATCCTTTCAACGGTCGTCGTGGGCCTGCTCTGGTCGACTATATTGAATTCACAGGTCGGTATTATCAACAGTCTGCTCAAGAATATCGGTCTCAGCTCCCTTGAGCATAATTGGCTCGGCGAGCCTGGCTTGGCGCTCTACTCCATAGGATTCGTCATCATCTGGCAATTCTTTGGGCTCTACATGATCATCCTTATGGCGGCGCTTCAGAATATACCGAAGGAAGTCTTCGAGTCGGCCGAACTCGATGGAGCCAGCGGTCTTGCGAAATTGTTCGGGATCACCTTGCCGATGATCTGGGGCAGCATTACGGCATGCGTCGTGCTCTGCATCGCCGGAGGCATGAAAACCTTCGACCTCGTTTTTACGATGACACAAGGAGGTCCCGCCCATGCCACGGATCTTATGGCTATCTACATGTACAATAAAACCTTCGAAATCTACAAATATGGCTATGGAAGCGCGGTTTCCCTCGTCATTTTCGTGCTCAGCTTCGTGTTGATCATAGGCAGTCGCTTGCTGATGACGCGCAAGTCCGCCGATCTGTAGGAGACGAGCATGAAAAGGCAGAAGAACAACGAAGAATATTCGCGGCTCACACCCGACAAGGTCGGGAACGCCGTAAGGAAAGCGCTGAAATATCTGTTCCTCATCGCCTTCGGATTCATGACCCTTTTCCCCGTCATCTGGATGTTCTACACATCGCTGAAGAGCAACCAGGAAGTGATGATGGACACCTTCTCCCTGCCCGTACGGCTTCATTTCGAAAATTACGTCAAGGCATGGAAGACGGCCAAGATGGGTGTGTATTTTCTGAACAGCGTCATCGTATCGGCGGCCGCCATCATCCTCACGACCATTGTTTCGGCCTTAGCCGCCTTCATTCTCTCCAAGTTCAAGTTTAGGATGCGCGGATTCGTCTACTCCATGTTCATCGTCGGGATGCTGATTCCCATGCAGACCGTCCTGGTTCCCCTTTTCCTGCAGATGAAAACGCTCGGTCTCCTGGACAAGCTTTCGTCCATGATCCTCTCGTATACGGCTTTCTGCCTGCCAATGTCCATTTTCATCCTGGAAAGCTTCATCCGATCGTTGCCCGATTCCATAATCGAGGCGGCTGTGCTTGACGGCGCTTCGATGAAACGTATTTTCGCCCAGATCATCTTTCCGATGACCTCTCCGGCCATCGCCACCGTCTCGTTATTGAATTTTCTCACCAACTGGAAGGAGTTCTCCCTGGCACTGATCTTCATCTCGAAGGATTCGAAGAAGACCTTGCCTCTGGGACTCTATAATTTCATCGGCGCGTACAGCACGAATTACTCCCAGCTGATGGCCGCCATGGTGATCGCCTCGCTTCCGCTCATGATCACGTACGTGATTCTCCAGGATCAAATCATCAATGGCATGACTGACGGAGCCGTGAAGAGTTGAAGCCCGCCGGTATCCGCAGTCAGGCAAGGAGTCTTGAATATGGCATTGAATATAACGCGTTGTTCCGAAAATCCGATAATCTGGCCCGGCAAATGGGATTGGAGAATGAGCAATGCCTACAATCCCGCGGTGATGTATGAAAATGGGAAATTCTACCTCTTCGAGCGGACCGCCGGCTCGATGCGGCCGCACCACTGCTATGTCGGCCTTCTTAAGAGCGATGACGGCGTGCATTTCACGCATATGTCGGACAAGCCCGTATTCAGCCCCGAGATGGTCGGCTACAAATATGGCAGCGTCCAGGACCCGCGCGTGGTCAAGATCGGCGATACCTATTACATGACCTTCGCCTTCAGGCGTTTCGCCTGGAATATATTCCCGACCGGTCTCGGCGCTCCCGACGCTTCGCAGGGCGACTTCCCCGGTTTCGACCCTTCCACGGACAAAAACCAGACGCGTTCGGGCATCGCCATTTCTAAAGATATGTTGCATTGGGAGTTCAGTGGCTGGGCCACCCCCGCCGAAGTGGACGACCGCGATGTCATCCTATTCCCCGAAAAGATAAACGGCAAATTCGCTCTCCTCAGAAGACCCATCGGCTATGTCGATCTGTCCACGGGACATAGCGAGGAGCATCCCTCTATCCGCATCTCGTATTCCGACGATCTGAAGAACTGGAGCGATCCTAATGTCCTCATCCAGCCTGAATTCGCGTGGGAGGACAACCGAATCGGCGGTTCGACGCCGCCCATCCGCACCGACAAAGGCTGGCTCGTGCTCTACCACGGCGTTGAAAACACCAATCCCGCCACGCGCCGGGTGATCTACCGCATGGGCGCCCTGCTCCTCGACCTTGGAAACCCGGGGAAAGTGATCGCCAGGGCAGCTGATTTCATCATGGAACCCGAAGCCTACTATGAAAAGTTCGGCGCTTTCATACCCAATGTCATCTTCCCGACCGGCGCCGTGGTGGTTAACGATATCCTTTGGATTTACTATGGTTGCTGCGACACCTCCATCGGCCTGGCCACGGTGCCTCTCAGCGAGTTGCTGGATCACATTATCGCGACATCGTTCCGAAAGTCCGCGCCACCAAAGGAAGTGAAAAATGATTGAATTTCCAAAAGACTTTGTGTGGGGCACGGCGACAGCCGCGTATCAGGTGGAAGGAGCGGCGCATGAAGACGGGCGCGGTCAATCGATCTGGGATACCTTCTGCGCCCTCCCCGGGAAGATATATCAAGGCCAGAACGGCGATGTCTCGACCGACCACTATCATCGCTATGCGGACGATGTCGGGCTTATGCGCGATATCGGCCTTGCGTCCTATCGATTTTCCATTTCCTGGTCGAGGATATTCCCCAGCGGCAAGGGCAAGGTCAACCGGAAAGGCGTGGATTTCTACAACAGGCTCATCGACAAACTCCTCGAAAACGACATCGCTCCCATGGCGACTCTGTATCACTGGGATCTTCCGCAGGGCCTCCAGGACTCAGGCGGCTGGATGAACCGCGATACGGTGAGTCGTTTCGTGGACTATGCGACTTTTGCCTTCGAGACCTTCGGCGACAGAGTCAAACTGTGGATAACCCATAACGAACCCTGGGTCGTCGCCTATGCCGGGCATTATGCCGGGAGACACGCTCCGGGAGAGACCGATCTATCGAAAGCGGTGCAGGTTTCTCACTACCTCATTCTGTCCCACGCCAAGGCCGTGGAGCGGTACAGGGAAATCGTCCCGGCCGGCCAGGGCGGCAAAATCGGCATGGCCCTGAACCTGTACCCGATGTATCCCGCGACGGATTCCCAGGCAGACAAGGAAGCCGCGAAATTGGTGGATGAATTCCACAACCGCTGGTTTCTGGATCCAGTCCTTACAGGGAAATATCCGGAAAAGCTCTTCGGCATTTTCAAAGAGAAGCTGGGCGTTCCCGTCATCGCCGAGGGGGATATGGAATGCATCGCTGCCAATCGATCGGACTTTCTGGGCGTAAACTACTATTTCAGGAAAGTGATAGCGGCGGCGGACAGCCACGACATCCTGGGTTACACCGAGGTAAAGCCCATTGGTTCGAAGTACACAGGCATGAATTGGGAGATCTATCCTGAGGGACTCCATCATCTGCTGATGGATATCAAGGAACGATATGACAATCCTCACCTGTATATAACCGAGAATGGGGCCGCCTTCGACGATCTGCCCCGGCCCGACGGCTCCATCGACGATCGCGACCGTATCGTTTATCTCTCTGGACACGTGGAGCAGATGGCCCGCTGCATCGAGGACGGCGTGAATCTCGATGGCTACTACCTCTGGTCTTTCCTCGACAACTTCGAGTGGGCTTTCGGTTACAGCAAACGATTCGGCATCGTCCATGTCGATTAGCGGACGCTAGAACGGAAGATGAAATCGAGTGCCTACTGGTACAGGGAACTCATCAAAAACAACGGACTCTGATCATTCCTGATCAGAGTCGCCCTTGAAACGAATCGGGGGCACTCCGACATATTTCTTGAAGACGCTCGAAAAATACTTATAGTCGTGATAGCCGACCATCTCGGCGACTTCATAGACCTTATAAGCTCCTTCTGACAGTATCTTTTTCGCCTCTTCTATCCTCACGCGGTTGAGATAGTCCGTAAAGCATTCTCCCCTGGCCTTCTTGAAAATGTGGCTGAAGTAATTGGGGCTTAAGAAAATGGAGCTTGCCACTTCCTCTATTGAGATATCCTCGTCGAAGCGGGCTTCCACGAATTCAAGCGCCTTCTTGATCATGGGCTGGTAATTGCCTTCCCTGTGTTCGCGAAGCCTGTCCATCAAGTTTTCAACAAAGCGATACATCCAATCCTTAAGTTCCGCCACGTTCGTATAGCCGACCAGCAGATCTTCCAGAGCCAGGCGATCCAGCAGAACCTTCTCGCTCAGATTGAAGGGGGCTTTGCCGGAAATATTCAGCAAAGAGTACATTATCTCGATGATGATTTCCCTGTACTGCTCCAGTGTCGGCATGTCAAAAGCCCGGTTTCTGAACATGTCGCCAAGGCGGAGCAGCGCATTCTGCTTGTCGCCGATCCTGACCGCCAGATAGAATTGCTCGAGTTCTTTTTCTATGAGCTTTCTTGTGGTGTTCTGCTGGAAACAGCTGTTTATCTCATTTTCCAGATCTCTTTTAAGCTTTGTGAGGATTTTTTTCAGCTCATCTTCCGATAAAGGTTTGAGGAGATAATCGGCTGCTCCATACTTTAGCGCCTGCTGAGCATAAGCAAAATCATCATAGCCGCTCAATATCACGAAGCGCGTCGAAGGGATCAGCGCCTTGCCGGCCCTGAGCAACTCGATGCCATCCATCTTTGGCATCCGGATATCGGTGAGGACAATGTGAGGCTTGAATTCCCTGATCATCTCGAGGGCCTTCAGGCCATCGCCCGCCGAACCGATGACTTCCATGCCCATCTCATTCCAGGGCATTGTCATCACGATGCCCTCGCGGATCATTTTTTCGTCATCAACGACCAGTATCTTTATCATCGATACCTCCATCGTCGATATTCATTGTTTTGGGGATTCGTATCTCCACCTTGGTGCCTTCGCCTTCTTTGCTGGCAATTGTCATTCCGTACTTTTCGCCAAACAGGAGCTTTATCCTTTCATGCACATTCTTGATTCCATAGCCTTTTTTTGCGCTGCTGTCGTTCAGGAATATGGACGCTATCTTTTCATTGCTCATGCCGACGCCGTTGTCGAGGATGGTAAAGACGATATCGCCATCCTGTTCCCGTCCCGTGACTTCGACGATGCTTTCCTCTCCCAGGTCGGCAATGCCATGGATCAGCGCGTTCTCCACGACAGGCTGAAGAATCAGTTTTATGGTCTTATATTCGAAAATGGACATATCCACATCGAGGATAATCTTGGGTTCCTGGTCATAACGTACTTTCTGGATGGCCAGATAACTCTTGAGATGCTCCACTTCCTTCTCGATCGTCGTGATTTCGTTGCCATTGTTGAGTCCCAGCCTGAAGAGCTTGGCGAGCGCGGTGACGAGGGAGCCTGTTTTCTCCGCCTTCTCGAGGCGGGAAGTCCAGTAGATGACATCGAGTGTATTGTAGAGGAAATGCGGGTTTATCTGGGCCTGCAGGGCCCGCAGTTCCGCTTCCTTGTTCTTGATCTGTGCCTTGTATACTTCCTCAATGAGATACTTGAGGCGCTTGATCATGTTGTTGAAATTCTTCCCGAGCAAGCCTATCTCATCGTTTCTCTGGATATCCACGACGACGTTCATGTCGCCGTTTTCCACCTTTTTCATGCGCTCGATTATCAGATTGATGGGATTGGTGATGCCTTTCGCGATTCTGAAGAAGACAAAGAACGCGAAAACCGAAACGATGAGCGCCATAAAAGCGAGTACGTTGCGTATCGAAACCGTCTCCTGCATCAATTCGGCGAAGGGCACCATGCCGATAAAGGCGAGATTGTATCGGGGTGAACAATAAAAGGTGACCAGCATGTCCTTCCCATCTATCCTGAGGCGGCTGTAACCCTTGCCTTTTTTGAAAACTTCCTGGAAGTAGGGCTGATCGCCCACGTATTTGCATAATTCATCTTTCCTCGGGTGCGAGACAATGGTTCCTTCCCGGTTCACGATGAAGATGAATCCTGTGTTCCCCAGTTGTACATCGCTGTATATTTCGCTGAGTCTTTTCTCGCTGATGTCGATGCTCAGCAAACCCAGTCTCTTGTTGAGGTTGTTGATGTCATTTATCTGCCGGCAGAAGGAAATGATATATCTGAGTCCCAGATTTTGGTACTGCTTTACATAGGTGGGCGTGATCACAAAGCTCCCGTCGCCCGGGAGGTGATCGGTGTACTTGATCATCTCCTTGGTGGAGGACGCGTATTTCGGTACGGCGGTCTCATAGGTCAATCCGTTGTCGCCGACTATATTCACCGAAGTGACATAGTTCTTTGAATTCATGAGATTGGCATATTCCTCGTTGATATTAATCAGCGTCTGCGCCACTTTTTTCTCTTCGTCTTTGTTCAGTTTCAGGAAAGTTCTTACATATCGGTTGGATATCGTATAGAGGGAAATATCATCGATATCGCCAAAGAGGGCGGAAATATTCCGGTCGATCTGCTTCAGGGTTTCAACGGTCGATTCGCTTATCCTGCGATTCAGGAGGTCTTCTATCCACAGGTAGGAGATGCCTCCCACGAGGAGGAGGGATACCAATTCGACGACGATGAAGCTGATCAGAAGTTCAGATCTAAGGCTTTTAGTCTTTCGCATGGGAATCCCCATTCTGTTTCATGACACGTTCGATTATAGACCTTTCCAGAGGGATATCGAGCGAGAGATTCGATACCGAAGTGAGTACGTGCAGAAGCCCTTTCGGAGTCTCTTTGGAAAGGAACTCCCTGTCGGACGGCAGCATACGGCCGCATTCGTCGGCCGCGGCGAAGTCGATCGCCGCGTAGATTATCCTCGCGATATTGTCGTAAGGGACACCTCGCCTGGCGGCGAGGAGAATGGCCCCAACGAGCCTGTCGTCCTTCGCCAGCTTCCTGTAGAGATCACGTCCGACCCGTTGGATCGTGTCGCCGAGCGGTTGGTTTTCTAATCGCGAAAGAAGGTCCGCGCAATATTCCTCAAGTTCCCCTAGGGGCAGGTCTTCCGGATATTCCAGCGACAGGGCGAGCGCGGATTCTCGCATCGCGGCCTCGACCGAAGTTCTCACTTCCGGAAGCGCGAGCGCTTCCCATATGTACGCAAGCCCGTGATCGGACTTCCAGCCGAGGTATGAGATCGCGGCATGTCCTAGGCTATGGATGAAAAGCTTCCGGTCCACGAATGCTTGTATGTTCCCGACCGGCTTCAAGTCCTCTATGGCCGGCAAGGCGCCTTTGAAGCCTCGGCCGTCGACGATGAGCTCATTGTAGGCTTCGGTGAAAACCTGAAGGGGATCTTTGGCGACGTCCTTAGCTTTCATGAACGGGACCATCTTGCCTATGGCTGTCTCCACGAAGCCGATCCGCGAATCGATGGGGAACCCTGCCGAAAGCCGGGGGACGAGCCCTTTCCTCATAAATTGAGCGCCGCCGCTCATGTTTTCCGCGATTATGATGTCGAGCGTCCTTCCGGGGTGAAGTCTCTCTCGCAACTCGATTCCCCTTGCCAGAGAGGGGAGGATCGAGGAGATGTAGCTCTTGCCAACGCTTGTACCGATATAGGAAGCTTCGGCGATCGCCATGGACAGAGCTTCGATATCGTCCGCGGAAATGGCCCAGACATTCTCGATGACCATTGTCCGTGATGGCCCGTTGCCGCGTTTGACGATGACGCGATAGGTGTGTTTGTCGTTCAACGCGGTTACAAGCCTTTTATTTATATCCACGAAGATCACCTTGTAGCCGCTTCGGGAAAAAAGCTGTCCCATGAGGGAACGGCCTATGTTTCCGGCTCCGAATTGGACGAGCGTATCCATTTATCGCTCCCGAACCGTTAGTTGGCCGCTGGGGACCTTGAGTTTTCCCGAGCATTCAAGCTGCCGCTTATAAAGACCAGTATAATAGTCGACGTTTTTACGTTTTTCTCCCGGGCAGGATTCTAGGAATGTGCCCCCGACATAGAAGCGCGCGAAACCGCCCGACGCGATGGCCAAGATCAAGGCATCGATAAAATCGAATCTTCCCCGCCGGGTTCCGCCGCATACCTGCTCCGCGAGCGAAGCGATGAGCCCGCCTATGAAATTGTCGCCACAGCCCGTTGTGTCCCCTCTGTCCCCCGACTTCCGGGAAAGGTCGTTCATCACGGCGGCTGAGATGGGTAAGGTCCCGAGCGTCATTTTCTGAAACAGATCCCCGTTCGAATAGAATGAGACATCATTGATCCCGTCGGTGATGACCGCGGCGCCTGTTCCAAGAGTTCTGAAAAAGGCAAGCGCCTTCGGGACACTGGTCTTTCCGCTCAGACGGAGCGCCTCTTCCTTGTCCGTTACGAGGAGATCGATGTTCGCGTAGGTTTCATCGCTGTCGCCGAGCGGCCACCTCAGGCGGGGATTCCTGGACTGATTCCTGAAATCGTAGACGGTATTGACGACGACGATGGCGCCTTCCCTTCGGGCGCGCGACGCCAGTTTACGAAGCGAATCATGGATGCGCGGCACGAGTGCCGTGCCCCCGAATGCGACAATCTCCGCTTCGAAGAAGGAGTCGTCGATCGATTCAGGGCCGAATTCGAGTTCCGTGCCTATGTTGTTGATGAATATGCGCTCTCCCTGTCCGGCGTTATATTGTGGGTCGGAAAGGACGATCGTGAAAGGGGTCCTTCCTTCCATGGTCATATACCGTGAGGCATCGACGGGGACATGTGATAAAATACCGGCGATTTTCTCGCCATCGGCATCGCGTCCCCTGTGGCCATAGAAAGCTACGCGGAACGCCCTTCTGTCCAGCAATTGGGCCGCATGGACGAGGGACACGATCGAAGGGCCTCCGAGGTTGGCCTCGGTCGGCTCCTTAGCGCCTGCCAAACCTCGCAGGAAAGTTTCGAGGGGCATTTGTATGAATCTTTCGAAGTCATGCAAAAAAACGAGACCTCCGGGCGATAAACCCCCGTCGCCTGTCTGCCTGGATCGGCATCGCGCGAAGAATTCCGAAGAAAAGTCTATGTCCGTATATAGGTAATCGATCAGGGAACAGCCGGTTCCGTTTATTACAACTGGATTCATGGTTCACTATAGTTTCTGTAATCGGACACGAGAAGATGCCTGGGGGGCGCATCCTCCTCTATCACGGGGAATCGGCCGATCGGTTTTAGGAAACGGTTGTCGGCAGTATCATCATTCACCATGCTGACCTCGCCGATGAGGCTCATGGCTTTCTCCGCATAAAACTTGTGGTAGACATAGGGCGGAAGGCAGATGCTTTCCCCGGGATTAAGGACTACTTTTCCGCCGGCAGGTACTGCTCTCTCGATCCCATCGACCTTGATGTGGACTGGAGCATCGGACAATTCCTCGTTCCTGTCTGCCATGAACAACTCGATTACCAACACGCCGCCGCCGCGGTTGATTATATCCTCCATTTTGTGCCAGTGGAAATGCATGGGCGTATCCTGTCCGATGTCGACAATCATGGCCTTTTCCGCATAGGGCTTCGCATCGAGTTTCAGATTGCCATTGCGGATCGTGAAGAGCAGGAGCCCTTGTCTTCTGTACTCGCGAAGTCCGAAATCCGTGATGTCCCATCCCAGCATATTGTCGACGATCTCGTGCGTCAGGGCGAAAGTGCCTTTCCATTTCTTCGGCCCCCAAAACGCCCAGGGTGGCAGTTTGAAATTCATGGCATCAAAAAAGATTTCCGCCGCCGCGATGATATCGTTGATTTCGCTGCGTTTCATCCCTTCCTCCCATCGGTTCGCTTTTTCTTCATCCCTTGTTTCGCAGTGTATTCCCAGTCCCGGAATATGCAAAGACTTCCGGCGCCGAAACATCCGAATGGAAAGGCCCCGCCGGAATGTATATCGCGCGATACAGGGCTGTGTACCTGATAACACAGCAGATTCGCCGCCGCGCCTTACGATGGTTTTGCCGATGCAGGGAAATGGCGCTATTGGCCTCTTTCCTTGTGTCGCGAGCTTTATGCTTTCTTGGCATGGATTTTGCCATTTACAAGTTGGTTGTCAACCAACTTCGGGAACTCTCGGTCCCGAAATTTTTCAAAGGAGGATACCATGAAAAAGAGGTATGCCGTCATCGCAACTATTTTCCTGATCCTGATCATCGCGGCGCCTATTACCGCGCAGACGAAGAAGCAATTGACCTTCCTCTTCATGCCCGGCGTCCAAGATCCCTTCTATACCACCATGGAAAAGGGGGTAAGGGCGAAGTGCAAGGAACTAGGTATCAATCTCATAGTAGCCGAGTATCCGAAAGCCTGGGGTCCTGAGTATCAAGTGCCTATCCTGCAGGCGGTTGTGCAGCGCGGCGGTTTCGACGGCCTGCTCATCGCTTCGACCTCGGCCGATGCGCTCAAGGCCCCGCTCAAGGCAATCTACGACAAAGGCATTGAGATCATAACGGTAGACACTTTCATTGGCGATGGTGATTATTCAAAACCCAACACCGACTACGGCTTCCCGCTTTCCTACATAGGATCGGACAACGAACTCGGGGGAAAACAAATCGCGGAACAGCTCGCGGAACTGCTCGGTGAAAAAGGCAAAGTTTTCTGCGAGGCGACCAATCCGGACGCGTCTTCCGTCGCGGCACGCGTCAAGGGATTCACCAAGGGGATTTCCGAGTTTCCCAACATGAAACTGGTAGGCGTGGAGTGGTGCCTGGATGTCCAGCAGAAGGCTCAGGAATAGACGCTCGCTGCGCTGCAGAAGGACAAAGACATCGTGGGGATTTTCGGCGTCAATGTATTCAGCGCACAAGGAGCGAATCAGGCCGTCCTGAACGCGGGATTGGTTGGGGCGGTCAAGATAGCTTCGTGGGATGCGACGATAACCAATATCGACAATCTCAAGAAGGGAGTCATCGATCTGGTCCTAGCCCAGAAACCCGGGGAGATGGGATCGCTGTCGATGGAATGGTTCTACAAATTCCTTACCCAGAAGGCGCAAGTCCCCAAGAAAGTCATTCCCGGTTTCGAATTCTTCACCAAGGACAATGTGAATGATTCCAACATGACGCAGTATATCTACCAGTGAAATCCGCCGTGATTAAATAATAAATACTGCCGCCTTCCCCATACAGGGGGAAGGCGGGCATCTTAAGGCGGATTAGGACTCGCGGAGCATGGATGGGGGAGGTACATTGACAAGCCAACCTACTACGGCAAAGGTGGGGTTCTTCGAAAGCGGGGCTGGGAAAATATTGGCGCGGAACTGGGCTTCCTGCTTCCTTATCCTGATGATAGCCATCTTCAGCCTCGCCGGTCCCGGGTTTTTCGATATCGTCAATTTCCAGAACATCATCCATCTTTCCACCGGGGCATTTTTAGTTGCCGCGGCTTAAACTCTTGTCGTCATTACAGGGGGGATAGACCTTTCGGTCGGCTATGTCTACGGCCTTTCGTCGGTCGTGGGCGCCAAGGTGATGCAGTTTCTCTCAAACGACGGAATGCCGATATGGGAGGTCATACTCCTCGGCAGTCTCGCGGCGCTGTCCTTGTCCTTGATCCCGGGATTCCTCAACGGCGTATTCATCACGCGGTTCAAGGTACCTTCCTTCATCGCAACCATGGGAATGTGGGGAATATGCAACGGTGTGACGCTTTTCATAGTCGACGGATTCATGCTGGTGATGGGCGCCCCGGAAGCGATCAACAAGATCGGGAACGGCTTTCTACTCTATATCGATCGCGCGAATGCGATACGTTTTTTTTCAAAACCTTCCTATGTCGCCGAAAGGGATATACGGCAATTGGTGCGACTTGTCCCCAATTCGATTCCCTTTACCCTTATCGTACTCGTATCCATAGGGTTCATGCTGCGGAAAACAAGGTTCGGGAATCATGTATACGCGATAGGCGGCAGCATAGATGCGGCTGTGCGTTCGGGAATCAACGTAAGCAGACATCTCATCGTCATTTACACCCTGTCCTCCTTTCTTTCCGGTCTCGCCGGGCTTTTCAACCTTTTTCCAAACAGGCATCGGGAATTACACACCATCAGGCGCGAACTATAAGCTTCTCGCGGTGGCCGCGGTTGTTATCGGGGGAGCCAGTCTCACCGGCGGCAAGGGAAGAATTCTAGGTACGTCGGTAGGAGTCCTCGTCCTTGCGGTATTGGAGAACGGCCTGCAAATCGCGGGGATGTCACCTTTCTACCGCTACATCGGCATGGGTGTGCTCCTCACCATAGCGGTTGTCATAGATCGAGCTTTCCCCGATCTGTTCTAAGAGGGAGATACGATGGATTGGCCGGGCGGTTTGAACAATGAGGGCTTCCTTGCGGCGCTGGGGAAGAACTGGGTATTACTGTTCGTTTTCCTTCAGCTGATCGTTTTTTCCCTGCTTACAAGGGCGTTCTTCAGCATTGAGACGGCACAGCTCATCCTGTTCAACGGAACGGAGATCTTTCTCATCGCCATCGCCGAGCTGTTCGTCATCATCACGGGCGGCATCGACCTTTCCGTCGGCTTCATCATGGGTTTTTCCACCGTTGTCTCTTCCAAACTCATCGTCGTCCTCGCTGGAGCCGGTTTGTCACCGTTGGGAAGTATCCTTGTGGGTTCGATCGCGACGCTGCTGATCGGGCTTCTCCCCGGCCTTGTAAACGGCTGGCTCGTCGCATATTTACGGGTTCCCGCATTTATCGCGACATTTTCGATGCTCGGCGCGACTCATGGCGTATCGGAACTGCTTACGGCGGGCATACCAGCGAAAAACCTGCCGCCTCTTTCAGGCGATATAGGCAACGGTTCCTTCCTCTACATCCCGCCTTCGGGGATTTTAAGCTTCTTCAAGCGGCCAGAAGTCGCTCGAGGGCAGCATGTGTGGGCGATCATTCCTAATATGGTTGTCTTTTCTTTCTTCTTCATCATCATTTTTGCCTTTATCCTGAAGAGAACGAAATTCGGCCGGCACATCTGCGCGATCGGAGGAAACCTCGATGCGGCCATCCGTTCGGGGATCAATGTCAGGAAGGACCTCATAAAAGTAGATGCTCTGTCTTCTTTCTTTGCGTCCTTGGCCGGTATCAGCTATGTGATGAAGTATATATCCGGCATACCAGACGTGGGAGCCAATATGCTGCTTGAAGCGATCGCCGCGGTGGTGATCGGCGGGGCGAGCATGGCGGGCGGTTCCGGATCGGTGGGCAGGATCATTCTCGGAGCCTTGGTCATCGTTATCCTCGAGACGGGCCTCAGAATCATTGGACTTCAGACGTTTACAACCTATATCCTGGTCGGAGTGATACTCATCGTGGCCGTCATTATCGACCAACTCTTCCCAAACCTCAGCCGCTGACGCCGTCAAGGAGGAGCATGATGCCGTTTTTGCTTGAGACAAAAGATTTGACAAAACGTTTCGGCGGGCTTACCGCCGTGGATCATGTGAGTTTCGGCGTCGGCGCTGGAGAAGTCGTAGCGTTGCTGGGCGACAATGGCGCCGGCAAATCGACACTTATTAAGATGATCTCGGGAGTCTACCGGCCTGATGCCGGAGATATATTCCTCGAGGGGAAAAAGGTCGAGATCGATACTCCCATGGACGCCATCGCCCACGGAATCGAGACTATCTATCAGGATCTGGCTCTTGCTGAAAACATAGATGTCTCGTCCAACATATTCCTCGGCAGAGAGAAGACCAGGAAGGTACTCGGATTCATCGACATCCTTCACAATGACTACATGGTGAAGGAATCGAAAAGGATCCTGGACAATCTCGATATCGTCATACCATCGCTCAAAGCGAACATCCGGAACCTTTCGGGCGGTCAGCGGCAGGCCGTGGCGATCTCTCGTTCAATCTACTGGAACGCTAAAGTCCTCATCATGGATGAGCCGACGGCCGCGCTCGGAATCGCCGAGCAGAAAAAAGTACTCGTGATTGTAAGCTCGTTTAAAAATAGGGTTTGACGATCATTCTCATCAGTCATCAGATGTACGATGTATTCTCCGTCGCCGACAGGATAATCGTGATGAGAAGAGGAGTGAAGGTCGGGGAGAGGCTCGTCAGCGCCACGAGCTCGGAGGAAATCGTAAGCCTAATCGTCGGCGCGGAAACGGTAGATAGGAAACAGGCAATGAGAATCTTCAGCAGGACATTTTACTCCTTTCTGGGAGCGATCGTCCTCCATGCGCTCCTTGTCATTCTACTCGTGTCTGGCAGCATCAAGAAAAGCCAGGAACAGGATGTACGCGACGAACTCAAGGCTGAAGCGCTCAATGTCTACGACAATTTTAACTCGTGGAAGAGAGTGTTATGGGGTACCATCGTAGACTTGAGCCGGAGTGAGGAACTCAAACAAATACTCGAATCGCAGAATTAAGTGTCGTTTGATTTCAAACTGGAATTCTTCTTGAGGCGCGCCGGCGTGCAGAGCAGAAGCGAATTTCTCGCCGCCAAATCGGGCTGGTCGGCATTCACCACCATACTTCCTCTATCCGAGAAACCCGTGCAGGCACCGAATACCTCCGACTTCAAAGTCGCGAAACCGCATCCCTATATCGAAATGATAGACTCGGGCAACGTCCTCTATTTCTGTGGAACCGTCCGGGTCGAAGCATCGAAAGGCCGCTACATCGACCTGTTCATCCTAAAACGCGTCGACGAGACTCTACGCAGCCAATTGAGCTTTAACAACAAAATAAGGCGCTTCAGACTATCGTGTGGGAAAGGGCTCAAGATCCAGGCCACCTAAATGAAACAGAATTGCATTTTTGAACCGTTTTCTGTTTCTG
>JAPLSO010000036.1 GCA_026398595.1 Spirochaetota bacterium | reverse complement strand
TAGCCGCTCCCCTTGGGAGCCTTTGCCACCGTCCCATAGAATTCATGGCCCAGTATAGCGGGGGGCGGGAAGAAATGATGCCCCTTCTGGTAGGTCTTGAGATCTGTGCCGCAGATGCCCGAGCCCAGGACCTTGACCACGAATTCAGCCTCGGGATCGGGGACATCACGCATCTCAAGCTGTCCAATACCTGTGTAAACCAATGCTCTCATAGTGCCTCTTCCCGTTTAGGGGGAACGATATCGGCCTTTCGCCGCCTCGGATCCTTGTCTAAAAGCCTGACCAGTTCCAGCGCAGTCAGTTCATCCGTCATCAAGTCCGTCATATAGCCCGCCCGGGCTGCGGCGAGGATGCCCGAACCCTTGCTTAAGCCCCCGGCGAGACAGATCGCCCGCTCGACCCGGGCCATGCGCTCTATCTCGAAGGCCAGAAGTTCGTAACCGTGCTCGGCTTCGAAAAGCCTACCCTCGGCATCGAAGAAATGGGCGAGGATGTCGCCGCAGGAGGAGCTCTTCTTCAACTCCTCTTTATACTCGCCCGGCAGTTCGTAGATCAGCTCGGGGGATTCCGAGGGCGGTACGCCAAGGCCGAACACAACCGCCTGAACGGCCTTCCAGCGCTCCTCGAGCGCCGAGACCCGCTGCCGCTCCATCTGCGAGATGGGAGCGCCCTTCTCCCTCACCGAGGGTATGTTTATGAAGAATCCTTTCGATCTGAAGGCTGTTCCGAACCTGTCGATGATTGTATTGATCTGGAGATCCGGGTTGTCGTCCCCTGAAATCCCGATGAGGGGAACGAAGAAGGGACGCCCCCCCTTCCCCGCCATCCGCGGAAGGAGTTCGGCCGTCTTGTAGACCGTGTGTCCCCAGCCCAGGCCGACCACATCGAATTCCATAAGGAGCTCGGAGAGCCTGTCCGCCGCCCGAGTCGCTATGGCGAGGGCGATGTCCTCCGAAGAAGCGTCCTTCCGCACGGGCACGACGAGCACGGACTTGAGCCCGAGTCGCTTCTTCAGGACCTGTGACAATTCTTCGCTGCAGAGCGAGGCCGGCGGCTGGAGGCAGATTTTCACGATGCCCATATCCCTGGCCCGATCGATCAGGCGCGAAATCTGGGAACGCGAAAAGCCTTCCTTGGCACCGATCTCCTCCTGGGACAGATCTTCGGCATAGTAGTATCGCGCGATGCGGTAAATGGTCGAATCGTCAGGTCCTGTTTTCATCTTTTACCGATCAGCCCAGAATCTTCCCGAGCTTCTCAACCACGGCTTCGGGGTTCTCTGCCTGGAAGATATTCCGTCCGAAAGCGAAGCCCCGGGCGCCCTCGGACAGGGCCTGTTTTGCCACCGAAGTGATATCGCGGTCCTTGGGCCCGCCCGCAAGAATGACGGGTACCGGACAGGCGGCTGTCACTTTATCGAAGCCATCGACGTAGAAGGCCTTGACGATGTCGGCTCCCAACTCGGCCGCGACCCTCGCCCCGTTGTACTGGACATCAAAGCTGTTCGTCCTGGAGAAATCGGCGGCCAATATTTCAACGATGACCGGAATAGCAAACTGATGATAGGCGTCGATGTCGGCCGCGACCTCCTGGAGACCTAGGTAGTCCGAGCCGCCCAGGACGGCCATCATGAGGACGGCGTCAGCCCCCAAGAGCAATGCCGTCTCCGGACTCACGTGATTGGCGTGGATAGTCGCGTAGTCCGACGCGAGCTGACTGCCGCCGAATGAAGTCCGCAGGACCAGTTTCTTTCGGAGGAATCCGGGCTCGGCCATGCGACCCGCCAATCCCACATTGAGGATGAAGCCGCTCAAGGCGCTGTCCGAAAGCCTGTCCATGAGCTCCCAGGACTTCTCTAGCCCTAAAGTCACACCGCTCTGCGCGTGATCGAGAGCGAGAAGGAAAAGATGTCCTCTGCCGTCGAAGATCCCAGCACTGTTGCGTGTAATCCCGCCCATTATAAATCCCTCCTTCGCCGGATTGTGCCGGTTTTACGCACAAACGTGCATATCTTTTTCCCCCATAGCGTATATCCCTTCAATCGACCTGCCGCCTGTCAACGGTCTTTCGAACTCCATCGAGGTATTGACTAAGGTCGGGGCGTGAATGTATCTTGTGCGCCGTCGATTGTCATTCCCCGGTTGTGTAATGGTAGCACAGCAGACTCTGGATCTGCTTGTGGAGGTTCGAATCCTCCCTGGGGAAAATCAGTTCAGCCGATAGCACGCTCAACGAGATTTATGTTTTTTTTGAAAATCTCGTCCGTGAAGGAAAAGGCTCTCTCGGGAGAGCCTTTTCCTTCACGAGGCCCCTTCTTCTATCGGTTAGGACAAAAGATTCTCAATCTTTAAAGAGGGGTTCGACTCCCCTAGGGGCTATTTAAAAGCGGGTTGCAAATTGTTGCTTAGCAACAATTTGCAACCCGCTTTCCTTTTTACGCTACGAAGGAATGCCTAGCCTCAGCAGGACCTGTAGCCGTCGATGCCCCCGAAGTCCACGATGAAGGTCCGACCGTCCCTCAGCCTCAAGTCGGCGCCCAGGGCCGAGCCCGAGCCCATGATATCCTTGATTTCCAGTACGGCCAGGGGGTCCAGCTCCTCATCCGTCCAGACCCCGTCGTCCATCCTGTGTAGCATGACCAGGACCATGAGCTCCATGGGCGGATTCTGTTGGGTCCGCTTGCGCCGGGCATAGACCACCGTGCTCTCATCGGTTTCCGCGTTGCGGTTCGAGTGGACTTGGGCTTCGAGACTGTCCCAGCCCGAGTAGGCGATCAGGGCCACGCGCCGGCCCGGGATGGAGGCGGTGATGACCTTGCGCCGCAAGCTTCCTTGCACATCCTCTTGTGCATCCTCGCGGCGCTCCACCTTGGCCGCGACGCCGTTGTAGTGCGGCAGTCCGAAATGGCCCAGGTTGAGTTCGTGCTCGAAAGCTATCCGCGAGCGGTCGACGCGCAAGACCCCGCCAGGCAGGGTTATCTCGGCCAGGTCCACGATGTAGCCCACGCCGTTGTTGGGCGGTTTGCGCATGAGAGCTTGGCGGTATAGGACACCGCCGCGGATGCCGTTGTAGACCATGCTCTGCAGGATGGTGAAGTCGGCGTTCTTTTTCGCGTCGTTGGCGATTTTCTTTCCCGTCAGGTAGAAGTTGATGTCTTCCCCTCTCACGTCGCGCGGATCCAAGCTGCGGAAAGTGTATTCCATGGCCGTCCCGCCCGCGTGGTCCTGGTCCTCCCAGGGGAAGTGCGTGTTGTAGGTCAGCTTCGAGTAATTTGGGTCGTCGTAGTATACCTTGCCCGGCAGAATCTCCGAGGTTCCGGTCGAACCGTGATTCACGAGGACGAGACCTGGCTTATCCAGGGCATGGCGCTCGGACCGATCGCCCAAGCCTTCCCACATGCCCTCGTTCTCCTTCTCCGTCCAGAAGGGCGAATCCTCGGGCAGTGCCAGGGCGATGAAGGGCAGGAACATCAGAAAGGGGCTTCCGGGACAGGAATAGTCCTGGATCATATACTCCTTGTGGCTATAGAAGCCTAGGGCGGGGATGTCATTATGGTAGAAATCCTCCCGCGCAACGAACTGCAGGAGAGAACCCGAGCAGAGCCGCCGCGCCCAGCCGGGATCGAGGGGCGATCCATCTTTCAGCATGAAAGAGACGGGAAAGCCGCCCGAAATCCAGGTCCGGTAGCAGATGGAGCGCGCCCACATGTTGATGTACCCGTCCCTGGCGAAGAAATAGGGATAGGTCTTCATCATCTCGTAGGCCGAGCGCTCGATGGTAGCCGCTATCTCGGGATACTGCTCGTCGCCAAAGGTTCGTGCCCAAACCGTTCCATACACGATGAAGAGGCTGATGGTGTAGTAGTTGTAGGTCTGCTCGAGGTACCAGCCCTCCCCAGAGTGGTAGGAGACCACCCACAGAAGGTGGCTCTTCAAGAGTTCGTCGTCGATGCAGTAGCCCTGTTTCTTGAGGAAGGAGAGTGCCACCATGTTGAAGATACGCCAGTTGTTCTGCGTGGTCCGGTGATGTGCCCATTTGGAGATGGTGATGGCCATCTCGTCTTTCTGCTTTTGCGTAAAATACGGCCAGATGACGTCGGGCAGGAGAAGAAGGGTCTTGAGCAGCCCGCCGAATTCGCAGGTGAATTGGTAGGTGGCGTCCGGCAACTCCTCGGGCAGGGGCAGGGACTGGGGGTTGCCGGGGGTCAAGGCTTTATAGAGCTGATTGCAGTACCAGTCGCGCAGCTTCCAGCCCTTTATACTGACCTCGGGCTCCACATGCATAAGGGGGGCGGCCAGGGTCAGGCTGCGTTCCAGAGATTCGAATTCATGGGCACGAAAGCGCCAGGGCGGAGAATCGGTCTGCGGATAGCTCTTTCCGGGCACGATGGGAAAGGCGAAGGGTGATTCGAAGCTGGCCACATGGTTAAAGGCGCGCTCCAAGAGGTGCTTGGCCAGGTCGATGTAGTGCTTCCTCGTCATGCCCGTGAAGGGGCTGCGATTGAAATCGGGATCTTGGACCACATAGGCGTTCTTCATCCGGGTTGTCTCCTTCCTTGGGATTTCCTGAAGACCCTTTTTTATAATGCCACGCGATTCATTTCCCGTATACCAGGTTCGGCAGGAAAAGAACGATCTGCGGGAAGATGATCATGAGCGCCATGAGAACGAGAACGCTGACGAGAAAGGATAGCGACTCCTTGAGGTAGTCCTTTAAAGGACAGTCCAGCAGCGCACAGACCGTGTAGATCACGACACCTACCGGCGGCGTAAAGCTCCCCATGGTGATGGTCGTCATCATGATGAGGCCGAAATGGACTGGGTCCACACCGACGGACTTGACAATCGGAAGGAAAATCAGCGTGAGGAGGAGGGTGTTCACCGTGGGTTCCATGAACATCCCGGCGATGACCAGGAAGACAACGATGATGAAGACCAGGAGGACTGGATTCGTGGTGATGGAGACCAATGCCGTGGCTATGGCCTGCGGTGCCTGGTTGATGATGATGACATGGCCGAAGATGGAGGAGCAGATGATGATCAGCATGATCATGCCGTTGTCCGCCGCGGTCTGGCGCAAGGCCTCTATGATCTTATCGTTAGTCAGTTCCTTGTATACGAATTTTCCGATGACGACGGCGTAGATGACGGCGAAGGCGCCAGCTTCCGAGGGCGTGAAGAAGCCGAACCGGATGCCGACGATGAGGATGACCGGGAATATCAGAGCCCAGATGTTATCGAAGAAGGATGTGGTGAATTCCTTGAAGGTCGCCCGCTTTTCCCTTGAGTGTCCATACCCCCGCTTCGCCGAGATTATCCAGGCTGTGAACATCATAATGATGCACATCAGTATGCCCGGCATGATGCCGCCGGCGAACAGCCGTCCGATCGATACCGACCCGACGAAACCGAAAAGGATGAGGCCGATGCCGGGCGGGATAGTCGCGGTGAATCTCTTCGAATAGCCGCGCTTGATCATCTCCGGAGCCGTCATTCTGCAGTCCATCGCCGCATCGGAGGCGGCCGAACCGGAGATGCCGCCCATGAGGGTAGAGAGGAGGATGTTGACGTGGGCGAGCCATCCCCGCATAGGGTCCATGGCGATATTGCAGAAATCGAAGAAGACAGGATGTTGCCCGCTAGGAGGAAGAAGGGGAGGGCCAGAAGTGGAAAGGACTGGATTGAATAGATCATCTTGGTGACGGGAACCCTCAGCGGCATATCGGGATTGCCTATGAAGTAGGTCAAGGCGGAAATCCCAACCACGAAGGCCAGGGATACGTTCATGAGAAGCAGGACAACGAATACAATTGCCAGGACTATCATGACGCTTCCTTTACCGTCACTGCCCCGCCGAAAGCGAGGCCGATGGATTTTTGGCGCTTCAGACTATCGTGTGGTAAAGGGCTGAAGATCGAGGCCGCCTAAGTGAAACAGAATGGCAGTCTTGAATCGTTTCTTGTTTCTGAAACCACAGGCAATCTTCTTGATGCGCTGAATGCAGGCGT
>JAPLSO010000059.1 GCA_026398595.1 Spirochaetota bacterium | reverse complement strand
TCATCGATCTCCATCAAGCTGATAGCGGCCGGAAAGGGCGGCTGGCCGATTCCTCCCTCCGCATGGGCCTGGCGGTTGGGTGAGTTCGTCGAAGGCCGGGGGATGCAGACTTTCGACCACGGCCATCATCTTTGGTCCACTGCGCGTTTCCTTCTGGGGCCGATAGAAAAGGTTTCGGCATGGATCGGCACGACCGCTTCGGTCATCGATTCCCCCGCGGTCATCATGTGGAAATACCGCGACCGCGAGGCTTTCGGGCTTTGCGAATACGTGTATAGCCAGGAGATGGAGATACCCTCCCGCTATTACGCCAACGACGAGTGGATCCAGGTATCGGGCTCGGCTGGGTTACTCACGATAAACCGCTGCACCGGAGAACTCGTCGACGGTCCTTCGGTCAGCCTCTTTTCCCGGAATGGATGGCGCCACTTTCAGATCCCCTCGGACTGGAAACTGGGATTCATCGGATCGGCCTGGAACTTCGTCAGGGCGATAAGGGGAGAAGAAGAGCCAGCCTTGAGCTTCCCCATGGCGATGGAGATCCTTTCGGTCGACCTGGCCATAGCCCGCTCAGCGGCGACGGGAAGAGAGGTCCGCCTGAAACCTGATGGCGCAATCCTTCCGCCTGTCGCCGCGTACCTGAAGAGAAGGGGAGAGATCCGGAAAGCCCGGGCGGCGCGGGACTTCCTGACCCAGGCGGAAGGAGTGGACAGCTCCGCCGAATCGGCTCGTTTCGCGGTTCAACTCACAAGCGAATTGCCCGCCAGGTTGGCCGCCAGGGCTGTCATAAAAGAGGGACTCGCGATAGGTCTGGAGCTTAGCGGAGTGGTCTTTCCCGAATGTTTAAAGATGATGTCCATCATCATAAAGGGAGGCGATGTCCAGGTCGAAGAGGACCGGCTCCCAGAAAACCCGGACCTTCTCATCAAGACCTCCGCGGGCATCTGGGCTGGCATTCTGTCAGGGAAACAGTCAGTCGAAAAAGCATACCTGCATGGAAGGCTGAAATTCGTTGGGCCAGCGGAAACCGCGCTTGTTCTGAAGAAGCTCTTCAGCCTTTAGCGTCCGTCCCTCCAATAAGCAGGCTGTTGATCGCCGCGGCAGCTTCCAGCACGATGCCGATGTTCCGATCAAGATCGGGCAATCCCCGATCTTTAGGTCCGGAAATCCCTATTGCCGCGATGATCTTGCCTTGGTAATTCTTGATCGGACAGGCGAGACATACCACCCTCGGCTCATATTCTTCCATATCCACCGCGTATCCCTTGGCTTTCACATCCTGGAGTTCCCCTCTCAGGGCGTCCATGTCGATTATCGTCCGTTCAGTGAACCGCTCTAGCGTTCGTTCGCTAAAAAGGATCTCCAGCCCCTCGCGGGAATAGTCGCAGATAAGGCATTTGCCCACAGCCGTGCAGTAAAGCTCCTCCGTATCCCCTATGTTCGTGTTGGTCAATATCCGGTTCGTCCCCTGCTCCCTGTCTATGAATACAGCCTGAGTGCCCGACCTTACCACGAGATGCGCGTTCTCGCATGTTTTCCTCGCGATCTCCCGCAGAAAGGGAGAGACGACGACGGGAAGCTTCATCTGCTCGTACAGGGAAGAGGCAAGGCCGAATATCCCGAAGCCGGGCTTGTACACCTTTTTCCCCTCCTCCTGCCTTACCAAGCCATGCCTGAAGAGGGTGGTCAGAATCCGGAAAACCGAGCTCTTGTCCAGATTCATCACCTCCGCGAGCTCCGTCAACGTCAGCTTTTCTTCCGGGTGCGAGGCGATATATTCAAGGAGGAGCAACGCTCTATCCACTGATTGGATAACTGTGTTTTCTTCTTTCATATCATGGTGATTATACGATGGACCGAAGCGGGTATGCAACGAAGCGGCGATATGATCAAGATGCCCCCGGGTGGGAGGGTAAAGATTTTTTCGGGATAAGAGGGCTACCTCTTGACGAAAATCGCCGTGAAAAATATAAGTATGTGAACGTTCACTTACAAATAAGAAAAGGACATCTATCGGCCGAATGAAAACGCGCGCGTAGCGGCGTCGAGGCGACGAAGTCGGTAGGTGAAAGCCGGAGGTTGTGATGGAATTTCACGACCGATGGGCTTTGATCACGGGAGCCAGCATGGGTCTCGGGAGAGCTTTCGCGGTGGAATGCGCCGGGCGGGACATGAGGTTATTCCTGGTAGCCTTGCCGAACAGCGGCCTGCCGGAGCTGGCCGCTCAGATCGCGAAGGAGTACGGCACCGAGGCCCGATGGCTCGAAGGCGTTCTCCGGGCAGCGACGTGACCTGCGTCGTTCCGGATTGGGCCTGCGGCTGGCTCTATCGCTTCGAGCCCCGCTTCCCGGGGAAAATCGCCGATATTGCCCAGCGCATCGCCGCTCTAGCCGAGTCCCTGCCCGCCGGGGGCTCGTGTGCTGATTCGCCGCCCGCTGACTCCCCGCCTGTCGAAACCGGGATTCCTTCGCCCAAGTGGTACACCCCCATAGCCTGGCTTCTTCAGGTTCTCTTCCTGGATGGCTTTATCCGCTGGAAGGACAGGATGAAGGTGCTCGAAGAACGCTTTTCGGGCTGCGATCTTTGCGTCCGCGAGTGCCACCGCGGCGCCTGGCGGCGTACCGGAACGGGGCTGGAACACTGGGGTGAAACCTGCGATCTCTGCCTGCGTTGCGTCTATCATTGCCCCAAGCGGGCGATTGTTCTTAAGAAAGGGCTCAAGGACAACAGGCGCCTTGATGGAACCCTGTATCGGGCTCTTTCGCGCGAAGCCGAAAAAGCCTGCGAGAATACGATCGATGCGCGAAAAAAGTGAGGCAAAAGCCATGAGCGATGAACCCCTTCCAAAACGGATGGGAAGGCCGATCCGCAAATCGGGCGAGCCCGCCACCAACGATAGAATCCTCGATGCCGCCATACTTCTCTTTTCCGAACGAGGCTACGAGGGTACATCGATGAAGCAGATAGCCCAGGCAGTCGGCCTGACGGAGAGCGCCATCTATCGCCATTTCAAGGGAAAAGAGGATCTTCTGGCGGAAATCATCGCCCTGACCGAAAGAGCGGCCACCCAGCCCATTTCCGAAACGGGAAAGGACGCCGGCGGCTCCTCGGTCTTCAGGAGGTTGTTCGAAGCGCCCGTGGAAGCCTTCAGCGCCGATCCCCGGGCCCTCCGGATGTGCCGCATCTTCTTCACCGAGTGCCCGCGCAACGAAAGGATGCGGACATACCTCAAGTATGCCATGGAGGAGATGGCGGACGTCGAAGTCCGCGGGATCCTCGAAGAACGGATCAAGGATGGCGCCGTCCTTCCCTGCGACACGAGGACGATAGCGCACCTGATCAACGTCGTACGATACCAATGGTGCTACCAGGTGGCGATCCTGGATCGCGACGAGGCCTATGACGTCGCGAAGAACAAGCGGGACCTCGAACCCGTCGTCGAGTATTTCGAGCGGCTCTATTCCCGGGGCTAGGACGAGGAGGAAACGATGGATCACGCGTCTTTCGAGGAAAAACTCGAACGGAATCCCCTGCGCGGGTTGGTTCGAGAATATTTCGAGGTCAAGCCTCTTCGGGATATCGCGGATCCCGGAAAAATCGACTTGGCCCTGCATTATTGCTCACGGAACGGCAAGGGTACCGCGCTGATTCACACGTATTTCTCTCCAGGTCGGATAAGCGTCGTCGATCCCGACAAAGACCTCGTCGGGATCTCCCGGGAGAATCTGGCCGGCCTCCCTGTAGATATCGCCCTAGGTTCGCTGACCCGGCTCGATTATCGCGACGCGGGCTTCGAGCTGCTGCGGCTTTAAAAATGGAACCCCTTAGGTCTCTTCTTCTATTTCGTCATGGCTGCGAGAAAGCGCCAGGCTTGAGTCGAACGCTTCGTCCCGAGCGAATACCTGAGAGGATACGATGGAGCATGAGCGCGGCTGACCGCGGGTGGCTTGCCGTTTGGCCCGTAAAACTGCTACTATCACTGAAATATCCACGCATTATACGCGCGAATTATATGATTCAGCGACGATCCGGAGCGAAGAACATGGCCAAGTATCCCTTCGAGAGAATAGAACAGAAATGGCAAAAACGCTGGGAGGACGAAAAAACCTTCCATGCGGTCGAGGATTCCTCCTTCCCGAAAGAGAAGCGAAGATACGTCCTCGACATGTTCCCCTATCCCTCGGGAGCGGGGCTCCATGTCGGCCATCCAGAGGGCTACACGGCCACCGACATCTACTGCAGATTTCTGAGAATGCGGGGCTTCAATGTCCTCCATCCCATGGGTTTTGACGCCTTCGGCCTTCCGGCCGAGAACTATGCCATCCAGACCGGAACCCATCCCGAAGTGACCACCATGGCCAACGTGGAGCGCTTCAGGACCCAGATCAAGTCCCTGGGCTTCTCCTACGATTGGGACCGTGAAGTCTCCACCTGCCTTCCCGAGTATTACAAGTGGACCCAATGGATCTTCCTCCAGCTCTTCAAGCGCGGACTCGCCTATGAATCCGAGATGCCCATCAACTGGTGTCCATCCTGCAAGACAGGCCTCGCCAACGAGGAAGTCAAGGACGGGGAATGTGAGCGCTGCCACACCAAAGTGACGCGCAAGCGGATACGCCAGTGGGTGCTCAAGATAACCGCCTACGCCGACCGCCTCCTTAAAGGCCTGGACAACTTGGACTGGCCCGAGCCCATCAAGCTCATGCAGCGAAACTGGATCGGCCGTTCCGAAGGCGCTTCTGTCATATTCGGAATCGACGGGTTTCCTGAGACCATGGAGATCTATACCACCCGGCCCGACACCCTCTTCGGCGTCACCTACATGGTCCTTTCGCCCGAACACCCCCTCGTCGAAGCGATAACCGCGCCCGACAGGAAGAAGGCGGTCGGCGCCTATGTCGAAGCCGCCGCGCGCAAGAGCGACCTCGAGCGCACCGACCTCGCCAAGGACAAAACCGGCGTCTTCACGGGCGCCTACGCCATCAATCCCGTCAACGGGGCCAAGGTGCCCATCTGGATATCGGATTATGTCCTGATCTCCTACGGCACGGGCGCCATCATGGCTGTCCCCGCCCATGACGAACGCGACTGGGAATTCGCCAAGGTCTTCGGTCTGCCCATCATCCAGGTCGTCGCCGCCCCCGGAGACAAAGGCCCCTTCGACCGCGAGCCTCCCGAATGTACGGCAGCCGATGGCTTCGCCGTCAACTCTGGCGAGTTCACGGGCCTTTCCACCCCAGAGTTCATAACGAAAATCACGGCCTGGCTCGAGGAAAAGGGCATAGGCAGGAAAGCCGTCAACTACAAGCTCCGCGACTGGCTTTTTAGCCGCCAGCGCTATTGGGGCGAACCCATCCCCGTCGTGCACTGGAGCTATACGCCCACGGGAACGGGCGAATCGCCGCTCGCGAATATTCCCGAGTGGGTGAACACCACCTGCCCAAACTGCGGCGGACCAGCCAAGCGCGAAACCAACACCATGCCCCAGTGGGCGGGTTCCTGCTGGTACTACCTGCGCTTTCTCGATCCGAAAAACGCGTCGGCCTTCGTCGATCCTGCGAAAGATACGTACTGGATGCCTGTCGACCTCTACGTGGGCGGAGCAGAGCACGCCGTCCTCCACCTCCTGTACAGTCGCTTCTGGCACAAGGTCCTCTACGATATCGGCGTCGTTTCCACGGACGAACCCTTCCAGCGCCTCGTCAACCAGGGCATGATCCTCGGCGAGGACAACCAGAAGATGTCCAAGAGCCGAGGCAACGTCCTCAACCCCGACGACATCATCAAGGAGTTCGGCGCCGACTCCATGCGTGTCTACGAAATGTTTATGGGTCCCCTCGAAGTCTCCAAGCCCTGGTCGACGGCAGGCCTCGTCGGCGTTTCCCGATTCCTGGAGCGCGCCTGGGCGACCTCCGAGAAGCCCGTCGTCGACGCGGAAACTTCGGCCGAACTCAAGAAGCTCCTCAACAAGACCATTAAAAAGGTCACCCACGATACCGATACCCTCAACCTCAACACCGCCATCTCCCAGATGATGATATTCCTCAACGATGTGTCGAAACTGGATGCAGTGCCTCGAAGCTTGTGGGAACCCTTCGTCCTGATGCTGGCGCCCTACGCCCCCCACCTGGGCGAGGAACTCTGGGAGCGTCTCGGCCACGAGGCAAGCCTCGCCAAGGTTCCCTGGCCTGTTTACGACGAGACCCTCACCCTCGACGAGGAGAAGGAAATAGTCGTCCAGGTCAACGGCAGGATACGGGAGCGTTTCACGGTACCGGCCGGCACGGACGAAGCCAGCCTGAAGGCCAAGGCCTTGGCCCTGTCCAAGGTGCTGGAGTGGATGGGCGGCAAGGAAGCGGCCAAGGTCATCATCGTGAAGGACAAGCTGGTCAACATCGTGATCAAGTAAAGAATTCCATAAGCTTCGACCATGAAGCTTCTAATAAAAAGGCCGTCCTTCGGGGCGGCCTTTTTATTTGTCTCTTTGTGTTTTTATGGCTCTGCTCCTAGACGAGGAGGGAGACAAGGGCGATAGCTGCCGAAGCGAGGATGAGGGGAAGATTCCCTTTGACCGTGCCGGCGCTGGAGGTTGATTTGGACGCTGTAGCCAAGGTTGAGTCCTTGGCCGGTGAGTCCGCAAGGCCTGCTCGCCCCAGGTTCTCGTTCTCCCACACGGCCCGCATCATGGCATCGGCGTCGGCGGCAAGGCTCGCGGCTCGCACCGTTCCTTTGTACTCGATGATCCTGTCGTAATAGAGGAAGGCCGAGGCGACGATGCCTCCCAGCATGCCGGGAAGCCTGAGGCTTGGCATGATGGAGGCCTTGGAGATGAGCATGAGACCCTCGAAGGTCAGGGCCTTAAGGAAGCCCTCGACGAGGGCGAACTGGGTGACGGCGAGGGGGCCGACCTTGAATAAGACGCGGCCCGAAGGCACGAGGAGATTGGCGATGACGATGCCTGCGGAAACGACCAGCATCGTGCCAAAGGAAAAGCGTTTGCCGGCGAAGATGACAGCCGCGATAAAAATGACGAACATAGCCAGCTTGATGACGAGATTGTTCTCGAAAAGGAAGGCAGCGGCCAGGACGGCACCCGAAAAAGCCGCCGCAAAGGGACTGAAGAGGCCCTCGAAGCGCAGGCGGCGGGCTGCGCGGCCGGCGGCGGCTTTTTCGGCCTGAGCCGTAAAGCGGCGGCCTTTGCGGCGATGGGTCGAGACGCCGGCCGCTCCCACCGTGCCTTCCCTGCCTGGGCCCATCTCTGAAGACGACCAGGTCTCGGCCGCGGGCTTACCCGAGGCAAGGGCGAACCAGGTCGAGCGCGCGGCGAAATGCTCGGCGAAGATACCCAGAGCCGTCCCCGTGATGAGGCCCATGGCGAGGAAAAGGGGGGCTATGAGCCAGGCCGCCTGGCCGAAGACGAGCCAGCTGGCGATGAGGATCTGGACGGCGTTGGAGGCCATGGCTCCCAGAATAGACACGCCAATCTGGGAAATATGCCTTCTGCCCAGCTTCCGGGCGCCCCACATGACGAAGGCGGCCATCATCGTTCCGGCGAGTGAGAATAGGGCGACGTAGGAGAAGAGCGAAGAAGAGCTAACCCGAGATCACGCTCATTCCAATAACTTTCACCAGAGCCAGGGTGAGGAACCAGGGGAAAGGCAGAAGGTCGACGGCGAGCAGGATGGGAAGGTTGGCTATGCCCAGCCTCATGAAGGGCATGGGTTTGGGGAGCATGTACTCTATGGCCGAAAGGAGAAAGCAGAATGCCCCGAGGAGGGCTGTCATATCCGCCTTGTCGGCGAAGCGCCCGGCGGACGCTTCGTTCATTCCCGCGGGTCTCTCAGTAGGTGCCCGCATCGATGCCTCCTGTTACGGCTGATCGGCCGCCTATGCGCACGAAGACTCTGTTGGGCATGCAGGCTATCCACTGGTTTTCCTTACCGATCTCTCCCATCCCCACGCAGAGCTTGTTCTTGCAGGGCGAATCCAGGATTCTGACGTTACCACCCTCGATATCGACGTAGGTGATCCCCAGAGGTCCTTGGATTTCGAGTTTTTTGTCGGTATCGAGCGCTTCTATCCACTCTCCGGAATCGGCGGTGATATGGACATAAAGCTTATCGTCTCCCCCCGTATAGACCTTCGCGGAAACAATGGCCGTGACAGCGATAGCCACGGCCAGGATGATCAGGTCGAGGATCCTCGGTTTAAAGTGAAGTTTCATCGCGGGGGGAGGCGTCGCCGGTCCGCGCTTCAGTCGCAGCAACCCTCGCTGCAGGCTTTGGCACCATAGGTGCCGTCGCCACAGGAGCATTCGTCGCCGCAGTCGCCTTCGCCGCATCCGCATTCGCAGGCATCGTGGCCGTGGACGTGACCATGCTCCAGTTCTTCCGCGGTCGCCTCCCTGACATCGACGACAGAGACCTGAAAATGGAGGGTCTCGCCGGCGAGAGGGTGGTTGGCGTCGATGGTCACTTCATCGCCGGCGATCTTCATCACGGTGACAATCTGAGAGCCTTCCTCGCTCTGGGCTTCGAACTGCATGCCGGGCGTGACCTCGGCATCAGGACTGAATTCCTTCTTCGACACCTTGAGCACGAGTTCTTCATTGCGCTCCCCATAGGCTTCCACGGCGGGAACGACGCAGCTGAGCTTGTCGCCGGACTTCTTGCCCTCGAGCTGCTTTTCAAGACCGGGGATGATGTTGTCGTTGCCGTGGAGGTAGACAAGGGGATCGCCCTCATCCGACGAATCGAGAAGCTTCCCGCCCGTGTCGCGGAGGATATAATCGATCGAGACAACCTTGCCTTTCTGTATGTCCATGGTTCTTCCTTCCGGGTTCTTTTCCCGAGAGCGGAGGCCGATTTTCCCGTCGAGTCCATCCGCGATAGTCCGCATACTATAATCAAATATTGGCCAACGAGGCAACCTGCCAAAGTCCACTGCATTTTCTTGACAACTCCTGCCACGGCCCCTATCCTGTTGGAGGAGGATACACGATGACCGCGATAAAAGCGCTTATTCTAGGTCTCATTCAGGGGATCGCCGAATTCCTGCCGATTTCGTCGAGCGGACATCTCGAGCTCGCAAAAGATCTTTTAGGCCTCCAGGATGTCCCTATCCTCTTCGACGTCATCCTCCACATCGCCACCCTTCTCGTCGTCGTCATGGTCTTCGAGGAAAGAATACTGGGTATCCTGAAGGCTCTCTGGGCCTTCCTATTCCATAAGGGGAAAGTTCCCTCCAAGGGTTTAACCAAGACCCAGAAGAAAAAGGACGAGGAGACCAAGGTAAATCTGGCCTATGTCATTCCCCTTCTCGTCGCCACGGCGGTCACGGCCATCCTGGGCTTCGTGATCTACAAGTACCTGCCCTGGAACGGCGTAAAAGCCGTCTCCATCCAGTTCCTCATCACGGCCGTAGTCCTGGGAGCCACGGCCATGGTCAAGCCCGGCACGCGAGGACCGGCCGAGATCGGCCTTCCGAGGTCCCTCCTCGTCGGGCTAGCCCAGGGACTGGGCGTGGTCTCCGGTATCTCGCGATCGGGCATGACGATCTCCGCTGGCCTCTTATCCGGTCTCGACAGAGAGACGGCCGGGGAATTCTCCTTCCTCCTCGCTATACCTGCCATACTCGGCGCCTTCCTTATCTCGCTCAAGGACCTGAACCAGATGGCGATAGCGGTGAGCTACGGACAACTCGCCATTGCGTTTTTCGCCGCGATGGCATCGGGCTATGTCGCCTTGAAATTCCTCATGAAGGTGATCAAGGGCGGAAAGATCTACTTCTTCGCCCCCTACCTCATCGTCGTGGGGGTCCTGGGACTCATCTTCGGCTGATTTCCCAAGGCTTTATTCCCTCCAAGCTTCTCCCCTTCCTGCCGATATTAAGTAATGGCTTTCAGGGAATTCAACGGAGAATCGATGTCGAACAGCGCTGACCCATCCGAAAAATCGCAGGCGAAAGTACGTAAATCCGGCGGCACTGGCGCTGCCCGCGCCGAAGCCGAGGAGAAACGGCCGTTTTTCCGGGGCTTCGGCCGCAAGCTCGCCCTTGGCTTCTTCATACTTTCTGCCTATCTCTGCCTCTCCATGGCCTTGGCGCCGGTATGGCCCGCAGGCTGGGGCTTCGTCGTCGGCCCAGGTCTTTTCCTCCTCTCTTCCTTTGCCTGGGCAGCCTGGTTTCTCCCCCTCTGGGGGACTTTGGCCGGTCTGCTCGCCTTTTTCCCTGGTTTCCATCCCAGACCCACCTTCCTTCTCGCCTCTTCGGCCCTGCCATTCCTCGTGGCCGCGGGCTTTGCCCGTATCAGCACTGAACCGGGAGCCTTCTTCGAAAATCATCCTGTTTTTGCGGCCGTCGGGCTTTCTTCCCTCTATGCTGGCTTCGGTTTTCTCTTCGCCGTCGCGCTGACTACCGTCGTCTTCGGCTATATCAAGCTGAGTTCCTGGATGAGGGCGACGGGACGGCTCTCCCAGCCCATCGTCGCCAAAACTGAGAAGAAGCCAAGAAAGAAACTTCTCGCCGGACTGCGGGAGAAATTCAGTCTCTGGTTAGCCGACAAGAAGGCAAAACGGTCCGAGGCGGAGAAACGCCTGAGGACAGCCGAATCCATCGCTGCCGCTCCCCTTTCCTTCGACTTCCCCTTCCTGCCGCCTGTCGACGATCTCACTTCAGCGAAGATCGGCTTGAAAGGCGCAGCCCCGGCGGCTCAGACTGCCGATATGACTTCAGCGGCGGCGCCTGGAGGGCTTCATCACCAGCTGGTTCCCACCGCGGCCTCAGCTATCCTTGAGTCGGCAGGCAAGGTCATCGAGTTCACCTCGGTCCCGCCCCAGGGCGCCTCCTCCCTCGCTCCCCTCGAGGAGGGGGCAAAGAAGGCCATTGTCGAGCGCATACTCGCGCGCAAGAAAGCCAAACCCTACAGCCTCCCGGTCGACGGCATCCTCAACTCCTACCCCGACGGCCAGTACTGGATCATCGACGACAAGACCAGGCACAGCGCCGAAGTCCTCAGGGAGACCCTTGCCGAATTCAACATCGAGGCCGAGGTGACGGGCATACGGAAGGGTCCCGTCATCACCATGTTCGAGATCCTCCCCGCCCACGGCGTCAAGATTTCCAAGATAACGAATCTCTCCGACAACATAGCCTTAAGGCTCGCCGCCTCCAGCGTGCGCATCGTTGCCCCGATTCCCGGCAAGCATGCCGTGGGCATTGAGGTGCCCAACGAGAGGCGCGCGATAGTTTCCCTCCGGGAAGTCATCGAGAATGAAGCGTTTAAAACGTCGAAGATGGAGATTCCCTATGCCCTCGGCAAGAATATCTCCGGCGAGGTGCAGTTCAGCGACCTTACCCAGATGCCCCACCTTCTCATCGCCGGCGCGACGGGATCGGGCAAATCTGTCTGCGTCAACGCTATAATCCTTTCGATCCTGTACAGACGCACTCCCGAGGAAGTGAAGCTCATCCTCATCGACCCCAAGATCGTGGAACTCAAGCTCTACAACGGCATCCCGCACTTGCTCACTCCCGTAGTCACTGATCCGAAGCGCGCATTCCAGGCTCTCCAGTATTGCATCTGCGAAATGGAGCGGCGTTATACGATTTTAGACAAGGCGGGCGTGCGAGACATCAAGTCCTATAACAAGCGCGTCAGGGAAAGAGATCTCGCGCAGGAAAAACTCCCCTATATTGTGGTCATCGTCGACGAGTTCGCCGACCTCATGGCCACGACCGGCAAGGAACTGGAAGCCACGCTCGCCAGGCTCGCGGCCATGTCCCGCGCCATCGGCATCCACCTCGTGCTGGCGACCCAGCGGCCCAGCATCGACGTCATCACGGGACTCATCAAGGCCAACATCCCCTCCCGCATCGCCTTTATGGTGGCGAGCAAGTTCGACAGCCGCATCATCATCGACATGGTGGGAGCCGAGAAACTCCTGGGCAGGGGGGATATGCTCTACTCCGGCGCCCAAGACCCCTTCCCCGTGCGCATGCAGGGTGCCTTCGTCTCCGAGGAGGAGGTCGAGCGCGCCGTGGCCTACGTCAAGACCCTGGGTGAGCCCGAGTACATCGACGACGAGATTTTCTTCGACGAGGAAGAAGAAAATGCCGAGCCCGGATTGTTCGACGAGGGGGAAGGGGATCCCCTCTTCGAGAAGGCTCTGGAAATCGTGCTGCAGCAGGGCAAGGCCTCGGCTTCGTATATCCAGAGGAGACTGAAAATAGGCTACAATCGCTCGGCCCGCCTGGTGGAACTGATGGAGGAGAAGGGAATCGTGGGGCCGGCCCAGGGCTCCAAGCCCAGAGACATCATCCGAAATCCCGAAATCATCTCAAGACCCGACGCGGGCAGAAGCCCGGTTCCCGGCAGGAGGGATCGAGAGGATCCCGGGGAACTCTAGGCCGCGAGCAGCCATCAAAGCTATGTCCGCGTACCTCGTGCCAAACTGCCAGCCCAGGCCTCGATCTTATCCCAATCGCGGGTGTCGAGGGGCAGATCCCTGGGCGTGCCAAAGATGAACCGGGCGGCGCCGGGCAGGGCTTGCGGCAGCCTGCCGGCGACGATCTCGACGGAGTCCGCCTTGACCAGGGTCTTCAGCTGTTCCAGTTCCTTTCGGATGGCCCGCTTCCAGATTTTTCTGCCTGGTCCGTACAAATAGGAGACGATGAAAAGGTCGACCAGCTTGCCCGAACCCGCGACTTTTCCTTCGAGAAATGCCTTGAACTCGGGAAGGACGCGCATGCCGTTGATGGGGCTTCCGAGGACGAGAAGGTCATAGGCTTCCACGTCGGAGACCGAGTCGATGGACTTGATCTCGACCTCGGCCCCGCTTGCCTGGAGGATCTGGCCGATGCAGGCCGCCACTTCCTCGGTTGTTCCTGTCTTCGTGACGTACCCGACGAGACACTTCATAATTCCTCCATGCCGAGCGCGCCGAAGCGGGCCAGCGGCTTCCATCTAGAGCGGCAGACCCAGCTCGGCCCTCATGGCCTTCTCCATCCTGATAATCGATTCCACCTCGTGGACGGCGTTCTCGTTGAAGTCGGCGGCGTTCTTGGACCGCGTCGTCAGCGTCATGGGTATACCCGTGGCGTTCATGTGGTACTTGGCGCAGGTCGGGTAGGTTCGCGCCTCGACGATGGCTGCGACGGTCAGGAAATCGCTCACCTTCCTGGCGCGAACGGGATCCTCGGCGAAATGGAGGTAGAGCCATTTATAGATGTCGACATGGAAATTAGCCATGACGCCGTTGTATCCGTCGTAACCCGCGATGAAAGAGTCGAGGACGGTCGAGGTGTTGGCGTTGAAGAGGGAAAGTGAAGTGCCCTTCACGAGCCTGGCGCGCCGGGCGAGGATCGCGTTGGAGCAGGAGACGTCCTTGAGGAAGACGAGCCGGCCCTTTCTGGCGCAGTCGACGAGGAACTCGTCCGTCAGCAACCTCCGGTACGGATAGGGGCACTCGTAGAGGCCGAAGGTCACGTTCGGAAGCTGCCTGAAGACATTCTCCGCCTTCGCGGTGAAGACATCCTCGCCCTCGTACGCCGCCGCGAAGCGGTTGGAGACAAGGACGACGGCGTCCACGCCTGTCTCCGCCATTTTGCCCAGTTCCTCGATCTGCTTCGCGGGGTCGTCGGCAGTGTGGCCTGAGGCGATAACCTTGATCCTGCCGGCGGCGGCCTCGAGCACCGACCTGGCGATGTCGAGTTTTTCCTGTCCGCTCAGGAAGAACATCTCGCTGGACTGGCAGACCGCGAAGATGCCGTCGGCTCCCCGTCGCACGTACCACTCGACCATGGCCTTGACCGCCTTGAAGTCGACTTTATTGTCGGCCGTGAAGGGCGTGATCATTGTCGGCCAGCAGCCGAAGTATTCCTTTTTCATATAAATCTCCTATTTCACCAAGCCGGCCAGCCGAGGCAGGAAGAGAACCGTGTCCGGGATATAGGTGATGACGAAGAGGACGACGATCATGGCGACCAGGGGCCAGATGATCTCCTTTACGATGTCCTTGAGCGGCGTGCCCGAAATCGACGAGGTGATGAAAAGCAACATGCCGAAGGGGGGCGTCGAGAGCCCGATCATCATGTTGAAGGTGACGACGAGGCCGAAATGGACCATGTCTATGCCCAGGGCCCGCGCCACGGGGAAGAGGATGGGGACGAAGATGAGCTGGATAGTCGAGGTGTCGATGAACATGCCTAGGAGCAGGATGACGATGTTGACGAGGAAGAGGAAGAAATTCTTGTTCGACGAGATGCTCATGATCCAGGTGGCGAGGCCGGTGGAGATGTCCTCCCTGGCCACAACGTAGGAGATGATGGCTGCCGCCCCGATGATGATTGAGGTCGAGCCCACGTCCTGGATGGTCGTCTTCACGACGTTCCAGAATTCTTTGATGCTGAGGGACTTGTAGGCGAATATGGATATCAGGATAGCGTAGAGTCCGGCGATCGCCCCCGCCTCGGTGGGCGTCATGACGCCCGTGTAGATGCCCGTCAGCAGGATCACGGGAGTGAGCAGCGAGGGGATGGCCTGGATGGTCAAGGCGATGAAGGCCCGCAGCTTAAACTGGGGTCCGCGGGGATAGTTTCGCACCTTGGAGATGATGGCCACATAGATCATCAGGGCGATCGTGAGAAGGATGGCCGGGATCATGCCGCCCATGAAGAGGGCGCCCACCGAGGTGCCCGAAAGCATGGCGTAGATGACGAGGGGGATGGAAGGCGGGAAAATGGGGCCGAGGGTGGCAGAGGCGGCTGTTATAGCGCAGGAAAAGGCATCGTCGAAGCCGTTGGACTTCATGGCCGCCAGTTCGATCTTGCCCAGTCCGGCCGCGTCGGCTATAGCCGAACCCGTCATGCCCGAAAAGATGAGGGAGCCGAGGATGTTCACATGACCCAGGGCGCCGCGCATCCGGCCGCAGAGGGCATTGGCGAAATTGAAGATCATGTCCGTCACCTTTCCCGAGTTCATCACGTTGGCGGTGAACATGAAGAGGGGGACGGCGATGATCACGTAGTTCGTGTAGTAGGTGTTGACGACCTGGTTGATGACGAGGCCGAGATCCTGTCCCTTGAGGAGGAGGTAGGCGACGGCCGAGGCTATCATGCCGAAGGCTATCGGTATCCTGAGTATGAAAATCAGGATGAATATGGCGAGGGCGACGAGAAGTGCCATGCTCATTTAGTCACCCCCATGAGATGGTCGGGGCTGTCGGCGAGCTTGCCGCGCAGAATCTGGATATCTTCGAGCATTTCCTTCACCGAATAGCCAATGACAGATAAAATCAGGTAGACGAAGGGGATGAAGACGTAGGTGTAGTTGACCCTGAAGACGGGGGTCTTCTGGAAGTAGAGGAAGATCGAGTATTTCCAGGAAGGAACGATGAGGATGACGAAGGCAACGACGATGATGAGGTCGCCCGCGAACCGGGAAATGGCGGCTCCCTTGGGTCCCAACTTGTCGTAGATCATGGTGAACTTCACATGCCTGCCTGCCCTCATGGTGTAACAGGCGCCGAAGAGCACGGTCCAGACGAAGCCGATGACGATGATGTCCTGGGTCCAGGTGAGGGGCATGTTGATCGCGTAGCGAAAGAAAACTTGCAGGATGAAGGATATGAACATCGCCAGGAAGGCGACGGCTGGGACGTAGATCTCGAAGATGTCCCGCACGATATAGAACAGCTTTTTCACGGTGTTCCTCCAAGGGGGCGAAGAAGAGGGCGGCTGCTGCCGCCCTCTTTATGAACTTTTAGTATCGGTCAAGACCCTAAGCCTTAATTAGCGGCGTCCTGGATCCTCTTGAAAAGATCCATATCCCAGGTCTTCGCGTACTGAGAGTTGAGGTACTCCGCCTGTACGTGCTTCGCGAAGGCGTCGATGTCGGCCTTGTAGACCTTGAGTCCCGCGCTCTTGAAGAACTCCACGAGTTCGGACTCGGCCTTGAGGTTGGTCTCGTCGCAGTACTTGATGCCCGCTTTTACGCCTTCCATCACCCAACCCTTCTGCTGGTCGGTCAGGGACTGCCATTTCTTCTCGTTGATGGCCGGCCACACTGAGTCGACGAAGTGGTTGGTCAGGGTGATGGATTTTGTGACTTCATAGAACTTGGCGTTCTTGTCTGAGGGAAGGGGATTGTCCTGGCCGTCGACCGTCTTGGTCTGCAGAGCCATGTAGAGCTCGGAGAAGGAGATGGGCGTGGGGTTGGCGCCGAGCGCCTTGCCGAGGAAGAGCCAGGAGTCGGAGTTGGGCATTCTGAGCTTGACGCCCTTGAGGTCGTCCGGGGTCTTGATCCACACGTCCTTGACCATGTCGAGCTGGCGGGTGCCGAGGTACTCGGCGCCGAGTGGCCTGATTCCCTGTTCCTTGGCGACTTTTTCGAACGCGGCCTTGCCTATGTCCCCGTTGAGGACCTTGGTCATGTGGTCGTAGCTCTTGAAGATATAGCCGGCGGTGAACATGGAGATCCAGGGAGATCCGTCGGTGAGCCAGGGGGCGGCGGTCGCCGTCATGTCGGCTTGGCCGGATTTCACGGCCGAGACTTCCTGTTCCTGCTTGAATAGGGAGGCTGAGTCGTAGGCCTTCACCTTGATGTTGCCTCCCGAGACACGCTCCACTACTTCCTTGAAAACCCTCATGGCTCCGGCGTGGGCATCGGTCGGCACGGCTGTCATGGTGTACACGAGTTCGACCGGCTTGTTCTGGGCGAAGGCGGCTCCGCCCGCGACGGCGAGAACCAGGAGCGCAATCAGTAACTTCTTCATTTTGACTCCTCCTACAACGTATTACTTTGGGACGGCGCCTTCGGCGTCTGTCCTCTGGGAACCATAGTGAAGGGTATACCATGCAATGTTCTGACGCGAGACTTCGAGGTGATTTCTAATAGCAACTTCGGCAGCGTTCGGATCCCCGCTCTTGATGGCATCCATGATCAAGGCATGGCGCATCATGCCATCGGCTTTAGCGCCCGGTGTGTGTATGGTTTTTCTGATGAATTCACGGATGAGTACGGTCATGGCTTCGACGAGCATGCCGAGCAGTTTGTTCTTGCTTGCCTTGGCGATGGCTATATGAAAATCCGTGTCCATGCTTATTATCGCGTCGTCCTCCTGCCAATGTTCTTTCATCGCATCGAGGAGGGATTGCATCCGTTCCATGTCGCTTGACTCGGCATGTTCAGCGGCAAGGCGGCAGGCTGCTATCTCGAGAATTCCTCGTACGCTGAAGATCTCGTCGTCGCTGACGTTGTCCATGAGAATCATGCGGCTAACGACGCTCGAGATCGCGTCGGGGCGCGGCTTGGTGATATAAGAGCCTTCGCCCGTCCTGAGTTCGATGAGGCCTCGCTCCTTGACCAGCTTGAGCGCCTCGCGGATGACGGTGCGGCTTACGCCGAACTTGACGGCGAGAGTCTGTTCGGAAGGAAGCTTGTCCTCGATGATCGTCTCCCCTTCCGCGAATACACCGGCGCCTGATTGGAGAATCGCCTTTTCGAGCGAGTCGGCTATCTGTTCATAGAGGTTTGTACGTTTGACTTCCCAGTTTGGACTTTCCACGCAGCCTACCTTTCGATCATTAACGCTGCCGCCGGCAATCGCGAATGAAGCCGAGAGTCTGCGCGGCGCCGAGGGCCAAGAAGCTGATGTCATCGCCGCAGGAGATGAAGTCGACGCCGCGCTCGATCCATTCCCGAATAAACTGCTTGTCGCCTGGGCCGATAGAGACGCCACAGGGTTTTCCCTCCCGTTTGCAGGTGGCGACGATCTCGTCGTAGAGGGCGACGACCTCAGGATCGCCCAGGTAACCCAGCTTGCCGATGGAAGCCGAAAGGTCGTTGGGGCCGATGATTACAGCATCGAGGCCGTCGACGGCGAGTATCTCGCTCAGGTTTCTGACCGCGTCGACGTGCTCTATCTGTACAATCTTGAGGAAGGAAGTATCGGCCCCGGCCAGGTACTCGGCTATCGGCATCGTGCCGTAGCGGTTCGCCCGGCGTGGACCAAAGCCTCGTATTCCCGCGGGGGGATACCGACAAGCCGAAATGGCCTTTTTTGCCTCCTCGGCCGTGCAGACCATGGGAACGATGATGCCGTCGGGACCCATTTCGAGGACGGGTTTTATAAGGGCGGGGTCGTTGGCTGGAACGCGTACCAGGGCAGCCGCACCCCCGGCGTTCGTTGCCACGATGTGGGCCAGAAGCTTTTCCTTGTCGAAGGGGCCATGTTCGCCGTCTATCCAGATAAAATCATAGCCGAAGCTCGCCATGGCTTCGGAGATTGAAGGATCAGTGAGAAAGACATGGCCGCCTATTGCCAGCCTCTTGTCTCTAATCGCCTTAGTCAGGAAGCTTGCCTTGTCCATCGTCGATTCGATGCTCCTTGTTGAGCTTGTATACCTGTACTACAGCCAAGGCTAGCACAACTTGAGGAATCTGTCAAATATTTCTGCACTGCTTCATTATTGATAGTACATATCTACAATCGACAACCCGCCGGAAGCGAGAACCTCGGATGGGGATACGTAGACGATCTCGGCGTCCGTATAGACGCTTTTACCGGGCGGAATAACCAAATCGCCGGAGATGGTCCTATAATAGGTTCTTTTATCGGTAGTCGCGGCGATCGAGACGCTGTATGAGTTGATCGTGGATCGGCCAATGTTGACGATCTTCAAGGTTAGCTCACAGGCGCCGGTTTCGGGGATTTCAAGAAAAGACGCGATGGAGGCCGCCCCCGAAGGATACCAGGAGGAAGGATCCCCGGAACAGGACGATGCGAAAAGCGCCGTCGTAAAGACAAAAAGATAAGACGCGGCCCAACATGCATCTTTGCGCATGGACTCACTCCTTTTTCGTGATGGTGTAAGAAAATCCCACGTTGAATACCACAGTGGCCATATAGTCGCTCAAAAGCCTCGATACACCGAAGCGCAGCGTCCAGTTTCCCTCGCTGAACAGGATCGAAAGACTGCCCGGGAGGGACCAGGTCATGCCCGATCCGACCGGCACTCCATCGATGCACCGCGGCCAGGCGAGTCTTGGGGTCAGGCCAGCAGAAAGGGCAACGACGGAGTTCAAGGCTTCGGTCGCGAAGAGGCTGACGCTGAGGATGAGGGGCTTCGTCGTCGTGCTGGAACCTTCCTGCCGCGCGAGACAGGTTTCCACGCCCATCCGCACTCCGGCGATGAGGGGGTCGAGGTAGCGGGTGGCCGAGAAGGAGGCTGCGAGCTTCGGATACCCCGACCCCGACGCGATCCGCTTCTCGGTCCTCTCATAGGAATTCCAGATTCCCAGCGGATGTGAATAGGACAGTTCGGCGCCGAAACGCCAATCCGAAAGGCGGAAGGTATAGGTCGCGGCGATGGATGGGTCCCCGATAGCGCCAACCACTCTCGGCACGGCGTCACGGACCAGGGTGAGCCAGAACGCGGCCGGTACTTCGATCGACAGGCTGAAACGCTGCATGAATAAAAAATCCATGGAAATGGATGGATCGAGATCTATGCCGGAACTATTGTTGACATCGAAAGGAGTCAGCTCAAGAATCGTGCCGACCGTGATGTCGAGATTGTCCTTGGCCTCGACGCCCAGCCTTTGGTGAGGCGCTGTCTGCGCCGCCAGTTGGCCGGCAAACAAGCACAGAACCATGAGAGCCGGTACCGCTGCCTTTCTGTGTGCTTCACCATTGTCTGTTTCCCGTGCCCGCCAGGGCTGCCTGATCCAGCAACTCACGCCGTCCCCAGGCTGAGGATTCCGCCTCCTTTAGCAGCGCCGCATCGACTTTCCTGCCCGAAAGATCGGCTACCAGAACCTTTCCCGACCAACGCGACCCGAAATATTCCCGGCTGAAAAAGGCCGTGCCTTCGGCCGGATCCGCGATCAGAATCTCACCTTCGCGAATTGCGAGCGCCAGTGCGAAATGGCTATCGGGCCTATCGTAATGGACAATGACGGGCGTATATTTCACTACCGCTTTCTCGAGCTGTGCGTAGGTCATCCGATATGCCTTGCACGAGAATCCCTTGGCTTCGAGGATGGCGGCCATGTCGGCGAAAGATATGGTGAAGTTGCCTCCCGCGATCTTGTCCGCGAAAAAATCCTCGGCCAGCGATATCTCGTCAGCCGGCACTCCCCAGTACTTGTCCAGGAGACAGGCAATAGCCGTGAGGCCGCAGGAAGTGTCATAGTTCTGTTCAGCACAGTACTCGAAGCGCAGAGATTCGCGGTCGGCAGTCCCGGAGAGAACAAAGAGAAGGAAAAACAATCTTATCGACACGAATTAGCCGCCTTTTTGAAGCATTCAATCAACCCTGAACACGTAGTAAAGGTGAAGCGTTGCTTCAAAGAATGGGGCTGAGAATCTCAATCAGGGGGTGACGATGAAAACGCTATGTGTGGTTCTTCTGTTTTTGGTGCTCATGATTTCCGGAACTGTCGCTCAAGGCAGCGGCACGAGTGTCATTGAGATCGAATTGGATGGTCTCCGAAATGGAGGAGGTGACAGGCGGGCTGCCGAGGTGCTGTAGGGACCTCGACTACGACCCTATCGAGGACAAGTGCCTGAACAACAAGGGTCAGGCGTACGTGGAGGGGAGGAATGACTGCGATATCTGGGTAGAGAATGTGTTGAAACAAGCTTGTATTGATATTTCGCCAATTTGGGGAGCCGCGAGCCGTACAACTATTAAAGGACATGAGGCAATCCTGATCGATAAATTGGTAGATGTCGCCCCAACAGGATGGAGTATCGAGATCATCGATGATAGTCATGTTGCGCTGATCAAGGTCAATGCAGACGGTTCGGCTGATTTATACCATCAAGGGGAGAACAGAAACCTCGATTCAACGACGACTTGGGAATCAAGAGGATATCATTATTCTGATGCCAATGATCATTGCTGGGGAAATTCGAGAAGGTATTGGGACTATTAATTGATTTCTGGAATTGCCTATTGGGTAAAGGAGATAAACGATGTTCAAGAAAGTTTTATTATTCAATCTACTATTGCTATCGGTCAATTTAACCTTTGCTCAGTCAATTAGTCACGACGCGTTTTTGGGTACCTGGATTATGAAGGATAGCGCTAACGAAATAAAAATTGTAAAAGAAGGCGAATTGCTTTTTGTTATCGAATTTATCCGTATCAAGCATGAATTGTTCTTCAGCGGCGATGGGGAAAGAGCATTGTTCCAGGAATGGGGTAAGGGTCCTCCCGGTACTTCAGGTCTTCAGCTTGGAGATGATAAGAAAACTATTTTATTCTTTGGCGTTTCAGAGAATGCAGAATGGGCTCTCAGTTATGTCTTCTACAAAAAGCCGTGAAAAAAGATATTCCAAGAGTTGGATGAAGTAAAAAAGCAGGCCCCCAGAATCGCCGGGGCCTGCTTTTTATAGTAAAATTACTTCAGGCCCTCGTCGTGTACTCCCCGCACAGCCCGGCCCGAGGGATCGGCGAGGTTGGCCCAGGCGGCGTCCCAACGGATGGCCGTGGGCGTGGAACAGGCAATGCTCGGCCCGTCGGGGACGAGGTCGGCGGCGCTCGGGTTCTTGAAGTGCTCCTCGAAGATCGATCGGTAGAGGTACGCTTCCTTGGTCGGCGGCGTCTTCACGGGGAAGCGGTAGGCAGCATTGGCCATGGCTAAGTCGGAGACTTCCTTCTCGGCGTAGGCTTTGAGCGAGTCGATCCAGGAGTAGCCGACGCCGTCGGAGAACTGTTCCTTCTGGCGCCAGAGGATCTCGTTGGGTATCCAGCCGTCGAAGGCCTTGCGCAGGATGTACTTCTCCATTCGGCCTTCGTCCTTATGGATCATCTTGTGAGCGGGATCGATATTCATTGCCACTTCGAGGAATTCCGGATCGAGAAAGGGCACGCGCGCCTCGACGCCCCAGGCTGCCGTCACCTTGTTGGCGCGGAGACAGTCGTAGAGGTGGAGCATGGAGAGCTTGCGCACGAGTTCCTCGTGGAATTCGACGCGGTTCGGGGCCTTGTGGAAGTAGAGGTAGCCGCCGAAGATCTCGTCCGAGCCTTCGCCCGAGAGAATCATCTTGATGCCCATGGCCTTGATCTTGCGGGTCATGAGGTACATGGGGGTGCCGGCGCGGATCGTGGTGACGTCGAAGGTCTCGAGGTGGTAAATCACGTCGGGGAGGGCGTCAATGGCCTCCTGGATAGTGAAGTTAATCTCGTGGTGCTGGCTGCCGATATGCTCGGCAACCATCCTGGCAAACTTGGTATCGGGGGCATCGGGCAAACCCACCGAGAAAGAGTGGATGCGGGGCCACCATGCCTGGTCGGCCCCGTCGGTCTCGACGCGGCGCTCGGCGTTCCTCGCGGCTATGGCGGCCACGATGGAGGAGTCCACGCCTCCTGAAATCAAAAGGCCGTAGGGTACATCGCACATGAGTTGGCGCTTCACGGCGGCGATGAGGGAATCGCGAAGCAGGATCAGGTCGGCGGGCTTCTCGGGGATGAAGCCGGGTTGAGCCCAACCGGGGTTGTACCACTTTACCAGCCTGCCCTCGCTGCCTTTGTAGTAGTGTCCGGGTGGGAATACTTCGATTTTGGGGCAGATATCGAAGATGGCCTTCATTTCCGAGGATACATAGAGGTTGCCCTCGCTGTCGCGGCCCCAATAGAGGGGGTTGATGCCGATGTGGTCGCGGGCGATGAAGTAGTCCCCGTCGCGTGGGTCGTAGATGACGAAGGCGAAGATGCCGTTCAATTTGCTTAAGAAGTCAGGGCCGTATTCGTCATAGAGGTAAAGGAGAGGCTCACAGTCGGATTCGGTCTTGAATTCGTGGGGGTTCTTGAGCAGTTCGGCACGGAGCTGGCGGTGATTGTATATCTCGCCGTTGACGGCAAGGACGCGGCCCGTTCCCGAATCGACCAGGGGCTGGGCGCCGTGGTTGATGTCGACGATGGCGAGGCGTTCGTGGCAGATGATGCCGTGCTCGTCTGAATAGATGCCGCTCCAGTCCGGGCCCCGATGCCTCAAGCGCTTGACATGGGTGAGCGCCCGCTTGCGGAGCCTGACGGGGTCTCCCTTGATGTCGAGAATGGTAAAAATGCCGCACATAGGACGTTCCTCCAAACGGTAATACATCGCTGTAACCGAATAGGTGCGGCGCCGTCAAGGGAAGACGCTGCATAGATATTCAATTTTTATGTAAAGTCCAGCTTTCGGCTTCCCGAGGGCTTCTCAGGATTTTCCGCGTTTCAGGCGTTTTTCCAAAGCGCGGACGAGGAGGGAGAGGCTCAAGGTCAGTATCAGGTAGAAGAAGGCCACGGCATTATAGGTCTCGAAGAACTTGAAGGTAGAGGCAGCGTAGACCTTGCCCAGTTGGGTGATATCCTGGACGCCGAGGGCGGACACGAGAGAGGAGTCCTTGACGATGGCCACGAACTCATTGCCCAGGGCGGGGAGGACGTTCTTGATCGCCTGGGGCAGGACGATACGCCGCATCACCTGGAGATGCGACATGCCGAGGGCTTCGGCCGCCTCGACCTGTCCGCGGTCTACGCTCTCGATGCCGGCGCGGAAGATTTCGGCTATGAAGGCGGCATAGCCCAGGGTGAGGGCCAGCACCGCCCTTGTGACGAAATCGAAGCTCCGCGCCTCGATGAGGCCAACGAGCCCGATGCCGCGCAGGGGCGTGAGCAGCCAGTTGAGTGCCTGCGCCAGCGCTGGAGCGCCCACAAAGGCGATGTAGTAGAGGATGACGAGCATGGGCAAACCGCGTACGAGTTCGATGTAGAAGGTCGCGGCCTCGCGGCCGACACGGAGCCGCGATGAGCGGAGCAGCCCGAGGACGAGACCCAGGACGAGGGAAACGGCGTAGGCGACGAGGGAAACGCTGAGCGTAACTCCGAGACCACGCCCTACTGCCCGCAGGATGACGCGATAGTCGGCCGCCCCCAAGGTGGAGACCAAGAACCATGTACCCAGGGCTGTTATGGCGACGAGCCACCAGGGGATTATATCGATCACCGCCCCGAATCGTGGCTTTTTCATGAAGGGCTATGGGGCCTCAGGGCTTGTACTCGAAGAACCATTTCGTGTTCAGCTTGTCAAGGAAACCCTCGGCCTTAAGGGCGCTAATAGCTGCGTTGAAGGGGCCGACCAGGTCGGAGCCCTTCTGGAAG
>JAPLSO010000003.1 GCA_026398595.1 Spirochaetota bacterium | reverse complement strand
TCCATCCCTACGTAGTATACGTTTTTCATGGTGACCTCCTGATACGATATATGTGGTACCCGTTTTATCACGGCTAACCCACGTTTTATATCCGGGAGGTCACTTCATATTGTCTTGTCAAAGAACCTAGGCAGGAGGCAGAGCATGAAGATCACGCTAGTACAGAACCATCCCGTCTTCGGCGACAAGGCGGGGAACGTGGCCCGCCTCGTTGCAGCCATGGAGTCGAGCCCTTCCGACCTGTATGTCCTGCCCGAGATGGCCTACTCGGGCTACCAGTTCACCTCGGTCGAGGAAACGCGTAGCCTGGCGGAGGACCTGGGTTCATCCTCCATCGACGCGCTCCGCGCCGCATCGAGGCGTCTCGACGCCTGCGTGGTCTTCGGCTTTCCGGAGAGAGCGGGCAACCTGCTCTACAACTCCTCACTCGCCCTCTTGCCGGACGGAAAAGAATACCTGTACAGAAAGACCCATCTCTTCTACAAGGAGAAGCTGTTTTTTTCCCCCGGCGACACCGGCTTCAAGGTTTTCGATTTTAGAAACGCGAAGATAGGTATAGCTATCTGCTTCGACTGGTTCTTCCCCGAGAGCTTTAGGACCCTGGCATTGAAGGGCGCCGACATCGTGGCCCATTCATCCAACCTCGTCCTCCCTTACTGCCAGCGCGCCGATTTCGCCGCGGCCGTCCAGAATAAAGTCTTCATCGCTACCGCGAATCGGGTCGGCACGGAACAACGGGAGGCGGAAGCCCTGACTTTCACGGGAGGCAGCGTTCTGGTGTCGCCGAAAGGGGAATACCTGCTGGAAGGCCCCCGCGAGAAGGAGGCAGTGCTATCGGCCGATATCGATCCGGCGGCCGCCCGTGTCAAGCGCCTTAATCCCTGGAATGATGCCCTGGACGACCGCAGACCGGAGTTCTACGATCTGTAGCTAGGGCAGCTTGCCGATTCCTTCGACTTTTACCGTCCAGGAGCCGTCGGCCGGGAAGCCGGGCGCCGCCCCGCCTGAATCGCCGTCCCAGCCTGCGGCCATCATGCCGACGGCTAGAAGAAGGGCTCCGTTGCCGGGAAGGTAGAGGGGCAGGCCAGCGTCCTGGGCGTTGTGACCGTCGGGACGGTATTTGTTCTTCGGCGTGACCATGAGAAGAGCGTCCACCGCATCCTCGGGCCTGCCGAGGCGCGCCGCTGTCATGGCCATCGCCGGAAAATCCCAACCCCAACAGCTTTCGAAGTCCCAGGATTTCAGCACGGCCTCGTAGGTTGCGGCCATCGTGCTTCGGTCCACAAAACCGCCTGGCAGCATTCCCAGGGCCAGGAGCATGGATGGGTGATCACGGGCAAGTCGCCCGAAGCTGTCGGCACAACCCTCGTAGGCCAGGTAGACCCGGCGATCAAGAGGGCCGGACGCCGTCGCTGACCGGGCCAAGCCGGCCAGAACCCGGCGCCAGCGGTCCGCGGCGCTTTCCCAAACCCTGCCGCGGCCCTCGGCCCAGGAAACGGCGGCCGCAAGGCCCCAGCGCCAGTACTCGAGTTCGAAGGTAGGGTTGAGGGTATCGAGGGGGGCGTGGCACTCCTGGGCGGGGATGAGAGGCGGACCCAGGACGTATCTGCCTGAGCCCTCTTCTTTCCGCGCGTAGTCGGCCATGAATTCTGTGGTCTCGAAGACCAGCTCGGCGAGAGGTTCCAAAGCCGCCCCCCCCAGCCCCGCGCGGCGCAGGAGCTCGGCGTACATGATGGGATGAGGCTGCTGCCAGCAGAGCAGTGGACCGATGGTCGAGGGGCTGTCAATCCCCGAGGGGTCGGTCATCTTGGGCCAGCGGGCCCCGCTGTATCCTTGGGAAGCTGCCCTGTCCTTCGCCGGATCCAGGATGGACGAATACCATCCCAGGCTGCGCTCGAGGAGTTGGGGCCTGCCCCATTGGACGAAGTGAGCCGCGTGCCAATACTGCATTTCGAGATGAAATTTGCCGTACCAGCTGTTGCAGGTGAGTCCGGTCTCCTGGGGAGGGAGGCTGCCCGCGCTCTGGATAGCCGTCAGGTACTGGGAGAGAACGATGCGTCGTTCGAGCTCGGAAGCTCGGGGATCGGCGCTTCCGGCCAGCTCGACCGCCCCGCCACTTTCCCAGAAATCGGCCCAGTAGACAGCCGCGGCTTGGCGACACTCCTCCCAGGACGGCGGCGGCCCGGCCGGTTCGGCGGGCGAAAAACCGAGGGAGATTTCCAGGGCGCGACCGTCCGAGACCAGGACGAACTCGTGGGCTCCCGTTCTCCTGAACGAGCACGCCGGTCCGCATCGAAGGGCGACAAAATAATGGCCGCCGTCCAAACTTCTCTTGAAAAGTCTGCACTCGCTTCGACCCCACGCCGTCTCCCCTGTTTCGTGTTTTTCCGGCGCAGACCAGTCCGAGGCGTCCTCCCGATGGGAGCCATAGGGGAAGGCGAGCCCGAAGACAAGCTTGCCCGAGGCAAGGGCAGCCGATTCCACACGGACCGCGAGGACGTCGAGTCCGGGGTGCACGAGCGTTTGCACGCTCACAGCCTCGCCCCGATACCTGAAGGCGCTGTCGATCCTCCCCTCCCAAAGCCTGAGTCTTTGACCGGTTGCCTGGGTTTCCGCGGGCTCGAGTTCGGCCCCAAGCCCTGAGGCGAAGGCAAGCCGAGCCAGATTGAGGCGATGTGGATCGACCCGCAAGGCCGAGAACAGCTCTTTCTGACCTTCGGGGTCGGTCATGTAGGCCACGGTCCTTCCCCCGGCGTCGTACTTCTTGAGACGGAGCCGCTCACGCCCCCCCAAGGCATCGGCGCGGCCGTAGGAATGCCAGCCCCATTGAGCCATCGTACAGAGCGGGATGGACCCGGTCTCCGTCGGGAGGAAAGTCTGGAGACCGGTGAAGTCGACGGTGAAGGCGAATTCGCCGTTGCCCACCGAGAGGGGCGAAAAGGGATCGGGCCCGTTAAGCTCGGGATCATGGCGGCTTACCAGGGCCCTGCGGTCGATCATGGTACGAGCCCGGCGGCCAAGTCCGGGCCTTCGGCGGAACCCGGGATTCCAACCGCTTCCAGTTCCCTTCCCCGCTCCGCGACCTCGAAATATCGGAAACGTTCGTTGGGCGTGTCGTTGGGCGAATGGTAGGTGAGGAAAAGCCTTCCATCGAAGGCCTTGAAGACCATGCCGTGGCCCCCGTCCGCGTCGACGAGGGGATTCTCAGCCTGGATCCAGGGACCGAGGACGCTTCCCTCCGAGAAGGCGCTGCCCATGGCGTAGCCTTTCCCCGCCAGAGTATGAGGAGACCGCCAGAGCCGAGCCTGTAAAGGAAAGGTCCGTCCGTAACCCGGGAACCGGGGTCGCAGGAGCCGTCCCGGCGATGCGGGGCCTTGGGCCAGGAGGCTTCGGAGGCACGGAAAAGGAGGCTGGGCGTTCCAATTACCGTTTTCAGGTCCCCGGAAAGCCTTTGGGCGCAGATCTCCCCGTCCCGGACCTGGACCCACTCATGGCTGAAGACGATCCAGGGATCACCCTCGCCGTCTACGAAGAATGTGCCATCCAGACACTCCCATTCGACCGGTGTGACGGGCTCGGGCGAATGAACACGGTAGGGCCCCAGGGGAGCCTCGGCCCGGAGGATCTGTGTCGCTCGCCTGCGCGCTAGCGCCTTGAAGCTGGCGAACATGTAGAAAGCCCCGCGATATTCGTGGACCTCGGGAGCCCAGAAGTTTTCCACTCCCCAAAAGCCGGGCTCCGGCCTGAAGGAGGGGAAAGGCCCCTCCCACGAGTCGAGGTCCCTCCCGACATAGGCGTCGAAACCAGTGCCCGGACCGCGCCACAGGTTCTCGTCAGTAGTGCCGAAAAGGTAGTACCGTCCTTCATCAGGTCGGGCCAGGACGAAGGGATCCCGCATCCGTATGTCGGCCGAGGATTTCATGGGCGCTCCTCCATAAACCAGTGTATCACAGATTCTCCCAAGAAGCCCTCAGATATAGGATTAGCATTTCCCCTTACAAGAGTTGCCGAGCTTCAAGACGCTGTAACAGAAATTGATATTGACAAAGCGAGAAAGGCAACCCAAGATGCTAGATTGTCGGTGCCGTGAGGCGACTTTTTAAAGTCCCCATTGTTCCTTTCTATTAGGAACGAGAATACTATATTAAGTTTGGTGGATCGGAAATTGATCTACATAGTACTGCAGAATTGAGAGGTTGTCGTGAGTAAGCAGGCCCGGAACAGGGCAATTCGGGAAAACCTTTCGTCCTATGCCTTTCTCGCCCCATGGCTTGTCGGCTTTTTTGTATTGACCCTCTATCCCATGCTCTATTCACTGTACCTTTCCTTTACCCAATTCAACATACTCCAGCCTCCCCAATGGATCGGTCTGCGGAATTACTTCGTCATGTTCGTGGGAAACGACCAATTCCCCAGGGATGAACGGTTCATCAATTCGCTGTCCGTCACGTTCCAGTTTGTCTTCATCTCGGTTCCCCTCAAGTTGGTATTCGCCCTGGCCGTGGCCATGCTGATGAACAGGAAGCTGAAACTGATTCCCTTCTACCGGACGCTTTACTATATCCCCACCCTGCTCGGCGGGTCGGTGGCGATCGCGGTTCTCTGGAGGCGGCTCTTCGCCGGAGACGGACTGCTGAACACCATCCTTCGCGGGACTTTCGGCGTCGCCAACCCTCCGGCATGGATATCCAATCCCCAATACGCCCTTTACACCCTTATACTGCTGGCGGTGTGGCAGTTCGGCTCCCCCATGATCATCTTTCTCGCCGGGCTCAAGCAGATACCACAGGAATACTACGAAGCGTCGAGCATAGACGGGGCTGGGAAAACCAGGCAGTTCTTTGCCATAACCCTGCCGAGCCTGTCGCCCATAATCTTCTTCAACCTGGTGATGCAGATGATCAGCGCTTTTCAGTCCTTCACCCAGGCGTTCATCGTTTCCGGCGGACAGGGAGGTCCCCTCGATTCAACAATGTTCTATAGCTTGTACCTTTATATAAAAGGATTTGGGTTTGGCGAGATGGGATACGCTTCGGCCATGGCCTGGATTCTGCTTCTCATCATCGCCGTCCTCACCGCGCTGACATTCTGGGTCTCCGGTTCATTGGTGAGTTACGGGAGCGGGGAATGAGCAAGCGAGCCGCAAGACTGATACGCTCAGGTTTCACCAATCTATTCATCATTGTTCTGGGCGTGGCAATGCTGTATCCAGTCGTCTGGCTCATCGCCGCATCCTTCAAGGAGAGCAACACGATCTTCAGCGAACCGGGACTGATCCCGAAGGCCTTTACCCTGCAGAACTATGTCCAGGGCTGGAAGGGGATCGGCATCGTCAGCTTCAGCACATTTTTCCTGAACTCCTTTCTTATCTGTTCCCTGTGCGTTTTAGCTAATGTCGTCTTCTGTTCCCTCACCGCCTATGCATTCGCCCGCCTTCATTTCGCGGGCAGGAATTTCTGGTTCGCCGTGATGCTGGTGACCCTGATGCTGCCATCCCACGTGACGACCATTCCCCGGTACATCATCTTCCGTTCCTTCGGCTGGATCGACACGTATCTGCCCCTGATCGTGCCGAAGTTCTTCGCGACCGACGCTTTCTTCGTCTTTCTCCTCGTGCAGTTCATACGCAGTCTACCTAAGGAACTGGATGAGTCGGCGCTGATCGATGGCTGCGGCAAATTCGGCATCTATACACGAATCATCATGCCCCTCACCGCGCCGGCGCTCATCACGACGGTACTTTTCACCTTCCTGTGGACATGGGACGATTTCTTCAATCAGCTCTTATACCTGAACACTCCATCCAAATATACGGTCCCCATGGGTTTGAGGCTCTTCCTGGACTCTACCGGAATGTCGTCATGGGGCCCGATGTTCGCCATGTCCGTCCTTTCGCTGGTTCCCTGCTTTATCCTCTTTTTTTCGCTGCAGAAGTATTTTGTACAGGGAATCACTACTACGGGTATCAAGGGATGATAATATCCCTTATTTCAGTAAGGAGGTTCAGAATGAAAAAGATCGGTTTGGTATTGTTCATTCTTGTGATGAGCGCAGCCATGGTCTTTGCGCAGGCTCCCGTTACGCTTCGCTGGGCGTATTGGGGCAGTGCAGCCAGGATAAAGAGAAGCCAGGACGCCATCGATCTGTTCAAGGCCGCCAATCCGGGGATTACCGTGAATCCCGAAATTTCAGGCGGAACGGGAGATCATTTCAACAAGGTCGACACCCAGATCGCCGGCAGAAGCGGTCCCGATATCATCCAGATGGGCGGCAACATCAACGACTACGTGAAAAAAGGCGTCCTGCTGCCGCTGGATAAGTACGTCGGCTCCGTCCTCAATGCTTCCGTGATCGACCCCGGTGCAGTGGAATCCGGAACCATTGGCGGGCACCTCTACGGTGTCTCCACGGGCGTGACCATGCCCGCGTTAGTCTACAACAAGTCCCTGCTTGAAAGAGTCGGCGCACCCCTGCCCAAGGTTTCCATGACCTATGCCGAATTCCGCGCGTACCTCGAGACCCTTAACTCCCTGCTTCCCACGAGCGTATATCCTATGCAGGATATCGGCGCCATGGCTTCCAACTCCACCCCCTTCGGGTATTGGACACGCTACAACGGCACGCCGCTCTACAACGCGGAAACCAATTCGACCTATGTTACGGCGGCGGATGCGAAGAAGTACTTCGAGCTCTTCAAGGACTATCGCGACAACGGCCTCGTTCCCCCGGCCGACATCGCCGCGGGCTATGCCGAGACGAACGCCGACACCTCGGCGATCATCGCGGGCAAGGTGGCGATCGCCTTCATCTGGACGAACGGACTCTCCGGATACCAGGCAGCCACGAAAGATGAGCTCGGACTCATCGAGTTCCCCGGCGCCGCCGCCATGAAATCGCTCTGGCAGGCACCGAGCCAGTTCTACACTGTGAACAAGGATTCCAAGAACCCCGAACTGACAGTCAAGTTCATAAACTTCCTCGTCAACAGCCCCGACGCCGCGAAGGTTCTCGGCAACGACCGTGGCGCTTCAGCTTCCGCCACAGCCCGTGCCGCGGGCTTGGCCGACATCAATGATCAGAAGGTCATTGAATACCTGAAGAGCGCCGGTCCCCATTCGTCGAAGGAAACGGCCCACCTGCCCAATGATACCGAATTGAACAGCACCCTCTATCTCATCTATCAGAAGGTGGCGTTCGGCAAGATCACGCCGGCTCAGGGCGGACAGCAGGTTTTCGACATGATCACGAGATTGATTAAAAAATAAGGTAAAGCCAGGCAGCAACGTAACAAGTTGCCGACGAAGGCGCTTCTGTCTTTGTCGGCAACTTGTTATAACGCATTCAACAACGCGCTGGTGCAAGCTTTTTCCTTGCGCGGCCGTCCGAAGTGAAGTACCATAAGAATGTTCAATTTGTCCTTTATTGGTCTAAGGAGGTATCATGAAACGCATAGCGTTGCTGATCTGCATCGCCATGATCTCGATGACGGCATTCGCCCAGCCGGCGGCCAAGAGCGTCGCCCTCACCTTCATCGAGACATCGGACGTCCACGGGGCAATCTATCCCTACGACTTCGTCAGCGCCAAGCCGACAGCCACGTCCCTGGCCCAGGCTGTCAGCCTCATCGCCGAGGAGCGGGCCGCCAACCCCAACACCATTCTCGTGGACGATGGCGACTCTCTCCAGGGAACGCCCATGGTCTACTACTACAACTTCGAGAAGACCGATGTTGCTCATGTCTGGGCTCAGGCCGTCAACTACCTGAAATATGACTTCGTCGGCGTTGGCAACCACGACATCGAGGCCGGACACGCGGTCTACGACAAGCTCTACCAGGATATCAAGGCCCCCGTGCTCTGCGCCAACGCGGTCAAGCCGGATGGCACGCCCTACTTCAAGCCCTACTCCGTCATTGTCAAGGACGGGGTCAAGATAGCCGTTCTGGGCATGATAACCCCCAAGATCCCCGATTGGCTCCCGCCCCAGTTCTGGACCGGGATGGAATTCGAGGATATGGTCGACTGCGCCAAGAAGTGGGTGCCTATCATCCAGGCCAAGGAAAAACCCGATGTCCTCATCGGACTCTTCCACGCCGGAGTCGACTATACCTACGGCAACGTGACGGCCGATACCAAATTCAACGAGAACGCGGCCCAGCTCGTCGCCCAGAAGGTCCCGGGCTTCGACATCATCTTCGCCGGTCACGATCACTCCGGCTGGGACGGCATGGGATGGGATCCCGCTAACAAGAAGAAAGTCGACATCAAGGATCCGAACGGCAAGACTGTCTACATCTACGGAGCCCTCAACGCGGCCCGCAAGGTGCCCGTCGTCAATATGTCCCTCGACTGGAACGCCGATACCAATGCCTGGGACAAGCGCGTCCGCGGCGCCCTGGTAGACATTTCGAAATACGCCACCGATCCCGAATTCACCGCCCAGTTCGACGAGGCAAGCGCGGCCGTCAAAGCCTGGGTAGACCGCCCGATCGGCAAGATGGACGGGAAGATCACCACCCGCGAATCCATGTTCGGCGACTCCGCCTTCGTCGATCTGATTCACAGGATCCAGCTCGACCTCTCCAAGGACCCCGCCATAGGACTTGCGCCCGCCGACATCTCCTTCGCCGCTCCCCTCTCGGCCGATGCCTACATCCCGACTAGCACGGACGGCACACTCTACGTCCGCGACATGTTCAACCTCTACGTGTACGAAAACTTCCTCTATACGATGACCATGACCGGCAAGCAGGTCAAAGACTTCCTCGAGTATTCCTACAGGTTCTGGTTCGACACCATGGCCAAGGAAGGTGACCATCTGATCGCCTTCCAGAAGAAGGACGGCCAGCTCGTCCTGGACAACAGAACCAACATGCCGCTCACCCAGACCAGATACTACAACTACGACTCGGCCGCGGGGATCAACTACTTCGTCGACGTCTCGCAGCCCGCCGGACAGAGGGTAGAGATCACCTCGATGTCAGACGGCCGCATCTTCAATCCCGATGAAACCTATACGGTCGCCATCAACTCTTACCGCGGCTCGAACGGCGGCGGCCACCTTGTCCAGGGCGCCGGCCTCGATCCCACGGTCGTCCGAACCATGAAGCTCGTCAACGGCGCGACCACCAAGGATCTACGTTACTTCCTTCTCAAGTGGTTCGAGGCGCAAGAGGACACCGTCACCGTTTCTCCTATCGGCAACTGGATGGTCGTTCCCGAGAACCTCGCCGCCTCCGGCGCGGCCCTCGATTATCCTCTCCTCTATCCTCCCAAGAAGTAATCCCGGCTGAAAGCCGCGATGAACGAAAGGGCCGCCCGAAAGGGCGGCCCTTTTCATTGCCTTTCGGCCAAAGCGATGCTACTTTTACGTATATGACCATCGGCCCTTGCGGGAGATGGCCGACGCCGAGAAGGGCTTAAAAAAGGCCGCCGGCGATCATCCTGGGGAATGCGCAAAAGCGTGGCATTCCAATTCCCTAAAGGAGGGAAACCATGAAAGGCAACAGAACGTATGTGGACATCGGCTCCATCCTCGACGACGTGTTCGAGGCGGCCAAGGATTTCGGTGAGAAGATGAAGAACTTCGGTCCCGATTTCGAGGGCTGCAGGCCCGGATCCAGCGGCTTCCATGCCGAAGGCGAGGCGCATAACGGCGCGGGCGGCGGCACCTGGTTCGAAACTCAAGCAGACGAGAACGCCGATTACTATCCCAACTTCTCCTACCCGCCCATGAATGTTTACCTGACACCGGAACGGAGCATCGTCTTCGAGTTCGCCGTGGCCGGTTTCGAGGAGAAGAACATCAGTCTTACCTTCCAGGGCGACTACATGGTCTTCTCGGCCAGGATCGACCTGGAGCCGCCCGAAGAGGGTATTCGCTACTTCAAGCGCCGGCTTAAGCTTAAGGATGTCGAGAAGCAGAAGTACTATGTCCCAGCCGACAAGTTCGACCAGGAGAAAGTGAAGGCCGTGTTCAAGAACGGCATCCTCAAGGTCACGGTACCGCCCAAGGAAGCCGATTCGGCCGCCGAAGGCATTAAGATTGAGATCGTCAGGGAAGGCGAATGACGGGGCTGAAAGCCTCAGATACCGTACTCTCCTATTTTCTTGATCAGTGTTTCACGCTTAACGGCAAGCGCTCGGGCAGCTTCCGATTTGTTTCCTTTGGACTGCTCGAGCACTTTCTTTATTCGAATCCTTTCGTAATATAAAGCGGCGGCAGCCGATAACTCCTTGAGCTTCGCATACCCTTCGGGACTGAAAGAGCCTTCAACGGGGGACCAGTTGTGCATGATGCCGGTCTGGAGGTCTTGGAAGCCGATTTCTTCGCCGTCGCACATGAGTACGGCTTGGTGGATGGTGTTCTGCAGTTCCCGTATATTCCCCGGCCAGTCATAAACGGCCCAGCGATCGAGTATATCCTGGCCGATTCCCGAAATTTTCTTGCCGTAGCGATTGGCGTAACGTTGGGTGAAATAGCCCGCCAGGAGGGGAATATCACAGCGTCTTTCCCGCAAGGAAGGCAGCCTGACCTCGACGGTCGCGACCCTGTAGAATAGATCGTTCCTGAATCTCTTCGTTTTGATCAGATCTCTGAGATCCTGGTTAGTGGCGGCTATGACGCGGATATCCACCGTAATCCTTCTTATTCCGCCCACGCGCTCGAAGGAATTTTCCTCTAGAACCCGTAACAGTCTGGCTTGGATGCTCGGGGACATGTCGCCGATTTCATCGAGAAAAAGCGTACCTTTATCCGCCTGTTCGAATTTTCCTATCTTCCGTTCCACTGCGCCGGTAAAGGAACCTTTTTCATGACCGAAAAGCTCGCTTAAAACCAGGTCTTCGGAGAGCGCGGCACAATTGATGCTGACGAACGGTCCTTCGCGCCGGTTACTCGTAAAATGGATATAGCGCGCCAGCACCTCCTTGCCGGTGCCGCTTTCTCCCATCAGCAAAATCGGCGCGATGCTATTCTTGACGCTATCCATCCTCGTCAGAATTCCTAGAAATTCCGGATCTTGCATGATGATTTCATGCGAATACACGGTCTTGAGCAGTCCCTTTTTAAAGGAAATTGTTGTCTTTCTTTAGCCTTGCCATTTCAAGACAGCGGCATACGATTTCAAGAAGCGTGCCGTTGTCGATCGGTTTGAGGATATAATCCGCGGCGCCGCGTTTCATCGCATCGATCGCGGATTCGATACTGCCGTATCCCGTGACCATAATGACAGGAACATCTGGATCCTCTGAGCCATGCAAGGAGGTCGATGCCATTGTCACCGCCCTTTAGCCGTATATCGACTATGGCGATATCGACTCCGCTTCGGCTGGCTAGGGCAGCCGCGGCGGTGGAATTCTCCGCGGTCTCGACATCATAGCCTTCCGCTTTGAATAAGTGCCGCAAACCGTACCGGATTCCCTCCTCGTCGTCCACGATGAGGATCCTCGCTTTTGAAGTCATGGCCATGCGCCTATCGTATACCAATAGTCGAAGGATCGCAAATCAGGAATATTTCGAGGCTACGGGCAGCGTGATGGTGACGGTCGTTCCTTCTCCCACCTCGCTCGCGACATTGATGGCGCCCATAAATTTCGATACGAGTCCATAGACTACAGAAAGACCTAAGCCGCTGTTTCCCGTTTCTCCCTTGGTCGAAAAGAATGGATCAAAAATCAGGGGCAACACTTCAGGCGGTATCCCGCGGCCCGAATCGCCGACGGTAAGCACGATCATGCTCCCCTTATCTGGACATCGCGTCCTTATAGTGATTACGCCATCGCTTTCAATCGATTCAAGCGCATTCTTCATCAGATTCAAGACTATCTGCTTGCATTCATCCTCACCGATGGCCGCCGGCGGGATACCCTTTTCGAGGTCCGAGCAGATTTAGATCCGGCTGTCACGCCTTATGGAATATCCGACAAGTCGGAGCAGCATCTCCACCACGTCGTTGATGTCCGAAACATTCCGTTCCCTGCGCCCCGCCGAGGAAAAATCCAGCAAGTTGCGGACGATCCACGCTATTCTCTTCGTCTCCTGCTCTATCAACTGCATGCCGGTCAGAATATCCGGATCCCGTTCGGTCTTCAGAAGGTTCTGGAAATTGGTCAATATCGAACCCAATGGGTTGTTGATCTCATGGGCTACTCCGGCCGAAAGCATGCTGATGCTCGCTAGTTTCTCCGCCTGTCTGAGCTTGTCTTCGTAGGCTACTTTTCGCGTGACGTCCTCGATGATCATTATGCACTGGACCCGCTTCTCGGAGGGTGAGGAAGATTCCAAAAACGGATAGAATTTTATCTCGAAAGTCAGACCGGAAGGCGCCCTCCTGGTTTGCTTCACGGAAGAGATCGAGCCTGAAATGATGACTCTGATATTCACGTGGATTAGTTCGTCGAATAGGTTGATCGAGAGTTCGTCGATATTTTCCCCGATGACGCTGGCCTCATGCATCGCGACATCGTCCAGAAAAGCGCGATTTACCTTTTCGACGATGAAGACGGAGTTTATGACCAGAATTCTCTCCTGGATTGAATTGAAAATCTTATCGTTGTAATCCTTTATCCTCGTTATCTCACGGATCTGCTCCGAAAGCGCTTGGCCGTCAAGGGCGATCTGCGCGGTCATTTCGTTGAAACCCTGCAATAGATCGGCGATTTCCCCATTTTTAGGGCCTGATATATGGACGGGTTCTTCTCCTGCTTTCAGTTGAAGCATCGCCCTGCGGAGACGCTTTATGGGCTCGGCTACGGCCTTGCTCAATCCAAGGCTTATAAGGGCAGTAAAAAAGGCAATAATTAACGAGATTGTCAGGATGGATTGATTGATGAAACCGATCCGGTTCCGCGATTCCTTAAGCGAGATAAAAGTATCAACGTAGAGGGATCCTTCATGATCCCCGCCTTCATCCGCGACCCGCGCGTTTCCCGCCTGCTGGACGACCATGGAATACAGAATTCCTTCTTCCTCGATTTCATCGAGGATGTAATACGATGTCGAGAATTTCCGGCCTATCATCCATTTTCTAAATTCCGATGCCTCAAGGGTTCCGATAAAAAAGCGGTTATCGATGGAGACCGCGGTTTTTATTTTGGGCGCTTCCGGCTTTATGGTGGGAAATGCATAGAAATGCTAGACTCAAAGCATGAGCGAAAGCCTTGAAGAGTTCTATACAAACCTACTGGCAATAACAGATCCATGGGAAGTAACCGCTATCAAACGTGATAGCATAAGCCGAGAAGTTGTCGCCAAAGTGGCCTTAAAAGTAGACAGTCCACTTCTTTGTCCGATCTGTGGAGTGCCTGCAAAACTGCATGATCATCGATCACGCCGCTGGCGGCACCTTGATTCCTGCAATCATAAAACGATTGTAGAAGCAGATATTCCCAGAGTTGAATGCGCTGAGCATGGGGTAAAGCAGGTAGTGGTTACCTGGGCTGTGAAAGGCTCACGGTTTACTGCTGAGTTTGAATCAACAGTGTTGCTTTGGCTCAAAGGGGATTCTATTTCAACGGTTGCGGAGAACTTCAGGCTCACATGGGACGAAGTTGACGGTATCATGAGCCGTGCCGTGGAGCGTGGAATAGACCGTCGGCAAAAGACAACGCCAAAGAACATAGGGATTGATGAAACCTCGTTCCAGAAACATCATGAATATGTGACGGTGATACTCGATAAGGATACCGATTCTATCATCGACATTCTTGACGATAGAAAGGCAATAACGCTGAAAACATGGTTTGAAACCCAGGGAAAGAGCGATTTAAGCCAGCTTAAAAGCATCACTATGGACATGTGGGATCCCTTTATCAATGCCGTTAAGAAGAATTTCAAGGATGCGCAGAAGCTCATTGCCTTCGATCGATTTCATGTTTCGCAGCATTTCGGTAGGGCTCTAGACAAGGTCAGATCTGAAGAGCATCGAGGATTCCTTACTGCCAATGAACAAAGCCCGCTTACCAGATCAAAGTACCAATGGCTTACAAATTCACAGCGTACTGACAATCGTTCTACCCGACGTAAGGAATTCCTGCAGCTTAGCCGGCTCAACTTCAAAACGTCACGGGCATGGCAAATCAAGGAAGCAGCGAGCACCTTGTGGAATTACTCATACATGAGTGTGGCTGAGAAGAACTGGCAACAGCTTCTCGGCTGGATTAGCCGTTGCAGGCTTAAGCCCGTCATTGCTGTAGGGAAAATGGTGCGTCGGTACTTCTGGGGAATTCTGAATGCTATACGGCTCAAGGCGAATAACAGCATGTTGGAAGCTAAGAATTCGTGCATTCAGCGCATAAAGAAAATTGCCTGCGGTTTCAGAAACAGAAAACGGTTCAAAAATGCAATTCTGTTTCATTTAGGTGGCCTGGATCTTCAGCCCTTTCCCACACGATAGTCTGAAGCGCCAAATAGAATAGCGAATGTAAGATTTCATATTAGAAAATGTGCTGCAATAATAATTGCGAGTTATCATTGCGGCATTTACCTAAAGTGAATGCGGACAATGCTAACTCGATAGGGTAAGGAATTGTAGCACATTTTCTAACAGTGTTAAGCATAACTTACAATAGAATAAGTTCACCTGAACGCATTTCTAACACCCGCTTCAACCTTATAAATCCTGTTGTCACGCATTTTGCAGGAACAACAATGCAAAATGCACGCCAATCCTTCGCTACGCTCAGGACGGATTTAAAGGTTAAGCGAAAATGTTATGCGGACGCGCTTACGCGCGCGCAATAAAGAATGACGATAATAATGAAACGTAATATCTACCATTTTGTTGTTATCACACTTGCAATAATAGCTTCATTCGCATCATGTACTACATTTCCCACTAACTCAGGGAACATAAATACTCCTAAAGAAGTGAGAAAAGATGCGTTGAAATATGCAGAAAAATATGTAAGCTATGGAGCTATCTATAAATGGGGAGGTCAAGATCCTCTTCCTTATGCAATAGAAGTAGATTGTTCTGGCCTTGTAGTAAGGTGTTATGAATATGCATGTAAGGATCTAGGATATAGAATGCCATTTAGAGATGTGGATTCAGCTGGGATGCAAAAGTATTGCGATCCAGTAGATCCTGAGCCAGGCGACATAATATTTATGGGAGAAAGAGTAGTAGTAACTCATATAGCAATCTATAAGAAGCAAGTAGGATCAAAAATATACTTCATTGATTCTTCAAGCATAACAGGCAAAGTAA
>JAPLSO010000052.1 GCA_026398595.1 Spirochaetota bacterium | reverse complement strand
ACGTCACGGCGTCTCGGAAATCATCGTCACAACCCTGCTTTTTGTCCTTGCGGTGGTCGTTATCTTCCCTCTCGTCATTCCTCTCCTCTTCGCCTTCAAGACCCAACTCGAGTATGCCTACCACCCCTGGGCTTTGCCCAAGTCTTTCCGCCTCAACAATTTCGTGGACTCTTGGAAGGCCGTGCGAATCGATCAGGGTCTCCTCAACACCCTCATAGTCTGTCTTGGCGCCATCGCCTGTACGATACCTCCGGCGGCCCTCGCGGGCTACGTTTTCGCCCGCTACAAGAGCCGGGGCACCGAGATCCTCTTCTATCTGGTTCTCATCGGCTACTTCATTCCCGCGCAGATGGTCCTCGTGCCGCTGTACAAGATGGAGGTGGCTTTGAGGCTCAATGACACCCTTCACGGCCTCTTCCTGCCTATGGCTGCCTTCGGAATTCCATTCTGGACTTTGATATACCGCTCCTACTTCAAGAGTCTGCCCGATGAACTGGCCGAGGCTGCGCGCATCGACGGAGCGGGGCACTGGGGTACCCTTTTCAAGGTCATGCTGCCTCTCGCCCGTCCGGCCACCGCTCTCACCGCGCTTCTCGTTTTCATCGGAGCCTGGAGCGACTACCTCCTCAGCCTCATCCTCCTCTCGAACCAAAACAATTTCACGATGCAGCTCCGCGTCGCCTCCTTCCTCAACAACTACGGCACGGACAGGATGCCGCGATACGCGGCGGCGGCCATCATCTCGGCAGCGCCCACGGTCATCCTCTATATCATCGGCCACCGTTGGATCATCAAGGGAACCCTGGCCGGCGCCATCAAGGAATGAGCGCCGGATCATGCGATACAGAAACCCCGTCCTACCGGGTTTCCATCCCGACCCGAGCGTCTGTCGAGTCGGCGGCATGTTCTACCTGGCCACGTCAAGCTTTCATTATTTCCCCGGCATACCCCTCTATTCTTCGCGCGATCTCGTGGAATGGCGCCTTGCGGGCTATGGCATAGACGATCCCCGGCAACTTGATCTAGCCGGCACGCCGGCCTCGAGGGGGCTTTTCGCGCCCACTTTGCGCACGCACGAAGACCGGTTCTACCTGACCTGCACGGAGGTGGACCGATTGGGCAACTTCCTCCTGAGCGCTCCCTCGATCGAAGGTCCCTGGTCCGTACCTGTTCAGATCAAGATACAAGGCATCGATCCCTCTCTCTTCTTCGACGAGGACGGCACAGACTATCTCTGCGCGGGCGGCGAGACGGAATTCGGCATGGGCATCACCCTTTCGGTTATCAATCCCGAAACGGGGGAAATTCTCGAGGGTCCGCGCCTGATCACCCGCGGCTCGGGAGGACGCTGGCCTGAGGGACCCCACCTGTACAAAAAAGGCGGTGCCTATTATCTCTTCATCGCCGAGGGGGGCACGGAGTACAGCCACATGGAGACGGTATTTCGCGCCTCCTCGCCCTGGGGGCCGTATGAGGCCTGTCCCTCCAACCCCGTCTTAAGCCACCGCGACGACCCAGCCAACCCCATACAGTGCGTGGGTCATGGCGACCTCGTCGACGATGCCGCGGGGAACTCCTGGTTCCTCTGTCTCGGCGTACGCCCCCTCGGCCCGCCCCTGCACAACCTCGGGCGCGAAACCTTTCTCGCGCCCGTCGTCTGGGACATCGAAGGCTGGCCTGCCATCGGCGAAGGAGGAAAGCTCGGCCTAGAGATGCATGGGCCACTATTTGTGGCTAAGCCACTATTTGTGGCTAAGCCACTATTTGTGGCTAAGCCACTATTTGTGGCTAAGCCACTATTTGTGGCTAAGCCACTTTTATCGGCGATCGGCGCCTCGGTCCCGATCGTCGAATCGACCCCCTCGGCACGGTACGGCTGGCACGACGATTTTTCGGAGTCCCGGCTGGCGTCCGAATGGAGCTGCGTACGCGGCAGACCTGCGGGCATGGCCAAACTCGCGACAAAAGGAGGCCTTGTCCTCTCGGGCGGGGCGAGCCTGTCGGATCCAAGAGCAACTCCCGCATTCCTGGGGCGGCCGCAGAGCGCCTTTTCCTGCAGTTTCGAGACTACGCTCGACTTCAAACCCGAGCGCGAAACTTCGGAAGCGGGCGTCGCCGCCCTCTACGATGACTCTTCCCATCACGAAGCCGTTGTGACCCGTCGTTCAGGATCGCGCGCAGTCTGCCTTAAAAGACACATCAACGACCTCGAGGCTGAGTCCGTGGCCATGCCTATCCACGACAGCGGCCCGGTGCGGCTTCGGATCGAATCCGACCGTGAACGCTACACCTTCTCCTTTGCCTGTGAAAAGGAAACCGGTGTACTCGGCTCGGGGACAACTGCAGGCCTCTGCACCGAAGTAACCTGGCACATGACCTTCACCGGCGTTTTTCTCGGTATCTACTGTGTCGACGGAAAGGCCCTGTTCAGAAGCGCTTCCTGCGTGGACAGGGACGTATCCGGGTTGTATCCTTGATGCTTATGCAAACCGGAGCAACAAGAGCGGCCCGGCGGACGCCCGTCATAGGCTTTCTAGCCGCACGTTTCGACGAAGCCTATCAGCATGCCGTATGGGGAGGAGCGGCCGTCGAAGCTGAGCTGCTCTGCGCTTCCCTCGTCTTCTTCGGCGGCCAGCGCATCGGCAGTCCCATCGGCTTCGAAGCCCTCGACAACATAGCCTTCGACCTTGCCGGGCGCAGCGATATCGCTGGCCTCATCGTCATGTCGAACGTCATCGGCACCTATATCTCCAACGAGGAGCAGCTGGCTTTCCTCAGGCGATTCCGCGGGATGGAGCTGGTGACCATCGGCGTTGAGTACCCTGGCGTCGCCTGCGTCTGCGTCGATTCCTCGGGCGGAATGCGTTCCATAGCCGAACACCTGGTGCGGGCCCATGAGAGGAGACGCTTTCTCTTCATCGCGGGGCCTCGGGGCCACAGGGAATCGGAGGCTCGAGCCGCCGAGTTCCTCTCCAGCCTCGAAATCCTCCTGCCCGGCACCGAACCCGACATCATCTATAGCGACTTCACGGACGAGGACGCCCGGAACAAGGTCAGTCTGTACCTCGACTCGAAAACAAAGGACGAGACCATGATCGACGCCGTCGTGGCTGCCAACGATCATATGGCTTTCGGCGCCCTAGGCGCACTTACCGCCTTCGGCCTCGATGTACCGAGGGAAGTATCCCTCACCGGCTTCGACGACACGGAGGACAGCCGCTTCTCGACTCCTCCCCTCACCACCGTCCGACAGCCCGCCGCGACCCTGGGCAGGCTGGCGGTCCGACGCATGGCGGTAAAACTCGGCCTTGTGCCCGAGGAAGCCCAGGCTTCCCTTGCCGTGTCCTTCGTCATCAGGGAATCCTGCGGCTGCCGCTACGCGCCCGAACAGGATAGCCTGCCTTCTGAGGACGCCAAGCCCCTCGAAGGCATCGAACCTGTCGCGGCGGCCGTGAAGCGGGAGATCCACGCGGGAAGAAATCCCGGTCGGCTCAGAAAACGCCCTATGCCGTCCGACCTGAAGGACAAGGCCCTGTTGACGATAGCAGAGGGAGAATGCCGCTTCCTTGCCGCCAGACAGCTTCTCGCCGAGCGGCGGACGACTATTCTGAGGGAGATTGAGTCTTCTCTCGTCTCGTCATTCGCGATGGAGGATATCCTCAGGGAAATCGCCCGCGGCATCAGGGAACTGGGGATAAGCGCCTGCTGGCTCTGCCTCTTCGAATCGAAAGGCCCTTCTCCGGAATGGTCCAAGCTCTTCCTCACCGCCGACGCTTCCAAGGTCGGCATCCTCTCGCCCCAGGGCATACGATTCAGGACCGCCGAACTCGTGCCAGGAGGTCTCCCGCTGGCCTGGAGCGCCTATGTCTGTGAACCCTTGCGTTTCGGCGATGATCGTCTCGGCTACCTCATCTGCACGGCCGATTCCACCGACCGCAGGATGTACGTAGCCTTGCGCGACCAGGTATCGGGAGCCGTCAAGGGCGCCATGCTCATGGCCGCCGAAAGGGACAGAGAAAAGGACCTCGAGCGCAAGGTGCGCTCGAGGACCCTCCAACTCTCCACGGCCAACTGGCGTCTCGTCGAGGAGATGGAGAGACGAAAGCGGCTCGAAAGGGAGCTGCTCGATATCTCCAACCTCATCATGGGGGACATAGGCCGTGATATTCACGATGATCTTTGTCAGGATATAGCCGTGCTCGGTATCATGGCGGCCGTACTTAAAGGGAAACTCGAACGCGCCGGCCTTCCGGCCGAGGGTGGCGCCGCGGCTGAGATAGCAAGCAGGGCCGGCAAGACAGCGGCCAAGGCGAAGTCTATGGCGCGGGGCCTTTATCCCGTGGAGCTGGAGGCCAAGGGCATCGTGCCTGCTGTCGAGAGCCTCGTGGCGGCTGCCCGAAAGGACAAGGATGTCAGGGTCAGGCTCGACGTGACGGAAGGTTTCACCGTCCACGACCCGCAGAAGGCCATCCATCTCTTCAGAATTGTCCAGGAGGCTCTGGGCAATGCCATTAAGCACTCTAAAGCCAAGGAGATATTGGTAGGTCTGTATATGGACCGCGAGAACATCACTGTTGAAGTGGGCGACAATGGGATAGGAATTCCCCATGGAGCTCTCGAGGAGGGAGGCATGGGCCTGCAGATCATGAAGTACCGGGCCAGCGTAATCCGTGGTGAACTCCGCATCCGTTCCCTGGATTCCGGCGCATCGGTCTCCTGCAGGGTGGCGAGGTAGCTTATGGCCATTCGTCCCACCTTCATCGTCGTCGACGACCATCCCCTCTATCGCCATGGGGTGACGATGCTCATCAGCCAGGAACTCCATCTCGATTGCGTAGGAGAGGCTGGCGACGTCGCCGGGGCCATCGAACTCCTGGCTTCGACTAAGCCCCGCCTCGCCATCGTGGATATCTCCCTCCAAGGCCAGAGCGGCTTCGAACTCATGCATTTCATCCGAAGTGAGTACCCTGACACCTTCATCCTCGTCGTATCGATGCACAGGAAAACCTCTACGGCGAGCGCGCCCTCAAGGCGGGAGCCCGTGGATTCGTGATGAAGCACGAGGACCCCGAAAGACTCCTCATCGCGGCGAAAGAAGTGCTCGCCGGCCATATCTCGGTAAGCGAGGAACTGAGGGAACGCATGCTCGAAGGCATCGTCGGGGGAAAGAACGACCTCGATCCCGTCGCGCGACTCTCCAACCGGGAACTCGAGGTCTTCACCCTCATCGGCAAGGGCTGCGGCGCCGCCGAGATAGCCGAACGGCTCGGAATCTCCGTCAAGACCGTCAACGCCTACCGCGACCATATTAAGGATAAACTCTACCTTCCCTCGGCAGCGGATCTGCGCAAGGTTGCCGTCGAATGGAATTCCAAGGCCTGAACTAGGTAAAAAAGCCGATGGATTATACAGCCACAATCCCTATAAGCAAGGATTCGGTATTCGTGTATCCTGAGAATTGAGCATCGCCGCTTCTCAAAGCGGGATGCCTGCGAGGATCAGCACCGATGGAAGCTCTGACATCCACAATCGATTTCTATTCCCAGCATGGCATTTGGGGGGCATACGCTTCCCTGGTGCTCGGCCGTGTCGGCCGAGGAGCTGGGGTCGTTATCGGTGACGTACGGCCGCCGGAGACCGGACTTTTCGTAGGCTACAGGGCCGGCGGCGAGGAACCACGCCTCCTCCCCTTCTCCTCGGACCGGCGCTTCGGCTTGGGAGCAGCCGCCTATCACGATGATGCCCCTCGCCCGCGGGACGACGGAATCTTGTGGTCCTCCACCAATTTCGGCCCCGACGAAATCGAGCGCCGCCTTTCGCTTTCAGGTGAAACCTGGCGTGCGGGATCCTTGAGCTTCCGGGTTGTCTCATTCTTTGGCGAGGTGCCCGATCCAGGAATAGTGACAAGGGCATCGGCCCGCTCCGCCTGCCGGCCATCCCTCCTTGTGCGCCTCGGCTTTGACAACACCGCGGGGAAAAGCCCGATGACAGGCTTATTCGGCATGCAGGGCATCAGCAGACCCCTCTCCGACTCATCGGAGGGGAGCCTTCTCGGCATGGCGGCAGACAGCGCCTTCGGCTTCGCCGTACGCCCGAGCACCGAGATAGAGGAAGTGATGGATTGGTCGGTGGTCGACGCGGCCTTCGACGGAGACCGCCCTCTGCGCCGCCTGGCCTCGGAGGGAGGCCTGCGCTTCAGGATAGGGGCCGGACGGAAGGCCGAATTCACCATCGCTCTCGGCGTCTTCAGGGATGGTATCATAACCTCGGGCCGCCGCGCACACGCCTACTACAGCTGTCTTTTCAAGGACATCGAGGATGTCCTCGAGAGCGCCCTCGACGAGGAAGCCGAATCCCTCTTCAGGGCGGAGCGGCTGGATAGCATCCTCGAGACCTCGACGCTTTCCGAAGATCGGCGCTTCCTCATCGCGCACGCGGCTCACAGCTACTCCGCCAACACCGAACTTCTTTTATCGGAAACAGGAGAACCCATCTTCGTGGTCAACGAGGGTGAGTACCGCATGATGAACACCCTGGACCTCACGATCGACCAAGCCTTCTGGGAGGCTCGCTTTTCCCCCTGGACCCTTCGGAACGAACTTGAATCATTCGAGGCAAACTCAGCCTATGAGGACAGCCTTGGCCTGGCCTTCGCCCATGATCAGGGCGTGGGCGACTGCTTTACCCCGAAAGGCCGTTCGGCCTATGAAATCCCTGGATTGACCGACTGCTTTTCATTCATGAGCTATGAAGAGACGCTCAACTGGACAATCTCGGCTTGCCTTTACGCCAACCTCTCGGGCGATTGGGACTGGGCGCGGGGGAGAAGGAAACGACTGGCAGCATGCCTCGCCTCTCTTGAAGCGCGCGACGCCAATGGCGACGGCGTCATGGACAGGGATTCGGACCGCTGCGAAAGCGGGGCCGAAATCACGACCTATGATTCCCTCGACATAAGCCTGGGGCAGGCGCGCAATAACCTCTATCTCGCGGTGAAGGCTTGGTCCGCCTTCGTCTGTCTCGGAGCCTTGCTCCAGAGGATCGACGGTCGGGAGACCCAGGAAGCCAGGACGGCGGCGGCTGCCGCAAAAGCCGCAGCTCTTACGGTGACGGCCCGAATGATCGATTCGGAAGGTTTCATCCCGGCCGTGTTTGAAAGCGAAAATCGTTCCCGCATAATCCCCGCGATCGAGGGCCTGGCATACCCGGGCTTCTGCGGCGCTCCCGAAGCTGCTTCACCAGAAGGCCCTTACGGCGAACTCGTGCGGGCCCTCAAACGCCATCTCGACACCGTCCTCGCGCCAGGTATCTGCCTCGACGCGGTCTCGGGCGGCTGGAAACTCTCCTCGACGAGCCGAAACACCTGGCTCAGCAAGATCTTCCTGAACGAGTACGTGGCGGAACAGGTGCTGGGGATTTCGGACGAACGTACGGCCAGAGACTCGGTCCACGCGGCCTGGCTCAAGTCGGGTAGCGCCGATTTCGCCGCCACCGACCAGGTGGACTCCTCGACGGGGAAAGACCTGGGATCTCGCCTCTACCCTCGCCTCGTCACGTCGATTCTCTGGCTCGGGCCGCATTTCTGTCATAAATGACTATATAGCCCTTACTCCATTCACTCGGAACAAGGACAATACAACTGACTGGTTACGATGTATACTAAAATCAACAATCTGAAAGCGGTCATGGTTGGGGAAGATCGCAGATCCTTAAAAAGGATGAGGGAAGGAGGTATCGCGTGACGCTGAAGGAGCTCAAGGAAGCGGTCTGTACCGCGAATATTGAACTCTCGAGACGCGGACTCGCCATTTTAACCTGGGGCAACGCCTCGGGTATCGACCGCGAACGCGGCCTGATGGTGATCAAGCCCTCAGGCGTTTCCTATGCCTGTATGAAGCCCGACGACATGGTGGTTGTCGATCTCGAAGGCACGACCATGGAAGGGAAATATCGCCCCTCCTCCGACTTACCCACACATCTTGTCCTATATAAAGCCTTTCCCTCATGCGGCGGAATCGTCCATACGCATTCTACGCACGCCACAGCCTTTGCCCAGGCAGGGGCCGACATCCCCGTCGAAGGGACGACCCACGCCGACTATTTCTACGGGCCCGTGCCCTGCACCCGCGAGATGACCGAAGCCGAGATCGGCGGCGCCTACGAGGCTGAGACCGGCAGGGTTATAATCGAAGCCTTCATCTCCAGGGGCATTGACCCGGCTTCGGTATCCGCTGTCCTCGTGAAGGGCCATGGGCCTTTCGCCTGGGGTAGGGATGCCGACGAAGCTGTTCACAACGCCATAGTCCTGGAGGAAGTCGCCCGGATGGCTATCCTCTCGAGGATAGCGGGGTCGCCTTCAGGCATATCACGGAGGCTCCTGGATAAGCATTTCCTGAGGAAACACGGAGCCAGCGCCTATTACGGCCAGAAATAGAAATTACTCGGACAGGCGGAAGCCTGGGAACGGACGTGGATGAACAGGAGCGAAAGCGCCATTTCATGATCCTCCGCCAGATCGAGGCGAGGGGCATTGTCGACCAGCGGGTGCTCGAGGCAATGCATTTCCTGCCGCGCGACCGCTTTGTCCCCGAGGAACTCCGAAGGTTCGCCTACGAGGACGGTCCCCTGCCGATAGGCTGGGGACAGACGATATCCCAGCCCTTCATCGTCGCCTATACTCTTGAGACGCTTCATCTCGTCGGCGGGGAAAGAGTCCTGGAAATTGGAACAGGATCGGGATACGAGGCCGCGCTGCTCGGCATGCTCTCAGGCGAGGTCTGGAGCCTGGAACGCGTCCCCGGCCTCGCTTCGCGCGCTTCGGCGCTCCTGATAGACAGAGGGCTCGAAAATGTCCATGTTATCCTGGCCGACGGATTCTTCGGCCTGCCCGAGAAGGCGCCCTTCGACGCCATCGTCCTCTCGGCGGCCCCCCTGGATCTGCCGTCAGCCCTTCTTAATCAGCTGCGCCCCGATGGAGGAATCCTGGTAGGTCCGGAAGGTCCTCAAGGAACCCAGAGCCTCGTTTACGTCCTGCGCTCCGGCCCCAGCTTCGAACGAAAGTCCCTGATGGACGTGGCCTTCGTGCCGATGCTGGGCGGAGTACGGGACTAGGGAAGCTAGGCTTAGGGGAATACTACATTCAGCTTGACCGAGCCCGACACTTCCTCGATGCCCATCACTTCGCAGGTGAGGGTGTATTGGTTCTTCATCCCGTCCTTGCCGGAGTAATAGAAGTTGAACTCGCCCGCGTCGAATGCCTTGTCGCTATATGGAAGCACATCTACCTTGACCACCTTGAAGTGGACGAAGAACTTCATGTTCTTGCCGTCGACGGGGACACCGGGAACAAAGAGGGTCCCTCGGTGGTTGACGCCGGCGAGATTGATGGCATTCTGGCCATAGGTGAGCTGGAGGGTAAGGATGTCCTTGCCCACCACGAAGTCGGTATAGGCCCACTGGGAAATCGTCGAGATACCCACGCTGCCGTCGGGGTTCGTCGACATGACATTGCCGATGAAGCTCTTGGGCGCCTTATAGCCGGGGACTTTCGCCTTCGCGGCCGAGGCGAGGTCGGAAGAACCCGAAGCCAAGGCCTTGGCAGCCGCCTCAAAGGCATTACCCGAAAGCGTCGCCTTCATGGCGGATTCTGAAGCCGAAGTGTACGCGTCCGCGGCGGACTGGGCGAAGACGCCGGGCGCCAGGACGGCAAAGAGGGCCAAGACCATTAGTAATTCTGCGATTCTTTTTATGACACGCATCCGAGTTCGCGTCCATATTTATTGAACGATGGGCCGGTAATACCGGCTGGATCAAGTCTCTGCTCGAGAAAAGGGATTGTCAAGAATGAAGTATTGATTGTGATGCTCTCATGGCGTAACCTGACTGAAACACGGCGGCTTCCACAATATGCTTGATACGCAGGGCAGCGGTTTTTGAAGTGCTATCGTCTTCATCCGCCTGCATGGGGGATATCATGAAACGATTTCTGCCGATTGCCGTTATTTTTCTGCTCTGTTCTTCTTCAGGTGGACTCATCGCCTGGGATTACGCCCCGATCCAAATCTCCCTAGTGCCCGGTCTCGTCCTGCCCTTCGGCACCTCGGACGCGGGTATCGCGCTGGGACCCATAGGCAACATCTCGGGCAGGATAGACCTTGCCCAGGCTGCCGGTGTCTTCAATATAGCCCGGGACATCCGCGGCCTGCAGGTCGCCGGAGTCTTCAATATAGCTTCCGAAGGGATGAGCGGCATACAAGCCGCGGGAGTCTTCAATACCTCGGAAGACAGGCAGACATTCCTGCAACTGGCTGGAGTCTTCAACATCGCGGCGGCACTTCAAGGTTCTCAGATTTCGGGTATCTTCAATATCGCCGGCAATGCAACAGGCTCGCAGATCGCTCCAATCTTCAACATCGCGGGCGACGTTTCGGGATTCCAGCTCGGCCTCGTCAACATTGCGGGGCGCATGAATGGCATCCAGATCGGCCTTGTCAACTTCTCGTCCAACGGCGTCCTGGAATTCTCCGCCGACTGGGAACAGCAATCAGGGTACCTGCGCGAGAGCCTTAAGACCGGCAACAGCTACATCTTTGCCATCTACTCGGTCGCCGCGCCCGAGAACGAACTCTTCAGGATCCCGGACAACACGGTCATTTCAGCCGGGCTTGGAACCCGGTTCGGCGAATCGAGGAAGCTTTTCATCGATCTGTCGGTTTCAGCCTCCCAGGCAGTCGGGAATGACCTGGAACGCTTTGTGGACGCTTGGACCTTCTCGGGCGGGCTCGAGCCCAAGAATGTGCTTGCGCCCTGGCCCACGCTGGACGCGGCTTTATCACTTTCACTGGGCATAGTACATGTCACGGCTGGTTTGAGATCGGAGATCAGCCTAGCCTCAGTCCCGAACCTTCCTTCGTCCATCGCCAAGGGCTGGTCCTACTCGGATATCTGGTTCGGCGAAAGCTTTACGGCCTGGACGAAATGGTACATTGGCGTAAGTCTATAAGTCGCTTTTATTTCATCGGCTGACGGATCACGATCTTCCACTTCTCCGGAGCAGTCCGCCTGAGGTCGCTGAGGTAAATCTCGTGATGTTTCCCGAATCTCTGGTGTCCCGACGCGGAGATGAAGGCGTGCACCCGCTCGATGGTCGGTCCTTCGGCCGAGAAGGGTCCGATGTACATAATTTGAGCGCAGCTGCCCTCGTCGAAGGGTTCGAAGCGAAGCTTCGCCAAGGCGGGCAAGACCTTCTTTCTGCCGGTTTCCTCGATCGCCTCATGGACGAGAGCCTCCGACACGAAATCCGGCTGGGCTATCATCGCAGTCCATTTCCAGGCCGACTTGTCGCCTGTCGCGAAGCTCGTCATGTCGTCGGCCCACCAAAGCCCCTCGAGGGGCATCACACCGTAGTCGATCGCGAGGAGACCTTTCTTGACCTTGAACTTGATCGTATAGGAAAGGGTGTAGAGCGCTTCCAAAGCTTCCTGGTATGTCTGCGCGCTGTTGGGGTCCCCTTCCCCATCGATCTTGAGGAAGTTCATCCGCGGAACCTCGACCACAGCCACTTCCTTGACGGAAGGCGCATAGAGCGCCTTGAGCTCCTTTCTGAAATCCACCTTGGTCATAGGTCGCCTCCCCGGAACAACGCTCCGTGCCTACAAATATACAATAGCTGCCTGAGGGAGCTCGATGAAGCGGGATTCACTTCTCCTGATTCTTCCTGGTGCTGATCCCGAAGGGAAGGTACAGCGGGCATGTCCCAACGGCGCTTGTGGCGATGAATACGACAGCGAGCAGGCCTAGGATAACGGCGGCGACTCCTTTAAGCACACCCGCTATGACGAGAATACCGATAACCAGAGCCGCGGCAATCCTGGCTATCTTGTCCACCTTACCCATGTTCTTGACCATTGATGGCCTCCTGATGGCAACGCGATGAATACAATATACTCCTACTTTACCGCCGTGAATGCATGACGTTCGGTCTCATTCGATGACAGGCACCGTGACAGTCCCGTCGGTCAGAACGACCACGCGCGCGTTGGCGCCTCTTGTCGCGATGGCCGCATCCACCGCCACCTGGAGCGATTCGACCTTTTCCATGTAGGCCTTCTTCAGGACGGCACGGTCGAGTCCAGCGTAGGCCATGAGCGTGATCCTCTGCGCGGCCTGGGCAAACTTCGCTGCCTTGTGATAGCCGAGAATGTATCCTTCGGAGATCTTCCTCAGCGCCTCGCCCGGGCTCGAGACGGAACTGAGCAAATTCAAGTACGCCTCATCGCCCACGCCGTCCCTGCAGGAGGCGACCAGGATGAGAACACCTCCGTCGGCCGTCGCAAGGGAGCCATTCTCGATCGCCTTCTGCGCCTGATAGAGATTGATGTCCATTGGACTCCTGGCCACGGAAATCACGAGGTCGGCCGGCCTGGTCATCCGCACCGCGAATATGCCTTTGGCGTTCTGGACCGCCTTGCGGAAGGAAGTACGTATATCGCCCGTCACGCAGAAGGCAAGGCGCTGATCTTTGTCCAGAACCGTCATTATGGAGAATATGCCAGCCGGCACGAAGTTAAGCGTATCCTCCATGTCCTGACTCACCGGGTTGTCCTCGACTTCAAGGGCTTTTGCCCTCGGATCGAGGGCCAGCTTGTGATTCGCCTGGATGGTGTCGTAGCCGGCCATGCCGGGAAGAATCGCCTTGCGCCCGCCTGTAAAGCCTGCGAAGTAGTGCGGCTCGACCGAACCGATGATCACGATCCTGTCCGCCTCCACGACGCGCCGATTGAGAAGTATCGGCGTTCCGTTTCGGGTGATTCCCAGATCGACGAGGGACAATCGATCGCGGGCGTCGTGCGAAGCTGTCTTTTCCCGGAATCGTCCATAGCTCGATCCGAGAATGAAGCGGTACTCTTCTTCGGTCGGCGCCCTGTGCGCGCCTGTCGCGACGATGAAACACGCGTTGTGCGCTTCCAGAGCGTCGCCGATGGCCTCGAATACGACTGGCGTTGGAGTCGGACGCGTCGCGTCGTTGATGATCACGAGGACCTTCCCGGCTCCGGAAAGGAAAGCCTCGAAAGACGGTGCGTCCAGGGGGGCTTCCACGGCCGAACGTATCAGGAGCGAGGGATCGGAAACCAGGGTTATGTCGTTCGGCTCGATGAGGCAAACATCATCGGGAAGGGAAAGCGGAATGCTTCCATCACGATAAGGTATATCAACGCGCATAGGATCTCCTCGAGCCTCGCTCGCCAGGCTGTTTGGGCTTTGGGCTTATTTAAGCAGGGACGCCGGTACTTCCCGGTCTCCCGCCTTCTCCATGGCCTCGATGAGCGGGAGCCGCTTGCCCGCGAGGAAACGGACCATGGAACCGCCGCCGGTGCAGACATATCCGTACTTCTTCATGTCGGTGAAGCGGGCGGCGGCGCTGATCGTGTCGCCTCCGCCGATGACGGTATAGCCAGGGGCATTAGCTATAGCATTCCATATTTCGCGTGTGCCGTCGGCCCAGAGCGGCGTCTCGTACACGCCGGCGGGGCCATTCACAAATATAGAGCCCGCGCCCGCGATCATCCCGCGGAATTCCGCGATGGTCCCGTGCCCCACGTCGGGGAAGAGCCTGTCCTTGGGTAGGTCGGCGATTGAGGCCTCTGCCCGCGCCGGCTTGCCGTCCGCTCCCTTCGTTTCGTAGGCCAGGTCCTGGGGCAGTATATACTTGTCACCGAATTCCGCCAGCAGTGCCTTGGCTTCGGGAATGAAGGCGTCGAGCGCGCGGTCCTTGAGGAATTTGTCCACAACGGGACCCAAGTCAACGCCGCGCGCGATATGCATGACCAGTCCCGTCAGGCCAGCTGTCAGGATTTTATCGGCACTCCCCTCGGTCAGCACTTTCCGCATCATGTCGAAGGCGTCCGATATCTTCGCGCCGCCGAGCACATACACGCAGGGGCGCTTTGGATTGTCCAATACACGTTTCAGGGCGCCGTACTCGTCCATGAGTTGTATACCCCCCGCCGTGGGCAAAAGTTCCTGGAACGCGACCATCGAGGGCGCGTTCCTGTGCGCGGCGGCAAAGGCGTCGTTGACATAGAGATCGGCAAGGGGGGCCAGCCTGCGGACGAGCCAGGTTTGCGTCATCTCGGCCGCGCTCAGTTTCACCACGGTTTCGAAGGTGGAAATCTCTTCGGTCAGATAGCGAAGGTTCCCCAGAATCACCGCCTCCCCGGGCCGGAGCGCCCTCGCGGCGGCGATCGCCGCCGGGCCGCATACGTCGTCGATGTACGCTACCTTCTTGCCCGATAGACGGGAAAGGATAGCGGCATGTTCCTCGAGGGGAATGAGGTTCTGGTAATCCAACGTGTCGCCCTGGTGCGCGATGAGGACTACCTTCGCTCCTCCCTCGAGGAGGGCGTTCAGGGTCGGCACGGTTTTCTCGAGCCTGTTCGTGTTGACGATCTTCTTCGTCTCAGGATCGATCGGTGAATTGATGTCTGGCCGAAATATGACTGTCTTGCCCGCGATGGCAAAGTCAGAAATCGGCCGAATCTTCAGGCGAGATCTTTCCATGCTTCCCTTCAGTAGAAGATGCGCCACTTGCCTATACCCAGGTATTTGTTGGTCAGATCGGTAGCCTCGATCCGGCCTTCCTGCATCCTCATGCAAGCGCGAACGGCATCCATATTCTCGGGTATAACAACCGACTCCTGCGGAATATTGATCGCAAACATGACATCCTTTCCGCTCATGACGACGGAATCTCTCCAGGCCGCGATCTCGTACATATCGCCGCGGGGATTCCCGAGGTCCCGCGCATAGCGGAACAGCGAGGCGTTGCCGAGGAAGCCCTCATCGATGGAGACCATCCGAATCCTGGGGTGAGCGCTCAATAGCTCGCAGACCGATTCCGGGCTCACCGATTTCTTGGGCGTCGCGACTACGGTGATGATATGACCATGGGTCACCGGTGTATGGACCAGAATCCCCGTCGCTTCGACATGCGGCATGATGGTCATCAGATCCAAGGCCTGGTGGCTTGGAGCCTTATCAATCTGGAGCGCGTTGGTAAGCCCCCGATGATAATCGCCGGGGTCGGCAACCCGCCGTATGATCGTGATAGCGACTTTTTCCACACCCACGGCGCGGTCCAGACAGTCGACCGCCCGGATGAGGCCTGTCGTATTGCAGCTCGTCAGCTTGAGGAACTGGACACCCAAGCCTTTCTCATAATTCGCATATCCATGGAAGAAGACATCGGCGACGGAGTTCTTCTCTCCGCCCTGGAATATGCCTTTCACACCATATTTCGCGTACAATTCCTTATTCTTGGCGCCGACACCCGCGCTTGTCGCGTCAAGCATCACGTCTACGTTTTTCACAAGGTCCTCGAGCGTACCTGATATGGGAATTCCAACCGCATCGAGGTCGGCATGTTTCTCGGGCGCCGCGGTGTAGAACGCATAGGGCATTCCCTTTTCGCGCAGGGCGCGCACCGATAAGGTCGGTGCCACATCTGCCACGCCGACCAATTCCATATCGCCTTGAAGCGCAACACCATCCGCCAGCCGCAGTCCGATCACGCCGTATCCTGCTACTCCCACCCGTACTTTCGACATTTGACAGCACCTCCTGCGCCTTGAAAAGAATAGCATGCGCGGTATTATCGGTCAATCAAAATGTCTGAAGTTAGGATCTTCGTTGACAGTCGCACAGCCTCATTTTATAGTGTGAGACAATGGATTCATCCACTGAACCGCTGAGCCCGATTCGGAAGAATACCGTCGTCAACCAGGTGATGGATAGGCTCAAGGAACTCATCTCCTCGGGAGTTTACAAACCCGGCGACAAACTGCCGACCGAAAAGGAGCTGGCCGCCCAACTTCATGTCGGTAGATCCTCTATCAGGGAGACGATAAAAACATTCAACCATCTCGGTGTTCTCGAATCCAAATCGGCTGTGGGGACTTTTGTCCGCTCACGCTCCTCGATCTCTCGGGAAGCCCTGACCTGGGCCTTCCTATTAGGGGAAGACGATATCGAGATGGTCCTTGATCTTCGCGCCGCGATAGAACTCTGGAGCTATCTTCAGCTGACCATGCGTTTCCGGGAATCCCCCGATTCCATTGCGCCTATCCTTTCGAACCTGAAAACCATACTCGAAGCGATGAGGCGCGGCATCGATAGCGGCGAGGCTCCGGCTGTAATCCAGGCCGATTACGATTTCCACTACTGCGTAATAGCCAGCGTATCGAACACGCTCTTCGTCGACTTCTATGACATGCTCCGTTCTTTTTTGCTCAAAGAGATAGAAAAGTCGCAGAATATGTACACGGTTCGCAGCCAGATTCTCGCGGAACATACCGAACTGCTGAACGCTCTGGTCTCGGGCAACCCCGAAACGGCCGAAAGCGCCTTTCTGAGTCACATTGCCAACATCAAGAATCTCCTGGGCATTAAAACTTTGTGATGAACAGAGGATCGACAGGGAGGGATCAATGCGTTACGACATCATCATCGTGGGACATATTTCCAGGGACATAATTGTCGAATATGACGGTACCGAGGCAAGGCTTCTGGGTGGAGCCCTGGTCTATTCGGCTGTCACCGCCAGCCGGGCTGGAGCAAAAGTGCTCGCGATAACGAAAGCCGCGGCAGAGGACGCAGCCTCCCTGAATTTTATGCGCAAGGAGAAATCGCTCGAACTGATTGTCGGGGAAAGTCCTGCGTCGACCTCCATTCTCAATGTGTTCAAGTCCACCGACCACGAACGACGGGATACTACCTTGTACTCGGCTGCAGCCCCTTTCAAGGCCGCGGACATCCCCTCGGACGCCTCTGCTTCCATCATCGACCTGGCTGGGCTCTTCGTCGGCGAACTGCCTGAAACCCTTATAGAAGAATTGAGCGGACGCGCGCGAATAGGCATCGATGCCCAAGGTCTGCTGAGGACGGCCATGCTCGACAAAACGATGCGATTCCTCGATTGGGCGAACAAGAGACGCTATATGCCTATGGTGAGTTTTTTCAAGGCTGACGCAGCGGAAGCCGAGATTCTGACGGGCTTGTCGGACCGGGAAGCTGCCGCCCGCGCCTTGGCCGACATGGGGCTGGGGAAAGATGGGAAGACGCCTGAGGTTGTGCTGACGCACAACTCCGAAGTTATCGTCCTCGCCGAGGGTCGCATCTATCGAGCGCCTTACACACCATCCAATCTTTCGGGAAGGACAGGGCGCGGCGACACGACCTTCTCGGCCTATCTGACGCGACGCCTGACCCACGGGCCTAAGGAATCAGCGCGTTTCGCCGCGGCCCTCTGCTCAATAAAGATGGAAAAGCCAGGTCCTTTCTCGGGCACGATGGACGACGTCAAAAAGCGTATGGAGCGCGACGCGAGAAGGTAAAAGCCGCTTTACCATTCCGCCTCAGATACCGGCTTTCTCCCTGATGTAGGACCTTGCCTTCATGGCGTATTCCAGAGGATTGGCAAGGGCAGGATCCTGCTCGGCCTCGACCACCCACCAGCCTTTGTAGCCTGATTTCTTCAGCCTGTCGAATACGGGCTTAAAATCCACCGATCCATCCCCCGGCACGGTGAAGGCTCCCGCCTTGACCGCCTGGAGGAAGCTCCACTTCTCGCGTTTCGCCCTGGAAAGGACATCAGAGCGCACATCCTTGAGATGGACATGCTTGATCCTGCCGGCCCACGTATCAAGTATGGCGAGATGATCCTCACCTGAAAAAACGAGGTGCCCAGTGTCGTAGAGAAGGTCGCAGAGTCCGGGCTCCGTCATTTTCATCAGGGTATCGATTTCCTCAGCTGTCTGGATCGCCGTGCCCATATGGTGGTGATAGGTGAGCTGCATACCCTTTTCCCGGGCGAGCTGGCCCAGCCTGTTGAGGCCTTCGGTCACGCGCTTCCACTGATCTTGAGTGAAGGTCGGCTTGGCATCGAAGACCGGCAAAGGTTTGCCCTGTATCGAATTGCCCTGTTCAGCGGCGCCTATGACGCGCGCGCCCACCGCGTACAGGAAGTCCCGGTGCGCGATGAAGTCTTTTTCGACATCCTTGAGCGGTTTGGTGCTCAGGAACGAGGAAAACCACGCGTTGCAGATCGTCAGACCGCGAAGCTTCAGCGCCTTGTTCAAGACCTCGGGATCCTTCGGATACTTATTGCCCACTTCGCTGCCCTTAAATCCGGCAAGCGCCATTTCGCTGACGCACTGCTCGAAGGGAATATTACCTCCCAGCTCGGGAAGATCGTCGTTCGTCCAGCCGATAGGGGCGATAGCCAGCCTGATATCGTTCATGTCGACATTCTCCTTTTTTTGCGCGCCGCCGTCTAGGACGACATTGCGTTCAGTATTTCCGCGCCTTGGCGACTTCAGCTTTCATCTCGCGGGCAGCCTGTTCTATTGCCGAATCTTCGGCCACTTCGGCCGTACCGACGCGCCACCAGGAATCATAACCGCTCGTCATCGATTTTGGGCTCACCTTCGCGTCTATCACGACGGGACGGGTCTCCTTGAGGGCCTTGCGCACGGAGCGTCTGAATTCATCGACGTTGCGCGCGCGCAATCCCACCGCGCCCCAGCTTTCCGCGTTCTTGGCGAAATCGACGCTCAGCGATGGTCCCGAGAGCTGGCCAGTCGCCGGATCGCGCCGCTTCCATTCGTTTCCGAAATTCGCGATGCCCTGGCTGTGCTGGAGATTATCGATGCACTGGAAACCTGAATTGTCCAGAACGACGACGATGATCTTCTTTCCTTCCTGGACGGCGGTGAGAAGTTCGCTATGCAGCATGGTATAGGCGCCGTCGCCGACGATCGCCACGCACTCTCTGTCCGGCGCGGCGAGTTTGGCGCCGAGCGTGGCGGCGATTTCATAGCCCATGCAGGAAAAACCATATTCCATATGGTAGGTGCCCAGCGTTCGGACCCGCCATGCCCGCTGCATGTCGCTCGGAATGGAGCCGGAACCTGAAACGACGACCGCGTTTTTGGGGAGCAGAACATCGTTGAGTTCGCCGATCGCCCGGATCTGGGAGAGACCCGCGGGATCTTCGATGGAATAGAGCCTGTCCACTTCCTTGTCCCAGAGTTCCTTTTCGCTGGCTATCTCTTCGCCCCAGGAAGATTTGTAGCCCTTGCGGCGGAGATTGGCGGTGAGCGCGGCAAGCGCGAGTTTCGCGTCCGCCACAATGGGCTCGGCGTTCATCTTGCAGGCATCGAAGGACGCTACATTGATGCCGAGGATTTTTACCTTGGGGTTTTGGAAGAGCCATTTCGAGCAGGTAGTGAAATCGCCCAGCCTGGTGCCTACGGCGACGATGAGGTCGGCCTTCTTGGCGAGGCGGTTGGCCGCCTGGCTGCCCGTGACGCCTATTCCGGAGAGGTTGTAGGGATTATCCCAGGCAACCGAACCTTTCCCTGCCTGGGTTTCCCCGAAGGGCAGGTGGAATCTTTTGCAGAACGCTGCCAGTTTCCTGCCTGCGTCCGAATAGCGTACGCCTCCGCCGCAGATGACCAAGGGTTTTTTCGCGGCAAGGATCATGGCTGCGGCGCGCTCGACCTGGGCCTGACTCGGCGCCCTGCGCTCGAGGTGGTGCATCCGCTTATCGAAGAATTCCTCAGGATAGTCATACGCCTCGCCCTGGACATCCTGGGGGAGGGCTATCGTGACGGCGCCCATCTGGGCCGGGTCGGTAAGGACGCGCATCGCGTTGATGAAAGCCGTCATGACTTGTTCAGGCCGCGTTATGCGATCCCAATACTTGCTCACTGCCTTGAAGGCGTCGTTGGCGCTGACCGTGTAGTCCCAGGGCACCTCGACCTGCTGGAGAACAGGGTCTGGCTGGCGTGTGGCAAATACATCGCCGGGCAGGAATAGTACGGGAATGTGGTTGACGGTAGCCGTGCCCGCTGCGGTGACGAGATTGAGGGCTCCAGGGCCTATGGAACTTGTCACGGCCATGATGCGCCGGCAGGCATTCTGCTTGGCGAAACCTGTCGCTATATGGCCGGCCCCCTGCTCGTTCTTCGCCTGGTAGAAGACGAGGCCGTGGTTCCGTTCGGCCAGCGCTTCGCCAAGACCTACGACGACGCCGTGCCCGAAGATTCCGGCCACGCCAGCCACATATTTTATTTCTTCCCCATCGACTTCGAGGTATTGATTGTCGAGAAACCTCACGATCGCCTGGCCGACGGTCAGTCTCACAGTCTTCATTCTTTCCTCCCTCCCGAGCCTGGTCCAGCCGAAGTGGCGGGCAATTTCCGCACGCTCACGTCAGAAGCATCCCTTTCGGAAGGCAATTTCCAGATATCGGCGGCGGGATCGGCTACCCACACATGCGCAGAATCGAAGGTCTGGATGGCGTATCGGTTGCCGTCCAGATGACGAATGAACCAGAGGTACCACATCGCGTAGCCGGGCGCCGTCACCTGGGGGTGGTCCTGCGTGTCGCGGATGAGGATCGTGTCCCTTTCGCCCAGAAGGAAAGGCTTCCCGCCGATCGCGGCAAAGCCGAAGCCCTGCGCCGGTAAAAATCTATAGTGATAGATCTCGGGCTGGGGATGATGGTGGGGCGGATAGCTCGACCAGCGCCCGGGCGCGCCTATCACTTCGCCGATCACCAGGTTGGAAAGCTTCGCGTTCGTATCGTCGAATACGGTCCGGACGATGCGCGTGCTTGCGCCGCGCATCGCGCCTCTGCCCCGCTCCTCGCCGTAGCATTCCTCGGGGAGATAGAGGCGGGGCTCAAAATCGATGGAGTTTGATGTCGCGACGACATAAAGCTCGGCGTCGGTGACCGCCGTGATCGACACCTCGGAGGAGAACGGCACGCTCAACACCGTCGGCTCTTCGTTGAAGAGGCTCGCGCGCTGTGCGGGCGCCGAAGCGGCCGCGCGCGCGCCGCCCTTCCATGAGAACACAATCTTCCCGCCCGCGAGCAGGAAGGCCCGCTCGTCGCCGGCCTGAGAAGCCCAGGCCTGGCCGGCGCGGAGACTAACATGACCGAAATCCATGAGCATGTCCGCGTTCGAGCCCTTTCTGCTCACGATTTCTTCATAACCATTCGAAAAAAGTGCAGGGTGTTTGATTTGCATGGTTTTACTCGAGTGGGACCTCCGAAATCTTGACCGGCCTGCCCTCGGCAAGGGATTTCTTGGCAGCGAGTCCGACAATGAGATTCCTAAGGCCGTCCTCGCCTGAAACCTGGACTTCCTTGTCGTGGGCTATCGCGTCGAAGAAGGCTCTAACTTCATTGATGTAGGCATCCTTGTAGCGCTCGAGGAAAAAATGAAGAGGCTTGTCGCTGCAAACGCCCGCCTCCGAAGACAACTTGACCGTACTCGGCGCATCGTTTTCCGCCGCCGCTGCGCCTTTCGAGCCGAACACTTCGACGCGCTGGTCATAGCCATAGACTGCCTTCCTCGAGTTGTCGATCGTTCCCAGGGCTCCATTCGCGAAGGTCAGGGTCACGATGGCGGTATCGACGTCTCCAGCCTTGCCGATCGCCGGGTCGACGAGGCAGGCGCCCTTCGCATAGACCTCGACGACTTCGCTTCCGGCCTGGAAGCGGGCCATATCGAAATCATGGATCATCATGTCGAGGAAGAGGCCGCCGGATACGGCGACATAGGAAATGGGGGGAGGGGCGGGATCGCGGGAGGTGATCTTGATGATCTGCGGATCGCCGATCGTTCCGGACTTGACCAGGTCATGCACGCGGGCGAAGTTGTGGTCGAACCTCCGGTTGAAGCCGACCTGAACCTTGACGCCCGATTCCTTCACGGCTTTCAAAGCCGCGACGACTTTCTTCACGGTGAGGTCGACGGGCTTTTCGCAGAAGATGTTCTTCTTCGCCTTGGCCGCCTTGATGATCAGGTCCGCGTGGGTATCCGTGGACGAGCAGATGAGGACGACGGAGATTTCGGGATCGGCGAAAATCTCGTCGGGGTTCTTCGTGACCTGCGCAATGCCGAGACCCTTAGCCCAGGTCTCGATCTCCGGCGTCATGTTGACGTCGGCCACGGTCACTACCTTCGCTTCAGGAATGAAATAGACAATGTTTGACGCGTGGATCTTGCCGATCCTGCCTGCGCCGATGATGCCGACGCTGATCTTTCCTTTCATACAATCCTCCTGGATATATTGGTTCTGCCGTTAACCTAAGAGCTCTCAGAGGGAGAGCCACGCAATGCTTTTCTTTATCGCCGCCCCAAGATCTTCGGAGGGGAGCTTCTGGACGCTTTCGGAGAAAGGCTCAAAGGATATATCGCCTTTATAGCCCGAGTCGAGGAGGGTCTGGACGATTTCCTTGCTTTTCATGACATCGTCGGGACCAGGCATGATCCGGTACGCGTCGCGGAAATCGAGGGCCGGGATTGCCGATTCAACGCCGGAAATGTGGACAAGGCCTACAAGACCCGAGGCGGCAGCCTTTTTCAGGGATTCGGAGCTGTCCGGACCGAGATAGTGGTGGAAGGTGTCCACGAGGACCCGGTAGCAGGAGAATCCCGATGCCCTTATGGCTTCTATGGCCACGTCGAGGGAGGCAAGCGAGGAAATGCCAAAGCCGAGCGGCTCGAGGAATCCCAGGACGCCGGCCTTCTCGAACATCGGTCCGAACTCCTTGAGGGACTCCACGGTCTCGGCGAAGCGCAGGTCCGAAGGGCGTTTGTCGGCGCCGTCGTTGTTGGGGCAGAGCACGATTGCGGGGCAGTCGATCTCGGCGCAGGTTGCCAGCAGGGCAGCGAGTTCGGCTCTCGCCTTGGGCCGGGCCGAAGCGAGGTTGAATTTCTGCAGAGCGTTTATCGTGATCGCCTTGAGGCCGCGCTCCTTGAGGAGAGCGGCCACCTTGGCGGGCGCCATCCCGTCCAGCACGGATCCGTCGCGGATATCGTTTCGCAATTCGATCTTTCCGACGCCGATCTTCTTCGCGAAGGCGAGGAAATCGGGCAGGGAAAGAGATGGACAGGCTATCCTGTTCAGCGCGAATTTTCCGGAATCTTTCATACGATGTACTCCTTTCTATAACGCTATGCCGCGGCCTATCGCCTGACGGCGTTCTTTCTCATGTCGAAAATGACGGCGACGACGATGATGACGCCCTTGATGACCTGCTGGAGATAGGGCGATATGCCCAGCAGCAGAAGGCCGTTGTTCAGGATTCCGAGGATGAGGATGCCGGCGATGATGCCCGGCACCGTCCCGATGCCGCCCGCGTGGCTCGTCCCGCCAATCGTGGCAGCCGCTATGGCGTCCAGCTCGTAATTGTTTCCCAGCGTGGCAATCCCCGACGCCGCGCGGGCGGTGATGAGTATTCCCGCTATCGACGCGCAGAGCCCCGAGAAACCGTAGATGAAAATGAGATTCTTCTCGACCTTTATGCCCGAGGTCCGCGCCGCGTTGATGTTGCCCCCGATCGCGTAGACGTTTTTCCCGAACTTTGTGTTGTTGAGGAGAATAAATGCTACGACGGCCACGAGGATGAAGACAATCACCACGAAAGGTATCGGTCCCAGGCTTCCCTGTCCGATCTGCTTGAATTCAGGCCTGAGCATCGGCACGGGGTAGGCGTTGGTCAGGATCAGGCCCAGGCCTCTCGCGACGATCATCGAGCCGAGGGTCGCGATGAAGGGGGGGATGGCCGTGTAGGCGATGAGGGCGCCGTTGATCGCCCCGATCAGTATGCCGGCTGCCAGCCCCGCGAGGACGGGCACGAAGACAGGCAGGATGGGCAGGCCGGGGAAAATCCTGGCGCTGTAGGAAGGATCCTGGATGAGGCTGGCGGCGACGACCGAGGTGAGGGATACGATGGAGCCCACGGAGAGGTCGATGCCCTTGGAAATGATGGCGAAGGCGACGCCGATCGCGAGAATGCCGCGCCCCGATTCGGTGATGAGCACGTTGATGAGGTTCTGGGGTGTGAGAAAATAGGGCGACAGGAAGGAGAGAGATCCGGCCATGACGAAGAGGACGATGAAAATGGTATACTTGTTGGCGAATCTTTTTATTGATCCCGTTGAACTCATGCGTTTCTCCTTGCCTTAGGCTGCATGATTGTTGATGGATGTCGCGTAGCGCATGATCGTCTCCTGGTCCAGGTTCTTCCGGTCCAGGATGGCGGTGATGCGACCTTGGCATACGACCATGACCCTATCGCTCATGCCGATTATTTCCGGAAGCTCCGAACTCACCATGATGATGGACTTTCCTTCCGAGGCCAGCTTCGTGATGATCGAATGTATTTCCGCCTTCGCGCCGACGTCGATGCCCCTCGTCGGTTCATCGAGGATGAGGATGTCCGGATTGTTTAAGAGCCATCGAGCCACGAGGACTTTCTGCTGGTTGCCGCCCGAAAGATTCTGGATGATGGCCTCGATCGTCGGCGTCTTGATGGAGAGTTTGTCCTTGTATTCGACGCAGTCCTTCGTCATCCTGCGCAGCTGAAGGAAGCCCAGACCGCCTGTATAGCCGTCGAGGTGGGCAAGGACGGTGTTCACCTTTACCGAAAGAACGGGAATGATGCCGGTAAGCCGCCTGTCCTCGGTGAGGAAGCCCATGCCCGCCTTGATCGCGTCCACGGGAGAATCGATATGCACAAGCTTCCCGTCCACGAAAATTTCACCCGAACTTTTCCTTCGCAGGCCGAAGACGGCCTCCATGAGTTCGGTGCGCCCCGCCCCGACGAGGCCCGAAACGCCGAGTATCTCGCCTCGACGAAGATCGAAGGAAATATCGTGAAGAAGGCCGGGAACTTCGAGGCTCCTCACCTCGAGCTTTATGTCTCCGATGGGGCATTCGATTTTCGGGAACAGCTCGGTCAGGTTTCTTCCGACCATGGCCGAGATGAGGGAGTCGATGTTCATTTCGGCTACAGGTTTCGTCACGACATTGTTGCCATCGCGGAGGACGGTTACCTCGTCGGCTATCCTGAAGATTTCATCCATCTTGTGCGATATGTAGATGACCGAAACGCCTCGCCGTTTCAGTTTGTGGATCATCGAAAACAAGTGGTCGACCTCGTTGGGCGTCAGGGCGCTCGTGGGTTCGTCCATGACGACGATGTCGGCGTTGTACGATACAGCCTTCGCGATCTCGAGCATTTGCATCTTCGCGATTGAGAGCTCCTTCACTTTCTGGCGCGGGTCAAGGTCGAGGGCCAGGTCGGCAAGGAGCTCCTTGGTCTGCTCGTACATCTTCTTGTGGTTGACGAAGAATCCCATGCGGCCGTACGTGGGTTCGCGGCCCAGCCAGATGTTTTCCATGACGCTTCGTTCGGCGACGGGGTTGAGTTCCTGGTAGATCATGGCGATGCCGTGCTTGAGCGCGGTGAGCGGGTTGGGAATCGTCACGGGCTTGGATTTAAGGATGATCTCCCCCGAGTCGGGCGGGTTTATGCCGACCAGACATTTCATGAGCGTCGATTTTCCCGCGCCGTTCTCCCCCATCAACGCATGGACGGTACCCTTTTTAAGGTGAAAATCCACGCTGTTCAAAGCTTTTACGCCCGGGAAGGTCCGAACGATTTTTTTCATCTCGAGAATCAAATCTTCCATCCCATCCTCCGTGAAAAAGCGCAAAGGGGAATCGCGTCGCCCGCCAGGCAGGCGGGTGACGCGCAGCGCCCGAAATCCGTCAATACTTGGCGATGTTCTGGGGAGTGACGGGCTCGAAGGGAACCCAGCCGAACTTCTCGATCTTCTGGCTCTGTGCCGCCTTGAGGGCGTACTCAAGGGCCACGCGGCCCTGCGCCTTGGCGTTCTGGAAGACGGTCATGGCCATATCGCCGGCCTTCACGGCTTCCTTGGCCGGGGGAGTGGCGTCGATGCCGACGACGGGGATCTTCTTGAGGTCCATCTTGAGAGCCTTCATGGCCTCGATGACGCCGAGCGCCATCTCGTCGTTGTTGCAAATGACGACGTCGAAGGGCTTGCCGGTGCCAAGGAGCTGCTGCATTTGGTTCATCGCCTTGAAGCGGTCCCATTCGGCGGTGTCCTCATAGACCTTGGTGAGCTTGAAGCCGGCTTTGGCGAGAGTTTCCTTGACGCCGCGGGTTCTTTCAAGGGTGTTTTCAAGTCCGAGCTGCCCCATGAAAAGCACATAGCGGAGTTCCGTCTTGCCCTTGAAGAACTGGGCGAGGAACTCGCCTTGCATCTTGCCAGCGTCGAATTCCTGCGATCCCACGTAGGCGGTCTTGATGCCGTCGATGACGGCGTCGCGCGGGCGCCTGTTGACGAAGATGACGGGAATGCCCTTGGCTCTGGAGATGATGGTTTCAACCGTGTCGGTGTTGATCAGGTTGACGATGATCGCATCGTATTTCTTGGTCGCGAATACATCCACCTGAGCCATCTGCTGGTTGACGTCCTGCTTCGCATCCTGGGAATCGACGACTACGTTCGGGTATGCCTTCGCAGCGTCCAGGATTGCCTGCTCGAGTGAAGAGATGAACTGGTCACGATCATAGAGCGTGACCCCGATCTTGTACTGTTTCGTCTGGCCGAACGCGATTCCGGTCACGGCAAGCAGCACCATGAGAACAAGAATGATCTTGCGGCTCATATGTACCTCCCTCTCGAATATCTCCACGGCTAAGCCGTGCAATTACAGTGTTACGATCGTTCCTTCGTGGAACGATCTCGTGAGGGCAAAGCCAACGCGTGTGGCCGCAGTCCCGTCCCTCGCTTCCATGTCAGGTGTTTTTCCTGTCAAGGCGCACTCGACGAATTCCCTCGCCTCGGCCAGGAAGCCTTCGGAAAAGCGGTCGTAAAAGTCCTTCACACATTCGACATGGGCGCCCAATGCATCAAAAAGTTCGACCCGGTTCCTGGTCGGCGTCATGCCTATCTTGATTATGCCTTTGCTGCCCGTGATTTCGGTATGCGTATCGTGCCCATGAAACGCGGTGCGGCTCACCGAGAGAACAGCCATTTTACCCGTGGCGAATTTGAGGAGCGCACAGGTGTTATCGGCATCTTTGGCTTCGGCGAATTCGGAATGCACATAGCTTCCGCCGATCGCATAGACGCTTCGGACCTCGTCGCTCAGATACCAGCGGGCGATATCTATATCATGTATGTTCATGTCGAGAAAAATGCCTCCGGATGTGGGCACGAACTTGACTTGGAATGGAGCGTACTCATCCAGGTCTACCGTTTGGGAGCGGACAAGGAAGGGTATGCCTATCGCCCCAGCCTCGATCATCTTTTTCGCGGAGCGGTAGCTCGGATCGAAGCGCCTTACAAAGCCGACCATAAAAACTTTATCGGGGTGAGCCGCGACCGCCTCTTCGATAGCGAGGCACTCATCGATGGATATACCCATCGGCTTTTCGCTGAAGACATGGAGTCCACGGTCAAGGCCGCTGATTATCTGGTCGGCATGCACGGAAGAGGATGAAGCAATAAATACAGCGTCGATCTCGGCTTCGGCAAGCATGCGTGTGTAGTCGCCATAGGTTTGCGGGACCTGCAGTTCGCGCTGTGCCCATTCCAACTCTTCGGGCAGCACCGAACAAGCAGCGACGAGGTTGGCGCCGGGTACGCGCCATGCAAGGTTTTCGGCATGTCGTCTTCCCAACCGACCCAAGCCTGCGATACCAAGGCGTAGTTTTTTGCTCATACACCTCTTCTGTTTCTGAAACGCGATACATGACTCAGCAATCTGTCATTGCATACCAATACGCGGCGATTTTTCGGATAAAACTTTTTAGGCCATCCGAAATTCTTGTCCCTTTTTTCGAATTTGTCAATTTCACATTATTCGTTTCTCTTCAATACCTTTCCCTCAAAGCCTTCTCCACGTCAGCCCTCGTGCCCGAGAAGGGGCCCGCCGTTTCCATTTTAAGACTGGTGAGGGCTGCCGCCCAACGTGTCGCCTCGCGTGGTTTCATGGATATCCTCGCCGCTAGATAGGAGGCAAGGCAGGTGTCGCCCCGTCCGCTTCTCCCGATCTGCGAACGTGCCGTAAAGGGCGCCTCGTAAAAAGTTCCGCCCGCCCAGACTAAAACCCCGGCACCGTGTGTCAGGACAAGCTCCATATCGCCGTTTTTCAGCAGCTCAGCCGCGGCTTTTCGCAGATCGCGGTAACCGGTGAGTATCTCGGCCTCGACCACGTCAGCCTTGAAGACGTCGACAAGACCCAGTACGGCGGCTTTTTCCGGCCAGTTCCTGTCATAGGCGAGGGTCCCATCGCGAATGACGCGCACATAGCCCTGGGCGTCGAGCCCTATCTTCGCACCGCTGGCTTTTATCGTTTTCAGAACCTCCAGGCTCACTTCCCCGCGGAGGGAGGCGCCTACCGACCAGACGCCGGCCTGGATCGAGGGGATATCGGCCGGTTCGAAGGGAGAGGCTGTCATCGTCACCGAAAGAATCCTGTCGTCGGGGTTGTCCGTCGGGTAGTCCAGCTTTAGACAGGTCGAATGCTCCGAGGGAATTGCCCGCACCATGACACCGCAGTCGGTGAGCGGCGCAAAGCTCGGAAAGTCTTCGCGGGCGAGTCTGGTCACCGCTGCCGTCTTCAGACCCATATGCCGCGCGGCCGATGATCCGTAGAAATAGGCGCCGCCGTTGACCAGCCGCGTCCCGGCCTTTGCTACGATAGTGTCTTTCGTATAATGCCCGATGAATGCGATGTCAAATGCAGTTGCGCCCGCCATCTTCCGCCCCGCTTATTTTTCTTCCGGAAGGACCCGTACCGAGTCCATCTCGAAATCTATGCCGACCGAATCTCCTTCCTCAAAAAGCTCGAAGGCCTGGGGATTATAGCGTTCGGCCATGATGCTTATGCCGGCCGCGCTGATTTCATAGCGCGCGATGTTGCCGAAATAGGTCATATGGTCGATCGTGCCGACAAGGGTCGATCCCGCGGCGTTTTTCTCCCCCTCGGGAAGCCTCGACAGCCTGATCGCCTCGGGCCTGACAACGAGGGTACCCGCGCCGCCCTGCGGGGCTGACTGGCCCGGCCTCTGAATCCTGAGCGTCTTCCCTTCGATGCCTACGACGGCGATTTCGCCTTCCCTGCCCAGGACGGTCACGGGCAGGAAATTCGCCTTGCCCATAAAGTTGGCGACGAACTTCGACCCAGGATGTTCGTAGATCTGACGGGGCGTTCCCACCTGCCGGATTGAACCGTCCTGCATGATGACAATCCGGTCCGAGATTGCCATCGCCTCTTCCTGGTCGTGTGTCACATAAAGACTGGTGATGCCCAGCCTTTTCTGGAGCTTTCGGACTTCGTCCCTCATGTATTCCCGCAGTTTCGCGTCAAGGTTAGAAAGGGGCTCGTCGAAAAGGAGGACGCTGGGCTCGATGATGATCGCCCTCGCGAGGGCGATCCGCTGCTGCTGGCCGCCCGACACCTGGCTCGGGAAGCGCTTGGCCATCGACGTCAGCTGCATGAGTTCCAGGATGGCCTTCATGCGGGCTGAAATCTCAGACGCTGGCAGTTTCTGGACCCTGAGTCCATAGGCGATGTTTTCGTAGATGTTGAGATGGGGGAACAGGGCGTAGCTCTGGAACACCATCGAAATGCCGCGCTTGTTCGGCGGCACGGGCGCGACGTCGCGCCCACCGATCATGATCGGGCCCGCTGTCGGGAACTCGAATCCGGCAACCATCCGGAGCGTTGTGGTCTTGCCGCAGCCCGAAGGCCCCAGGATAGTCACCAGCTCGCCCGTTTTTATCTCGAGATTTATGGAATTGACGGCGACGACCTCGCCCGAGCCGTCGAGACTCTTGAATTTCTTGGTCAGGTTGACGAGGGAAACGTTTGAGCTTTTGGAACTGAAATCTGCGATGCTCATGTATCCTCCCTGTTCCTCGCGCCCGGGTTCCCTAAAAGCTTAACCGCTTTATCCAGGACTCCGATCGCCACGACGATGATCGCTATCATGACGACGATATATGCTGCCGCATCGGAGTACCTGCTCGCCTCGAAAAGCGAGAAAATGCTGATCGTGGCGAGATTCCACCGCGGAGATATCAGGAAGATCACGGCGCTCACGGCCGTCATCGCCCGCACGAAGGAGAACACGAGACCGGAGAAGAAGGCTTGCCTGAGCATGGGCAAACTGATCCGCCTGAAGGTAACGAAGCTCGTCGCGCCGAGAATGGTCGACGCCTCCTCGATTGACTTGTCTATCTGCAGGAGGGTCGAGGTGCCCGCCTCGATGCCGACCGGCATGTTCCTGAACGTGAAGGCCATGATGATGAGGAAGGCCGTCCCCGAAAGAAGGAAGGGCTTGTCGTTGAAGGCCAGGATGTAGCCGATGCCGACGACCGTTCCCGGCACGGCAAAGGTGAGCATCGAGATGAACTCCATCGCGCGGCGGCCGGGAAAGTTCTTCCTGACGACGAGGAAGGCTATGATCATGCCCATGAGGCCCGTCACCGGCGTGGCGATGATGGCGAGGAGGGCCGAATTCTTGAGGGGAACCAGACCCTGCGACAGCACATACTTGAAATGCGCGAGGGAAAAGCTGTAGTTGATCCCCCAGATTTTCACGAAGGCGCCGGCGAGCACCGTGCCGTAGAAGAGGATGACAATGAAGGCCACCAGGGCGCAGAAGATAAAAAGCGGCCAGACTGTCTTGGGATCGGTGTTGAGCTTGCGCGAGGCCGTGGGTTTTCCCGTCACCGTCACGAAGGGCTTTCCCGAGAGCCAGTACTTCTGGAGGGTGAAGGCCAGGAGGGTCGGGGCGAGCAGCATAAGGGCCATCAGGGCGCCGCCGCGCATGTCGTACATACCCGTGATCGTCCTGTAAGCTTCGACCGAGAGCGTTGAGAAGCTGCCCGATATGACGGCGGGATTGCTGAAATCCTCCATGGATTGAATGAAGACGAGGAGGAGGGCGCTCACAATGCCGGGAAGGGAAAGCGGAAGGGTGACTGTGCGGAAAATCCGCGCCCTGGACGCGCCGAGGTTCAGGGCCGCGTCCTCCACGGCGGGATTGAGTTTCTCGAGAATGCCGGTCAGCGTCAGGTAGGCGATGGGAAAAAAAGATATGGATTGCACGACGATGAGGCTGTGCAGCCCATACACATTGGAGTCTTCTATTCCAAGCAGTTTTTTCGTGATCAGGCCATTCCTGCCGAAAAGGAAAATCATCGAGAGCGACAGGACGAAGGGGGGAGAGATCACGGGTATAGTGGCGATTGCCTTGAAAAAGCCCTTGAAGGGAATCGCCGTGCGCGTCAGCGCATAGGCGAACACGTAGCCCACGAAAGCGGATATGAGGGCTGTTATGATCCCCAGCAGCATCGAATTCCTGAAGGTCTTCAGATAGGTAGGCGAAGTGAGGACTTCGACGGCAGTCTTGAAGCTGATGCCGCCCGAGTCGCTGGTCACGCTGTAGGAAAGAATCCTGTAGAGCGGAAAGAGGATGAAAAGAGCCAGTCCGGCCGAGACCAGGATGACGAAAAACAGCAATACCGGATCGCGAATGAGATGAGAAAGGGATGATGTCCTGCTAGTGTCTTTCATCGCTGTTCCGTATGATCCCCTGGGGTTGTGCAAACATTTTAAAAGGCATCTTCATCTAGTATATCCGGTGATTGCGGGAAGAACGGGGCAGCCTGCAGGGCGATTGTCCCGCAGGCATTTCATTTATTACTTCAGATTATTGGCGGCGGCGATGACTTTGGTGAATTCATCCACGAGCCGTTTGCGGTTTTCTCCCGCCCAAACTGCGTCATAGGCGATGACTTTGAGATTGTCGGTATCGACGGCGCCCTTGGGCGGAGCCGCCAGTCTGTTCACGGGAAGCCTGAACGAGTGCGAAGCCTCGAAAAGCTCCTGGCCGCGTTTGCTCAGGATCCAGTCGATGAAGCGGATCGCGTTGGCCTTCTCTTTATCGGGAGCGCCCTTGATGAGGCCGATGCAGCCGATCTCGAAGCCCGTTCCGTCCTTCGGGAAGGAGAGGGCGACAGGATAGCCTTCGAAGGAAGGCTTGAGTCCGTCATGGGAGAAGGTGATGCCGATGGCGGCTTCGCCGAGACCCACGTCCATGGGCGGGGTCGCGCCGGACTTGGTGTACTGGCGGACGTTCTGGTTGAGCGCGGTGAAATACTTCCAGGCTTCCGCTTCGCCCTTGAGCTGGACGATGGTGGCGAGGATCGTGTAGGAAGTGCCCGATGTGCCGGGATGGGCCATCGAGATCTGCCCCTTGAACTCGGGCTTGAGCAGGTCGTCCCAGGATGTGGGATAGGCAAGCCCTTTCTTCTTGAACCAGTCCGTGTTGCAGGCGAAGCCGATCGCGCCCACATAGAAGGGGTTGGCGAAGCCAGCCTTGTCATAGAACTCCTTCGGGATGTTCTTCAGCTCGGGCGACTGATAGGCATCGAGGAGCCCGGCTTTCCCCGCCGGCACGAAGTTGTCCAGCGAGCCGCCGAACCAGACCGAAGCCTGGGGATTGTTTTTCTCCGCCGTCACGCGGGCGAGGAGCTCGCCGGCCGAGAGCCTGACGCTCTGGATTTTTATGCCGGTGTCCTTCTGGAATTCGGAATAGTACGTCGGCAGTTCCGTATCGGGGAGAGCCGTGTACACGGTCAAGGTCTTGTAGTCGCTCTGGCCTGCCGCCTGGAAAAGCGGAAGTGCAAATAGGGCAAGAACAAGAAACGCGGTAAAAGTCCTACGCATGGATTGCCTCCTGAAGTAGGTTTAATTCAGAATATATCAGATGCTTCCCTAAAGCCATATCAAAATCACTTGGAAAGATCGGCAAAATTCACATCGATACTGGCCGCAAGCAAATCCGGACGATTCGTCGTCACCGAATCCGGTTCATACATAAGTACAATCCTCATGTCCTCTTCCCTGTCAACAGTCCATAGCATGACGGGAAGCTCCCTGCTTCGCGCAACCTCCACAAATAACCTGGAAGCCCTCGTCCATTCAAGGTTGATGCCGCAACAGCCGAATTCGGAAGCCACTGAACAGACCTTGGTTATCTCTTCTTCACTCGCTCCCGAGGGTGGTAAAAGCTCGTCGGCGTTGAAGAAATACCTCAGGCCTGACAGATGTCTCCGAGCCGTCTCTATCCCCTTCCTGTCGAGGCCAGTAAAGACGACCGAGGACTCCATCCTGTGCTTCCGGACAAGGGCAGCCGCCTCGGCCAGGACTTCATCCTCCTTCGCGTCAAGGTTGAGAATCGTGCCGCATCCTGGACGCAGGGTCACGCCCAACTCCACCGCAAGATTAAAAAATTCTTCAAGGTCCAGGAGGGCTGAACCTGCGGAGGATGCCGCGTGACGTCGGATATCCTCCCAGAGGAAGGACCGCAGTTTTGCCTTTCCACCATATTCCAGACTAAGGCTATCATCGTGAGCCAGAACGACAGCCCCGTCCTTCGTAACTCGGATATCGACTTCGATGACCTGGGCTTCCGACGAGAACGCGGCCACGATGGACTCGCGGCTATTGGGCAGGGTACCCATGCAGCCGGCGTGAGCCGTAATGAGGGGACAGTAGGCGAGGCTGGGAACCAGAGCTATCCGTTTCATTTGAGCCCCAGCGAATAGGCGCTCGTCATCTGGCTGTACACTATCCTAGAGAACACGACGATGGGGATGGTCGCCAGCATGCCTATACCCATGAGCTGTCCCCACATCGTCTCGAATTCGCCGATATAATTCGCTATTGCCAGGGGCAGGGTCAGGAGCTCGGGACTTCGAATGAACAGCATAGTGAACAGAAACTCGTCCCAGGCGACGATGATGCAGAAGATCGCCGTGGCGATTATTCCGGTGCGAATGAGGGGCAGTGCGATGAGCCGAAGAGTCTGGAACCGCGAGGCGCCGTCTATCTCGGCTGCTTCCTCGAACTCGAGGGGCAGGGCCTTCACGAAGCCAAAGAGCATCCAGATGCAGTACGGCAGGGTGTAAACCTGGAAAACAAGAATGAGTCCCCAAAGGTTGTTGATGAGCTTCAGCTTGGCGAACATGTCGAACAACGGCACGGCGAGCACCACGGGCGGCAGCATTTTTGCGAGGATGATCCATATGAGGAAGATCACGTTGAACTTCGCGGGAAACTTGTAGCGCACGAGGGCGTAGGCAGCAAGGAACCCGAGCGTCAGAGAGAGCATCGTGGCGGAGGTAGTGACGAAGATGGAATTCCAGAGACTCCTGATCGAACCGCTCTGCAGTATCTTCTGGTAGTTTTCCAGAGTGAATCTTTTCGGGAATAGGGTCGGTACTGGCAGGATATTCTCCACTGGCGTCTTTAACGAAGTGATGACTATCCAATAGATCGGGAACAGGGTGATCACCAATATGAGGGTCAGGAATACAGGAAAAAGCGGAGAGCGTTTCGAACTGACGAAAGAGGCCACGTTCACGCCTCCTTTGAGCCGAGCATCTTCTTAAGATAGAAGACGGATACAAGAGCGACTGCCGCGAGGGTTATCATCGACGCGGAGGAAGAGCGTCCGAGCTTGAAGTACTGGAATGCCTCGCGGTAAATGTAGTAGGAGGTCGTCTCGGTCGCGTTTCCCGGGCCTCCCTTGGTCAGCGCGAAAACCTTTGAAAAAACCTTGAATGTATCGATCGTCCTCAAGAGGCAGAGCAGCAGTATCTGGTCCTTCAGGATGGGAAGGGTGACCTTCAGGGTCCGCTGCCAATATGTTGCTCCATCGACGACCGAAGCCTCGAAAATTTCCTGGGGAATGGAGGCGAGCCCAGCCTGCATGACGATGAAGGCGAAGGGGGTCCATTGCCACACATCGACGATGATCAGGGACTTCAGCGCCATCTTCGGATCTATCAGCCAGCCCATTTTAGCCAGTCCCAGCACGGAGAGGAAATTATTGAAAAGCCCGATGTCGTAGTGGTAGAGCGTCTTCCAGACCGAGGAGACAACCATGGTTGAAAGCATCATGGGCATGATAAGAAGGATCATGAAGAAGCTCTTCCCCTTGAAGCTGCCGTAGAACACAAGGGCAAGCACAATGCCCAGGAGCACTTCGACCGCGGTTGTCGAAAGGCAATATACGAGGGTGTTCCTGAACGAGGTGAGAAATAGCTCGTCCTTCAGGATATCGGAGTAATTCCGCAGGCCAATCCATTTCCGGCTGCCCGAAATGTAGTTGTAGTTCTGGAATGAAGTGAAGAACACAGTCAGCATCGGGTATACGGTGAGCCACAGCATGACGAGAAGCGCGGGCGCCAGGATGCACCAGTAGAAGAGGGCTTTCCCTCGCGTCCGTCCGATAGTTTTCATGATTCTTCCGCTCCGGATTGGGTTGTATCGATGATTTGGGTTGCGGGCAGGAAGTTGCGCGGCCTGCGATCGGGCACAACCGCGCAATTCCGTTTCAGGAAGTTACTGGTTAATGATTTCCGCAATCTTGGCATTGGCCTCGCCTAGCGCCTGCTCGGCGGTTTTCGATCCAATGAGGGCTTCCTGGACCAGGCCGCCCATGGTGTTTTCGATCTCGGCCCAGTAGAGGGTCCTCGGTCTGGCCACTCCGTCCTGGAGAGCCTCGAGTATCGCGGGATACCAGGGATACTTGGCGAGAATTTCCTTGTCCTCGAATACCGACATGCGCGAAGGCGGAAGCCCGGCCTTGAGAACCATGAGCTTCTGCGTCTCCTTGCTCGTGACGAAGCTGAGGAAATCGAAGGCAGCCTGCTTATTCTTGGAGGCCGCGGGGATGGCGATATGCCAGATGCCGATCATGGGCGAGGACTTCTTCACATCGGCGGGGTGCTTGGTGACCTTTACCTTGCCAGCCACTTTGGATTGATTGGGATCATCGAGGCTGCCGAGCCAGGCCGGCCAGACTTCGGGCGCGATGCCAACGGTTCCGGCGAGCAGTCCATCGCGGATCTGGGCGGTGTTGTTCATAGGCACGCTCTTGGGAGCGTACTTGGCCAGCTCAAGGAAAAATTTCAGCGCCTTGACAGCCTCAGGAGAATTCACGTTCGGTTTTTCGGACGCGTCCATGAAGTCGGCGCCAAAGGACCAGAATATCGGGAGAAAGGCGGTGAGGATGGGGTTCCCCTTAACGCCGCGGAAGGACACGCCCGACACGGAGGGTTCGTTCTCGGCAATCTTCTTGGCCGCTAAAAGCACATCATTCCATGTTTTGGGCGCCGCCAGGCCATACTTCGCGAAGAGATCGGTTCTGTAGGCGAACAGCGAAACGTTGCCCACGAAGGGCAGAGAATAGAGCTTGCCCTTGGAGCCATTCGGGAAGCGGCAAAGGTCGATCGTCGTCGAGATAAAATCGGAATCTACGGATTTCCCGGATTTTTTATACATCGCATCGAGATCCTCGAGCCAGCCCGCCTGCTGGTACTGCATGGCCTTGGGGTCGTCGATGAGGATGAGGTCGTAGGTGCCTGTCCCGCTCTTCGCGTCGATGACCGTCTTCTGATAGACATCGTCGCCGGAAAGCTTGAGCAGTTCGAAGGTGACGCTGGGATTCTTCGCCATGTAGGCATCGACCGCTACCTGCATCGCATTGCCATAATCGCCGTCGCGGCCGGCGATGACCAGCTTGACCTGTTTCTGGGCGTAAGCGCCGCAGAGAAGCATGGTAAGCGAAAGGATAAGAATCGCTACTTTCTTCGCCATAGAAACCTCCTGTATGAACTGTCGAAGATTCTAAATCTGATTTTCCACCCGCACAATGAAATTTGATGATATGCTTCCCAACGCAATTTCACGTAATGCGTCATTCTCACTTCTTATGTTGAATTTGCTTATTACATGCTTTCCAGGGATAAACCACGGAGAGGCGGATATGGAAAGAAAGGGAAAGGAGGACTTGAGGCACAGGCTCAAGCAGAAAGACCTCATCGCGATGCTGTTCATACTGTTTTCCGAGGAATATGACCGACTGCAGGCGGATTCCATCACAGACATCGCCCTTCCCATGATCTTTATACGGGACTACATTCGACAAAAGACGGGAATCGCGTACTCGAACGACGCGTGGATCACGACGCAAGTCCATAAATACGAAGAAGAGCTTGGCACGACGCTCTTCAGCAAGTCCTCCTCGCCTTCGGGACCAGCGCTTGGCCTCTGCAAGGACATCTTCACCTATGAGCAGAAGCGGCACCTCTACATCACGCAAAAAATAAAGACAGCCAATGGAGTCTTCGACCTCATCCGGAACTCGTTGGGCGACCCTCTCATGGAACAGACCATCAGCATTCTGCTGGAGGCTGGTTCGACCGTCACCCGCGTCGCCGAGATTATAGCCCAGAACCTCGCCGTCCTGCCTCTTCGCTGGGAGGTCAGCACCAACAACCTGGGCGTCATAGAATGCCTCGGAAAGACCGCCCCAGCCTACAGGAAAGTAACTATTTCGGTACCCCAAGGCCGTTTCGACCCAGCCACCAACCTCATTCTGGGCGAAGACCTCGACGTGTACGGCCACAAGGAATTCGACTGGATCATCCAGGGAGCCTCATTCCTGTCCCGAGGCTCGCTCTATGTGGAAAAGCCCGAGGAAGCCATCCTCAAGTCGAGGATACTCCACGATTACAGTGGCACCAAGGTCCTCGTGCTCACGGGTCACGAAGCCACCGCCCATGCGCAGACGGGGATGCACCCCTTCGGCAAAGTGAGCGACTATGACTACATCATTCACCCAACCCTGACGCAGGACTCGGCCGCCAGTCGACGCCTGGAAAAAGAGCTCTCGGACGAGGGCATGCCAGGTCTCTCGGTCATGATCCGAAACTGGAGTTATGAAATAATGATCCCAAATAGGAACACTGCGGTATCCAGCCAATAAGAAATGTGACCTGCCTTTGACGATTGTCGAAGGCCTACCTGGCCGTTATGAACCTGAGATCGCTCAGCTCGATGCCTGTCTCGCTTTGCCCCTCATGAACCTCGATTACTCCCGCGCCTGCCGGAACCTGAAAACTCAGTTCCCTGCCACCGCTGGGTCCCCAGCCTCCGTCCTCGTTGTAGACTTCGGATTTTTCCTTGAGCGTTATTAGGTTTACATACGCCTGCGTTGCGGTTCCCGCCTTTAAAATGAGGGTGTTGGTGATCATGGGAGAATCGCCTGGATGGTCGTTCCAGAGCCTGAAATACAGGGTTCCGCCCCTGTTGTCCGGCAGGATGATGGTTCCGGAGTTATAGCCGTAATACTTCCTTCCTGTCGTCTTTCCGTTGAACACCCTTCCGAGATCAACAAGAACCTGGTCCGTGTTCCTAGGCTTTTCCCGGAAGCTGACCATGACGGGCGTTCCCTTCGTGAAGCTGACATCGCTGATCTCAAGGCCCATGGTCGAGCCAGTGTTGTCGAACTGAACCTTGGTGATTCCTTCGGGAAGCTGAATCGTGATTTCCCCGCCGCCGGCGGGTCCGTTATCATTGTCGAACTCGGCGTAAAATTCACGCAGGTCCATCGAGGTCGTATACTGCTCGAAGATGTCGCGCCTCGTTCCCACGGTAAGGTTCAGCTTGTCGAGCGTCCAGGTCTGTCCCTTGTACTGGTCGTTCCAGAATTTAAAGGATAGAAAGCCTCCGTTGCCGTGGGGAAGATGGATGGTTCCATTGGTGTAGCCATAGTATTTGGTTCCCGTCTTTTTTCCGTTCAGGACCCGACCGACCTCGATGACGGGAACCCCGGCATCCCTCATCGTATCGACCGCCCAGCCAAATTGGGGAGGGGGAACGGATTCAGCGAACTTGATATTGGAGAGTTCGATACCCGTCTGGCTTCCGGTATTATCGAATTGAATCTTGTCCATTCCGGCGGGGATGCCCAACCTCACCCTCTGTATCCCGGAGGCTCCCCAGCCCTTGTCCTCGTTATACGGTTCCACAACCTGGCTACTGGTCGAATATATTGAGAAGCTGATTTTCTGCCCGGCTATTTCTGTCCTGAAATAGTTGAGAATCGAGGTTCCGGAGATGGGAATGTCGTTCCAGATATCGAAGGACAGGACGCCGCCAACTTTAGAAGGCAGGGTTATTGTACCGCCCGTATAGCCATAGTACCTGGTCCCCGTAGACGCGCCATGGAACACTCGTCCCGTGTCGATAAGTACACTGTTCTCGTTCTCGATGGCAAAGACGGATGTAACGCAGCAAATGGAAATAGTCAGGACCATTCCGACGAAAAAGCTCCTCTTCATGGGTACCACCTTCGGATTAAAGCATAGGCCAAAATGGAGATGCTCTCAAGCACAATAAAAAACCGGCCATCAAAAAGATAGCCGGTTTAGTATCTAGCAGGGGCAGGACTCGAACCTGCGACCTCCGGGTTATGAGCCCGACGAGCTGCCAACTGGTCTACCCTGCGTCGTGTAGATAAAACTCTACAAAATATGGCAGGAAATGTCAATAGACCGCGTTGACCCATGAGTGGAGGAAGCTCGCGATGGGGATAAGAGCTAGGGCGGTTATCGCGGACCAGGTGAGCCGGATGACTCCGTGGAAATAAAGATCGACGAAGATCTCCACGCCGACGCAGATAAGGGCAACACCCACGAGGGCATAGGCGAAGATGTTGAGCCCTTTGCGCTTGGCGCCCAGAATCATCAGGGCTATGCCGGAGCAGACGATCTCGGAAAAGATCGCAATAGGGACAGCCAGTCTCCAGGCCCAGGAGAAGTCGCCGGTGAAGGCTCCCAGAGCGAGAAGGTAGAGAAGGGGGGCGGCTGCCGCGAGGAGAAGACGGAGCTTGGGAGCACGGCGCATGACGAGGAAAGATGTGGATACTACCCAGATGAAGACGAAGGTGGCCACGGGGTAGAGAGACCAGGTGAGGCGACCCGCGACGAGGATGTTGATGGCCAGGAGGGAGCCTATGGCTATGGAAAAGGCCACGGAAAGGACTTCCCAGACTATCTTGCGGCTTTCCTGGGGGGTGAAGTGTTCGGATTTCGAGGCGGCGCCCAGGAAATCGGCACTGGCCGCGCGTGCTCCCGTCTCTTCATCGCATTCCATCTCGGCCTTCGCCTGGACCTTGGGGTTCTTGGCGTCGCAGAGGGGGCAGGCAGGAGCCGTGCCGATTTCAACGCCGCAGTCAGGGCAATAGGACATGGTTGTCACTCCTCTTCGCCGCGGCAGCGTACGCTTGCGGCGAATCCGAGGCTGCGTAACCTCGTGAAGAAAAGCCGTTCGAGTTCACGCGAGACGGCCAGACTGCCAAAGGTCACGATGAGCCGCCCCTTCCAGGAATTGACCGCGATATTGGTCAGGGTCGTGGTACTGGGGGGTGGTACGAAAGCGAAGCTCTCTATATGAAGTTCCACGCCGGGTGGCAGCCTGATCTGGCCCATGTTGGTGATGAAGCCGCTCAGCATGGTTTCGCCAAGTTTGGCGAAGAGTATCCTGGCGAAGATGTCCTTGATGAAAAGGGGAATTATCCTCACCGCGAAATTCCTCGTTCCACCCGCGTTGCGGGCTATCTGCCTTGAGATCGACTTGATGTCGTGTTCGAGCCGCATCTGGTAGTGAGCCCGTTTGACGAGCTCATCGAAGCTCCTTCTGCCGAGTTGGAGGTTTTCTCTCAGGAGGATAAAGAGGGAGAAATTCCTGTTGGTTTTCGAGGGGAAGAACTGCCGCAGGTTCACTGGTATCTCGAGGCTGATGAAGTGCTCTCTGGGACGCTTGGGCAGGGAGAACCAGAGTTCCTGGAGGGCGTCGAGGTAGACGGCGGCCAGGAACTCCGTGAGTGTGACATTGCGCTTCTTGGCTTCGGCAAGAAGGGCCGGAAGATCCAGGGATCCCGTAATGATCCTGTACTCGCCCTTGGGCAGTCTGTCGCCCAACTGATGCCAGGCGGATGGATTGGGTTCGGGGAGAGGAAGCTTTCCGGGGAAGTATTTCTGGTATCCGTCCTCGTATTCCTCCAGATGAGCCTGGTCTTCGATGTCCAGGATGTCGGCGAATTCGCCTGTTCCCAATTCGGTTCCCGGAGCGATTCCGATGAGGCTGAAGTAGCGCGTGAGAAAGGTCTTCATGAAGGAGAAGCCGCCCGAACCGTCGGTGAGGGCGTGGGAAAATTCGCAGGCGACCCTCCTCCCTGAGAGAAGGACACGGAAAAGGCGGGTGCCTCGCTTGTTGATGTCCCAGCCTTGGCAGGGATCCGAGTCGTCGGAATAGAGAGGCGGGCTGGTCCCGCACTGGTCGAGGTAATACCAGAACAAGCCCCTTTTGAGGGTGACGTTGAAATAGTGGAAGCGGGCTGTGGTCTGGGCGAGGGCTTTCCTGAGGATTTCGGCGTCGGGCTCGGCATCAAGAACGGCTTCCAGGCGGAAGAGTTCCGTATTCACGGAATCGACGACCGCGGGCATGATGATGCCCGCGTTGTCCAGGTTGTACCAGGCACCTGATTCGTCGACGTGCTTGGTGCGTGAGAATCGGCGGTTCTTCTCGGTTCCCATCGCTTGCTGTTATTCTCCTCGGCAATTATAGGAATGATACATAAGGAAATACAAGGACCAGGAGGATGGAAAAGATCAGGGCGGGGAGGAAGTCGCCAGTCTTCATCTTCTTGATGTCGAGAAGGCCCAGCCCCACCATGACGACGAGGGAGCCGCCCACGGCCGTCAGTTCGGCGAGCATGATGTCGCTGACGAAGGGTTTGACCCAGGTAGAGGCGATGGTCAGGACTCCCTGATAAAGCAGGACGGAAAAGGCGGAGAAGATCACACCTGGGCCCAGGGCCCCGGCGAAAATCACCGACATGATACTATCGAGAACGCTCTTTGTTAGGATGAGTGAGAAGTCGCCCTCGGTTCCCGCCTTGAAGGAGCCGACGATGGCCATGGCGCCCGTGCAGTAGAGGACCGATGCGTTGAGGAAACCGAGCGCGAAGGTCGAGTCCTCCGACCCGCCAGCGAAGCGGTGTTTGATCCTTTCGCCCAGCCTGAGGATTCCTCCCTCGATGTCGAGGAGGGTGCCCGCCAGCCCGCCCAGAATGAGGGCGACGGCGAAGGCCAGGATATGAGTGGTCCTGAGCGCCATCTGGAATCCGATGACGAGAGAGATGATGCCGGCGGCCTGGAAGATGATCTTCTGGAAGCGTTCAGGTATGCCTTTCCTGATTAAAAGGCCGGCGAGGGAGCCGATGACAATGGCTATGGCGTTGATGATGGTCGCGAGCATACTGTTCCTTTTAAGCCGGACTTTCAGCCCTCGATTGACCCCGGCCGCGGAAGTATAGCATACTGGCCCAAGCGAAGGGGAGACTATGTACGAAGTATTTTCAGGCCTGTCACCGTCGAGGAAACAGAGGAGGAGCGGAGCAGCCGTCCTCTTGATCGTTCTTCTTTCCCTGCTCGCGCTCTCCTGCGCCACAGCGCTCCCGGCCATTCCCGAAGGCATGTCCTCGGCTGAGATCATCCAGAAGGCCCAGGAGCGATCCGACAGCTACGACTGGAAGGGAGCCAGGTATTATTACCAGGCCCTGCTCGAGCGCTTCCCCAACGAACCTGATCTCATCGTCACGGCCATGTATGAACTGGCCTTCATAGAATACAAACAGGGCAACAAGGCCCAGGCCATCGCGGGCTTCAAGGCAGTGCTGGCGAAGTATTCGGCCGAGAGCGGACAGAGCCTGCCCGCGACCTGGAAGATCCTCTCCCAGAATCTGCTGGCCAAACTGGAACCTAGCCCAGCCGCGGCTCCGAAACAGTAGCCTTTTATTCGTTTTCGTCCGATAGGGCTTCAGCTATATCGAGCCATTCCTCGTTCAGGTCAGACGCCTCTCCCTCGAGGGCCTTGAGCTGGGCGAGAAGCTTCTTCATCTTCGTTCCGTCGGAGTAGTTTTCAGGCTTCGCCATGGTCTCTTCGAGGGCTTTCTTGCCAGCCGACACACCCGACAGCCGCTCGGTGATCTCTTCCTCGCGGCGCCTTAATTTTCTGAGTCTCGCCTTCTGAGCCTTTTCCTCCTCCCAGGAGGCAGTCAGCAAGGAGCCTGGCGATTGCAATGAAGAATCCAGCGCGGCCAGGCTCTGGGACAGTTCCGCATCGATGGCGGCCTTCTTCTCCAAGTAGTAGCGATAATCTCCGAAGTAGAGCCTGGGTGTCGTCCCGGCCTCAAGTTCAAGGACCATGTCGGCGAGTTCCTCTATGAAGTCCCGGTCATGGGAGACGAAGAGCACCGTACCCTCGAAGGCCTTGAGCGCGTCCAGAAGGACATCCTTGGAGGTGAGATCGAGGTGGTTGGTGGGCTCGTCGAGAACGAGAAGATTGGCTGGGTGCATCAGCATCTTGAGAAGGGCGAGGCGTGAACGTTCACCGCCGGAGAGCACGGATACGGATTTCTCGACATCGTCGCCGCGGAAGAGGAAGGCACCCAGGAGATTGCGCAGTTTGGGCAGGAGAGCATTGGGACAGACTGTTTCGGCCTCTTCCTCGACCGTGCGTTCAGAGGCCATCCTCTCGGCCGAGTTCTGGGCGAAATAGGCTATTTCGACGCCCGATCCGAGGCTTAAGTTCCCTTCATAGTCCCTGTCGGCCCCGGCGATAATACGCATGAGCGTGGACTTGCCCGCTCCGTTGGGGCCTACGAAAGCGATCTTTTTGCCCCGTTCGATCTCCAGGGACAGGTTGTCGAGGACACGCAGATCGCCGTAGGACTTGCCCAGGCCCTCGGCCTTGAGCGTCATTTTCCCCGAATGGGGCGCCGGGGGAAACTTGAAATGAATGCGCTTCATCCCCTCGGGGATTTCGATGGGCACGATCTTTTCGAGCATCTTGATCCTGCTCTGTACCTGGGAAGCCTTGGTTGCCTTGTACCGGAAGCGGCGGATAAAATCCTCAATGTTCCGGATCTCCTCCTGCTGGCGTTCCCAGGATTCGAAGATGGCCTCGAGTTCCTTCGATCGTCTGACTTCGTAGCCTGAATAAATGCCGGGATAACGTGAAAGCTTGCCATTGAAGAGTTCGTAAACCTCCTTGACCGTAACGTCGAGAAAGTACCGATCGTGGGAGACGAGGAGGACACCGCCGCGGTAGTCGGCGAGGAAACCTTCGAGCCAAGTTCTCGCCTCGAGGTCGAGATAGTTCGTAGGTTCATCGAGGAGAAGGATGTCGGGATCCTCGAGAAGAATCCTGGCCAGGGCGAGGCGCATCTGCCAGCCGCCCGACAGCTCACTAGCAGTGCGGTCGAAATCGCGCTCGTAGAAGCCGAGGCCTCCGAGGACCCCCGAGATAAATTCGGCCCGGCGAAAATAGCCGCTCGACTCCACCGCCCTGCCAAGCTCGTCGAATTCGGCCAGCAGCCTGGCTGTCTGCCTGTCGTCGAGGCCTTTCGCCTGGAGCTTCCGCCCGAGATCCTCCTGCCTGACGAGGAGCTCCGTGATTCGACCGAAGGCTCCTTCTGCCTCTTCGAGAATGGTGCCCGAGCCGAGTATTACGTTAGTCTGGGGCAGGTAGGATATTCGCGCGCCCTTGGTGATTGCCAGATCGCCCGAGTCGGCCTTGACGAGACCGGCGGCTATCTTCATGAGGGTGGACTTGCCTACCCCGTTGGGGCCGGCAAGGGCAGCCCTCGAACCTTCCATCAGGCTTAGGGTCGCCGATTTGATGAGGTCTCGGGCGCCAAAGGATAGGCATATCCCGCTCAACTGGACAAAGGCCACTCTGTAAACCTACCTGGAAAAGGCGAAGGAGATCATCCCAAGCCTATTGTCTATTCCCGAGACCAGCATCCCCGGGGCCACCGGGGTCGCTCGCGCGAGAACAATATCGTCGAGTCCAATCCTGTACAGATAGTCAGCCCTCGCCCGCCCTGAGTCCGAATACAGGGAGAAGCCCCCCTGCCATGAGGTCGAGAGTTCGGGCGCAAGCCTCAGGCCAAAGACGGCACTGCCCTTCATTTCCTCGTCCCTGCCTTCCTCGGGGGCGAAGCCCGCTGGGAGGGCCTGGGCGCCTTTCCAGGAAAAGCTCCCGCTGGGCCAGAGTTCCAGAGAGCTGCCCGACACAGACGTCGTCTTGAGCAGGCCCTGGGAGTCGAGAGCGGAGGCGTTCTTTCCGGAGAGTGAGGCGAAGAAGTCCTTCATGGCCGAGGATCGGCGGGCTTCCTCGGCGCGGATCGTTACACGCAGATCGCCCGGGGGCACGATGAAGCGCAGGTAGCTGTCCCCGGCCTTCCAACCTGCCAAGTCCTCAGGCTCGCCGTCGGGGATGGGTCCCCATGCGACCAGGATGGAATCCTGTCCCTCGAGCTTGACCCTCAGGTCGCTGGGGCCGAATTCGAGCCATCCGGATTCCTGGGTTATGGAGTTATAGGAGAAAGTTTTCGAGTCGCCTGGCATCTCAACGCGGATCTGCTTGTTGATGGCGTCGCTGAAAAAACCAAACCTGAGATCAAAGTAATCCAGATCGACAAGGTTCTCCTCCATCATCGTCGCGTACCAGGCTGGCCGCCAGGCCTTGGAAAAGAGTTCGTTCAGGGCTTCGGGGTCGGTCTGAGAACGCTCCAGGGCAGGCACCTCTCCCCGGGATTCGTCGAAAACACGCATGGAGTAACTGAAGCTGTAGCCGAGGGTGCCGTCCATGGAGAGCACTTTGTACCAATCCCCGGGCAGCTTCTGCTTGCCTGTGTAAAGATCCTCGCCCTTGACCAGCTCGAGGGCCTTCACCATCTCGCCGTCGCGGAGCCTGTAAACCTTCTTGGATATATTATCGGGTTTTTCCCTGACAGGTAGGCCATCCTTGACGGCGACCAGATATATGGAGACAAGGCTTCCCAGCGCGGCGACACGCTTATTGGCCGCCGATTTGGAGCGGTACAGCTCGAGCTGCCAGAGGGGAACCTCGATTTTTCGTCCCTGCTCGGATTCCAGACCGATGACGAAGACCTTGGTGATGTTGGATTTGAGGTAGACGGGAACGATGGTTCCCGCTTTGGCCTGTGTTCCCTGCACTGTCCACAAGAGAAGTCCCCAGCCGATGCGACGGGGGGAACAGGAGGCGAGGGAGAGGAGAAGGATCAGGGATATGACGACCGCGCCGAAGCGGCGCCGCCTTTGGTCCAAGCTGTTCATTCGCCGGAAGTGTACATCGGAGCCACGATCTTGGTAAAGGCGCGGTCTCCTGTGACAGAAGCGGAAAACCCGTGGTACAATGCTCGGATATTCCATTTTTTCACAGGAGCGTATCGATGAAGGGAGAAGATGCCGGCGCCAAGACGACCAATCCCGTCGCCGCCATCGAAGTCGGTTCGACGGGGACGCGACTCCTTGTCGCATCCATCGACGGGTCTGGCGTCATGAAGGTCCTCGACCGAGCCGGCAAGGCCAGCCGCATTGGGCGCGATGTCTTCACCCAGGGCAGCATCGGGCGGGAAGCCATCCGAGAAAGCATGGCTGTCCTCGCCTCGTTCAAGGAACTGCTCGCGGGCTACGGTATTGCGCCCGAGGACGCCAAAGCCATCGGGACAAGCGCCTTGAGAGAGGCAGCCAACCGCGACACCTTCGTGGACAGGGTCGCCCTCCAGACAGGCTTCAAGATACGGGTGGTCGAGGATATCGAGGAAAACCACCTCATGTACCTCGCCGTGCAGCAGGCGCTCCAGGATGAAAGGAAGCTCCTCACGAAAACCAACTCGATGATCCTCGAGGTGGGCGGCGGGACCACGGAGATCATGCTCCTGCGCAGAGGCAAGATGGTGTCCAGCCATAGCCTCAACCTGGGGACCTTGCGGCTCGACGAGCATATGCGGGAGGCCGGGACCCCCAAGGACTACCTGGAAGAATACCTGGCCAGCAACATACGCATGACCTGCGACCTCATGGACGAGGATCTCCCCCTCGAGACCGTGAAAACCTTCATCGTGATCGGCTCCGACGCCCGTTTCGCCGCCAACTGCGTCGCTGGCAGGAGCTTCCCAACCTATTCCATTCTCGAGCGTGAACCCTTCCTGGCCTTTACCCAGTCTATTTCCAAGCTCTCCGTCGAAGAGTGCATAGCCACTTATCACCTGCCCTGGTCCGAAGCCGACGGCCTGGCATCGAGCCTGGCCATAGAGTCGCTCTTCCTCGCCAGAACGGGAGCCGAGCTGGTCATTGTGCCCAATGTATCCATACGCGAGGGCCTGCTGCTCGCCGAGATGCGGGGACTCGACCTCGACATAGAGGAGGAACTGGAGCTCCAGGTCGTCGCCTCGGCCAAGGCCGTGGGCAAGCGCTACCACTACGACGAGAACCACGCAAAGAATGTCCGGTCCTCGAGCCTGACCATCTTCGACACTCTTGCGGCCGACTATGGCATGGGCAGGAGAGAGCGGCTTCTCCTCGAGACGGCAGCCATCCTCCACGACATAGGCACCTATATACGGGCTTCCGGCCACCACCGCCACGGCGAGTACATTGTCGCCAACTCCGAGTTCTTCGGACTCAACCGGGCCGACATCAACATCGTGTCCAATGTCGTCCGATACCACCGGAAAAATTCCCCTTCCCCGACCCACCTCAACTACATCTCCTTGCCCCGCGAGGACAGGATAAACGTGATGAAGCTCTCCGCCATCCTGAGGGTAGCCGATGCCCTGGACCGCAGCCATTCCGGGAGGATGACCGGCGCGAGCTTCGAAAAGAATGGAGACCGCTTTCTCATCCACTCGGACAAGAACCTCGATTTCTCCCTCGAGCGCCTCTCGCTTGCGGACAAGGGCGACCTGTTCGATGAAGTTTTCGGCATGACGCCGACCATTGTGTAAGCGATCATGGCAGAATACCCCGTCTACAACCGCGAACTCTCCTGGATCGAGTTCAACGCCCGCGTCCTCGAGGAGGCCTGCAGAAAGGAGACACCCCTCCTCGAGCGGCTGAAGTTCCTCGATATCGTCTCATCCAACTTCGACGAGTTCTTCATGGTCAGGGTGGCAGGGCTCAAGGCCGCATCGAAGCGGGGCGAAGGCACGACGGATCCGACGGGCATGACGCCCCGCGCCATACTCGATGCGATCGCCGTCCGCGTAAAAGAAATAGTCGCGCGCCAGTACTCCTGCCTCCTAGGCGAGGTCCTTCCTGGACTGGCCGCTGCCGGCATGGAGATCGTACCGCCGGCGCGCTGGACCTTGAGCGAAAAGCGCTACCTGGAAAACTACTTCGCCGAGTATGTCTTTCCCCTGGTCACTCCCTTGCGTGTCGAGAAGGACGCCTTCCCGAGCATGGGCAACCTGCGCATCCACTGCGGGTTCGAGCTCGTGAGCGAGAAAGGAGAGGAACTCCACGCCATCGTCCAGGTCCCCCAGAACCTGGGCCGCTTCATCCAGCTTCCCCAGCTGGACGAGAAGGGCGGCGGAGGCCTGCGCTACGCCCTCGTGGAGGACCTCATTTCAACCTATGCGCTACGGCTCTTCCCGGGCCACAAGGTGCGCGGCTCGATCGTCTTCAAGGTGACGCGAGACGCGGATTCGGGCGTCGATGAGGACAGGCAGGACGATTTTCTGACGGCCATGGAGGAAGTCCTCGCCGGAAGGCAGAATTCCACTCCCGTGAGGCTCTTCGTGGCGGGCAAGTCGAAAAGCTTGGTCGCTCAGCTCCAGTCAGGCCTGGAACTCGGTGAATCCGACATCTACAGGGTGAACGGCCCCATCGATCTTTCCGGTCTCTACGAACTCCTCTTTCTCGAGATACAGGGCGGCGGCAAGAGATCGCCGCTCGCAAGGCTCAAGGACAGCCCCTGGGCGCCGATACGCCTTCCTGGCCCCGAAGGAGCCAGCGTCTGGGAGGAACTGGAGGCCGGGGATAGGCTCGTCCATCTCCCTTACGAGTCCTTCGACATCATCCAGCGTTTCCTCGATGAGGCCGCCGATGACCCCAGCGTCCTGGCGATAAAGATGACTCTCTACAGAACCTCGGGGGAGTCGCCCATCGTCAAGGCCTTGATACGGGCTGCCCGCAACCGCAAACAGGTGGCTGTCGTCGTCGAACTCAAGGCGCGTTTCGACGAGGAACGGAACATCACCTGGGCGGCCACACTCGAGCAGTCCGGGGCCATTGTCACCTACGGCGTGGCGCGGCTCAAGGTCCACGCCAAGGCAGCCCTCGTTATCAGAAAGGCCAAGGACGGATCAATCCGGAAGTACCTCAACCTCTCGACAGGGAACTACAACGAGAAAACTGCGAAGATATATTCCGACCTCTCCCTCTTCACGACGAACGAGGAACTCTGCCAAGAGGCATCGGCCTTCTTCAACATGCTCACCGGCTACTCGACTATCCAGCCTCTCACCAACTTGGCAGTAGCTCCCTTCGACCTCAAGAAACGCATACTCTCCCTCATCTACAGGGAAATCCAGCGCAGTTCGCCCGAATCGCCCGGCGCGATAACAGCAAAGCTCAACGCCCTCTCGGACTCGGAGATCGTTGGAGCCCTCTATAAGGCGGCCAAGGCCGGAGTGACGGTGAGGTTGAACGTGCGGGGTGTCTGCACGATTCTTCCGGGAATTCCCGGGCTTTCGGAGAGCATCGAAGTGCGAAGCGTCGTGGGACGCTATCTTGAGCACGCGCGAATCTTCCGCTTCGGCAATGGGGGCAACGAGGAGATCTACCTCGCCAGCGCGGATTGGCTGCCCAGGAATCTGGAACGGCGTGTCGAACTCATGTTTCCGATTCTCGACGAAAGGCTGAGGCGGGATTGCGGAAAGATTCTGGAGTGCTATTTTCAGGACACGGCCCACGCCTACAGGCTCCTTTCAAGCGGACGCTGGGAAAAAGCCGAGGCCGAGCCGGGGGTAAAACCCCAGGGCGCCCAGGAACAGCTCTACAAGCGGGTGAAGCGACTGTCTGAAGCCGCCGAGGCGCCGCCTGAGCAGCTTATCGTGAGGAAAAGATTCAAAAGCGGTCGATAACCGTTTCGGCCGCTTCCCTGATTCCTTCTTCCCAGACGCTGATGCCGCTGCATGAGGATCTGAATTTCTCGGGATCGCGCGAGGTGCCCCCGGCAGAGCCGTGATGGCCCCAAATCCCGGCGTGTCGGTGGGGACCAGCGGTCAGCATGAGGCCCGAGCCGGTGGCAAGGACCTGGTCGGAGCCGGGTTCGGCGCAGGAGGCCGGGGCGCCGCGCCGCCATACGGGAGCCGCCATCTCTTGAATCGCGGCGGCCGACACGACCCGGTACGCGGGGCGCGGCGCCCCTCCCTGCCCTCCCCCTTCACGGGGAGCCTCTCCGCCACAAAGGAAGACCTGGGCTATCCGCCCCAGGTCCCTGGCGCAGATTCTCATCCCACCCTGGGGCGAGAAGAGTGAGCCGTTGCTGCCGACGATGTAGTCCTCCAGCCTTGCCTCTGAACCGGGCTTCCGCCTGACGAAGTCTTTGGGCCTTTCGCCGGGGTAGTCATCGATCTGCGATCTCCAGACAGCCTCGGGGTCCCAGTCCTCGGAGCCCTCCTGACATTTTCTATAGATCGGTGAAAGTCCACGAAAAGCATCCGAGCCCAGCAGGGCGGGATTGAAGCCCGCGTCCAGGCCCAAGGGCTTAAAGATCTCCCTGTCCATGTAGCGGTCGAAGCGTTCTCCCGCCGCGCGCTCCATCATCGTGCCGATGAGGCCATAGCCAAGGTTGCAGTAGGAGTAGAAGTGCCCCGGCGAGAGGTCAGCGCCGGCTTCAGACCGGGCGAAATGCGCCCCTTCGGCCCAATACCTGCCTCCGGGTTCGAAGAGTTCCGCTATCCTTGCGCCCAAAGGCGGATAATAGAATCCCGCGTCCCTCAGGCTCGAGACATGGCCCAGGAGCATCCGCGTCGTTATTGGTGAATCGGGGAAATAGGGGTTCCTAAGTCGGAAGCCAAGGTAGTCGGAGATGTCGAGGTCGAGGTCGATGCCGCCATTTTCGACGAGGCGCATGAGTCCGAGGGCCGTGACGGGCTTGGATATCGAGGCCGCCCTCAGCCGGGTCCCCGCATCGAAGGGGAGATCGGCCTCGCCGGATTTCGATGCCAATCGCCGCGAGCCAAAGTATCCCTCGTATACACGATTCCCGCCCGAAACGATGACGAGTGCGAGGCCCGTAAGGGGAGCGCCCTCGATCGCCATGGCGGCTTCGCACGCTTCGTCGAGGTCCGACGCGTCGAGGTCCGACGCGTCGGGAGTTCCCGTCTGCCTCTTTCCCAGGGTCGAGACCCCGCTCCGGCGATTCGATTCAGCCATTTATAGCCTCCATCCGGCTCCTCGCTCCCTCACATTGACAGGGCCCACGTACCCGACCACAATTTCGCCTAATGGCCACCCCGGATTCCCGGAAGAAGAAACTTGCTTCGCGCATCGCCCTGGGCGGAGGTTTCGGCACCTTCTCTCTCGCCTTCTGCTTCTGGGTCGGCTTCGGCTTGCTCCATTCTTCCTATTACGTCGAATGGCTCGCAGCGGCGGCCGCCGTCTTTTGCCTGCTTCTCGCCTGGCTTCTCCACCTGCGCGAGGACGGCTTCATGGGCAAAAGCGGCAAACCGATGAAGGGAGCAAGAATAGCCCTCATTTCGGCTGCCGTCTTTCTGCTCCTCGCCACCCTCGTCCTCTATTTCGTCTTCGGCTTTGGTACTTCGCCTTAAAGCGTCGCTCTAGGATCGCGTCCAATCCTCGATCTCTGCCGAATTGCCGAGGACGAAATGGCTTGGAAGAGCTTCCGTCCACGCCGGGCTATGGACCGAATAGTCGTGGCAGGAGGGGTCGTAAGGCTTGGACTTCCTGCCCTTTTCGCGCTTGGGATCAGGGTAGGGCACGGCCGATAAAAGGGCTCGCGTGTAGGGATGGAGGGGCTTTTGGAAGAGGTCCTCGGTGCGGCCGAGCTCAACGATCCTGCCCAGGCGTATGACGGCTATCCTGTCCGTTATAAAGCGGACGACCGAGAGATCGTGGGCGATGAACATGAGGGAAAGGCCCTTAGTCTGCCGCAGGCTGGAGAGGAGGTTGAGGACCTGGGCCCGTATGGACACGTCAAGGGCCGAAATGGGTTCATCGGCCACGATCAATTCGGGAGACATGACGAGGGCGCGGGCTATCCCTATCCTCTGCCTTTGGCCTCCTGAGAACTCATGGGGAAAGCGGCTGGCGAACTCAGGCAGGAGGCCCACTTCCAGGAGGGTCTTGCGGACCATGGAAAGTCGCTCAGCCTCGCCCTTGAATCCCTGTACGGCGTAGAGGCCCTCCGAGACTATGTAGTCTATCTTCGCCCGCTCGTTGAGGGAGGCCATGGGGTCCTGGAAGATCATCTGGATCTTCTGGACGACTTCCCTGTCCAGCTCGCGGGGAATCTTTCCGTTAATCTTCCTGCCCTTGAAAAGAATGTCGCCTGAACTCGTCTCGTTGATCCGGACGATAGCCCTGCCGATCGTCGTCTTGCCCGAACCCGACTCGCCCACGAGGCCGAAGGTTTCACCGGCTTGTATCGAGAAATTCACATTGTCGACCGCCCGGAAAAGTCCTCCCCTGACCTTGAAGTCGACGGAGAGGTCGCGGACTTCCAGGATGGGGTTTTCGAGATCGCTCATCGCCGCTCGCCTCGCTTAACGTCGTGCTCGGCACCTGAAAGCTGGGGATTCTGGATCTTCCATGTTTCGTTGAGCCGCTTGATGATCTCGGGCGGTTCGACCCTGGGAGCCCGGGGGTCGAGGAGCCAAGTCGATGCCCAGTGGCTAGGACTCACCTGAAACCGAGGCGGCTCGGCCACGAAGTCCAGCTTGAGGGCGTAAGGATTCCGGGGGGCGAAAGCATCGCCCACGACGGGCTTGAACAGGCTGGGCGGCGTGCCCGAGATCGAAAAGAGGGGTTTACCTTTAATGCCCAGCTGCGGCAGGGAGGAAAGGAGGGCCCAGGTGTAGGGATGGCGGGGATCGTAGAAGATTTCTTCGGCAGTGCCGCACTCCACGATTTTTCCCGCGTACATGACAGCCACCCTGTCCGCGACGTTGGCGACAACGCCCAGGTCGTGGGTGATGTAGATGGTGGTGAAGCCGTACTCCTCCTGGAGTGAGCGGATGAGGTCGAGGATCTGCGCCTGGATGGTGACGTCGAGGGCTGTCGTCGGCTCGTCGCAGATGAGTATGCGCGGTGCGCAGGCCATGGCGATGGCTATGACAACCCTCTGCCGCATCCCGCCCGAAAATTCGTGGGGGTATTGCTTGTGCCGGGTTTCGGGGGAAGTGATACCCACCCGCTTCAGGATTTCGATGGCTGCGGCCTCGGCTTCCTTAGGACCGTATTGCCGGTGAAGGGCATAGACCTCGGCTATCTGGGAGCCCACCGTCCTCAGGGGGTTAAGAGAAGTCATGGGGTCCTGGAAGACCATGGAGATCTTCTTGCCTCGTATGGCCAGCCAGTCCTTCTCGTCCTTGAATTTCGCGAGATCGGCGCCCTCGAAGAGAATCTTCCCTGAGTCCACCCAGCCATTCTTGTCGAGCATACCGATGAAGGATTTGGTGAAGACGGACTTCCCCGATCCAGATTCGCCGACTATGGCGAGAGTCTCGCCTTCAACGGCCTCGATGCCCGTCCCCCGGATCGCGGTCAGCGTCTGCCCTCGCAGATTGAACTTTATCGTCAGGTCCTTGACGTCAAGAATTGTTTCGCCCATTGCCCCCTCCTACACGTGGTTCCGGGGATCGGAGGCATCGGCGAAGGCGTTCCCGAGGACATAGAAGGAGATCGTAATGGCCGAGAGCACAATCGTCGGGAAGATGAGCTGGTATCGGAGTTCGGGCGACATCATGATGAGCCTGCCTTCGTTGACGAGGTTGCCCAGGGAGGGGATGGAGACAGGCAGGCCGAGCCCAATGTAGGTAAGGAAGACTTCCCAGCCTATAGTCCCGGGTATGGAGAGGGCGGTCTGGAGCATGATGACCGAGACAAGGTAGGGAAGGAGGTTCTTGAGGATGATCCTCCCCGTTGAAGTGCCGAGGCAGCGCGAGGCCAGGTTGTACTCCCGGTCGCGGATGATGACGATCTGGTTCCGCACGAAGCGGGCGAGTCCCAGCCAGCCCGTCATGCACATGGCGAGGATCATCGTCCTGAACCCGGGTCTGAGGATGTAGGCCATTAGGAGTAAAAGGATTGTTGTAGGGATGTTGTTGAGGACATTGTAGATCTCGGTGAGGACACGGTCCAGCTTCCGGACGTAGCCCCAGAGGGCCCCGTAGACGATGCCGAAGGCCATTTCCACGAAGCCGACGATGAGGCCGATGAGAAGACTCGTCCGCGTCCCGCTCCAGATTCGCGCCCAGAGGTCCTGGCCGATCGAGTTGGTGCCGAACCAGAACTCGGCATCGGGCAGGCGGTTGCGCATTTGCATGCTCGTCGCCGGGTCGATGTTAATCTTGGTAGGCGAGTTCTGCCCGGGAAGAAGAGGCTGGACGAAGATAAAGACAAGAAGGATGGCAAGGAGGACGAGGAAAGCGACAGCGACCCGGTTCTTCAAAAAGACCTTGAGTGTCGAACTCCAGTACGAATAGTCGGAGTAGCCTATACGCTCGGCAGCCTCGGTGTCAAAGTCGGCGAACGCAAAGAGGGAGGGATCTATGCCATCCGAGGCCTCGATTTCGGAGGCAGGCTTGGCCGGGACTGTCTTCATCGGGACCCCTCGCCTTTGACCAGCTTGATCCTTGGGTCGAAGAGGGCCATAAGGACGTCGCCGAGGAAGAGGCCAATGATCCCGATCGACGAGAAAATGAGGACGAGGGCTTGGACCATGGGGTTGTCTTGGCGCTGGATGACGTCGACGAGGAGGCCTCCCATGCCCGGTATGGAGTAAAGGGACTCGATGTAGATCGATCCCCCGATCGTGGAGAGGATGGCTGCGGGGAGGTACTGGGCCATGGGCACGAAGGCGTTTTTCATCACATGGCGTACCATGATCAGCTTTTCGGGCAGTCCCTTGGCCCGGGCCAGCTTGATGTAGTCCTTGTTGAGCTCGTCCACCATGTAGCGGCGAATCCACATCGCGTAACCGGCTATTCCTCCGAGCGAAAGCGATATCGCCGGCAGTATCCAGCTTTTCGGCCTGTATTTATCGAAGAGTATGGGCAGGGAGAAAAGGCTCGTACCGTAGACCTGGATGAAGAGAAGGTAGACTGCCGAGGGCACGGCGTTGATGAGGACGATATAGGCCGTGCCGGCCTTGTCCAGTCCTTTCCCCTTCCGCCGTGCCATCACGACGCCGAGACTTAACCCCAGGGCGAGAGCCAGAAAGGTCGCGGTGACGCCGAAGTACACAGAGTAGGGGATGCGCGGGCCGATGATCTCCGTTACGGGTACATCGCGCCTGTAGATGATCGAAGTCCCCATGTCCCCCCTGCCCAACCTTAGATAGAAGTGTCCCAACTGGACGTACCAGGGGTCGAGGAGGCCCATACGCTGCAGGGCCGCGGTCCGCTGCTCGGGCGAAAGTTTATCATAGCCGTCGCCAAAGTACCCCTCCAGAGGGAGAAGCCTCATGAGGAGGAAGACAAAGGAGACGACAATCAGCAGGGTCACCAGGGACTGACCGAGACGCTTGAGCGTATACTTGAGCATTAAGCCGAAAGCCCTCCCAGCGAAACGGGCGCCGGCGGAGAAGACTCCGCCGGCCCGACGAGTCAAACCTAAGGATACTTCAGATTAGAATTTCGAGCTCTTGAGCGCCTCTTCGCGCTGGTCGTCCCAGGCAGATTTCAGCTTGTTGTACTCCTCGGTGGAGAGGGGTTTCTGCATGACGGTCTGGCCCTTGTATTTTAAATAGGACATGCCAAAGGGCGCGAAGGGATAGCTGAAGGGTTCGAGCTTGGAAGCCATGAAGCCGCCTCCGCCGATCGCGTAGGGGATCACGAAGGCTTCGCCGATGAAATAGGCCTCGGCTTTAGCGAAAAGCTCATAGCGCTTCGCGATGTTGACGACCTCGGCTTTCGCCGCGTTCACCATGGTCTCATAGGGACTCTTGCCGTTGGTCAAGGTATAACCCGTCGCCTTCTCAGGCCAGTTGTAGTTGGAGCCGGTCACGAAGGGATCGGAATAGGTCTCGGGGTCGGCGTAGTCAGGTCCCCAGTTGCATTCCTGCATGGCGTAGTTGCCCTTGCGGCGTGTGGCGCCCAGGAATCCCGTGGCGGGGAAGGAGACGGGAATAATGTCGATATAGTCCTTGCCGAGAAGATTCTCAAGTTGCTGCTCGACGACCTGTGCCCTGTTCGTCCAGTCCGTCGCCCCGGCGTTGTAGGGCATCATGATCTTGACGGGGAACTTAGCCTGACCGGCGAGTTCGGCCATGGCCTTGGCCTTGAACTGGATGGCGGCGGCCTTATCGAAACTGTCCATCTTGGAATACTTGGCTAGATCGGACATATCTACATAGTCCTTGCCCGAGGCGTTGACGAAGTTGCGCGGCGTAATGGAGTTTTGCAGCCTGCGCTCGGGGGCATAGGGCTCGGCGGTGATCATCGCGGCCTTTCTGTCGAGTCCGTGGAAAATGGACTCGCGGAAGTTTTTGTTGTTGACGACAACCTGCCAATTGTCGGGCTCATACTGGGCGTCGAAGGTCGGGTTGAAGTTGAAGGTATAGAAATAGGTATACGAAGAAGTCTCGGCCGGCCGGACGATCGCTCTTTTCGCCGGGTCCTTCATCCAGGAATCGATGAGGGACGAGGGCAGGCTCACCTGGGAGATTTCACCCCTGAGGAAGAGCTCAGGCGCGAGTGTCGAGGCTTCCTTGTTGTACTTGAAGCTCATTCTTCGGATGTAAACGTGGTCCCTGTCCCAGTACTTGTCGTTCTTCACCAGGGTTCTGCCTACCTGGGGCTCGAAGCTGTCGAGGATATAGGCTCCATTGTAGAGGACTGTCTTGTTGTCCGTACCGAACCGCGAGCCGACGCTCGCGAGGAACTGACCGTTGACGGGAAGAAAGCAGACATAGGTGAGCATGCTCAGGAAATAGGGAACCGGCTTCTCGAGGGTGTACTGGAGCGTGTACTTGTCGAGAGCCTTTACACCGACCTGGGAGAAATCAGTGAGCGTTCCGTTGAAATAGGCCTTGGCGTTCTTGATGACGTCGTAAGCGATATTGGCGGTGAGGGAGGCATTCTTCTTGTCGAAGATATACTTAGCGGAGTCGACCCAGTCCTGGGCAGTCACTTCGGCGTAGTCCTTGCCCCGTGAGTCCACCCACTTCACGCCCCTGCGCAAGGTGAATGTCCAGGTCTTGCCGTCGGATGAACCAGACCACTCCGTGGAGAGTGATGGTACCAGGACTCCATACTTGTCGTACTCGACAAGTCCGTCGATGATATTCGCGATGACGGAGTGCTCGTTTTCGGCAGCGACGACAAGGTAGTTGAGTGTCGTCAGTTCGCCTGAGTAGACGGAATACAGATCTTCTGATGTAGGCGCGGCGCCTGTCTGGGCTGCAACGCAGAGTAGGAGGGCCGCAACGAAGCATATTGTTCTTTTCATCCACCTATCCCCTTTGGACAATGTCTCGGATCAGGGCCGGCGACGCCGGTTACTTCCATTATTCCACCGATCGATCCTTGAGTCAAACGGCAAGCGCTGTATAAAAATACAACCCGTACGCCAAAGAATCAGGCAAGCCCTTCGAGTTTCTTCGTTATCACGGGGAGAGACTCGAGATTCCTGCGCTTCTGGATTAAAAGCCCAACGCCGAGAAAGAGAACAAAGAACAGTCCGGCCGCGATGACGGCCGGACCTTCCTGGGCCGAAGGGAAGAAGAGCCTGCCCAGACCGTAGCCCGCGAAGAGGGCAGCGAGGGGGAGCCCGAGAACCCAGAGCGCTGCCCTGGCCTGCTCGGCCGATTTCACCTCAATCTCGACCTCGTCGCCCGGTGAGAGCTCGATGCCCTCGGGGTTGAAGACCTTGAGCGCGTCGCGGCTTTCCTTGCACATCCCGTTCATGCAGGATTGACAGCTATCGTGCATGGGTATGCCGACGACGACGATCTTTCCTGAAATATCCTTAACCGTTCCCGACTCTCTCATCCATTTTCTCCTCGCAGGGAATCCTGAAACTCTCGGCTTTCACGGCTTTCCCTGCGTCATCGAATTCCATGAAGATACCCTGGACTTCGAGTCCCAGGCTTCCGTCGCCCTCCCACACGCGCAGGGCGGTGAGGTATTCCTTTATACGCGCCTCCGGGTCCATGCCGCCGACGGAGAGGAGGCTCCCTGTCCTCCCTGTGTCGGTTATTGCCGCTGTCCCGGCCGCTGACACCCGGGCATCGGCCGTGAGGGCTTTGCCATGGGTTCCCACGACAGCCGACACCCGGCCGTCGGCATAAGCGGCCATGGTAACTTTTTCCGCCGTGGCCGAGGCGTGAAAATCGACAAGGACCATCTTCGTCTCAGACCCGAGCCTTTCCAGGATATGGTCGAGGGTCCGGTAGGGATTCTCCGCGTGCACCCGGAGAAAACCGGCCTGGCCCAGAAGGCTTATGACGGCTATCCTGCCTCCCGCGGCGGGAAAAACGCGCCAGCCCCTGCCCGGATTCTCATAGGGAAGGTTGGCTGGACGAAGTACCCAGGGGGCCTTGGGGAAAAACTCCGTCATATCAAGCTTGTAATAGGCGCATTCGCCCAAGGTCAGGCAGTCGATCCCGAGCTTCCTTAAGTAGACGGCGTGCTGCACGCCCAAACCAGCGCCGCCCGTTGCCGAGTCTGCCCCTGCGGCGATGAAGTCGGGCCTGTATCTGGCTCGGATCTCCTTCAGCGTGGACTTGAGGGTAAAGACACCCGTCTTGCCCACGATCTCGCCCACGAAAACGACACGAAGATTCACGGAACTACTGTATAGGGAAGAACCGATATTGTGCAACCCTGAAGGACTTACTGGTTATCGTACTTCTGCACCTCGTCGAAGACATACTCGAGACCTACCTTCGCAGCAGCGAACATAGCTTCGCTTTCGGCCCCGTCGTGGTAACGCTTTTCACAGACCACCCTCATGATCCCGCAGTTGATGATCATCATCGCGCAGGTCCTGCAGGGCGTCATCCTGCAATAGAGAGTCGCGCCTGCTATGCCCACGCCGCGTCGCGCGGCCTGGCAGATGGCGTTCTGCTCGGCGTGCACCGTCCTGACGCAGTGCTGGGTGATCGTCCCATCCTCGTGTATCAGTTTCTTGAGCTGGTGCCCCACCTCGTCGCAATGCGGCAGACCGCTCGGCGCTCCCACATAGCCCGTGGCGAGTATCTGATTGTCCCGCGCGATGACGCAGCCCGAGCGGCCTCTGTCGCAGGTCGCACGCTTGGAGATGGCCCCGCACACTTCCATGAAATACTCGTCCCAGGTCGGACGCTTATAGGCACCTTCCTCCATTGTCTCCCCCTTGTGAACTTAGAGCCATGGTCGCGCCAGCCCGAGCGGGCGTCAAGACTTTCGGCAGGAGGGCGCTCATCGGAACACCTTTTAGGCCTTCCTGAAGCTTGGGATTTCTGCTAAGGTGAAACGGTTTAGAGGGGCTGCGCTGGCCCGATCGGAGGAAAAATGAAAAAAATCGCGAAAGTACAAATCCTGGCGGTTGTCTTTCTTGCCGCCGCCGGCCTCGCCTCCTGCCAGCCAAAAGCCGAACGGCCTGATGGGCTCTACGCCGTCATGGAGACGAACAAGGGCAACATCGTCATTTCCCTGGAATTCGAGAAGGCTCCCCTCACCGTGGGTAACTTCGTCGGCCTCGCCGAGGGCAAGCTCGACACCGCAAAGGGAAAGCCCTTCTACGATGGTCTGGTTTTCCACCGCGTTGAACCGGGATTCGTGGTCCAGGGGGGAGATCCTCTGGGCGATGGCACGGGCGGCCCTGGATATCGCTTCCCCGACGAATTCTCGCCTGAACTCAAGCATGACGGACCAGGCATCCTCTCCATGGCCAATGCCGGGTCCAACACCAACGGCAGCCAGTTCTTCATAACATTAGGGGCAGCCGCATGGCTCGACGGCAAACACTCCGTCTTCGGCAAGGTCACGGAAGGCATGGATATCGTGAACTCCATACAAGTCGGGGACAAAATCCAGAAACTCAGCATCGAACGTTACGGCAAGGCCGCAAAATCCTTCGATGCCTCACAGAAGGCATGGAACGACAGGCTGAGCGCGGCCTATGCCTCCCTCAGCGTGGCAGCCGAATCCAAACGTGGGGAGAGCAAAAAGACAATCGTCGCTAAATGGCCCGACGCCGTCCTCGATGAAAATGGAATCTACCAGAAGGTCTTGAGAAAGGGCATCGGCGACGTACCTGCCAAGGGCAACACAGTCGCCGTCATTTATAAGGGAATGCTTCTCGACGGTACGGTTTTTGACCAGTCGGCCCTCGCGGGCGGCCCCCTGAAGTTCAAGATCGGATCGGGCGAGATCATCGAGGGCTGGGATAAAGTCGTTTCGACCATGCGCAAGGGCGAGAAGCGCCTCGCCGTCATTCCCCCAGAATTAGCCTACGGCTCGGCGGGAATCGGGGGCGTGGTACCGGCCGACGCCTACCTCGTCTTCGAGATGGAACTTGTTTCGATCTCCAAGTGAGCACTCACTTCTTAATCTCGGCTTGGAAGTTATGGAGATTTTAGCGGGATTGAACGTTCATCGCCCTTAGGCTCCCAAATCTGGAGCTTCTAGAGAAATTGGAAAGCCGAAGGGTAGATGAACCCTAAAAAATGTCTTCTTATAGGCTTGTTTGGGCTTATCTCCTAGGAAGCTAAATATCCCTCCATCGTTTATCGTCTATCTAGAGATAGTCGACGTGGAGGGAATCCATGGTCTTCGCACGGAAACAATTTGCATTCGCGGTTCTGGCATTAGCCGCCGCTTGTCTCCATGCCCAGACGCAGTCTACGAGTAAATCCGTTTCGGTTCAGCTCGTTGCCATCGTCCCGACCGTTCTCAAGTTGTCCTTGGATTTCTGCACAGGCTCTACTGCCCAGATAACTGGGTATCTGCCCTCGAAGGATAAGGCCGGCTCAGCCTCCTCAGCCCTGGCTGCATCGCCTGGTTTCGAGATACAGGAAGACGAGCTTTTCGAACTGGGAGATGCCCGGATATTGTGCAATACGACGGGAATCTATTCCATCGATGTCTTCTCGGCCAACGGAGGCAGCCTCCGCAGTATCTCCGGCTCGACAGCTTCGGATATCCCCTACCGGCTCAGCATCGGCGGCCGTCCAACAGGGGTCCGCAATGGAGCTTTTTCTTTTCAGATGACGGGCAAGTCCAGTTTTTGGGATTCGCCCTTGAAGGTCGCCCTCGCCATAGCCTCGATACCTGCCTCGGCTTCAAGCGGCTTCTACGGCGATCAGCTTCTTTTTTCGCTTTCCGCGAACTGAATACGATGCAAGCCTGACCATTTTCCCGCCCGCGCATGGAGATTGCCAGCGCCACCTCGCAAGCTTATCTTTTAAGGAAATCGGATTCGCATCCAGGATTATTGGAAAACAGGAGATTGCTGTGAAGAATGAAGTTATGACGCTGTGGGCTGGGAATATGTCTTTCGAGGCCGAGGTGAACGGGCATAAACTGCCTATGGACTTGGCAGTCGAGGCCGGAGGAAAAGATGAAGGACCCCGTCCCAAGCCCCTGCTGCTCGCGGCTCTCACCGGTTGTTCAGGCATGGATGTCGTTTCCATCCTTAAAAAGATGCGCGAGCCTTGCACCTGGTTCGCCATGAAGGCCGAGGCCGATACCTTCGAGGAGCACCCTAAAAAATTCAAGTCCATACGGCTTGTCTACCAATTCAAGAAGAGCGACAGGCTCAATCCCGACAACGTGCGGAAGGCCTGTCAGCTCTCCCAGGATAAGTACTGCGGCGTGAGCGCCATGCTCAAGGACAGCGCCCCCCTTTCCTGGGACATCGAATACATCGACTAAACGCCGCAGGTCCGCGCTCATGGCATTGGATCAAATAGGCCCCCTTGTATTCGACCCTGTCAAGGTGATCCAGGCTTCGTGACACTGACTAGGTATTGAAAAAAGTCAACTCTCACACTATACTGTAACAAGGTAGCTGTTTTTCAACAAAACGGGAATAAACCGCAGAATTTTCGACGCAATCCCCTACCCAACATCGACGCTGTCCGCTCGTAGGGGCCTGCGTCAACGAGGCCCCTACGGCGCTCGTCAGACCAAGTAAATGAGGTGAAGGTTCAACATGTCCATCGACATTCACATGATGCGGAATATCGGTATTTCCGCCCACATTGACTCAGGCAAGACGACCTTGTCTGAACGTATTCTCTTTTATTGCCGCAAAATACACGCGATTCACGAAGTGAAGGGCAAAGACGGCGCAGGCGCTACCATGGATTCCATGGATCTGGAGCGCGAACGCGGCATCACCATCCAGTCCGCGGCGACCAATGTCACCTGGAAGGACTTTGACATCAACCTCATCGACACGCCAGGACACGTCGACTTCACCATTGAGGTCGAGCGGTCCTTACGCGTCCTCGACGGTGCCATCCTCGTGCTTTGCGCAGTGGCGGGTGTCCAGTCACAGTCGATCACCGTGGACCGCCAGCTCAAGCGCTATCATGTCCCTAGGCTCGCCTTCATCAACAAGTGCGACCGCACGGGAGCCAATCCATTCAAAGTGAAGGCGCAGCTCCAGGAAAAACTGGGTTTGAACCCCGCCTTCGTCACCATACCTATCGGCCTCGAGGACAAGCTCGAAGGCGTCATCGACCTCGTCAAGATGCGCGCGATTTATTTCGACGGAGACAACGGAGAGGATATCAGATACGCCGACATCCCCGCCCATCTCATGGCTGACGCCGAACGGTATCGCGAGGAACTCCTCGAAGCGGCGTCGATGTTCTCGGACGAGCTCGCTGAAGCCTACTTCGCGGACGAGGTCCCGGAGGAACTCCTGATGGCGGGCATCCGAGCGGGCTGCATAGCCGAAAAGTTCGTCCCCGTTTTCGTAGGCTCGGCCTACAAGAACAAAGGCGTCCAAGTCCTCCTCGACGGCGTGACCAGCTTCCTCCCCGATCCCACCGAGATACGCAACCTGGCCCTCGACTTGGACAATGAGGAGAAGGAAGTCGAACTAAAGTCCGACCCCAAGGCTAAAACTGTCGCCCTTGGCTTCAAGCTCGAGGATGGCCAATACGGACAGCTCACCTACGTGCGCATCTACCAGGGCGAGATCAAGAAGGGCGACGAACTCTACAACACCAGGGCACGCAGGAAATTCAAGGTGGGACGCCTCGTGCGCATGCACGCCAACTCCATGGAGGATATTCCCGTGGGCTACTGCGGCGACATCGTTGCTCTCTTTGGTGTAGAGTGCGCCTCGGGCGATACGTTCTGCCACCCCGACCTCAACTATGCGATGACCTCGATGTTCATACCGGAACCCGTCATCTCCCTGGCCATCGAGCCCAAAGACAAGAAGTCCTCGGATCAGATGGGCAAGGCACTCAACCGTTTCACGAAAGAGGACCCGACCTTCCAGACCTACGTCGATCCGGAATCCAACCAGACTATCATCAAGGGCATGGGCGAACTTCATCTCGAAGTCTACGTGGAACGCATGCGGCGCGAATACAACTGCGATGTCGAAACGGGAAGGCCCCAGGTCGCCTACCGCGAAGCCATCACCCAGAGAGCCGACTTCAACTACACCCATAAGAAGCAGACGGGCGGTTCGGGTCAGTACGGCCGCGTCGCCGGCTACATCGAACCTATCACCGAGCAGAACTACGAGTTCGTCAACCAGGTTAAGGGGGGATCCATACCCGTCGATTTTATCCCCTCATGCGACAAGGGCTTCAAGTTGGCGACGCAGAAAGGCAGCCTGATCGGCTTCCCCATCGTCAATGTGCGCTGCCTCGTCAACGACGGTGCCAGCCATCCCGTCGACTCGTCGGACATCGCATTTCAGCTCGCTGCCATAGGCGCCTTCCGTGAAGCCTACGAGAAGGCCAAACCGGCCATACTCGAACCCATCATGAAGGTCTCGGTAGAAGGACCGAGCGAATTCCAGGGCAACATATTCGCCTCCCTCAACCAGCGGCGGGGCATCATAACGGCGAGCACCGAGGATGGTGCCTTCTGCCGCGTCGAAGCCGAGGTTCCCCTGGCAGAAATGTTCGGCTATTCGACTGTTGTCCGATCTCTCTCCCAGGGCAAGGCCGAGTTCACCATGGAGTTTGAAAAGTACGGCAAGGTTCCCACATCGATTTCGGATCAGCTCCGCAAGGACTACCTCGAGGAGAGAAGGAAAGAACAGCAGAAGTAGGGATATCTGCAAATCTTTTACCCGCCTGCGGGGAATGCGGGTATACTAATGGCGGTCCACGGCTTTGAGCGCCGATCCGCCCGGGCGAAAAGGGAAGAATCCCGCGATCGCCGAAAGGAGACCACATGCTGAAAGAAGAATTTATAATTAAAAGCCCTGTGCGCATCCTCGAGAAATCCATCGAGGGTGGACTCGGGGCTGGCAATATGGGTCTAGTCGCCTCGCGGAAAGGCGTTGGCAAGACCTCCGTTCTCGTCCAGATGGCCTTGGACAAGCTTCTGCAGGGTGAGAAAGTCATCCACGTATCGTTCAACGCGCATACGAGTTATGTTATTTCCTGGTATGAAAATATATTCGACGAGATAGCCAGGCGCAGAAGTCTGGAAAATATCGGGGAGCTTAAGGAACAGCTGGTGAGCAACCGCGTCATTATGAACTTCACCCAGGAGGGGATGACGGTCGACCAGATCATCCGATCCTTAAAGGCGATGATTGTGGACGGCGGATTTGACGCCAAGACGGTGATCGTGGACGGCTTCGATTTCTCAAGGTCGACCGTCGAACGCTTCGAGAAGGTGAAGGCCTTCCTGATCGAGATGGGTCTCGAAGCCTGGTATTCCTGCACCCTGTCGGGTGAGGATCCCCTCTTCGACAAGAACGGCGTGCCCATACTTCTCAGGGAGTTGCTGCCACTGATCTCCGTTCTCATCGTCATGGAGCCTTCTAGGGATTTCATCCATTTCAAGGTGGTGAAGGATCACGAGCGGCTCAATCCCAAGGAACTCGACCTCAAACTGGATTCCAAGTCCCTTTTAATCGCCGAGAATTGAAACAACCCCCCTATCGGGACACGTCCCGGATAGGGACGATGAGAGGCCGCCCATGGGCGGCCTTTTTTGTCATTTCTTCTTAATGAATTCGAAGGAATCAACGATAACCGCGACAAGACCTGAGCCCGCGGGCTCGGGCTTGCCGGCGAGGTAGAGGTTCATGAAGATGTTCGCCCGCCTTGGGTCAGGCATATCCTTCCTTCCCGAATAGCTCCAGGCGACCAGAATCGAAGGCGATCCCTCGAGTGGCTGGGGACCATAGCCCTTCCAGGACAGGAACTCTATTCTGTCCTTATCCCAGGCGAAGGAGTAGGTCGCTGGCCCATCCGACTTGCCGAGATCGAAGCGGACCATGTGTCCATCGGAATCATAAGGCTGCACCACATACTGCCCCAGGACAGGGTTCTGCTGCTGCCCCCAGGCCGAGAATTCGATGTCGATCTCATCGTGCGCCCTTTTTTCGAAGGGTGAGTAGGTAAAAAGGCCCAGAACCAGATTGGGATCGAGTTCGGAAAGCCTGGTCCTGACCCTGAAAAGGTAGATGCCGTAGCCGAGGCGGCGTGAAAGAGACGCTTCGCCCCCGTACCAGAGACCGCCGTTCCGGGAAAGAGTCAAGGTCAGGGATTTATCCGGGTTCAGGAACACGGATAAATCCTGCCCGGCGAAGCGGTTGCCCATAGGACCGCCTGGCTCCTCGGACTGGCGCAGGGTCCATATATAACCTGAAAACCGCAGCCACTGGTCGATATTCCGCTCCTGCGCCATGACAGGCCGGGAAAGGGTGAAAGCCAGAAGAGCGCCCCCGCAGATCGCCCAGGCTAGAAATCCCCTTTTAACTGTCAAGGCCGCTCCATCCTTTCACTTCGAGTTTTAGGCTTCAAGGTAGTAGAATCGCGCTCTATCTTCCGCCCCTATGGAGAAAGAGGACTTAAGGCCACCGAGGAGAGCGTCGAACATAGACGCTTTCCCGGATCCTGACAGGACGACAAGGATTGTTCTCAAGGTGCTGAGGGCGGCAGGTTCCATCGTCATCTTCAGCCGGGGCTCGGATGGGGGCCGCGGTCTGGGCCAGACGGAGCCGGCCAGCGATTCCTTCACGAGTAGGCCGTTCCGTAAAGGATCGCCGGGCTGGGCATCCCGTTCGTCCCTGACCCAGAAATGGATCGTCAGAGACGCGACCGCCGCGAATAGCTGCCAAGGCACGGTAGAGGGGCGCCGGAGTCGCCCCGCCCGAGAGGATGGCGTGAAAGGCTGCCCATCCCAGATTGGCGGCTTCTTCTGCGCTATCCAGGAAGCTCCGGATAAAGGCGGAAATCCAGGCTCCTGCGTCCGCGAAACGGAAAACCTCTGCCTTCATCGCTCGAGTTCCGGGACAGGAGAACCAGCCGCGTATTCGAGCAAACCTCCCTCAAAGGGGTTCCCCATCGGATCGGCGGATGACCAGGCTTTCTCCAGCGCGTCGACGATGCGCCAGGCCTCTTCCGACTCGTCAGCCCTGATGAAAAGCGTGGAGTCCCCTGAAAGCGCGTCGGTAATGAGGCGCTCGTAGGCTTCGGGCAGATAGTCGGCCGTCTCTCGGTAGGAAAAGCGCAGCTCGCTGGGCTTGATGGAAGGCATTCCCGGAACCTTGGCGTTGAACCTGAGCCAGACGCCCTCGTCAGGCTGTATCCGTATGGTCAGCGCGTTGTGGACAAGGGTTTCGCGGCACTGGGCGGCGAAAAGGGCTGTGGGCGGTCGCCTGAAATGGATGACGATCTGGCTGTATTTGTCGGCAAAGGCCTTGCCCGTACGCAGGGTTATAGGCACGCCCGAGAACCTCCAATTGTCCAGTTCGAGCCGCAGGGAGACATAGGTCTCGGTCCTGGAGTCAGGCCTCACCTTTGCCTCCTCGACATATGCGGGAATCTCCTTGCCGCCTGGTGAGCTGCCTCGCGTGTACTGACCGCGTCGCGATCGGGAAAGCAGATCCCGAGTCCCCTTCAAGGTGATGGACTTGAGAACCTTGACCTTCTCATCGTGGATACTCTCAGGATCAAGGCTAGCAGGCGGCTCCATGGTCGTCAGGCACATCAGCTGGATGAGATGGTTCTGCAGCATGTCCCTCGAGGCTCCGGCCTTGTCGTAGTATCCACCCCGCTGCCCGATTCCCTCGGTCTCGAAGACCGATATATCGATCGACTCGATATGGTTCCTGTTCCAGAGCGGCTCGAAGATCGAATTCGAAAATCGAATATACAGCAGGTTCTGGACCGTTTCCTTGCCGAGATAGTGGTCGATCCTGTAGATGTCCTCCTCCTTGAAATTCCTCTGAAGGACTCTAGTGAGTTCTCTCGCGCTTTTCCCGTCGGCGCCGTAAGGCTTTTCGACGACGAGCCGTCTCCAGCCGCAAAGCCCGCTAGGATTCACGGCTCCTGAGGACCTCTCCGAGGAACCCAAGCAGGCCGAACCCAGCCTGTCGGCTATAGGCCCGAAATGCTCAGGACTCACGGCAAGATAGAAGAGGGCGTTGGCCGGAAGACTCTGGCTTTCTGGCAGCCCCGGGAGCCTCTCGCGTCCCCCGAGGACGCGGGCGAGCCTTTCGTACCCAGCCGCCTCCTCGAGGTCGGCCTCGAGGTAGAAGATGCGAGAGGAAAAAGCCTGCCAGGCAGCCTCGTCGAATTCGCGGCGGCGCGCGTAGCTCCTGCATCCCGCCTCGAGGTCATGCCTGAAATCCTGGTCGAGGAGGGGATGCCTGGCGAATCCCAGCATGACAAGAGTCTCAGGAAGCCGGGAATCCGAAAACAAGTCGAAGAGGGCGGGAAAAATCTTCCTTCGGGAAAGATCGCCTGTCGCGCCCAAGACAACGAAACAGGCAGCATCAGGCACCAAGGCCAAGGATTGCAGATTACAGACCGGATAGGTTTCGTCGCCAATACTCATGATTTTGAATGAAATTCCTTCCGAGGCGGTCGCGAATCCTTCCCCTCGGCGTCACCGGCGACCGCGGGGAACCAGTGGAACCATTGTTCCTCCGCTCCGTTGACGATATGCTTCGACGAACCAGTGGTCATGCCGAAGATTTCACCAAAATCTTCTCTGTCGGTGATGAAGCCCATGCCCCATCCCGCCTCCGAGAACCTGTCGCGCATGCCTGATAGTCTGCCGAGTAGTTCGGCCGCTTCCTCCTCGGTGCCCATACGCTTGCCATAGGGAGGGTTGCCGATCAAGTAACCTTTCCCTCCTACAGGTAAAAGCTCTTCGGCATTTTTGAGATCGAAGTGTATCCAGTCGGCGATGCCGGCGTCGTAGGCGTTCCCACGGGCTGATTCAAGGGCGCCGGGATCGATATCGGAGGCTGAGATGTTCACCTCGACGTCACGGCGTATCTTCCCCTCGAAGTCCTCCCGCACCGCGGCAATCGTGCCGTGCGTAGCCATGGGCATATCCTCCAGGGCAAAGCGCCTCATGAGGCCAGGAGCGAAATCGAGGGCGTAGAGGGCGGCCTCAATAGCAATAGTCCCTGAGCCGCAGAAGGGATCGACAAGGGGATACTTCCGGTTCCAGCCCGACAGGAAGAGAAGGCCCGCGGCCACCGTCTCCTTCAAGGGGGCAAGGACGGTCCGCTTCCTGTAGCCGCGTTTGTGCAAGGGCTCGCCCGAGCTGTCCACGCCCACTGTGCAGGAGTCCCCGTCCAGATAGACGCGGGCTGTCACCTGGTTGCCCGTGGCCGGCATGGTATGCATCCGATAGTGATCCATAAGGCGGGAGTAGGCCGCTTTCTGGCCCATGGCCTGGAGGCTTGTCTGAGCCGAAAGAGCCGAATTGTGGCTCCTCACCTTGTCGATGGCGATGGCCGAATCCTTGAAACAGCAGAGTTCCCAGGGAAGGGAACGGAGACCATCGAAGTACTGGTCAAAATCGGCGGCCTGAAAACTCCCCAGCTCGAGTAGGACACGCTCGGCCGTCCTCAGACCGATGTTGGCTGTCGCCAGACTTCGGGCAGGATCCTTTCCATCCAGGATGAAGCGCACACGACCGCTTCGTCTCTCCCCCGTCTCGAACCCCAGCCGCTCAAGCTCGTGGGCAGTCACCTTTTCCAGGCCCACGGCGCAGAGCGCAATACCGCTAAGTGCGTTACTCATGATCCTAGTATGGTAGACTATCCAGCCTTGTTCAAGGCCAAGCCTGAAGCCTCGGTTGACCATCGGCCCCCTGTCTCCTATGATATCGTCTATGCCCAGCAAGGAGAGGAAAACCAGCCCGGCTCTCGAAGCCTTCAAGGCGAGCATCCCTGTTCTTCTCGGTTACATCACCATAGGTTTTGGCTTTGGCCTCCTCGCGGTGAACGCGGGCTACCCAGCCTGGTTCGCCCTCGCCATGAGCGTCTTCGTCTTCGCCGGCGCCGCCCAATACATAGGCATAGGCCTCTTCGCTGCCGGCGCCTCTATCCCGGAAATTGCCATAATCACCCTTGTGGCCAACATCCGCCATGCCGTCTACGGTCTCTCTCTCATCGAACTCTTCGCCGCCCATCCACGTATACGGCCCTATCTCGTCTTCGCCCTCACCGACGAGACCTATGCCCTCATCAGTTCGGTAAATAACGAAAAGAGAAAGGACGGTACCTTCCTCCTCCTCGTCTCGGCCTTCGACCAACTGTATTGGGTTGCGGGCACGGCCTTGGGCGCCCTCGCCGGTTCCCTTATCCCCTATCGGGTCGAAGGCCTCAGCTTCGCCCTCACCGCGATGTTCATCGTCCTGGGCGTGGAGCAGGCCCTGAAGCTCAAGAAACTCTTCCCCTTCCTGATCGCCGCGGCCGCCACCATAGCAGCCAAACTCCTCATCGGCGACAGGCTCACCATCGTCGTCGGTCTCGCCGCGGCTATAGTCCTCACGTTTCCCTTCGCCAAACGAGGAGGCGGCAATGCTCAGCCTCGATAAAGCCGCCCTGGCCGCGACTAGCATGGCAGCTATAATCGCTTTCTGCCGTGCCCTCCCCTTCCTTTTCTTCTCGCGCCGCAAGCCCCCGGTTGCCATGACCTTCCTCGGGGACTACATGCCCGCCCTGGCTATGACCGTCCTCGCTGTCTCCTCGTATACCGGTTTGAACTGGAAGGCGCAGCCGCATGGTATCCCTGAACTGATCGCCGGCGTCTGTGTCGCACTCCTCCATCTCTGGAAACGCAATGCCCTCCTTTCTATTCTCGGAGGCACTGCCCTCTACATGCTGGTCTCGGGGCTTTTGAAAGGCTGACTCTGCGCGCAAGTCCCGTAAAAAATCAACTTCTTGACATTTATCCGGCTTCCGGGCTAGTATCGCCCTGCTGTTTTGGGGGTGTAGCTCAGTTGGTAGAGCGTTTGAATGGCATTCAAGAGGTCAGGAGTTCGATTCTCCTCACCTCCACAAACAGAAAGGCCGCCTTTTAGGCGGCCTTTTTATTTTCCTGCGATGATGATTGCGATTACCGGAACGTCGATTCCCCTTGGGAACCGCCCTGTTTCGGTTCCTTTACTGTTGCCGATTTGTCGCCCAAATGAGAAAGAAGAAGGAATTGGCACGGAAACCGGTTTCTGTGTATAAAAGGCCTAGTTCAAAGAAATCCCAGTACAGGTACTATGTAAAAGTCTGGGACGAAAACCTCGGCACGTATTCCCATACTCGATCAGTCTGCTCCATTGCTACAGAGCTTAATCTCGACGAACAGAAATTCCCCACCACATCGAGAACTGGCGCCTTCCTGATCGGCCAGAAACTGCTGAAAAGAAGTGGCACCAGCACAAAGAACTGCAAAGTCCTCCTTGCGGATTACTGCGCCACCTTCTGGGATTGGAACAAGTCTAGCTATATAGAAGGAAGAATCGCCCGCGGACTCAGGATCGGGAAGGAACACGCGTGGCACTGCGAGTCCTACGTAAAGAATTACATTCGGCCCGCATTCCCAGCTTTGAGACTCTCGGCCATGACTCCCTACATTCTCGAAACTTTCATGCTGAAGCTCGCGAAGAAAAACAAGATCGGCAACCGTTCGGTGAACGCTATCCTCGACGCGATCAAGACACCCCTGAAAGAAGCGTATAGATTCGGTTTGATCTCGACAAATCCAGGCGCCTCAGTGCCGAAACTCGGTGACGACAGTAAACGAAAGGGGATACCAACCGAAGCGGAGCTCGGTGCCATCCTCTCCCTTAGGCTTGACCTGCGCATCCAGTGCGCGATCGTGCTCGGGGCCACCTGCACCCTGAGGCTCGGGAAGATCATGGCGTTGAAACTGAGCAACATCAAGGAAACAACCCTTGTCGTAGATGCATCCTGGGGAAAGGTCGATGGCCTCAAGGAGACAAAAACAGGAAAAATCAGGATAGTTCTCTTACCGAAGATAATCCATGATCTGCTGTTGTAGCTCTCGGAAGCCAATCCCCATGGTCCGGAAGGCTTTCTGTTCTATGGCACTTTGGAGAATGCCCCCCTCGACCGACGGGCAATCGCAAGAGCATTCAAGAAAGCCCTTATACAGATCAGCCTCAGCGAAGGCTATCAGAAAGCAACCCGTGAACAGAAGGCGAAAGCCAAGGAAGCATGGGAAGCAAGGAATGTGACCTTCCACTCATTGCGGCATTTCGCCAACGCGCAACTCAGGGGATCCGTCTCGGATGAAACCTTAAGGAAGCTCACTGGACATGCGACAATCACGATGACAGACCACTACGACCACACCACGGATGCCGATATCCAAGCTCCTGCCAAGGCTCAGGAATCCAGGATCATTCCATTCCTGAAAGTTGCACAGCAAGAGGGGGAACGCTCAGGGGAGGAAATAAAGAATTTCACCAATCTTCCTGCTTTCCGGCAAACATACCCGTAAAGGGGTCATACTTCGAGGATCGCGGCCGCCCAACCTCATACCTTGGTATACCCTTTGCCAGGGGATCATAGCTGCGAACAAGGTTCTCGGCCCATTCCAGCCAGGCAGCAAGATCCCCTTCAATAGGAGCTCCAGCTTTCTGTGCGCTCTCCCGCACATGCCCGACATATCTCTGTATACGGAGCATCTTTTCAAGGGATCTGATCGAAGACTTCAGATTTTCGATCCTTGTCTCCTCGACAAGACGTCGACGTTCCTCTTTTTTTCTCGAACGCATCCAACAGAACATCCATGATGGCTACCGAACGGCGAGCGGTTGTCTGGGTTACCCGTACATCGAGGATCTTGCGGGGCAAATCCGCAATGATGCCTTCCTTCCTCGAGGGTCGCAGCAACACTGCGAGGGTTCTGGCAGCAATCTCATGCTTCGGCTCTTCGCCGACCGTCACCTTGATCGTGTTAGCAGATTCCTGTTTAAAAGACAGTGCCGCCAGGAAGGATGGCTTCTTGTCCTCATCCAGGATGGAAATGGCTTTCTGGCCAAGCTGTACAACCGGCCGCTTCTCAGGCTTAAGGATAGGGATATCATTGAGTTTATCAGGAAGCGGGGGGCGCTTGATCTTCTGGCCAGTCTTGACTTTAGCCCAATGGCCGACCTGGGGAACTGGGATATCGTACCTGACGCAAACCTTCCGAAGGCCGACATTGGAGATATGGTACTCATTCGCAAGAGATGTCATCGGCCTTTCCCACACAAGCTTATAGAGCTCTTCACGAGACCAGCGTTCTCGTGCCATGGGATATACCTCCTACGCTCATGCCCCAGACATGAACAGTGGTCCGGCATTCCGGCGGATCGCTTCAACAACAACTGAAAGTGCTGGAGCATCGATTCTGTTTTTATAAAGAAAGGCGTTCCATTGCTGTATCTTCTGGGCATTTTCCGCGAATTCGTCCGTTAGACCAATTGGAAGCTCCTTGGACATCAAGGTTTCCCTGCGCTTGAATGTCGCGGATATCGCGGCTCGGACGACCTGCACATCCAGCCTTGTCTCGCTGAAGAGGACATGGAGATCGAAATAATCCTTCATCCGACTGTTGGCCATTCCCAGCACGACAATAGCTTCCAGTTTTTCCGCGATAACGGTTTCCTTGGGATATGCCCTGAGGGCAGGAGCGGGATTGTCGTCCAGGATCGTCGGGAAGAGCACATCGATGGGTTTGGGGGTGACGATATCGCCGAAACCGACGTCTATCTGGATGGGACAGCGGGCATTGCCCAGCATCCCAAGGAGATCGACACGAATTCCTCCGTAGCTTGCATCCTCGCGGATTTCATGGGTTTTCACACTGTTGCCGAGGAAGACCATTCCATCGTCGCATTCAATAGCACAAATTTCACGCATGGTAGCAGCCATTTTATCCATATCTAAGGTCCCGAAACCGAGAAGGTCAGCATCCCTCGTGGGACGCCTCGGTGTATCGAACCACAGATCGAAGAGAAGGGCCCCTTTAAGCAAAAACCGGTCTTTATATACTGACATAGAGATACGATAGAGAAACCGTTCGAGTGCATAATGCGTCACCAGAAGATTGAAGTCTTCTCCGGCTGCATGCGCCTGATTCAGAAGACGATCGTGGACAGAGATCGCCCTGCCGTCTGGAGTCATGCGAGTGCCTCCAGGTATGGAAGGATGATATTGGCAATACGATCGATTTTGGCGTATTTCCATAGTTCATTCTGATCCAGCCGCTTCGAGGTATGGGCTTCACGTAGCGCTTCCACGGCAACCGCGACACCAACCTTGCTCCTAAACTTGAAACAATCGGCGATCGTCTTCTCGATTGTGGTGATCCGCACAGGCACTCCATCGACCACAGTAGTCTCTATACCCTGCTGCAGTGACGTAGGGGCCATACGAAAGACCCTGAGCTTGGGATATTCGATGCGTGGCGGATACGATTTATTCTCTATCGCAATCCATACTTCAAACGGCGCTTGAGTCGTGAGCTCATGGAACCGCAGAGCCGAAAGCAGGCAAACAACAACCTCGGGAGCCTTGCTCGCCACGAGGGCTAGATCGCCATACTCACTCTGCCTGAACCCCGGCAGACTGTAGAGACCAGACGCGATCCGCTTGAGCCGCCCTGTTCGCACTGCGCGGGTAAGTGCGACTCTTGAGTATCCCGCATTAACAAAATCGTGGGATCGAACAACCGGAGCGTTCTCGAACAGAAAAGAGAAGTCCTTTCCGTGTAGGTTCATAGCTTTATATGTTCCATTATTTCGGTACAGATTGTCAACTACCGAAACTATGGAACATAAATCATAGTTCAAACCCGAAGAAACAGTGATAACGTAAACTATTTTTCGCACATTCAGGAAGGTTGAAAAGAGACGCCCTCATCTGGTTAAGTTAAGTTACCAGACAAAACGTGGCCAAAAGGAGGGCGCCATGAACCCGGAAGGTTCACAAGAAGAGATTATCCGGATCGATGAAGCTCTGGTGAAGCGGGAACTGAATGACATCGTCCGAGGCACCGTGGAGGAGACGTTGAACAAGCTTCTTGACGCTGAAGCAGACGAACTCTGTGGTGCAGGAAGATACGAACGGAATCCTGACCGAGTAGACACCCGAGCTGGATCGTACCAGCGGAATCTGGACACGAAAGCCGGCAGGGTGACGTTGAAAGTACCTAAGTTGAGGACCATTCCGTTTGAAAGCGTGATCATTGACCGGTACAAGCGGCGAGAATGCTCGGTAGAAGAAGCACTTATCGAGATGTACCTGGCCGGCGTGTCAGTCCGTTGCGTAGAAGACATAACCGAAGCTCTTTGGGGAACCAGAGCCTCTGCAGGACTCATCTCCAAGCTGAACAAGCAGGTCTATGAGAAGATCGAAACCTGGCGGAACCGAAAGATCGAAGATCGCCATGCTTACGTGTACCTTGATGGAATCGTGCTCAAGCGCACCTGGGCGGATGAAGTCAGGAACGTCTCGATCCTGGTTGCTTTTGGCGTCAATGAAGACGGCTACCGGGAGATTCTTGGAGCCGCGGAAGGGGCCAAGGAAGATAAGGCAGGCTGGGGCAGCTTCATCGCTCATCTTAAGGAACGAGGGCTAGTGTCCTGTCTTTTACAGATTGCCTAATCTATGGACGCTATGGCAATGCTGTCCATGATCTTGTCTGCTGACTTAACCCATTTGAATTTGCGACCTGAAGCATTCCAGGTCTTTATG
>JAPLSO010000039.1 GCA_026398595.1 Spirochaetota bacterium | reverse complement strand
CCCAATCCGCGCATATCAGACTGATCAATCGTCGCAGAATCGTTCCTCTTCTCATTGCCCTGCTGCAGTATGGATAGAAGAGAAGAAATATTTCTTACCTTGGTTCTTGACGGGAGGCACTTCATATCGGATAACAGGATTCGCGGGATTCACTGGATAGAGAATAGGGATTTTATCTGATCGAATCGCGGATTGTGCCAAGCGTCATCGGGCTAGTCGAAACTCGGTCCTTTTTGCTTTGTGCTTTGGAAAACTGCGTAAAAAGAAGGCAGAGAAGGAATCGATCCTCCATTTCCGCCTTCTCTTTATTCTTTCTTTCTTTACAAAAAATCTTTTCTAATGGTAAATCCTGTCTTATCCCATTATCCTGTCAAAATTCTACGCCCCTCACTCCGGCTTGTGGTACAGGAAGCAGGCCACCTGGTGGCCTTCCTCCATGGTCTTAAGCTGGGGCCGCTGGGTTTTGCAGACGTCCATGCGCTTCGAACAGCGGTCGTAGAAATAACAGCCGGGGCGCTGTTTATCGGGCGAAGGAACGTCCCCGGTGAGGATGATGCGCTTGCGTACGGCTTCGACCTTGGGGTCTGGAATGGGCGCGGCGGAGAGCAGTGCCTGAGTGTAGGGGTGGAGGGGCTTCTTATAGAGCTCCTTGGACCCCGATATCTCGACGATGAGGCCGAGGTACATGACGGCCACGCGGTCCGAGATATACTGGATGACGGCCAGGTCGTGGGCGATGAAGAGGTAGGTGAGGCCGAACTCGGCTTGCAGATCCTTGAACAGGTTGAGGATCTGGGACTGGATGGACACGTCCAAGGCCGACACGGGCTCGTCGCAGAGCATCAGTTTGGGACGCAGGGCCAGGGCGCGGGCAATGCCGATGCGCTGGCGCTGGCCGCCGGAGAATTCATGGGGATAGCGGTTCTTGAAGAAGCGCGAGAGCCCTACGCGCTCCATGAGTTTTTCGACCCTGTCGTTGCGTTCCTCGGTGCTGATATCGAGAAGTCCCCGATTCTGGAATATCCGCATGGGTTCGGCGATGATCTCTCCCGAGGTCATGCGGGGGTTGAGGGAGGCGTAGGGGTCCTGGAAGACCATCTGCATGTTCTTGCGCGCCTCGAGGAGATCTTTGGCCTTCATGTCCACCAGGTTCTTGCCGTTGAGGTAGACTTCGCCCGCCGTGGGCTTGTACAGCTGGGCGACGGCGCGGGCAGTCGTCGATTTGCCGCAGCCCGATTCGCCCACGAGGCCGAGGGTCTCGCCCTTGCGGATCTGGAAGTCCACGCCGTCCACGGCGTAGATGAAATTCTTCTTTCTCGAAAAGGCCGAACTCTTGATGGGAAAATGCATCTTGAGTCCGCGCACGTCGAGAAGCAGTTCTTTCTCGATCATTTCTTTTCCTCCGAATACAGCCAGCAGGATACTGCGCGACCGTTTTCGAAGCGCGCCGAAGCCGGGTATTTCTTCCTGCAGATCTCCATCGCCTTCTCGCAGCGCGGATAGAAGGGACAGCAGTCGGGAAGGTCGATGACATTGGGCGGTTGACCCTGGATGGAGTAGAGCCGTTCGGCGTTCTCCTTGTCGAGCCGGGGAACGGAGCGAATGAGGCCCTGGGTGTAGGGGTGCTTGGGATCGTCGAAGATGTCCACGGTCAGACCCCGCTCGACGATGCGCCCAGCGTACATGACGCAGAGGGTATCGCAGGTGCCCGCGACGACGCCGAGGGAGTGGGTGATGAGGATGACAGCCGTACCGAGCTTCCTCGTCAGCTCCTTGATGATCTCGAGGATCTGGGCCTGGATAGTGACGTCGAGGGCGCTGGTGGGTTCGTCGGCGATGAGGATCTCGGGATTGCAGGAGAGGCTCATCGCGATCATGACGCGCTGGCGCATGCCGCCCGAGAACTGGTGCGGATACTGGTCGATGCGTTTTTCGGGCGCCGGTATTCCGGCGAGCTTGAGCATCTCGATGGCTTTTTCCTTGGCCGCCGCCTTATCCAGCCCCTGGTGAAGGACAATGGTCTCGATCATCTGGTTGGAGATGCGGAGGAAGGGGTTGAGGGAGGTCATGGGGTCCTGGAAAATCATCGAAATCTTGTTGCCTCGGATGTGCCTGATAGCCGAGTCGGACATCTTGAGGAGGTCTTCGTCGTGAAAGAGGACTTCGCCGCCCGCTATCTTGCCCGGGGGCGAGGGAATGAGGTTGATGATGGAGAGGTTGGTGACGCTCTTGCCCGAGCCCGATTCCCCGACGATGCCCAGAGTCTCGCCGTTGTGGAGGTCGAATGTTACGCCGTCGACGGCCTTGACGAGGCCTTCATCGACGGTGAAATAGGTTTTCAGGTCTTTGACCTGCAGGATTACTTCATCGGTCATTGCTGCTTCGCTCCTTGGCTTCAGGTTCGGTTCTTGCTCTGCGGGTCGAGGGCGTCCCTGAGGCCGTCGCCGACGAAGTTCATGCAGAACAGGAAAAGGGTCATCTCGATCGCAGGCGCCAGGAGCTGCCAGGGATAGAGTTCCATCGTATTGGCGCCCTCGGCGACGAGGGAGCCCCAGGAGGAGAGCGGCGCCGACACGCCCATGCCCAGGAAGGAGAGGAAGGACTCGCTCATGATGAAGCTCGGCAGGGAGAGGCTCGTGAAGACGATGATGACACCGAGGGCGTTGGGCAGGAGGTGCCGGAAGATGATCCTTCCGGGGCCCGCGCCCATGGATCGGGCCGCTTCGACGAATTCCGAATTCTTGAGACTGATGATCTGGCCGCGGACGACGCGGGCTATCGTCAGCCAGGAGACAAGAGCTATGCCGATGAACAGGATGACGATCGAACTCTGCCCCTCTTTTCGGAACATCGCCATCAAGATGATGACGATGAGCATGTAGGGAAGCCCGTACATGATGTCGACAAAACGCATGAGGAGGTTGTCCAGCCAGCCGCCGATATAGCCCGAGATCGCGCCGATGATGACGCCGACGAGGACGGCCGTCAGGGTGCCGATAAGGCCTACCATCATCGAAATACGGGCGCCGTAGATAGTCTTGGCCAGCATGTCGCGGCCCAGGTAGTCGGTGCCGAGGATGTAAACATACTTGTTGACCGGGTCCGTTTCCAGGTTGGCCTTCATGGACAGAAGGTCAGCCTCGGCCCGCTCGAGGTTGGGCTTGAGGCTGTCGACTCCCTCGCTGACCCTCTGCTTGAGGACGACCACCTGTGCCTCGAGCTGATCGATCGACAGCTGGCCAGCGGGTTTAAAGGAGGGAGGCAGGTTGATGTGGTTCATGGCCTGGTCGCGGTAGTCGTGCAGGGGAAGGATGGGCGCCGCCAGAGCCGCAAGGGCATAGAACGCGACGATCCAGAGGCTGATGAGGGCCATCTTGTTCTTCTTGAGCCGTTTCCAGGCGTCTGCCCAGAGCGAGACCGGCTTCATCACCTGGTTAAATTCGTTGACTGCTTTTTCGTTCTTCTTGACCATGTCCGGTTCCTCCTCACTTGTACGAGATACGCGGGTCGAGGAACCCGTACACGATGTCGACGATGAAGTTCATGGTGACGAGGATCAGCGAATAGATGATCACCTCGCCCATGATGAGGGTGTAGTCCCTGTTGATCGCCGACTGGACGAAAACCCTGCCTACGCCGGGGATGGCGAAAACCGACTCCACAACGAGGGAGCCGGTGATTATGCCCGAGAAGGCAGGCCCGATATAGGACACGATGGGCAGTAGACCTCCCTTGAGGACGTGTTTGCCGATGACGACCCGCTCGGCCAGGCCTTTGGCTCGCGCCGTGCGCACATAGTCCGACCGCAAGACCTCGACGATGCTGGCGCGGGAGAGGCGAGCTATATAGGCGAAATAGGGGAAGGAGAGGGTAAGGGCCGGCATGATCATGGTCTTGAGGCCGTCGCGGCTCGTTATCCAGCCCGAGATCGGCAGCCAGTGCAGCTTGAGGCCGAACACGAGCTGAAGGATGGGTCCGATGACGAAGAGGGGCACCGAGATGCCCACGACGGCAATGGACATGGCCGCGTAGTCCTGCCATCGGTTCTGTTTGAGGGCCGAGATGATGCCCACGAGGATACCGGCGATCAGGGCCAGAATCAGGGCGACTGTGCCGAGGAGCATGGAGTTGGGGAAGCTCTGGGCGATCAGCTGGTTGACCGTGGAATCACGGTAGCGGAACGAAGGGCCAAAATCCCCGCGGAGGACGTCGCCGAGGTAGCGCAGGTACTGCTGTCCCATAGGTTCGTCCATGTGGTACTTCTTCATCAGGTTCTGCAGCACCTGCTCGGGGACCTTCTTCTCGCTGGAGAAGGGTCCTCCGGGCGCGAACCGTATCAGAAAGAAACTTAAGGTCACGATCACGAACATCGTCGGGATCAGGCTCAGAAGTCGTCGGATGATGTACTTTGACATCATGCCCTCCGAATGGAAAATGGACCGCAGACCGGACGGTCCACGGTTGTGGGTGCTCCTCGCGGGGCGAAAAAAAGGGGGAGCGCCGGAGCGCTCCCCCGTCCAAAGAGGCAGTATATCCCTCCTTGAATGTTACGGCTAGACCGTTTTTCTACTTCTTGTAGAGGAACTTCGGCGCGTGGAAGCCGATCGGGTTCGGATACCAGCCGCCCCACTTGGACGTATCGATCATGTCCTGGTTGGAATAGTGGTAGATGGGTATGAGAGCCTGATCCTGGGTCATGAGGGTCTTCTCCGCGTCCATGAGGAGCTTCATGCGCACGTCACCCTTGGCCAGGACAGCGCTCGTCGTTGTTGCCGCCGCCGGTAACAAAGAGATCGAGCATGGTGTTCGGGTCAAGATAGTCGCCGATCCAGCCGTGTCGGGCAAAGAGGTAGTCGTGCTTGGCGCGCATGCTGAGGAAGGAGTTCCACTCCATGTTCTGGAGGGTGATGTCGATCCCCAGGTTGATCTTGAGCTGCTGCTGGAGGTACTCGGCTATCTTCTTGTGGCCTTCATTGGTGTTGTAGACATAGGTGAGGGGCGGGAAACCCTTGCCGTCGGGATATCCGGCTGCGGCCAGATACTTCTTCGCCGCGGCTGGATCAAAGCCGACGCCTTTCTGCGGGGTGTAACCTGCCATGGGGGGACAGAATTGATCGGTCGGGATCTGGCCGCCCTTGAGGACTTTGTCAACCAGGGTCTTCTTGTCGATGGCCGCGGAGAAGGCCTTACGGACGTTGACGTTGTTGAAGGGAGCCATGCTGTCGTTGAAGGACAGGTAGTAGGTGCCGAAGCGGGCCGAAACCTGATAGTCCTTGCGCAGGACGATCTCGTCGATCAGGTCGAGGGTGATGCCCGACTGCCAGTCTACGGCGCCGGCCTTGTACATCTTGTAGTTGGTCGTGGAGTTATCGCTGGCCAGATACTTGATGCTCTTGATCTTGACGTTCTTGGCGTCCCAATACTTCGGGTTCTTCTCGACGAGGATGTAGTCCTGGGGCTTCCACTCCTTGAGATTGTAGGGGCCCGTGCCCACATAGTTGCCCGGCTTGGTCCACTGGTTGCCGTACTGCTCGATGGTCCACTTGGGCAGCGGGTTGAAAGCCTGGTGGCAGGTCATGTCGACGAAGTAGGCGGCGGGGCCGACGAGGGTGACCTCGAAGGTCTGGTCGTTGAGCGCCTTCACGCCGACGTCCTCAGCCTTGCCCTTGCCCGCGTTGTAAGCATCGGCGCCCTTGACCACCATACCCAGCATATAGGCATAGTCGGATGCCGTATCGGGCGCGAGGGTGCGGAGCCAGCCGTACACGAAGTCCTGGGCCTTGACGGGCGTGCCGTCGGACCAGAAGGCCTTGCGGATCTTGAAGGTGACGACTTTGCCATCGGGGCTGGTCGTATAGCTCTCGGCCAGGCCGGGGATGCCCTTGCTGGTGCGCGGATCGTAGACCATCAGGCCTTCGTTGAGCGCGAGGTTGATGTTCGAGGACGTGGTGTCCGTCATCAGACTGGGATCGAGCGACGCCGGCTCGGCGCCGTTCGCGATGATGAATTCCTGGGCTCCGAGGCTAAATGCAGCCGCCAGAACCAAAATGACCAAAAGACTCTTTTTCATCAGTGCCTCCTTACTAGAATGGTACTCGAATAACTATATACCCCGAAAATGGGGAATGCAAGAAGTATCGCGGAACCGCGCGCGGTTCCGCGCGCCCTGTCCGCCCTTCTCACTTCTGTTTGGACTGGATGAACTTCCAGGGATGCTGGTCCAAAGGATTCGCGTACCAGCCGTCCCAGCGGGACAAATCGATCATATTCCGGTCGACGTAAAAGAATAGTGGCAGGACAGCCGCCTCATCGGCGATCAGTCTTTCGGCCTGCGCGAGGACCGCGAGCCGAGCCGAGCCTGACAGGCTTTCCGCGGTCCTCATCAGCTGGTCGTAGGCTGGACTGGAATAGCCCGAGTCGTTGCGCAAGGATCCCGTGACCCACATGTCCATGAAGACGGAAGGATCAAGGTAGTCGGCGACCCATGAGGCCCGAGCCAGATCGAAGCTCCGCGAGCCGGAGCGGAGGTCCATATAGGCGTTCCATTCTTTCGCCTGAAGACCTATCTCGATGCCCAGGTTGGCCTTCCACTGGTCGCGGGCGGCCTCGGCCACACGCTTGTTGGTTTCGTTCGAATTATAGAGGAGTTTCAGGCTGGGGAAGCCCGCTCCTCCCGGATAGCCGGCCTCTGCCAGGAGAACCTTGGCTGCCGTCGGATCGAAACCGGAGATTTTAGCGGGGTTGTAGCCCTCGCTTGGAGGAACGAAGGATGAGGCCGCAGTCTGGGCACCGCCCGGGACAGCCGCGGCTATGACGCCCTTGTCGATGCCCAGCGAAAGGGCCTGGCGTACCCTGAGATCAGTAAAAGGGGGCTTTAGGAGGTTGAAGAGGAAATAGTAGACCCCGTACCCGATCGATTCATGGAAATCGGGCATGGCCCGGACCGAACTCAGCCCTTCGAGGGAAAGGCGGCTGATCCAGTCCGCAGCCCCGCTTTTATAGAGGTTGTAGCCGATGTCGGGGTCCTCGGTCGGCAGGAAAGTGAGGGACTTAAGACCGACGGATTTTTTGTCCCAGTAAACGAAGTTCGGCGTGAGGACGAGTCGTGAACCGCGAAGCCATTCCTTGAGAATGAAGGGACCGTTGAAACTGGCCTTGTCCGCGGCCGACCAGGAGGAACCGTAGCGTTCGACCAGGTGCATGGGCACGATGGAGAAGGCATGGTGGAGGACCAGGGAGGGGAACTGGGGCAAAGGAGTCGTGAGCCCCACCTCCAGGGTCTGGTCGTCGACGACCTTGATTTTCACGCCCTCGGGTCCCGCTTTACCGGCCAGATAGGACAGGCCTCCCTCGATCGCCAGGGCCGGCAGATCGGCATAAGGAAAGGCGTTCCGCGGATCCATCTTCCTCAGCCAGGACGCGGCCACCGTCGCCGCGGTCAGGAGAACTCCATCCGACCACGTGGTCTTCCTGAGCTTGAAGGTGATGGTCTTGAAGTCCGGGGAAAAGCTCCATGACTCGGCGACCCCGGGAAGCGGGGCGCCGGTCTCAGGATCGGGGACGAGGAGACCTTCGAAGAGCGCCGAGCAGATCCTGTATTCCTGGACGCTTTCGATGGCCTGGGGATCAAGGTTCTGGATCTCCGCGCCGTTAACGATCGTGAAATCCTGGGCGCCCGCGGCTAAAACTCCCGCGAGCAGAAACGCCGCCGCCGTAACGGTGTGGCTTCTTCTCATCTGTACCTTCTGCTATACTAATGTTTGTCACACCATACACTTCATAGCCGCGCGACGCAAGATTAGAGGAGAGGAAAGGCCCGTGTCCACTTTCCATTCGTCCACGAAACTCGTGTTTTAGAATAAGGTCAGCAGATACGGCAGTGGAGATACTGGCGCCTAGCGAAGCTTCACCTACCCTCGTTTAAACTAAGAGTCTGGCACTCTCCCAAATCAGCATGCCGCTGGAGTATGAGATGTACAGGTCCCCCGCCTCTCCGATTAAGAGAAAGACTACCTATATAGTTCCCTACTAGAAAATAATGATGAGATCAATAATTTATCATGGGGCTGTAGTAGATAAGGAGCCATGATACACTCTTTTCATGAAGATAACTCGTTGCAGGTTAAGCAATAAGATGCAGTGCCGCTTGCTTGAGTTTTTCATCCTTGAAGTTACAGCCCGTTCTGCAGCAGATATCCTTGG
>JAPLSO010000008.1 GCA_026398595.1 Spirochaetota bacterium | reverse complement strand
GTTTCCTCCATCACGGGCAGGAAGCGGAGCGGGGCTCTCGCCGCTGCGGGCGCCCTTCTTTTTTTATTCAACGAGGCGTACACCATTTTCGGCGGCAACTGGCTCTCCACCTTCGCCGGGGAGTTCTGCTTCTCCTGGGGTATCGCCCTCCTGCCTCTTTTCGCCGCCTCGACGACGGCCGACAGGAGAAAAGGCGGAAAGGGCATTATTTCGGGCATCATCCTCGGCCTCATCGGCCTCTGCCATTTCTTCGTCTTCATGCCCGCCTTCTTCCTCCCCTTCTTCCCGGCCTTCGGACTTATTCCGGAACTGCTGAAGAACAGAGGAAAGGGACATCAAAAATCCGAGGCCTCCGAGGGCCCAAGGATCATGTTCACTATTCTCACAACCTACATAGTCGCTTTTTTTCTCATGGCCTTTTGGCTTCTCCCCATGGTTTCCACCCGACCGTGGGCCCAAAGCATCAGCATCATCTGGTATTTTTCCTCGGCCAAGGACTTCGCTGTCCAGACCCTCGCCTGGATCTGGGCCCCGGCAAGTCTCGTCTTCCTGTTCGCGGCGCTTTCGCGGCGGCTCGAGACGGAGTGCCGGCGAAGTTCGGCCCTCGTCCTCTACCTCATCCTCGCCTGCGTCTTCCTGTTCCTGACCGCCCCCGGCCTGGGCGTACCCGACATACGATTCGTACCCACGGCTCTCCTCGCCTGCGTCCTCGGCGGTGCCATTCTCATCGATGGAATGCTGGCAAGAATAAAGCCGGGAAATACGAGAAACCTGGCGACGGGAATCGCGCCCGCGATCGTCACTTTTGCCTTCGCCGCCGTGGCCTGTCTCGGCTCAGCGCTGATGGCGCGAAACTCCTCACCCTGGTTCAATTGGAATTACTCCGGCTACCAGGCTAAGGCCCAATGGCCGGTAATCGCCGAGCTCGGTGAAAAGTACAGGGGGGATACGGACTCAGGCCGTCTCCTCTGGGAAAAGCAGGACCAGAAGGACAATCAGGATTTCGGCTCGGAGCGGGCCTTCGAGAATCTCTTCCTCTTTACGGGCAGGCCGAGTTCGGAAGGCATAAACTACGGGTCGAGCTCGATGGCCAGGGCGGCCACGTATCTGCAGAGTTCATATTCCCTCAACCCCGTCGATCCCGAACCTGAGCGCATCTACTCGGAGGTAACCCCGGACTCCTGGCCCGCCTCCTTCTCCCTCCTCAACGCCTGGGGCATCATCATCCATTCCAAGGAGATAGGGGAACGATTCGCCGCGAGCAAGGATTTCTCTCTCGATTCGAAAATCGGAAAATTTACAGTCTATGCCTACAAGGGCTTCGCCGGCCATTATGTTTCGGTCCTGCCCGGGGAGGCGCTCTCGGTGGTCTCGCCGGGGAAAGGAGGCTTCAGGGGGGACTACTACCGCTTCTTCAGGGAATATCGGCTCTACGATCTGCCCTTCGTGAGTTCGACATTCGCGGATAAGGCCCTGGTCGGAGCATCGGGGGCCGCGGTCTACCCGGACTACAATGCCTACAGGGGCGCCTCGCAGGCGCGAGCTGCCCTCGGCAACAGGGGAGAAGCCGGACCCGCCGGGAAAATACGCGGAGAAAAGGTCGACAACTTCGAAATATCCTTTACGACGGACTCGCCTGGAAAGCCACACTACATCAGGGTATCCTACGCGCCGGGATGGAAGTCCTCGGGCGGCGAGAAGATCTATCCGGCCGCTCCGGGATTCATGGTCATCGTGCCCAAGAGTTCCGAAATCCATCTCAGCTATAGAAGAACGATCTGGGAAATCATCGGCCTCGCGACGACCTGCCTTGTCCTCCCACTTTTACTGGTTTTACTGAATGGTAAGCCGCGCAGGAATCGCCGCTGGAAGGGCCTCGCCATAGCCGCCTTCCTCGTCTTCGCCGGAGCAGCCTGCTTCTGCGTCCTCAACACGACGAGGGGCTATCCCGCCCTGGCGAGGGACATCGGCAAGGCGAGGACCCTCAATCTCGGGAAGCTTGACCAGAGGCGGAAAGCCCTCGAGCTGGTCGGGCCCTGGGCAAACGAGGAAATGCTGGAACGTTTCGACAACAATCTCGTCTTCGACGCCTTCAGGATAACCGCTTCGGCCCAATTGGCCTCAGGGGAGACGGACAAGGCGAAACAAGCCCTCGATATCCTCAAGGCGCATTATCCGGACACGCGAGCGCTCGAAAACCTCCCCCGCCTTCCCTAAAGCTGCTTCAGCGCCTCCCCTCCACAACATAGGCTACGCCAGTCCATGCCTTTTCGAACTCCTCAAGAAAGTAGCTCATCGGCACTTCGGCCTCTTCCTTGGCCGCTGGATCGTTGACGAGAACCCTGACCTTCCCTTCCCTGTCCTTCTCGAACCCCCGGACGAGGACGAGGTGGCCTGAACTCTTGGTGATGGGCGTCCCCTGGAGCTCCCCCTCGCCAAACCGGATGCTGGCGATGAGGAGACTTCCCCCGATGAGATCCCCGGCGGCGGCTTCGACGTTCGGGTAGTACTCCAGCCTCGCCCGAGCCCCGAGCCTCCATAGCGAGGCGACGTTGAAGGGCCAGTTCCCGTATATCCCCGCGCCGGAATCGAGGCAGTCAGCGGCCACGAACATGGTCGGGTAGCCTAGGCCAAGAGACTCCAGGGCCATGGAGCAGCAGGTGGGCGAGCATATCTTCCCGTGGATTTCGGGAGCTTCAAGCATCTGGGAACGTAAGGGGACCGGTCTCCCGCCTTCCTTGAGAAAGCAGCTCTTCGTGGGAGGAGCTCGGTGATTCCTGTCCCGGGAGATGAGCCCGAAACGCCTCAAGTAGACCGAACCCATCGCCTCGTCTGTGGCAAAGATGAGTTTTGCCTGGTATCTTGTCGTCTTTTCGGTGAGGAACAAGGTATCCGTCTTTATCGAAGCCTGATTGTCCTCGCCCTTGAAGCTGGAAGACCGAGCCGACCAGAGCCCCATAGGATACCAGGCCGACCAGTCTCCATCGACGCCGAATCGGACCAGGATTTCAAGCCGCCCCGATCCCGAAAGATCGACGTTCCACCAGGGCAGTATCCAATCGGCCAAAGGACAATCCACGGCGCCCAAGAGGACTTCGCCCGAGGAGGCTGTCCCGGATAATCCCAAGCCGTAGGGACCAGCTTCGAAGCCATCTGAGCGCAAGTCCCCCGCGTCGAACCGCGTATATTGTTGAGGCTTGAGCTCCCAGCAGTCCCGCCCGAAAGTCCAGAGCGAGCTCAAGGCTCCGTAGGATCTCAGATTTCCCGTGGCAATGAAGGCAGTATTCGACATTGGACTATCCTACTCTAGCCTTTCCCGTTTTCCAAGCGACCATTTTGCGCCCTGTTCCCGGACTATTTCCGGACGAAAGGCGGACGGCACCGATTGTCCAGGCCAGGATTTCATCGTACTATGGCGGCCATGCGTAACCCAGGAAAGAGCGGCCTCGACCGGGCTCTGCTTTGCAGACTTTCCATGATTCTGATCATGGCTTCCGTCCTCGCCTCCTGCGCTACCCGCATAGTTCCGACTCGGCCAGAAGGAAAGGAAAACAGCATGTCTAAAAATTCCAAGGTACTCGTCATGGCCCACCGCGGCTTCCGCGCCATAGCCCCCGAGAACACGCTCCTCGCAGCCCAGAAGGGCTTCGAAGCTGGCGCGGACTACTGGGAACTCGATGTCGCCGCCAGTTCCGACGAAGTTCTCGTGGTGCTCCACGACGAGACCCTCGAGCGCACGACGGACGCGGCCTCGGCCTTCCCCGCCAGGAAGCCCTGGAACGTCTACCATTTCAGCTTCGACGAACTGCGTCGCCTGGATGCGGGGTCCTGGTACGCCAATACCGATCCTTTCGGCGAGATCGCATCGGGACGGGTCAAGACTGCCGATCTCGCCTCTTTCAAGGCCATCAGGCTTCCAACCTTCGAGGAAGCCCTCGAGTTTACCAAGTCCAGGAATTGGCGGGTCAACGTTGAGATAAAGGACGCGACGGGGGAGACCTGCGACGCCTGGATCGTCGAGAGGACGGCGGCCATGATCAGGAAGATGGATATGTCATCCTCGGTCATCATCTCCTCCTTTAACCACGAGTATCTCGCGAGGATGAAGAAGGCCGCGCCTGAGATCGCGATCGGCGTGTTGACCGACAAGCCGGTGCCCGACCCTGTCGGCCTCCTGAAGCGCGTCGGCGCGAAAGCCTATCACCCGAACTATAAATACTTGGATAAAAAAACGGTCCAGGATCTGAGGGCTGCCGGCTTCGACGTGAACGCCTGGACACCAAACCTGGTTCGCAACTTCTCTGAACTCGTGGAATGGGGCGTCACGGGCATCATCACGGATTACCCAGACAGGGCGCTCGAATTTCTAGGCGGAAAATGACCAGGGAGCGCGCGGAAGGGGATTCCGCGCGCCGCAGCCCGCCAACATCTTTTCGGATTTCAATTGCCAGATGACCTGTATCGGTTTACACTGTGCATTGAACTAACGGGCGTAATTACGTCTATGCATCTCAAGGAGGTATTTGATGAAAAAATTCGTGCTAGCGGTTATGGTCCTGCTCATGGCCACGGGGGTTTTCGCCCAGACGACCATAGAGTTCTGGCATGCCATGACCGGCAAGAACGGCGAAATGGTGCAAGCCATAGCCGACAAGTTCAACGCCAGCCAAAAAGACTACAAGGTTGTCCCCGTTTGGAAAGGCACCTACGCCGATACCCTTAACGCGGGCATCGCGGCCTACCGTTCCGGACAAGCTCCCGCGATTCTCCAAGTCTTCGAAGTCGGCACAGCGACCATGATGAATGCCAAGGGCGCCGTGAAGCCGGTCTACCAGCTCATGGCCGAGAACAACGAGAAATTCGATCCGAAGGTCTATATCCCCACCATCACGGCCTATTATTCCACATCCGACGGCAAGATGCTCTCAATGCCCTTCAATTCCTCGACAGCCGTCATGTACTACAACAAGGACGCCTTCAAAAAAGCCGGACTCGATCCCGAGAAGGCTCCCGTCACCTGGCCCGAATTCTTCGACTATGCCAAGAAACTGAAGGCTTCCG
>JAPLSO010000024.1 GCA_026398595.1 Spirochaetota bacterium | reverse complement strand
GAAAGGACTTTTCACTCAGGGCCTGCCCGACGGCTGCTGGTATGGCTGTACCCTGGCCTGCGCCCACGCGGTGGATCGCTTCGAGCTCGCCACTGGTCCCTATAAGGGACAGAAAGTCTGCGTCGACGGGCCAGAGTACGAGACGGCGGCCGGTGTGGGTTCGAATCTCTCCATCTGGGATCCTCGCGGTGTCCTCGAGATCAATTTCTACTGCGATACCTATGGCGTGGACACGATCAGCTTCGGCACGACTGCCAGCTTCCTCATGGAGTGCTGGGAGTACGGAATCCTGAATGAGGAACGCACGGGAGGAATCCGTCTGGAGTGGGGTGACTGGAGATCGGCCTGCGAACTCCTCCACCAGATGGCGAGGGGCGAAGGCTTCGGCCTCCTCGTCGGCCGAGGTTCGAAGTATCTCGCCTCCTATTTTACGGCAAAATTCGGAGCCGATCCGCACCTCATGAAGGATATAGCCCTCAACGGTAAGGGTCTCGAGCAAAGCCAGTATATCTCAAAGGAGTCACTCGCCCAGCAGGGCGGCTATTACCTCACCAATAAAGGTCCCCAGCACGACGAGGCATGGCTCATCTTCATGGACATGGTGAACAACAGTCTTCCGACCTTCGAGAAGAAGGCCGATGCCCTCCACTACTTCCCGATGTTCCGAACCTGGTTCGGCCTCCAAGGCCTCTGCAAACTGCCCTGGAACGACATCGAACCCGCTGACAACGCGAAGTGGGCCGAGCCCAACAAGGTGCCCGAGCATGTGGCCAATTACCGCGAGCTTTACACGGCCATGACGGGCGAGCCCCTCTCGCAGGACGAGCTGATACGCCAGTCCGAGCGGGTCTACAGCTTCCAGCGGGTCTTCAACCTGCGCGTGGGTCATGGTCTCCGTATCGATGACTATCCGCCCTACCGGGCCATGGGGCCTGTCACGGAGAAGGAGTACCTCTCCCGACAGGAGCGCTACGACAAGCAGCTGGCCGAAAAGCAGGGCCTCGATCCGGCGAAGATGAACCTGACGGAGAAGATGGCGGCGACAAGAAAGTACCGCGAGGCGCAGTACGAGAGCCTCGTTGACGCGGTCTACGCGAGAAGGGGCTGGACGAAGAACGGAGTTCCGACGCCCAAGCACCTCGCCGGACTCGGCATGGATCTGCCGGAACTCCTCGAAGTCGTGGAAAAGCATCTCTCGTAGACAGCGGACTCAATCCGGCTGACGGAGCATAAGGGGGCGAAGTGACCAGAATTCAGGCTGACGAGGTGCGGATTACCTTGGAGCAGATTCTCCTCGACAGGAATTGTCCAGCCGGCCATGCGGCCAAGGTAGCCCAGGAAATCACGCGCAACTCACTCGAAGGCACCTACTCCCACGGCATCAACCGCTTCCCGCGGCTCGTGGGCTCGATTGACCAGCAAGAAGTGAGGACGGATGTCGAACCTGTCCTCATGAACGGATTCGGCGCCTTGGAAAACTGGGACGGCCGCTCGGGCCTGGGCATCGTGAACGCCTGGTTCTGCATGGGAAGGGCCATCGAACTCGCGAAGGATCATGGCATCGGCTGCGTCGCCCTCAGGAACACGAATCACTGGCTCAGGGCGGCCACCTACGGCTACGAAGCCTGCGAGGCCGGCATGGCCGGCATCTGCTTCACCAACACGATACCGAACATGCCCACCTGGGGGGCCGCCGATCCTCGCCTGGGGAACAACCCCCTCGTCATGGCCTTTCCTTGGAAAGATGGGGACATTCTGGTCGACATGGCCATGTCCCAGTATTCCTACGGCGCCCTGGAAAACGCCGTATTGAAGGATGAACAAATGCCTTTCGCCGCGGGCTTCGACGCCGAGGGCAAAATAACCTGTGATCCGGCTGCCGTCTGCGCCTCCAAGCGCGTCATGCCGATCGGCTTCTGGAAAGGGGCGGCCCTCTCCTTCGCCCTGGATATCTTCGCCTCTTCCCTCTCGCTTGGCAACTCAGCCTCGGCCATCGGAAAACTCGGGGGCGAACGTGATCTCTCCCAGACTTTCATCGCTATCGACTTCGCCCGCGTCACACCCGGAAACGAGGCAGAGGATATTGTGAAAAACGCGGTAGAAGATCTATTGGCGTCGACTCCTGACGGATCGGCCAATCCGATTGTCTATCCGGGGCAGAGGATGAGATCGATCAGGGAACGCAATCTCGCCGAGGGTATCCCCGTGGACGAGAGAGTATGGGACGAAGTGAAAGCGCTTTTTTAGGCGTAGCCTTGACTAGAAGGCACCTGAACGCATGGATTGGATATCGAGCCAAGAGATTGGAAGCCAAGGTATTTCCTGACAGGACTACAGGAGAGCCCAGACAGCGCGTCAAGGCGCCATCCTGACTGCGTCCTCTATCTGGACCGTGGATCCTTTTTCAAATCCGGCCTGCCCTGGTTTTCCCGCCGCCTCACCCTGGCGGCCATCCTTCCAGATCTTGTGCCGGTGCCGGGCAGGCTGTATCATGCCTCAATACGCCCGATCTGAATTTCATGGAGGCTCACGATGGACAGGCCCTGCCTTTGGCAGGAGACAAATTCGGACGAAATAGCCGACTGCCGCATTTTCAATCTCAGGCACAGTGTCCGTAAATCCTGCGACGGACGCAAGCACGGCGATTTCTACCTCATCGGGGCACCGGACTGGGGTGGAGTCATCCCTGTCGTGGACACGGCCGAGGGCAGAAAATTCGTCATGATCCGGCAGTACCGCCACGGGACTGGCAGGGTTTCCGTCGAGTTTCCCGGCGGGGCTGTCGATCCCGGGGAGGATCCAGTTAGGGCCGTGATGCGGGAACTCCTCGAAGAGACGGGCTACCGGGCCGAGATGATACTCCCCTTAGGCAACCTTTCGCCCAACCCCGCCTTCATGACCAATACATTTCATGCCTTTATAGCCGAGGGCTGTTTCTTCGACGTTGAACAGAAGCTCGATGAAACCGAGGATATCGAGGTCCTCCTCGTACCCGAGCGCGAGGCTATAGACTTAATCGGCGCCGAGGACTACGGCCACGCCCTCATGACCGCCACACTCTTCTTCTATATGCGCTACAGGGGGTACTCGGACTGAAAGAGGCACTAAGGTCTCTTTTGTCCAGAATGCAACCATGAAGTTCGAATCCTTCCTGCTTGAAGGTCTTTCCCCCATCGATCATCTGGCGGCCGAGGCCTGTCTCCTCTCGGAGACGCCGTCCGACCGCTTTCTTCTTCTCTTCTATGTCGATTTCCCCTCTGTTATCATCGGGAAGAACCAGAACCCCTGGAAGGAGATCGCCCCGTCGTCGCCTCTGCCATTCTTCAGGCGGACCTCGGGCGGAGGAGCCGTATACCACGACGCCGGGAACCTGAACTGGGCCTTCATCGTTCCCCGAAACGCCCACGACAAAGACGCCGAACTCGCTCTCATGGCCGATGCTGTATCCTCACTGGGGCGCAAGGTCATCCCCGGGCCGCGCGGTGGGTTGTTCCTGGCCGAAGGGGATACTGGGCAGGGGGCCAAGGTTTCGGGTACTGCGCGGCGCTTCGATTCCAGAAAGGTTCTCCATCACGGCACCCTCCTCGTCTCGGCCGATCTATCCGCTCTCGTTTCATCGCTCGGAGGGCTTGAAACCCGGGACGACCTCTCCTTGCGCTCCATACCGGCCAAGACTGCCAACCTCTCAGGCGGCAGCCTCGCTTTTAGCCCCCTCGAGGCCGCCGCGGCCATAGCGCGGTTCATTTCGGGGTGTCCCCCGGTTCCTCTTTCTTTCGGATCCATCGATCCCGAGGCCTTCGAGCGCGAGCGCGGTCTTTTCGGTTCCGACGAATGGCGCTGCGGAACCACTCCTCCCTTTGCCTTGGACCTCGGAGACGCAGGCGCATCCGGTGCTAAAGTCATTGTCGAGAAGGGCAGGGTGGCCCGCTTCGAAGGGGGGACCGTTCGACCGCAGGAAAGCCTGACACGCTTTCTCGGTTCGCCGTTTTCCTTCAGTCTCGCGACAGAGCTTTCGAAGTCCTTCATAAAGGAGAAGCAGCGATGCAGGAACGAGCTTTCGATGTCGTGATCCTCGGTGCGGGCCCAGGCGGTTACGTGGCGGCGATACGGGCAGCCCAACTGGGCCTGAGCGCGGCTCTTGTCGAGAGGGACCAGGTGGGCGGGGTCTGCCTCAATATAGGCTGCATCCCTTCCAAGTCCCTGATCCACCAGGCGGGACTCTATCGCGGCGGGCTTGCCTTCCTCGAAAAGACAGGAGCCAAGGTTGACCTCTCGGGTTTCGATTATTCCCAGGTATGGAAAGCCTCGCGGCTCGCCGCGGAACGCCTCTCCAAAGGCGTCCAATTTCTCCTCAGGAAAAACAAGGTGGAATTCATGAAGGGCGAGGGCTCTCTCGATGGCGCCAGGACTGTCCTTGTCCGCTCTGCCGGGGAAGAGGCACTTCTTCATGCCCGCGCGATAATCCTGGCCACAGGCTCGAGGCCCCGGTCCCTGCCCGGCTTTGCCGTCGACGAGAAAAACATCCTCTCTTCCTCGGGTTTTCTGCTTTCCGAAAGGCTGCCTAAAAGCATGGCCATCCTCGGTGCCGGTGCCATAGGGATGGAGTTCGCCTATGTGCTTTCCTCATTCGGCGTCGAAGTGACCGTGATCGAACTCATGGGCCAGGTCCTACCCCTGGAAGACGAGGAATCGGCGGCGATCGTAGAAAAGGCCTTCGTTTCGCGAGGCGTGAAGGTTCATACGGGGGCGAAGTCCGAAAAGGCCGTCCCGACCGGTTCGGGCGTCGAACTCCGCCTTCAACTCAAGGATACAAACGAGACGGTCATTGCGGCGGAGAAGCTCCTCGTTTCCGTGGGCAGGGCACCCAACACGGAAGGCTTGGGCCTCGAGGCGCTCGGCGTTTCCATGCCGCGCGGATTCGTGGAGACAGGGGACTTCTACGAGACATCGGTTGAGGGCATCTATGCGATCGGCGATATAGCCGTCCAGCCCCAGTTGGCTCATGCTGCATCCAAATCGGGAGAGATCGCGGTCCAGCGCATCGCCCAGGTCCTTCTCGGCGCCGAAGGTCCCGAGGAATCCAGGATAAATCCCTACGCTGTCCCAAGCGCTGTATACTGCGAACCGGAGCTCGCCTCCTTTGGCCTTTCGGAGAGGAAGGCCAGGGACCTGGGGGCGAGGATAGAAATAGCCCGATTCCCCTACCGGGGCATTGGGAAGGCTGTGGCTACCGAAGCCGCGGAGGGACAGATAAAGATCATCTACGCGCCTGACTCGGGCGAGATACTCGGCGCCTCGATGGTCGGTCTAGGCTGTACCGAAACGATACACGAACTTCTTCTCGCCTCCCGGTCAGGCCTCGGCCTTGAAGATGTGGCAGGAGTCATCCATGCCCATCCCAGTCTTTCCGAGGGCGTGATGGAGGCGGCGAAGGCTGGACTGGGCAGAGCCATCCACGCGTGAAACCGCTATCCGGAGTCCCGGAATCGGGCCTTGGATAGCGATTCTTCACTTGTGCCCACGATTCCTTATGCTATAATCCTATTCCAATTCGTTGCTTTATTGAGATCAAATAGTGAAAGAGAAAAGTATTGGCTTCTATAAACGCCTGATACTCTCCGTGACGGCGGCGCTGATCCTCGTCCCTACGACTTTCTCCCTCTTTCTCTTCCACCAGAACCAGAAGCTTAAGGAAAAGCCCGATAACACGGTTCTCGCCGACGACGTCGTGACCGTGGGAGCCACCCAGCTCGAACCGGCCGCGATCTCGAAAGCCCAGCCCATGTTAGGCTACCAGCTTCTCTATCCCGATTTCAAGGCTGACTTCCATGGCTTCTCCGATATGATGACGGCTTCCAAACAGGTTTTCCTTACCTTCGACGACGGACCTTCGATGGGGACGGCTTCCCTTCTCGACCTGCTCAAGTCAAAAGACGTTAAAGCGACCTTCTTCGTCACCGGCAAATCGAACCGGTGGCTGTGCGACCAGCTCAAACGGGCCGTCAGCGAGGGGCACGAGGTGGGCATGCACAGCTACTCCCACCGCTACAAGGCTATTTACGCTTCAATGTACATGCTCCTGGACGATTTTTACCATGACTTCCTCTACATCAAGAACGAGACTGGCCAGGCTCCTGCGATTCTGCGTTTTCCGGGGGGATCGATCAACATCTTCAACGCCGCGTCCTACCAAACCATGATCTCAGAGATGTTGCGAAGGGGCTTCGTATACTATGATTGGAACGTGAGCGCAGGCGACACGGTAGCAAAGGCGGCAGCTCAGGATATCTCCGCGAACGTCATCAATGGCGTCAGACTCTGCTGGGGGCCCGCCGTCGTGCTGCTGCATGACAACGGCAGTCCTGCCCTCGAGGCCGCCCTCACCGTGGTCATCGATACGCTCTCGAAGGAAGGCTATGTCTTCAGGAAGCTTGACAGCTCCATCAAGCCCCCTGCTTTCGTGTATCCTGATTGAGCAGAGAACGGAAAGGAGGATGGGATCGTGAAAAAGGAAGGGAATTTCTCCAAGGCTTTCGACGAGCTGCTGAGTGGGACACTGCGGTCGGGCGAGAGGTCAGAGGCAGCCGAGGCCACTCTGGGAAGCCTTGTGACCTCGCCTGGTGCGACGGGGGAGGATGGGCCCGGAAAGGCCGCGGATTCCCTGCCGGGCGGGAAACCTTTCTCTCCGAAACCTGCCTGTCTCGATCAGGCAGTGATAACCCAGGACATGGTCATCAAGGGTTCGGTGACTTCGACCTCGAACATCCTCATGGAAGGCTCCATCCTGGGCGATGTGACCTGCGAGGGCGACATCTCCGTCAAGGGGAAGATCGAGGGTAAAGTACACGTGCGCTCCCTTTCCCTCCAGGGAGGGACAGTCCAGGGCGATGTCGAGAGTACGGGCACTGTGCTTATCGGCGAGGAATCGAAGGTGAACGGCAACATCAAGGGCGGCCACATCGACATCAACGGGTCTGTCGTCGGCGACATTGCCTCGACCGAGCGTGTCACTCTCAATCCCAAGGCCGTCGTCGAAGGCAACATCACGGCCACCGGCCTCTCCATGTTCGATGGGGCCGAGCTGAAGGGCAGCGTGGACGTCCATAAGCCCGCATGATGAAAAAAGCCCCGGCGGACTGTGCTTCCGGGGCTTGGCGGATACAGATTTCGTGCTCTCAATCCAAGAGCAGGAGAGGATTCTCGACAAAAGAAGTGAAGGTGGCCATGAACCGCGCCGCGTAGACTCCGTCCACGGCGCGATGGTCGGCCGTCAGACTGTATTCGATGAATTTCCTCGCCTCAAACCCCGGTCCAACCCTCTTCACTTTCTCGGATATTTTCCCTACCGCGAGGATGGCCGTCTGGGGAGGGTTCACGATCGCCCTGAATCGGCATATCCCGAACATGCCCAGATTGGAAAGGGTAATGGTCCCTCCCTCATAGGCTTCCGGGCCTAGGGCTTTAGCCCTGGCCTTTTCGACGAGTTCCTTCATTTCAACGCCCAGGGAGGAGAAACTCCGGGAGGCGCAGGCCTTGAGCACGGGGACGACGAGGCCCTCGGCCGTATCCACAGCCACGTTGACGTTGGCTATAGCGAAACAGCGGACCTTGCCGTCGCCCATCCACATGGCGTTGACGAGGGGATGGCGTTCGGCCGCGGCCGCCAGAAGTCTTGCCAGGATCACCGTCAGGGAAACGGGGCTGCCGCCCAGTTTAAGGCGTTCGGCTAATTCGAGTATCCGGCCGGCATCGGCTTCGTCATAGAGGGTGAATTGCGGGATCGTGTTCCAGCTCTCCGTCATCCGCTCGGCCGCTATCCTCTGGATCCTCGTCAGAACGATGACGCTGCTCGGAGCCGCTGGGCCGGGGGATGAAGCAGATGGCGCCGGGCGCAGTTCGGCGGCGTAGTGTTCCGCCTCTCTGAGTGTCTCTGTCCTGGGCAGATCCCTGCCGAGAACGGCGCCCTCGGGCCCTGTTCCGCGCCGATCAGCGAGGTTGATTCCCAGGGACTCGGCAAGCTGGCGCGCGAGGGGAGAAGCGAGGACGAAGCCATCTACGGACGGCTTCGGGATTTCCCGCTGCCGGATTGCGCTGGTCTCGGTGCCAAAAGGCATGTCGGCCGCTCTCTGTCCGACAGCTGGTCCTCTCTCGGGCCCGGATGAGGGCGCCGCGTGTATAGGCCCGGCGCCAGGCGCTCCCTGCCTGTCGTCAACCACCGCTTCGCCCGGTGCTGTCAGGTAGCCTACGACGGTACCCACGGGGACAGTGACCATCTCCTTGACGAGGACCTTGGACAGGACGCCGTCAGCCTGGGCGGCTACGTCGATAGTGGCCTTGTCGTTTTCAACGCTGAAAAGAAACTCACCCTTTAGGACCTTGTCTCCGGGTTTCTTTTTCCACTCGGTGATAAGGCCCTCGGTCATGGTGAGGCCTAGCTGCGGCATCAGGACTTCCAAGGCCATGGTTCAGCCCTCCCTATAGAGAACCGCGCGCACCGCCTTCTTGATGTCCTCCTGGTTGGCCGCCACGAATTTCTCGAGGACGGGACTGAAGGGGATAGGCAGGTTCTTGGCGCCGACGCGGAGCACGGGAGCGTCGAGATAAAAGAAAGCCTTCTCCTGGACACGAGCGGCAATCTCAGCGCCAAGTCCTCCCGTCACGACAGCCTCGTGGACGACAACGCAGCGGTGCGTCTTCTTGACCGAATCCACGACGGTCGCCAGGTCAAAGGGCTTCAGGGTGAGAAGGTCGACTACTTCGGCGGAGATTCCCTCCTTCTCAAGTTCCATCGCCGCCTCTTCGCTTTTCTGGACCATGATGGAGTAGGTGACGATGGTGACATCCTTGCCAGGCTTTCGGATTTCGGCCTTGCCAATGGGCGTCAGGTACTCCTCCTCCGGGACGGGACCCTTCTGTGGGTAGAGAAGCTTGTGCTCGAAGAAGATGACAGGGTCGTTCTGTCGGATGGCCGATTTGAGGAGGCCCTTGGCTGTCGCCGGACTCGATGGCGTCACGATGATGAGGCCGGGGATGTTCTGCACCCAGCCCTCGACGCTCTGGCTGTGCTGGGCCGCCGCTTGGCTGCTTATCCCGTCGGGAGCCCTGATGACGAGGGGGATGTTGGCCTGGCCGCCGAACATGTAACGGTTCTTGGCTATCTGATTGGCCAGCTCATCGAAAGCCACGCCTATGAAATCGGCGAAGTGCATGTCGGCGACCGGCCTCGTGCCCGTGAGGGCGGCGCCGAGCGCGGCTCCGACGATGGCGGTCTCGCTGATTGGTACGTCGCGTATCCTGTCGCCGAATTCTTCCGGGAGCCCCTTGAATTGGCCGAAGATTCCGCCCTGCCTGACTATGTCCTCACCATAGACGAAGACCAGGGGATCCCTGCGCATCTCCTCCTGCATAGCCTCGAGCGTGGCTTGAGAAAAGCTGATCGTCCTCATTTGACCACCTCCGGGAACTCGTTGGGGGAGAACGAGAAGAGGTCGTTGTAGGCGTCCTCCTTCTCCGGGTAGGGACTTTCCTCGGCGAATTTCTCACCCTCAGCCACCTCGCGGACGGCATCGGCCTCTATAGCCTCAACGCCAGCCTCGTCAATGACGCCCTTTTCCTCGAGATACGTGATATAGCGCTTGATAGGATCATTCTCCGTGAAGTGCTTCTGTACTTCTTCCCTGGTCCTGTACTTCTCCGGATCGCCGACGAAATGCCCCTTTATCCTGTAGGTGACGCACTCGAGGAGAGCCGGGCCTTTGCCTTTTCGCGCCGCTTCCACAAGCGCGGCGGCGGCGTTGTACACTTCGATGACATTATTGCCGTCGATGGTATAGCCCTCGATTCCGTAGCTCTTTGCCCGGTCGGCTATCCTGGCGACCGAAGTGGCATAGGAGACGGGTGTCGTCGAAGCCCACTGATTGTTTTCGTTGACGAAGAGGACGGGCAGCTTCCAGACGGCGGCCAGGTTGAGTGCCTCGTGGAAGGTCCCTCGGTTGGAAGCGCCGTCGCCGAAAAAGCAGGCCGCTACCTGGCCGCTTTTCTTGATTATCGATGACATGCCTGCACCGACGGCTATGTTGTAGCCGCCGCCCACGACACCGTTCGCGCCCAGCATGCCGATGGAGAAGTCGGCGATGTGCATCGAGCCGCCCTTGCCCTTGCAGTAACCAGTCTTCTTGCCGAAAAGCTCGGCCATCATCCTGTTGATTTGGGCACCCTTGGCGATGGCGTGGCCGTGCCCTCGATGGGTCGAAGTTATCCAGTCGCTTTTGGCCAAATTGGCCATGACCCCCGAGGCTATGGCCTCCTCTCCGATGTAGAGATGGACGAAGCCGGGAATTTTCCTGTTGAGGAAAAGCTCCTCGACCCGTGTTTCAAAGCTGCGGATTCGGATCATCGTCCTCAGGAGGCCGATCTTCTCTTCCTTGGGTAGGTCAGCGAATTTGTTCGGGAATTCTCGTTTCTGGTATGGCATGGCTTCCTCCCGGAATACTTCTTGCAAGTATCATGCCTAACTGGAATAAGCATTTGTTTTTCCACGGCAGTGCCCGCTTCCGCGAGGAGAGATGGTCTAGACGCTCGAAAGGCTGACGAAGCCGCCTTTCGCAGCATCGCCCCATATTCAAGCGGCTCTATCGTTTTCATTTGACTGCTCCAAAATATGACACTACACTTCAACTGCTGTCACAAAGTGAGGCAATGATGATCCCCTGGAAGGAAACCACTCATCTTGTTGATATTGACCTGGACGAGAGGGATTGGGAAATAGGTGACTTTTTTGGCCTCGGTTCCCAGTATATCCTCAGAGCCCTGTTCGAGTCGATCTCGGACGGGGTGCTGGTCTTGGACGCCCAGGGCAAGGTCGTCCATCTCAACAAGCGCGGTGCAGTCATCCTGGGATTGGACCAAGCCGCATCCATAGGCCGCGATGTGGCCGAGCTCGTCGACTTCAAGCCCGTCATCCTTGAAGTCCTTGCGAACGGACAGGGCTACCTGGAGCGGGAGATTTACATCCATAGCCCCAGCAGGGGTAGGCTGCGCTTTCTCAAGTCGGCTATCGTCCTCAGGGACAGGAGATCCCGGATCTTGGGGGTCATCGACACGTTCAGACCGATCGAGCCGCAGGACAAGCTGGCCCTCAGGATGGCTAGCCCCAAGGCCAGGTACAGTTTCTCGGACATCGTCGGAAAGGAACCCGTCTTTCTTGAGGCGATCAACCTCTCGAGGATAGCCGCCGAAAGCGACGCCAACGTCCTCATCGAGGGAGAAAGCGGAACGGGCAAGGAGATGTTTGCCCATGCCATTCACCAGGCCTCGGCCCGGGCCTCCGGTCCTCTCGTCATCGTGAACTGCGCCAGCCTCCCCCCCTCCCTCATCGAGAGCGAACTCTTCGGCTACGAGTCGGGTTCTTTTACGGGAGCGCGGAAGGAAGGCTTTTCCGGCAAGTTCGAACAAGCCGACGGCGGCACCATCGTCCTGGATGAGATAGGCGAGATGCCTCCCGACATGCAGGCCAAGCTTCTCAGAGTCCTCCAGGACAAGAGCTTTACCCGGATAGGCGGCACTAAGACCATCACCGTCAACACGAGGGTCATAGCCGCGACGAACAAGAATCTCGCCGATGAGATATCCAAGGGTCGGTTCAGGGAGGATCTCTATTATCGGCTCAACGTTCTCTGCGTACGCCCCCCCCCCTTGCGCGAGCGCCTCGACGACATTCCTCTCCTTGTCTCCCACTTGGCCATGAAGGGCGCCCTCCACTACGGCAGGGCCATCCCCGAGGTCGACGGGGAAGTCCTTACGGCCTTCAGGGAGTATTCGTGGCCGGGCAACGTGCGCGAATTGGAGAACGTCATCGAGAGGGCGATCATCGTTTCGGAAACGAATCGAATAACCATGGCCGGCCTGCCTAACTACATACTCACGAGCATCCAGCACCGTCTCGTGGAGAAGAATCCCAAGGAGACCGAAGCCACTGTTCTCGACCTCGAGGACGTGGAGAGGAACGCCATCCGCCAGGCACTCAAGGAGACAGAGGGCAATATTTCTATCTGTGCCAAGCGCCTCGGCATCAGCAGGAATACCCTCTACAGGAAGATGCGACAGTACTCTCTCTAAGCCCGCCCGCGTCGGCCTTTCGACAGGGGCCATCCTGATTCGCTCAATCTAAAAAGAAGGCCGTCCGGTTTCCCGGACGGCCTTCTTTTAGCCCTTAGTCTGACGATCAGGTCAGAATATCGGTTTATAGAGTCCCGCCGATACGGGGAGCCAGAGCGAGAGCTGGGGTATGAGGGTTATCACCACAAGGGCTACGATCGAAACCAGTACCATGGGTATGACAAACCTGATCATCTCGTTGTTGATGTTGCTCTTGATGATATTGGACGTGACATAGAGGTTGACCGCCACGGGAGGCGTTATCTGGCCTATCGCCAATGAGACGACGAGAACGACGCCGAAGAAGAGGGGGTCGATTCCCAGCTTCAGGATGACGGGCAGGATGATGGGCATGAAGACATAGGTTATGGATATAGCGTCCAGGAACATGCCCGCGATGAGCATTACCATGTTGATAAGCATAAGGAACACTATCTTGTTCGTGGTGAGGCTCGAGACCAGTTTGGCAGCCGCGTCGATGACGCCGAGCGTTGAAGCCGCCCAGGAGAAAAGGCCGGCCATGGCTACGACCAGCATGACGACAGCCGAGGAAACGACGGTGTCTGAGAGGGCCGAAATGAGGAGATCCAGGGTGATGGTCTTGTAGACGAAGAGTCCGACGAAAAGGGCGTAGAAGACGCCCATTATCGCTGATTCGGTCGGCGTGCAGATGCCTGCGTAAATCGAACCGAGGATGATGACGGGCGCCAGAAGCGACCAGAAGGCCCCGACGAAAGCCTTTCCTATCTCCTTCAAGGTACCGCGTTCCGAAATGCCCCTGAAGTCGTGCTTCTTCGAACTTATGTAAACCTGGAAGATGAGAAAGAGCCCAACGATGATGCCGGGGATGACGCCGCCCAGGAAGAGGGCGCCTCGAGAGTCCCGCTCCCGCCGCGATTGTGCTCGCCGCGAAGTACTTGTTGTAGCCTTGCTTGATCATCGTGGGGATGAAGACGATTCCCAGGGCGGCCGCCGTTGCCGGGCCCGAGCCCGATATGGCTCCCCAGAAGATACAGGTGACGACGGCCGCGATGGCGAGTCCGCCCGTCGCCCTTCCGACGACGAGGATGACGAACTTGGAGATGCCGTCCACTATCTTCGCCTTTTCCATGAGAAAGCCGGCGAGGATGAAGAAGGGTATCGCCACGAGGGGGAATTTACCTATGTTCGCCTCGAAGTTGCGCGATATCATAGCCGTTCCGAGGCCGAACTTGATAATGGCGCCCATGGCGGCCGTGGCGAGAGAAAGGCCGATCGGCGTGCCTATGACGAGAAGAACGACGAATACGCCGAATACGATGAGACTTGCCATCATTTACCCCCTTCGGCTTTTCCGACATTCTTGGACGCGGCCGTATTGATCTTGAGGTTCCTTATCGAACTCGCGACGATTTCCTTGATGACGAAGAGGGAGAATACCGGCGTACCCAGACTGTAGATCCAGCTTGGAATTCCAAGCGCCTCGGATGTTGTATGATAAAAGGTCATGTTTTTCAGAATCTCTTTGCAGGAATTGAAAATCAGGAAAACGAAAACCACCACGCCGAGGGCACAAGAAACTACAATTGAAATCTTCTTGAACCGAGGCGAGAACTTATCGTAGAGGTTCGTCATCTGGAGATGGCTGCCCCTGCGGAAGGCGATCGATATGCCCAAAAGGGTTATCCAGACAAAGAGATTTACCGTGATCTCCTCGCTGAAGGCCAGACTTGCGTGGAAAACAAAACGGTTGAACACGTTGACAAAGGTGATGAGGGACATGACCGCCAGGAAGAAGGCGCCTAACAGTTCGTCGAACTTGTATTTCTTTTTTTCTGCCATTGCTTGCTCCGGATATGAAGAAACCTTCGTCGGTCCGAAACAGGTGGAGCGAAGGTTTGGCTCGAAAACACTGTCCGGGGAGGGGCTGATATTTCCTCTCCCCGGATCTCTTGATGTCAGGCTTCGAGCCTGTCTCTATTTCATGTCCTCGACTGCGGCGTCGTAGATAGCCTTGCCGATCTGGGGGACCCACTTGTCGTAGATGGGCGCCAGCTTGTCCTTGAAGACCTGTATCTGGGCGGGAGTGAGGTCGGTGATGACCATGCCCTTGGCCCTGGCAGCTGCATAGGCATCGACAGCGGTTTCGCCGTACTTGGTCTTAAGCTTTTCGACGGACTTGGTCCCATCCACGAAAGTCCTGGCGAGAGTCTTCTCGTATTCGCCGGCCTCAAGCGCCGCGTCCTGAATAGCCTTCTGGATATCGGCGGGGAAGGACTTCCACACGTTGGCATTCACGCCGAAGACAAGGGGATCGAGGACGTAGTACCAGTTGGTCAGGTACTTGTGGTATTCCCAGATCTTGACGACGGTGAGGACCGACTTGGGGTTCTCCTGGCCGTCGACGACGCCCTGCTGGAACGCGGTGACTGCGTCGGCCCAGCTCATGGACACGGCATCGGCGCCAAGGGCCTTGAACATATCGATGAAGATCGGCGAGCCCACGACGCGGAACTTGAGTCCAACCATGTCTGCCGGCGCCTTGATCTCGTGCTTGGAGTTCGTTACCTGCCTGAATCCATTCTCACCCCAGGCCAGGAACTTTACGCCGCCCTTTTCGATTTCCTTGATGACCATCTGGCCGGCCTTGCCTTGCTCGATCTTGTCGACGGATTCGTAGCTCGGCATCAGGAAGGGAAGATTGAAGAGGTTGAGGCACTTGATGACGCTGGACGCGTTGATCGTGGACTCGACGACGAAATCGATCGAGCCGTCGGAGACCGCCTGGTACCAGTTCGTCTGCTTGCCGGCGAGGAGGGAAGAGCCGAAATAGGGCTTCACCACTACTTTACCGCCCGTCTTTTCCTTGACCAGATCGGCCCAGCGCTGGGCTCCGACGCCCCAGTCGTACAGAGGGCCTACGTTTACCTGCATGGTGTATTCTGCCTTGGGTTTGAAAGCCTGGCCGAAAACCTGCACGGCACCGAAAACCATGAGCAGGACCATCGCGAGGGCGATGACGCTTCTTTTCATACACGCCTCCTGGATATCACTATGGAAATCTGCCGTCCACGCTTTCAGGAACAACGCCTCGGACGGGGATAACTTCTATTAATTATGCAATTTATGTGCCGGAAATGTAAAGTTTTTCAAAAATCAGCTTTACGCCTTAAAAGGCAGGCATTTCGCCATGCTCTTCACCGGCAAAGCCCAGGTTGGTGATGGCCGCTTTCCTGGCTCGAATTGATTTAGCTCTGCGCCCTTTTAACATTGTTCATTTTCGTGACAGCTTGGAAGGCGTTGTTGTCACGGAATGAAGCATGACTTCGGTGGATTAGAGCGGTCTGGACATCATGAGGTAGCGTTTCCAGGAAACGAATCCCAGCCTGGCATAAAAGGGACCGAGATCGGTCCAGTCGATCACCGTATTCCTGGCTCCGCGGCTTTTAAGTTCGGCGAGGGATCGGCGGAGGAGTTCGAGGCCGAGACCCCTTCCCCGGAGGGAAGCGGCTATGCCTATGGGCCCGAGGGCGCCCGGCAATGGGCCTAAAAGCGGCCTCCAGAACAGGCCGGGGATGAGGTCGGGGCTGGATGAGTCGCCTATCCGCGCGAAGCCTTGCACGGTTTCCGATGCTGTTTCGACAAGGAGGACGATATCCTCGTCCCTTGTCCCCGAGGCGAAGCCTTGGGCAATGTCAGCCCTCCATCTGCCGGGGAAGGAGGAAGCGAGGAATACGTCCAGCGGGCCCCTGAGCCTCGGCTTACAGGGTGAACATTCGAGGCCGGGAGGAAGGGAGGCGGCAAGCGAAAGATCCATCGTCCCCAGATCGGCTATGAGGTCCTCCTCGATCCCTTCGTCGATGAAACCTCTCGTCTTGAAAAAAATCCTGGCAGCCGACGATTCCCGGGAATCCTCGACGGGGAATCCGGGAAAGATATGACCTGGATCGGATCCCAGCCTGAGTCTCTGAGCATTTTTCAGCCTGCACCAAGACTCGGACTCCTCGAGGAGACGGCTTCCCATGCCCTTGCCGCGGCATTCGGGCGCCACGAGGAGGAAGCTGATGTAGGAGGTGGATGGATTCGGGGCGTCCGAGGCAGGTCGTTTGACGACTGCGGCCCCAGAAAGAGAACCTCGGAGGCCCTGAATCGCGAAGAGGGCAGGCTCGACCCCCGGGACGGCGATTCTCTGGCGCAGGAGTCTGGCGTCCAGGGGGAATGAGGGGCCAAGACATTTGTTCCACAGCTCAAGAAGTCCTTTTCCCGCGCCTAGCCCAAGGTCCAGCCTGACTATTTCCATCCATCCATGATGAAATGGCGGTCCGGGGCTGTCAAGGATTGTTATTTTCATTGCACCCAGCAAAGCTCCGATCTATACTTCTACGCCTATGGTCGAAGCCATCCCCGGCCTGCCGCCGGGAAAAGCCCTTGCCGGCGCGGGTGCCACCGGTGTAGTTGACGCCGGTGTGATCGCCGGTGTAATCGCCATTGGCGATTACACCGCAACGCCCCTCCCCTGGAAAATCGGGCAGATGCTGGCGATCGGTTTCCCCTCCGGCGAGGAGGGCTTTTGCATCCTCGAAAGAACGCTGAGGAAGACCCTGGCCGGCAATCTTATCCTCTTCGCGCGAAATGGATACAGCGCAGAAACCGCCGCCGATTCAGCTTCGCGGGGGAGAAGGCTCGTACTCGAGGCTACGGGCCTCGAGCCTCTCGTCGCCATAGACCAGGAAGGGGGGACGGTGGCGAGGATCCGGAAGGGCTTGACGCCCCTTCCCGGCGCCATGGCCCAGTCCGCCGCATTTCTCGGAGGGGCTGTCTCTCTGGCCGACATTGAGGCATTGGGCGAAGTCTGCGGGTCCGAGCTGAGGGAGCTTGGCATCGACTGGGACCTCACGCCCGTGGCCGATGTCAACGTCAACCCCGCAAACCCCGTCATCGGCGTGCGGAGCTTTGGGGAGAACCCCCACGTCGTGGCGGCCATGGCCTCGGCGTTCGCGAGAGGCCTCGCCCGGGGGGGCGTCGTGGCGACGGCCAAGCACTTTCCCGGGCACGGCGATACGGCCGTGGACTCGCACCTGGATCTGCCTCTCGTCCCGCATGGATTTCCGCGTCTGGACGAGGTCGAGCTCCTTCCCTTCAAACGCCTCATCGCCGAGGGTATACCCGCCATCATGACTTCGCACGTACGCTTCCCCGCGGTGGAGCCCGATCCCCTTCCAGCCACGCTTTCTTCGAGAGTGCTCACCGGACTCTTGAGGAATAAGCTGGGATTTACGGGCCTGATCTGCAGCGACTGCATGGAGATGAAGGCTGTGGCCGACAGGTACGGCGACCGCTTCGCCATGGCCGTCATGGCCGGGGTCGACCTGCTCTTCGTCAGCCATACCGCCGAGATTCAGGAACAAGCCGCGTCCTCGATCGCGCAGGCGGTCGAGGACGGGCGCATACCCATGAGCCGGATCGATGAATCGGTGAGGCGGATAGCGCGGCTCAAGAAGCTGTACGACCTCGGGGGCGGGGCTCAGAGGAAAGGAGCGGCGACCCGGGCGGCTGAAGCCTTGGCCCTTTCGGCCAGGACGGCCGCAGGCTCCCTCACGATCCTTTCGCCGGGGACGCTGTCGGAAGAACAGGCCCGGCATCTTCCGAATTCAGCCCTGCGTTTCCTCGTCGACGTTGGATCCTCCGCCTCCTCGGCCGCGGAGGAGGGTTCGCCAGTCCCGAGTCTGGCTGAGAGCCTGGCTCAAAGCCAAGCCCTGAACCACGTCGCGGCCGGCTCGCGGGCACGAGCCCTCAAGCTTCCGTTTGACTCCGGGACCGAAGAGATCGACGCGACGGTCCGCCTTCTGGACAAAACCGTGGATGGATGGGAAAAGCCGGGCAACAGGGAATTCCCTCGCGTCGCGTTGGCCCTGTCCGCCCCCTTCCTGCGCGCGGGGCAGCGTTCATTGCTCGAAAAGGCCCTCGAAATTTCGGCCCGAAACGATGAGCCGCTCATTGTCGCCCTCACGCGGAGCCCCTATGATCTGAAGGGGATACTCGACCTCGCCGCGGAGCGGCGGGCGCCGCGTCCCCTGGTGCTGTGCTCCTACGAATACACGGAATCCTCGGTCGCGGCCCTCGCCGCCTATCTGGCGGGTGAAGGCCAGGCCTTGGGAAAATGCCCCGTGCATCTCTTGGCATGACCCGGCCGCTGAGCCGGAAAATATAGGAAAATGGAGGTATGCGATGAAGAAAAGAACGATTGCGCTCGTGCTTCTCATGGCGCTGGTCGCGTCACAGTCCGTCTTCGCCCAGGCCCCGGCAAGGGGCGGCGTACTGAAGATGACGCCGTCCAAGCAGGGCGTCCTGCCGAAGAACTTCAACCCCTTCAGCCCGGCCGTGCTCGAGTCGGCGCTGGGCTGCATCTACGAGTCCCTCATCTACTTCAACAACGCCGACGGCACCGCCAATCCCTGGCTGGCCGAAATCTGGAAATGGTCGAGCGACCTGAAGGACATCACCTTTACCATGAGGTCGGGCGTCAAGTTCTCGGACGGCAGCCCCATGACCGCTGAGGATGTGGCCTTCTCCGCGAATCTCGGCAAGGGCAACCAGGCGCTCGACATGTCCGGCCTCTGGTCCGAGGGCCTTGAGTCGGTGACGGCCTCAGGCAACAAGGTTGTCTTCTCCTTCTCCAAGGTCAACGTGACGACCCTCGAGAAATTCGGCGGCCTCTTTGTCCTGCCCAAGGCCGTCTGGTCCAAGGTGGCCGATCCCCTCACCTGGACGGGCAACGTGAACCCCGTCGGCACGGGCCCCTTCCTCCTCGACGCCGATTCCTTCAACGAGCAGTCGTACAAACTTGTCCGCAATCCCCTGTATTGGCAGCTCGGGGCCGACGGCAAGCCGCTCCCCTACATCGACGCGATCCAGTACGTGTCGACCACCAACGAACAGATCGCCTTCAAGCTCATGAACGGGGAGTACGACTGGGCCTCCTACGCCCTGCCCAACGCCGACGAATACACGGCGGCCAACTCGAACAACAAATACTGGTTCCCCGAGGGCAACCTCGTCTTCCTCTACCTGAACAACCTGCGCGAACCCTTCGACAACATCAATGTCCGGAAGGCCTTCGCCGCAGCGATCAACCAGCGCGACGTCACCAGGAAGATGAGCCCGAGCCCGGTTCCCGCCGACATGACGGCGGTCAAGAAGTCCTTCTCCTCCGTGGCTGCGGCGGGCAAGGCCGCCTACAACGTCCCCTACGACAAAGCCAAGGCCAAGAAGCTCCTCGAGGGCGAGGGCTACAAGCTCAACTCCAAGGGCATCTATGAGAAGGGCGGCAAGGCCCTCTCCTTCAAGCTCTACGTGCCGACGGACTGGACGGACTGGATCGGCGCAGCCGAGACCGTCGCGGGCATGCTCAAGGATGTGGGAATAGAGACCATCATCATCCAGAGCTCCTGGCCCGTCCCCTTCCAGACGCGCTTGGAGACCGGCGACTATGACATGGGGGTGAGCTTCATCACCACGGGCACGACCCCCTACTACGAGTTCAACCGCTGGCTCTATTCGGCCAACTACGCCGATCTGGGCAAGAAAGCCAACATCTTCTCCAACATGCGGTACAAGAACGAGGGCATCGACAAGAATCTCGAAGCCTATCGCTCCGAGCCCGACGCGGCGAAGCAGAAAGCCTACATGTCGGCCGTCGTCTCCCAGTTCATGAAGGATACGCCCTGCGTTCCCCTCTTCTTCAACCCGACCTGGTTCGAATACACGACTCGGAACTTCGTGGGCTGGCCCGACGCGGACAATCCCTACGCCTGGCCGAGCGTCATCGGGATGCAGAAAATGCCCATCATGCTCGCCATCCACAAGAAATAACCTAGACACAGGCTTACGCGGGCTCTCCACTGGAGAGCCCGCGTAGACCAGTTGCGGCCAACCTGGACAGGCAGATGAAATATTTCGCCCGGAAAGCTGGGATGCTCCTTTTTACCCTCTTCGTGTCGATGTCGATTAACTTCTTCCTCCCGCGCCTGATGCCCGGAGACCCGGCCAAGGCCCTCATGGACAGGATGGAGGGCGTCGACGCCGAGAAGCTCGAGTCGGTCAGGGCCGCCTTCGGTCTCGACACTCAAGACTCCCTGCCCCTGCAGTTCGGGAAATACCTCGTCAACACCCTGAAAGGCGATCTGGGCATCTCCCTCTCGCGCTTTCCCCTCCCCGTATCCGAGGTTCTGGCCTCGGCCCTGCCCTGGACCATCGGCCTGATGGGGCTCTGCACCCTCATGAGTTTCGCGCTCGGGACGCTCCTCGGCATCTGGGCGGCCTGGAAGCGGCAGAGGAAGCTGACGTCGTTCACCGTAGGTTTCTTCACCTTCGTGCGGAGCTTTCCCTATTTCTGGCTCGGCCTCTTCCTGATCTATCTCTTCGCGTTCAAGCTGAAGGTCTTTCCCCTGGGCGGCGCCTTTTCCATCGATCAGCAAAGAGGAAGTCTCGGTTGGTGGCTTTCCGTGCTCCAACACGGCTTCCTACCTGCCTTCACCATCACCCTGAGCTCGCTCGGCGGCTGGCTCCTCATGATGCGGAACAACATGATCAACGTCCTCGCCGAGGAGTATATAACCCTCGCCGTGGCCAAAGGCTTGCCGCCCCGGAGGGTGCGCGAGATCTACGCGGCCCGGAACGCCATCCTGCCCTCGGTCACCGGCTTCGCCATGTCCTTCGGCTTCATCGTCGGCGGAGGACTCATCACGGAGATGGTCTTCGCCTATCCCGGCATGGGCTACATGCTCTACCAGGCGGTCAACGCGAAGGATTACCCCCTCATGCAGGCGATATTCCTGATCATCGCGGCCTCGGTCCTCGTCGCCAACTTCCTGGCCGACATCGCCATCCTGTTCCTCGATCCGAGGGTGAGGGACGGTTCGAAATGATAAAAGACTTCTTCAAGACCCTCGTGTCGAACAGAAAATCCCTGGCCGGCCTCGTCATGCTCGCAGCCTTCATACTCGTGGCTCTCTTCGCCCCACTCCTCGCGCCCTATCAGCCCAAGGCGGACAGGATCGAGACGACCCTGCTCAAGAGCACGGAAACCGGCGAGCCCGAGATCATCTCGGAGGAAGAGCCGAGCGAAGACGTGGAAAAATCCGTCTACTCGACCACCGTGAAGAAGACCTGGGAGAAGACCACCTCCTATTTTCCCATACGGGCGAAGCCCTCGCGCGAGCACCCCCTCGGGACCAACCACGCGGGCAACGATCTTTTAAGCCAACTGATCTGGGGGACGCGGGTGTCGGTCTTCGTCGGGCTGGCCACCGGCCTCTTCGTCACCCTGGTCTCCCTCACCCTCGCGCTTCTGGCTGGCTATCTCGGAGGCAGGGTGGACGACATCGTCAACTTTGTCACCAACGTCTTCCTCATCATACCCGGCCTGCCGCTCATGATCGTGATCGGCACCTACATACCGATGCACGGCGTGCTTCCCATCATCCTCATCCTGGCCTTCACTTCCTGGTCCTATCCGACCCGGCTGCTCAGGTCCCAGGTGCTGACCCTGAAGAACAGGGATTTCGTGCGCGCATCCCGGCTCCTGGGCGAAAGGACTTCCTTTGTCGTGTTCAGGGAGATCCTACCGAACATGATCTCCATCGTCATGTCCGAGTTCTTCGCAGTCTGCCTTTCGGCCATTCTCTCCGAAGCCACCCTGGAGTTCATAGGCGTCGGCAACATCACGGTCGTGTCCTGGGGCACGATCCTTTACTGGGCCCAGGCCAACGGGGCCATCCTGCGCGGCGCCTGGTGGTGGTTCCTTCCTCCCGGACTCCTGATAGCGCTGACCGGCACGGCCTTCGTCCTCGTCAACTTCGGCATAGACGAGATCTCCAACCCCCGCCTGAGGAAGAGGTGAGCCATGGCGGATAATCTGCTCGAGATAGAGAACCTCGCGGCCGGATACGAGACGAAGGCGGGCTTCGTGCGCGCCGTGGACGGGGTCAGTCTCTCCCTCGCGAAGGGGGAGTTCCTTGGCATCGCGGGAGAGTCGGGTTGCGGCAAGTCGACGCTCGCCTACGCGGTGATG
>JAPLSO010000044.1:11574-40718 GCA_026398595.1 Spirochaetota bacterium | reverse complement strand
CAGACCCAGTCGTAGATGGCCCTGGCTTTTTCCCACTCGGTTTTTGCCGCCCTGCCCAGGCTTGCCGCTACCAGGGCGGCCGAAGGGTATTTCGGCATCGAGCGCACGTAGGCGTCGACGCGCGAGAAATCGATCGAGACGCGGTTCTCATTGTTCAGGGATTGGGGGAAGATCGGCAAGGCCGCGAGCGCCATCGCGGCCGCGAGGACCAGCGGAACGAACTTTCTTCCGTACCTCATGACTCCTCCTCGTTTCCAGTCAGAACTTGTACCCGAACCGTCTCAGCATGGCCTTCCGGTCGGCCTGGTCGGCCTCGCCCTCGACGCCCAGGGGCGACGAGCCGTCCACCACGCCCAGGATGCCCGCGCCCTGATCGGTCCGCGCGCGCAGCACCTGCAGCGGGTTGGCAGTAGCCGCGAAGATCCCGCAGACCTCAGGGCAGGCCTTGATCCTGTCCAGGACGTTGATCGGATAGCAGCCCGGCCCCAGCACGAGGTAGAAGGTATGTCCCGCGTCCACGGCCAATGCGCAGTCCGTCGCGGCCTTCACCAGCGCTGGATCACTCCCCGCTGTCCGCACCAGGCAGGGTCCCGACGCCTCGTTGAAGGCCAGGCCGTACTTGGCCCCCGGCACCGACCCGGCCATGATCTCGGCCAGGTCCTCGACCGTCTTGATGAAGTGCGATTGTCCGACGACGATGTTGCAGTCGGCGGGGATGGGCAGCTGTACTAAATCGAGTTCCATGAAATCCTCCAGACCGAATTTCGATATATCCGCTTGCGGCAAGCTCATCATCGCTCAAGGGAAGAGCTAAATTCAAGCCCGGGATCGAAGCCGTCAGGCGGAGGTCGCGGGCATAATGTCCTGTTTCCTCAACATAGAGATCCCCAGGGCCAGCCACCAGACGATGGCCCCGACTCCAAAAAGGAAGCTGGCGGATGTGTCATTCACGGGCAGGATCAAGCCGATCATCAGGGCGGCCGCGCCGAGGGCCAGGCCAAAGATGTTGAAGGCCTTCGGGAATGCCTTGGTCCTGAATGCCGCGAGGCTCACAAGACCAACCCAGAGGCTGCCAAGGAATCTGTCGGAGGAGTCGATGCCCAGCGTGATGATGGTCAGCGCGTTCTTGAGGGCTTCCGCCTGTTCCCGGCTTTTACCGTACAGGGTGATGAGCGCTTCATTTCCCCAGATATTGATGAATCCGCTCAATAAAACGAAGGCTGCCCAGATGAATCCAAAACCAGCGGCGATGATCGAAAGCCTCGGCGACGTATCCTTGAGCCTTTCATGCAGCGCCAGCACGAGCACGACGAGGCTGGCGCCGTGAACGAGGTACATGGAAAAAGTCCAGACAAAGGCCAAGGACTTATGCGGCATAAAGAAGGCCATGTATCCGTCAATCCCGAGATTCGAATCCGCCAGCGGCATCATCAGCGTTAAGTACAGCCCGATGGCAAAGACATACGATGCGGCTGAGACGAGGGCGGAAACGCCCCCAGCTTTCTGTAAGTTCCTCATCCAACGTTCCTCCAGTACGAGTCTATAGCTTGGCAAGTACAGACATCTGTCGTATACTTACAGCGTAAGCCTAATACTTACACTGTAAGTTGGTCAAGTGGAGGTCTATGAAAAAGATTGGAACGCCCGAGTCCGGATCCAGGGTTTCGCTCACGCGGGAACTCGTGCTTCGCGCCGCGTTGACGATCATAGACGAAGGCGGGCTGGATGCCCTTTCCATGCGCCTCCTGGGGACGAGGCTCGGGGTTGAGGCGATGTCCCTGTACAATCATGTAGCCAACAAGGACGACATCATCGACGGCGTCCTCGACCTCGTCGTGGAGGAAATCGCTATTCCCGCCGTTAGCGACGATTGGCGAGCCGCGATGAAAGAGCGGGCGTTCTCGGCCTGGGTTGCCTTCAAACGACACCCCTGGGCAAGCGCGCTGATGGACTCCCGCCTCAGTTCCAGCCCGTCGAGGTTGCGCTATTTCGACGCCATTCTCGGAACCTTGTCTCGTGCCGGCTTTTCGCTCGAACTGGCCGCGCGCGCCTTCTCCATCCTGGACTGCTACGTGTATGGCTTCGGGCGCCAGAGTCTCAACATGGTCTCCTCCGGCGAAAAGGAACCTGAAAAGCGAGCCGAAGCCTTCAGCGAGAACATACCGGACCAGGCGTATCCCCACCTGGCCAAGATGACCGAATTTGCGATGAAGCAGAGCTACGACGAGGACGCGGACTTCGAATTCGGGATAGAGCTTATACTGGATGGACTGGAAAGGCTCGTGGCTGGTTAGTTTAGGTTAGTGATATAGAGTGATTGGAGTACACAGGTTTTCATATAAAATTGCTTGTACTATATATCTTGCAGCCGAAAACTTCTTATATTCTTGCTCTGCTAATGTATAGGCGCCTAATGAAGACGCAACAGGTGAAGCCGTTTGTCCGCTTGAAATAGATGTTTATGGCAGTGCAATGAGATAAAGTGACAGGCTCATCCCTCAACGGTAGAACCAGAGCTCTTGAGTTCGGTGAACTTGGCTGCCATCGTCGGGTTGTCCCGGGTCAGCTTTTTGATTGTCACGTCCTGCAACTTTTCATTGGCGAGACGAAGGTTGTTCTCTGAGCCAAGTAGCGCCTCCTTAGTCTTTTTGAGGTGGTCAATGGTCTTGTCGATCTCCTCGATCACAGTGGTGAACTTTCTAGATGCAAGGTCGAAATTTCGTGCGAATCCGGACTTGAACGTATCGAGTTCGGTCTCGAAGTTTGTAATGTCGATGTTTTGAGCCTTGACGATGGCGAGTTCTGACTTGTACTTCAACGAGTTCATTGCGGCATTGCGTAGCAGCGTGATGATTGGAAGAAAGAATTGCGGTCTGACGACGTACATCTTCGGGTAGCGGTGAAACAGGTCGACGATCCCCGTGTTGTAGAACTCACTCTCAGGTTCGAGCAGGGAAACTAATACTGCATACTCGCAGTCCTTTTCGTTACGATCCTTGTCGAGTTCCTTGAGGAAATCTTCGTTTTTCTTCTTTGTTGTGGTTTCGTCGCTTTCGTTCTTCATTTCGAACATGATCGAGACAATCTCAGTGCCAGTCTCATCCAAGTCTCTATAGATATAGTCGCCTTTGCTGCCAGTCCGAATGTCGTTGTCTTTCTCGAAATATGCCCGCGGAAACGCCGTCGCTCGAATGCGGTTGAATTCTGTCTCGCAGTGCTGTTCTAGGGTTTCACCAACCATTTTAGTTGACAGGCGAGCCTTCAAGTCCCGAAGGCGCTCAATCGTATCATCGCGATCCTTGATCTGTGTCTCGTACTTATCCTTGAGCGACTTCTCGGCGAGTTGCTTCTCAAGCTCTATTCGCTTGAGGCCGCTTTTTAATTCATCGCGCTCCTTCTCGACCGCACCAACTGCCTCGGTGATCGCTAGTTTCTGCACAACCTCGATGGAGTCGAGCCTGGACTTCAGACCCTGGATTACTGCGTCTTTCGTAGCGGCTGTTTTCTGTAGTTCATTCGCGAGCCTCTCTTCTCCTAGCTCGGAAGCTGTTTGCTTGTCATTCTTCGCCTTCTCAAGTTCGTTCACAAGCGCATCACGTTCTTTTTCCACAGCGCTTAGGGCCTCCGTCACGGCGAGCTTCTGAGCGACCTCGCTGGCCTTGAGACTGGCTGTCAGCTCCTGAATTGCGGCATCCTTGGTTGCGGTAACTGTTTGTAATTCCCTGGCGCCCTTAGCTTGGGCGAGCTCGATAGCGTTCAGTTTATCCTGTTCAGCCAGTTCAAGCCGCTCATGCAACTGTTTCTCGAACTCATTGTCGCGAACCTGCTTCAGGATGTCCGCGTACCCGGCCTCATCAATCTTGAATGCTTTCCCGCAGTTCGGACAGATGATCTCATGCATGATTACTGACCCCCTGGTTCGAACAACACGCAAATTCCCGTTTTACCACGTTTAAATAAATCCACCTAAACGACAGTGGGAATCTTAATGGGGCTTCCTTGTCATTTGCGCCTGTCGTTTTAGTAATTCCACTTTAAATGGTTGGCATTTGTATCGTCCTTCAGTCCAGCTCCCCCGTCCCCACCTTCGGCTTCCCCACGGGCGCCGCGTAGAGGGCGAACATGTCCTCCCCGTCCAGGCCCAGGTAGGCGTCCAGCTTCTTCTGGTCGTAAGCGCCCACGGCGCAGGTGCCCAGTCCCAAGGCTTCGCAGGCGAGGTCCAAGGCTTCGCAGGCGAGGTAGAGGTTCTGGCAGGAGTGGCCCGCGTCCAGGGCCACGAGCTTGTCCGCGGCCTTGCCGTATCTCCATTCGCTGCGATAGGGCACCGCCGCCCACATGAACACGCAGGAGGAGTTGCGCTGCTGCTTCATGAGGGCCTCGTCCAGGGCCGGCGAATCGTCGCCGTCGCGCTCGAGCACGAGGGAGTGCTCCACGGGAAGATAGCGGTAGAGCCCAGGCCTGAGGCCTTCGATCCTGCGCGCGAAGACGTAGAGGTCGAGGGGGTGGCGGGCGCCGCCCGAGGGTACGGTCCTGAAGGAGTACTTCCCCCGGTTTTCCCGCACGCCCTCGCAGGCCCAGAGAAGGTAGGAGAGCTGGCTCAGGGAGAGGCTGGCGACCTCGAAGTTCCGCCGCGACTGCCTCGTCTTCAGCATGGCGAGAAGGACAGCTGAAGGCGTTCCCGAAGTTCCCTGACCCGCGGCGCAGGGGTCCTCGACCCTGGGAAGGACGACGACGCTCTCGTCCACCTCGGGCGGCGCCTCCTGAAGCGGCATCGGGAAGCCTTTGCTCTGGTCCGAGGGGGTTTCCTTGACCTCATGCCAGTTCGACTTGAGAAAATGTCTGCCCTGCTCGAATCTATCGTCCATATCACATCTCCGGAGGGAAGAGTCCCTCGACATACTCGACGACATCGGCACCTATTGTTATACTCCGCCTGCCGCTCTCTTACAATTCTCGGACATCGCGGAACCGCGCGCCGCTACTGTGCCTCGATGATGGATGCCGTCTTCTGCGGACGCGGCAATATGAAGTATGGTGGAGCGGAAGAAACAGAAATAGGCGAGAAGAAGTACGCCCCCAAGCCTCGACATATACGGGAAGACGGATCTTTCGTTCGCCAAATACGGAGACCGAAAAAATGGGAACCTCTCCACTCGAATACGTTGACCAAAATCGGAGCGAAATGTTCGAGCTCCTGCGCAGGCTCGTATGCATCCAGAGCGGCACATACAACAAGCCGGGCGTGGATCGCGTCGGCGACGCTTTGCTGCAGGCGGTCGGGGAGCTTCCTGTCCGGATCAAGCGCATCAGGAACGAAGGTCACGGGGACCTCCTCATCCTGTCCTCGGGACCGGTCACGGAGACCGGAGCCATTCTCCTCGTCGGCCACATGGACACCGTCTTCCCCGCGGATACGCAGTTCAACTGGTATCGGGAGGATGAAGTGAAGGCGTACGGACCTGGCGTGATCGACATGAAGGGAGGCCTGGTAGAGGCCGTTTTCGCGCTCAAGGCTCTTGATTCCTCCGGCGCTCTCGCCCGCATCCCCCTCCGCGTCATCTTCAATCCCGACGAGGAAATCGGCTCCCCCGTGTCCGGCGGAATCATCGCCGAGGAAGCCCGGAAGAGCGCCTTGGCCCTTGTCCTGGAAGGCGGCGGCCTGAACGGGGATGTGGTCACGGGGCGGAAGGGGCGCCTGGGACTGGAAATTCACGCGCGCGGCAGGGCGGGGCACGCCGCCAAACCGCAGGCGGGGAAGTCCAGCGCCATACTGGCGCTTGCCCGGAAGGTCGTCGACATCGAAGCGTTGAACGACGTCTTCCCGGGGGTGACTGTGAATGTCGGATGCATCAAAGGCGGCACCGCGCCGAACAGCGTCCCCGAAGCCGCCATGGCCACCATCGATATACGCTTTGATTCCGAGCAAGCGATCGCGGACGTCAAGGCGAAGCTAGGCGAGATCGTGAACCGCATCGACGCGCCCGGGACGACGAGCTCCTTGATCGAGGTCGGCAATCGTCCGCTCATGGCGGCTTCGGATCGAAATAAGAATCTGTTTAGAATAGCCAGAGAGGCGGGTGAAAGACTTGGCATACCTGTTCGGGAGGAATTCCGCCCAGGTACATCCGACGCCAGCATCATCGCGGCGACCGGCACTCCCGTGCTCGACGGGTTGGGGCCGATAGGCGAGGATGGTCATAGCGACCGGGAATACATGATCAAGGATAGCCTCGTCGCCAGGACGAAGCTTCTCATCTCGATAATCGAGTCCTGCAGCCGGAGCCTATCGTCGGGCGAGTTCATCCGCCGACCTTCCTGAAGTACGGCGTTCCAAAAGCCTCTTGGTATCTTGTCTCGTGTTTCTTCTCTTAACTGGTAATACAAGTTGACTCATTATCGCTTGTAAATTATAGTTCAAATTCTAGGAGCATTAGTATTTAAAACGCTCTTCACTATTGATAGATAAGAACGAAGCTTTATAAGAGAGGAAGACAATGAACATAAAACCTGTCCAGACCCGGAAAATATACCAGGAGATTATTGGGAGCTTTGTCGAACTGATATACAACGAGGAATTGAAAATTGGAGATAAACTTCCATCTGAACGAGAATTATGCGAACGATTCCAAGTCAGTCGCCCTTCCGTCAGGGAAGCGTTACGGGTCATGCAGGCCGTAGGCCTCATCACCATTCGGGCCGGCAGCGGAGTATATCTCACGGAATTTAGAATCGAACCGTTTTTAGCTCTGTTCGCCCCTCTGTTCTGCCGGCGACCAAGGTTCGGTTTGGAACTGCTCGAGATACGAGAGCTGATAGAAGTGAAAGCGGTGGAACTGGCGGTGAAGAATTCGATAGAAGGGCTTAGTGGTACTCTCGAGGGAGTGCTCGAAGTGATGGAGCGTTCGATCGAAAAAGACGATAACGCCTTGGGAGTGGAGGCGGATATCCAATTCCATCAGGCCATCATTCACCATACGGGGAATATTATGCTCATCAAGGCTTCCGAATTGGTCAATACGCTGATGGAGATTTCGATCAAGGACGCCCGAGCCCTGGTGCTGAAACGGACAGAGGGTTCCATGCAGCTATTTCTAGAACATAAAGCTATTTACGACGGCATATTGCAGCATTCGAGGGACGACGCCGTGGAAGCCATGAGAAAGCATTTGGAGATGGTTCGGGGCGTGTATACGGAATACTATCAACACATGGACGCAAACGCCTAAGTAAACACCTCTGTCCGGTTTCACGGTCGCGGTCCCGGATTATTCGTACTGCTATGGAGCTTGTGTCGGCGGCTGAAAGAGGAGCCAGATTTTTCAATTAGTTAACTGGTTTTACCAGTTGACGGCGATACATTTGCATTATACTATAGTTTTTGGTTCTCGCTTGTACCTATTCGTCGGGGGGAAGCTTATGCCTAAAAAAATGAAGGTTCTAGCAATCACCGGTAAAGAAACCACCGAGATTCGAGAAATTGATTGTCCGGTTCCTCGTCCAAACCAGGTCTTGGTAAAAATCGAGGGATGCGCTATCTGCACCTGGGAGCAGCGCGTATATGCTACCGGCAAGGCCACCATGCCTTTCCTGGGCGGTCACGAAGTGGTCGGCCGGATCGTCGAACTGGGCAGCAAGATCAATTCCAAGGATTTTGCCCTCGGCGACCTCGTCACCGTCAGCATGATCCACGCCTGTGGCAGTTGTTATTACTGTCGCAGGGGCGAGGAAAACCTCTGCGTCAACGCCTACGCCAATATGAGCGAGGACTACGGCATGAACGGGCCGGGCGGCTTCGCGCAGTACAAGGCAGCCGATCCTTCGAAGGTCTGGAAGCTCAATCCCGAACTGCCTTGGGAGAACGGCATTTTCTCCGAGCCTCTGGGATGTGTATGCAAGAGCGTTGAGCGCGCGAATATCGGTCTGGGCGACGATGTTGTGGTTATCGGCGGCGGTGTCATGGGTATGCTGCACCTGCTGACTGCGAAACGCCGGGGCGCCCGGGTAATAATGAGCGAAATAGATCCCCGCCGCAGGGAATTGGCGGAGTCCTTGGGCTGTGACGTCGTTTTCTCGCCCAAGGAAGCCGATCCCGTGGAGTTCATCAAGAAGCTCACCGAGGGGCGCGGGGCTGACGTGGTGTTCGACACGACAGCCTTCCCCGCCGTAGCGGCCCAGGCCATCGAGATGACCGGCAAAATGGGCCGCTGCATGATGTACTCTTCCATGCACCCGGATGACCCCCTCGCGATCAGCGCTAACATGATCCACAGCACGGAACGAGTGATCACCGGCTCGGTGAGTCCCAGCGTCGCCTCGTTCGACACCGCCGTCCGGCTTCTCAACAAGAAGCTGATAGATCCATCCAAGCTCCTTAGCGCCGTGATCCCCTTCGACGATGCGAAGAAAGCCTTCGAGACGGCCATACGGCCCGATACCTATCGCGTGATCATCAAGTTTTGAAAGGTCGCAGGGGATGGTAGATTTTACCTTTTGCGTGCCGACGCGTTTCATCTTCGGGAAGGGAAGCCCGGCCAAGGCCGGCGAGGAAGCGGCCCGCTACGGTAAGAGGATCCTGATCCACCACGACGGCGGCGACTACCTGTCTGCCCTGCTCGGAACGGTCCGTCGTTCCCTGGCGGAGGCCGGGCTGGAGGTCTTCGAGCTTTCCGGCGTCGTTTCCAGTCCCCGTCTTTCCCTGGTACTGGAAGGCGCGGAATTGTGCCGGAAGGAAAAAATCGACTGTATCCTCGCCGTCGGCGGCGGCAGCGTCATGGATTCCGCGAAAGCAATAGCTTTCATGGCCGTCAACGAGGGCGACTTCACCGAATACGTCTCCTATAAACGCCAATCGGAAAAGTGCTTGCCGGTGGGCTGCGTCGTCACCCTGAGCGGAACGGGAAGCGAAGTATCCAGTACGGCGATGATCGTGGATGACATCAGGGATCCTATAATCAAGCGCCCTTTGTTCCAGGACGCAATCCGTTTCCGCTTCGCGATCCTCGATCCCTCCCTCACCCTATCGTTACCCATGCGACAGACCCTTTCCGGCGCCTTTGACGCCATAACCCACGTCATGGAGCATTATTTCTTCGGGGATTCGGAACTCCAGGACAGAATATGCGAAGCCGTCATCGTCGCCTCGATGGACAATATGCGGGCGGTGATCGATCGCCCCGAGGACTTCGAGGTCCGCGCCGAGCTTCAAATGGCCGCGACCCTCGCCAATAGCGGCTTGCTGGGCCTCGGAGGCCAATCGGATTGGGCGATGCACTACATGGAAAATCCGATCACCACCGCTACGCATCAGCCTCACGGTTCAACGCTGGCGATCATCGCCCCGGCATGGATGCGTCATTGCTTCAAGCGTAACCTGAAGAAACACGCCGATTTCGCCCGAAAGGTCATGGGAGTGCCTTCCTTGGGATCGGATGAGGCTACGGCCATCGCAGGTATCGATGCCTTTGAAAAATTCCTGACGGAAATAGGTCTTCCCACCCGCTTGTCGCAGATAGGCGTGACTCAGGAGCGATTCGCCGGATTCGCGGCGCTGGCGGCGGAAACGGCGGGGAGCCAGCGGGTCGGAGGAGTATCCAGGCTCACGGTCTCGGAGATCGTCGAAATCTACAGACTTGCATCATAAGGAGGTCCAATATGCTTGTGAAACTTTCGGAAATTCTTGGCAACGCGAGGAAGAGGGGATACGGGGTCCCGGCCATTTCGGCGGCCAACGAATTTACCTTGCGCGCTTGCATCGAAGCCGCGGAAGAAGCCAAATCCCCGGTCATCATCCTGACCGGATACTATCAGACCGACGGCATCAATTATTACAATCGTATCATAGAGGATTTCTCTTGCCGAGCGAGCGTACCTGTCGCGGCGATGTGGGACCATTCTTCGAATTTCAAGGAAAGCATGAGGGGAATCCGCGCCGGATTTGGCTCCATCATGGTGGATCGCTCCTCGCTGCCCTACGAGCAAAACGTCGCCGAGGTCAACGAAATGGTTCATATCGCCCACGTGGTGGGCGTCGAGGTCGAGGCGGAACTCGGCCATGTGGGAAGCGGCGTCAACTATGCCGTCGACGGCAACTCCGCCCTGACCGTCCCGGCCGAAGCCGCTAGTTTCGTGAAGGAGACGGGGATCGATTGCCTAGCCGTGGCGATCGGTACGGCCCACGGTGTCTACAAGGGTGAACCGAAACTCCGATTCGACCTTCTAGAGGAATTGGCCGCGAAGGTTTCCGTCCCCTTGGTCCTGCATGGCGGGAGCGGTACGGGCGATGATAACATCGCGCGCGCTTGCCGCTCGGGAATCTGCAAGGTCAATGTGGCGAATGAGCTCATGCGCGCCTGTCTCGACTCCCTACTCGAGGACGGGATGGAAGGCAATAATATCTATCGGTTTTGGCCGGTCATGGAAAAGGGCTACAAACAAAAATGCCTCCATCTTTTTGACGTATGCGGATGTTCCGGCAAGGCTTGGGCCGCGTCGCAAGGTCTTTCGCCGAAATTTCGCATGCAGGCGAAAACGGAGGCATAAAAGGCGAGTCGCGTTCCAACTTGAAAAACATGCTTCGGTAATGAGTTGAGGTCGATTGTCGATTGTTGAGCTTGATGTCATGTGCGAATATTCACTGGAGAGTTTCTGTAAAACATTCTGATGGATAAGGAGAACGAGCCATGAAAAGGAATTTTGCGGCACGAATCACTTTTGTTGCGATTCTTGGTGTTCTTTTCCTAAGCGTCGCCAGTGCGGCCCCGGCTTCGAACTGGAAGGACGAGGTCGTTATCGGCGTCCAATCCAAGACGACGACAACCAATCCGACAGCCGCGGGGAATGTCGCCCACAGCACGATGTTTAAGCTTACCCACAATTGCCTTACCGGATTCAATGAGACAACGAAGGATGTCGTTCCTGAACTTGCCAAGACCTGGAAGGTATCCAGTGACAGGAAGACCTGGACCTTCAATCTACGCGACGACGTGTATTTTCACAATGGCGAGAAGATGACGGCCGATGATTGGCTCTTCACGATACAATACGGGAAAAGCGCCAGCGACGGCACCGTTAAGGCCTTCTATAAGGCCATTGAGTCGGCCTCCGCTCCCGACAAGTACACCCTAGTCATAAACCTCGTCAAACCCAACATGGACCTGCTCGTTACCCTGGCCACTCCATACTACTCCGCGCTGAACCGGAAGGCCGTAGAGGCCAACGTCGTAAATGGCCCGGCCATCGGCACGGGGCCTTGGGTCAACAAGGCCTTTGTATCCGGCGACTATACGCTCTTGGAGAGGTTCGATAAGTATTGGGGCGAACTCCCCGTCACCAAGACCCTGCGTTTCCGATATATTCCCGAGGCTAGCGCACGGCTAATAGCCCTGGAGAATCATGAGATCGACGCCTGCCAGGCCCCCAATAACACAGAGCTCGACCTCATCAAGGCCAATAAAGAGCTCAAGATGATCAGCTATCAGTCCTCAGCCCTCACCTACCTGGCCTTCAATATGAATTCGGAAGTCTGCCGCGACGCGAACTTGCGCCTAGCCATTGCCTACGCCCTCAACGTTCAGGATGTCATCGACGGAGCCGCTAGCGGTCTGGCCGGCAAAGCCGATGGTATGTGGGGCTTCTATCAATTCGGATATTTCGACGACTGGAAATCCGTCGGCCTTGCCAACTACGATTTGAATCTGCAAAAAGCAAAGGAATACATGGCAAAATCCAAGTATTCCAAGGGCCTTACCCTTTCCTTCATGACCAGCACCACATGGCGAGTAAACGCCTTGCAGATCATCCAACAGCAACTCAGCCCCTTGGGCATCAAGGTAACTATCGACGAGGTGGATGCCGCAGGCTTGACTAGCAAGGCCTCAAGCGGCAATTTCCAGGTCATCATGTACAGCGTCGCGTTCGGCCCGGAAGGAGACGATGCGCGTCGTACGCTCTATCCGACCAGCGCGGCGAATCATGCCAAATACAACAATCCTCGCGTCGCCGAATTGCTGGACCTCGCCGCCGCTGAGCCCGACTCCGCGACGCGACTCAAAGATTACAAGGAGATTCAGGTGATCGTGCACACGGAATGCCCCTATATTCCGCTTTATTACGCCAATTCCGGCGTGGCGATCGACAAGGATCTCGAGGGGGCGGTGTTCTCCTCAAGCGGGGCTCATGATTACACCTACGTAAGGGTATCCGCCAAATAGAGTTGTTTCTCGTTCTTGTACGCAACCTCAATGCGCCAAGGCCGGGGCGAATTCGGCGCCGGCCTTGGCTTTAGCAAGCCTGGATGAAGACAGGAGTTGATTGCGATGCTAAAGTATGCCATTAGGCGAATTCTCCTCATGATTCCAGTCATCATTGGCGTTTCTTTTTTAATATACTTCGTCATGGATCTAGCCCCGGGCGATGTCATCAGCGTTACCGCTGGCGATCAAAACCTCACGACGGAGCAGGTCGCCGAGCTTCGCGCCTCCTATGGATTGGATCAGTCAGTCTTTGTTCGCTATTTCTTGTACATGAAGAATTTCCTTCGAGGTGACCTCGGTACGTCCTATATCACCCACAAGCCCGTGCTGCAAACCTTCATGGAGAAATTCCCCGCCACCTTGATGCTGACGATGGCCTCGATGATCGTGGCGATCATCATTTCCATACCTTTGGGGATTTATTCCGCGCTGAATCGCGGAACGTATAAGGACAACGCCGCATTGATACTGGCGCTCTTGGGCCAGTCCATCCCGGGTTTCTGGTTGGGCCTGATGCTGATCATCGTCTTTTCCCTCAATTTGCACTGGCTGCCATCGGGGGGCATAGGCGGGATCAAGAACATCATATTGCCGGCCTTGACCATAGGTACTGGCCTGACCGCGATCTTGGCCCGCACCACACGATCCTCGATGCTCGACGTGCTCAGGCAGGACTATCTGCAAACCGCCAGGGCGAAGGGGGTTCCCGAGAAGAAAGTTATATTGAAACATGCCCTCAGAAACGCCTTGATCCCTATCATCACCATCGCAGGAGGTCAGTTCGCCTATTGCTTGGGCGGATCGGTATTGACCGAAACGGTCTTTGCCTGGCCAGGGGTCGGGAGGCTCATCGTGGATTCCCTCAGTTCGCGGGATACCGTCATGGTGACCGGCTGTATCATCCTGAAGAGCACGGTGATTGGCTTTATTCTTCTTTTCGTTGATTTGTTGTATGCCGTCATCGACCCGCGTATAAAAGCCCAATTTGCGAAGGGATATAAGCGATAATGAAAAATGCAACCACGCACAGACCCGCGCGGGACGCGGGGAAGGGGGGCGATACGTCGGTTCTGGTATCGAAAAGATACGCGCGACGGAGCCAAAGCGGCGAAATATGGAATCGATTTCGTCGTAACAAAGGAGCCATGGTAGGCCTGGTATTCGTCGCTATCCTGGTGTTTTGCGCCCTTTTCGCCAATGTCCTCGTGGATTACAACACGGACGTAACAGGGATCCATATTTCCCAGAAGCTTATTCGGCCTTGCTGGGCTCATCCCTGCGGCACCGACGACCTGGGCCGGGATATCCTCTGCCGCCTGTTATATGGCACACGCTACTCGCTCAGCATAGGCTTTGTGGCCGTGATGATAGGGATGGTCATTGGCGTCACCCTGGGCGCTATCGCCGGGTATTTCTGTGGAGTTGCGGAAGATATCATCATGAGGCTCACCGATATCCTGGGCGCGGTTCCGGGCATTCTTATGGGTATCGTCATTGTATCGGCCCTTGGCGCCTCGACCTTCAACCTGATGCTGGCTATCGGCATCACAAGCATTCCACAGTTCGTGCGGATAACCCGCGCGACGGCATTGAGCGTCAGCCGTCAGGATTTCGTGGAATCGGGCCGCGCGGCCGGATTCTCACTGCCGCGAATCATCTTCTTGCACATCCTCCCCAACTGCCTGTCCCCCATCATCGTCCAGATGACTCTTCGTATCGCTTCCGCGATTATCGCGGCCTCGGGCCTGAGCTTCCTCGGTCTCGGCGTTCCTGCCCCGGCCCCGGAATGGGGGGCCATGCTCTCCATAGGCCGTCAGTACGTACGAACCTATTCCCACCTCACGTTATTCCCGGGGCTGGCGATTATGCTCACGGTATTGGCCTTCAATTTGCTGGGTGACGGGTTACGCGATTCCCTGGATCCTAAATTGAGACGCTAAAGGATGCCGCTTATGAATATAGGATCTCTTCCAGAGAATATTTTGGAAATCAGGGATTTAACGGTTCATTACAAAGTCGAAGAAGAAGTAATCGAAGCGGTCAATCATCTCAATCTTTCCTTGAAAAGGGGCAGAACCCTGGGCCTCGTGGGCGAAACGGGCGCGGGGAAAACGACAACGGCTCTTGCCATCCAGAGGCTGATTCTGAGCCCGCCAGGAATCATCAAGAGCGGGACCGTCGATATCGGCGGGAACAAGATGATGGAACTATCGGCCAAGGCCCTGGAGTCGATCCGCGGAAGCGTCGTTTCCATGATTTTCCAGGATCCCATGACCTCATTGAATCCCGTTTTTACCGTGGGAGAGCAGATCGCAGAAAGCTATACCCTCCATGAGGGCCTTTCCAATAGGCAGGCGATGGAAAAGGCGATGCATATGCTGGAGACTGTGGGTATTCCCACGAACAGAGCCTCAGAGTACCCTCATCAATTCTCCGGCGGCATGAAACAGCGTGTCGTCATCGCCATCGCACTGACCTGTAATCCTCAGTTGCTCATCGCCGACGAGCCGACGACTGCCCTGGACGTGACGATTCAGGCTCAGGTACTGGATCTCATGAGGAAGCTAAAGGAAGAACGCGGCATGTCCATGATCATGATCACCCACGCCCTGGGTATCGTGGCGGACATCTGTGACGATGTGGCGGTCATGTATGCGGGCCGCATCGTGGAAAAAGGCAGCTTAGCCGACATATTCAACCACACCAAGCATCCCTATACCGAAGGCCTGTTCAACTCCCTCCCGAATATCAGGAATCGCTCGATGCGGCTCATATCCATCCCCGGCTTGATGCCCGATCCAGCGCATCTCCCCCCAGGCTGCTCCTTCGCCCCCCGGTGCAGGTACGCCGGGCCGGAATGCACGGCCGCAAAACCTGAAGAGCGTTGGATAACCGATTCCCACATGGTCGTCTGCGAGGCATATGGCCGCATCGGCTTTCACATCGATCGTCCCGAAAAGTCAGGGGCAGGCATGTTGTCCGATACATCAGCGAAAGGAATGAATAATGGCTGATTTGATCCTTGAGGTTTCCCACCTTAAGAAATACTTCAAGACTCCCAATGGGATGCTCCATGCGGTAGACGACGTGAGTTTTTCGCTGGAACAGGGGGGAACCTTGGGGATTGTCGGGGAATCGGGTTGCGGCAAGACGACTACGGGAAGGACCATCCTTCGACTCGTGGAGCCCACGTCGGGGCGGATCGTGTTCGAGGGCAAGGACATCACCCGGATGAGCGGTCGCCGGATGAAGAGGACCCGGAAGGATATGCAGATCATATTCCAGGATCCCTTTTCCTCTCTCGATCCCAGAAACACGATAAACCAGACCATTGGCGAACCGATACGAGCGAATCGTATCATGCGCGGGAAGAGAAAAATCGAGGATCGCGTCCTGGAGCTGATGGAAACCGTCGGCCTGGCCGAGCGCTTCATCAACACCTATCCCCACGAACTTGACGGCGGGAGAAGGCAGCGCATTGGAATAGCCCGCGCCCTTGCGCTGGAACCCAAATTCATCGTATGCGACGAACCGGTCTCCGCTCTGGATGTTTCCATCCAAGCGCAGATTCTGAATCTTCTCATGGATCTGCAGGCCAAAATGGGCTTGACCTACATATTCATCACCCACGATCTCGCCGTGGTGAATCATTTCGCCGACGACATCGCGGTCATGTACCTGGGGCAGATCGTGGAAAAGGCGCCGACGGAGGAGCTATTCGCCCACACGCTCCATCCCTATACTAAGGCCCTGCTTTCCGCCATCCCGATTCCGGAGATTGTTGAAAACAGGGAAAGGATCCTGATTAAGGGAGAAATCTCGTCACCTATTAATCCGCCCGACGAGTGCCGTTTCGCCAAGCGTTGTCCCTACGTGGACGCCGAATGCACGAGCCGCACCCCTCCCCTTCGAGAAATTTCCCCCGGGCATTTAATTGCCTGCTGTAAGGTGTAGACGTCATGGAGAATTACATCGCTCAAGCGTTTGGCGTATTGGCCTTGATCGCCATGGTCCTTTCGTATCAGCAAAGGACCCGTTACCGGCTTTTAATGTTCCAGATCGCGGCCAATCTCCTCCTGGCATCGAACTACTATTTGATCGGGGCCTATACCGGATGCGTGATGTGCCTGATCAGCATGGCGAGGTCCTTCGTATTTTCAAAAAGCCATACGAGATGGGGTAAGAGCCGTCTATGGTTCTATGGCTTTTTGAGTATCTCCGTGCTCGCCGGAGCCTTAACCTGGGGCAATTTCTATAGCATATTCGCCTTGGCCGCCACCCTTCTCCTCACGGTCGCTCTCTATTCCCAAGACACCAAGCGGATGCGGCTTTTACTCCTCTTCTGTCCCCCTTTGTTCTTCGTCTACAATTTTGTCAACCACAGCATCGGAGGCATGGGGTCGGATATCTTCTGCTTCATTTCGGCCTTGATAGCCGTCTGGCGTTTCGATGTTCGCAAAGCAGAAAAGAAAGAGGACCGCGCCAAGCCCGACGAGATTTCCGCGGACGAAACCGTCAACAAAATCTAGTTCCGCAGAAGAATCTCCTCGATCGCCTTTCCTTCGGTATCAGGCAGATCGACGCCGAGCAGACGCGCAAAGGTGGGGGCTTCATCTATCAATTGCCCCTTTTCCAAGACCATGCCGGTTTTAATATCGGGGCCGATGGCTAGGAATACGGGCTGAGGCCCCTTCGAGGGGTGATGGCCGTGGCTGGCTCTCGCATAGCCGGGGGACTTGGGTAGGGCTGGGGAAAACAGCGGCTCCCGCCAATCGGAGGAGAACAAGGTGGTGTCGTCGCTCTCCACGACAAAGGAAAATCCTCCGTACAATCCTTCCTCCTCTCGAGCTTCCTCAGCCGAATAGACCCTGCTCAACCCCATATTCCCCTCTTCGCAATACCGATAGAGCATGTCATAGACGCGATCCCGCAGCTGCTTGTCGCCGGGCTCCCGCAGATAAACCTGGCCGGAGAAATTAGCGGTCTTGATCCATGCGTCCCAACTGGATAGTTTCTCATCGGCGCCCACCCGAAGGAGTCCCTCGTTTTTGAGCAGCAGATTGATATTCATATGCCGGGTGTAAGTTATTTGCCCATGATCGCTGAGAACGACGAAATTGGTCGTATCGTAGGTCCCCGCCTCGAGGCAAGCGTCAAACAGCATCTGCAGATAGCGTTCCGACTGCTCTACGCCCTTCGTGACCATGTCGTTAAAGATGCCATATCGGTGGCGGTAGTAATCGATCTGGCCGAGATGCAGGGTGAGCACATGGGGTTTGTACTTCTTTATGATATCGCAGGCGCCGCGTATCTTGGCCTCGTCGCTGACCGGGGATTCCCAACTGCTAAAACCGTCGATATACGGAAGGACGACGCTATCGAACAGCTCCTCCGAGGTTCCCGCCCGCGAATAGGCTGCTTTCAGCGTATCCTCTTTGCCCTGGGCCCAGTATTCCGCCAGAAGGTAATCGACGGAAGGATGCGAGCCTGAGGCCGGCCAGAACACTGAGGCTGTCGTGAGACCCGCCTCCTTGGCGGCGTCGTGGATGTCTCGAGAGCGAACGGGCTCGTGAAACCAATACCAATCGCATTTCAGATTACCCGGAATGGACGGTTCGTTGTTGACGATACCGTGCCGTCCTGGTCTAACTCCTGTAAGGATACTTACATGAGCCGGATACGTCAGGGAGGGATAAATCGTCCGTATTCGATTCACCCGGGACCCTTGCTGCATCAGCTTCCCGAAGCACGGGTATTTTTGCAGTGTTTCCAAGTCCTCATATACCATAGCATCCAAGGAGAGAATAACGAGTCGGTTTGATTTCATAGTAGTCCCTCCGATGCTATTTCCCTACGCCCAAATTGCTGACTATACCTAGTGAAAGTTCTGAGGTTGATTTCTTTTCCCCATCAGCTCACTTTTTTTCTCGCAACCTCATCCTGTTTTTTATGTGCACGCAGTATCTATAAAACATGTCTTTTCACCCTCTTCAGTTCAATTCCCCCGCCGCCGTATTTGGCTTCCCCACAGGAGCCACGTAGAGGGCGAACATGTCCTCCCCGTCTAGGCCCAGGTAGGCGTCCAGCTTCTTCTGGTCGTAAGCGCCCACGGCGCAGGTGCCCAGTCCCAAGGCTTCGCAGGCGAGGTAGAGGTTCTGGCAGGAGTGGCCCGCGTCCAGGGCCACGAGCTTGTCCGCGGCCTTGCCATATCGCCACTCGCTGCGGTAGGGCACTGCCGCCCACATGAACACGCAGGAGGAGTTGCGCTGCTGCTTCATGAGAGCCTCGTCCAGGGCCGGCGAATCGTCGCCGTCGCGCTCGAGCACGAGGGAGTGCTCGATGGGGAGATAGCGGTAGAGCCCGGGCTTGAGGCCTTCGATCCTGCGCGCGAAGACGTAGAGGTCGAGGGGGTGGCGGGCGTCGCCCGAGGGTACGGTCCTGAAGGAGTACTTCCCCCGGTTCTCCCGCACGCCCTCGCAGGCCCAGAGAAGGTAGGAGAGCTGGCTCAGGGAGAGGCTGGCGACCTCGAAGTTCCGCCGCGACTGCCGAGTCTTAAGCATGGCGAGGAGGACCGCCGAAGGCGTCCCCGAAGTCCCCTGACCCGCGGCGCAGGGATCCTCAACCTTGGGAAGGACGACGACGCTGTCGTCCGTCTCCGGCGGGGCCTCCTGAAGGGGCATCGGGAAGCCTTTGCTCTGGTCCGAGGGGGTTTCCTTGACCTCGTGCCAGTTCGACTTGAGAAAATGTCTGCCCTGCTCGAATCTATCGTCCATATCACATCTCCGGAGGGAAGAGTCCCTCGACATACTCGACGACGTCCGCGATGAGGGCGTTGCAGACCTTGCCGGAGAGGCCTTCGGCCTTCATCATGGCCTGGTCGGCTTCATTCCACAGATCGATCCCGCCCAGAAGGGCCCTGCACTGGGTCGAGCCGTGGCGCTTTTCCATTTCGCCGATGAATTTTGTGACGACGGCGTAGGTTTTCAGCTTGGCTTCCTGGTCCTCGCCCGTCTCGCCCCCGTACAGGAGGGATATGGCCAGGACGCCGCCTGACAGCGCCCCGCAGAGAAGGCCCTTGCGTCCTACGCCTCCGCCGAAGCCAGTGGACAGCCTGTGGGCTACCTTTTCATCCATGCCCAGATCCTTCGCGAAGACCGAAAATACAGCCTGGGAACAGGCCGAACCACCAAGGTGGAGGGCGACCGCCCTCTCAGCTCTTGTCATGTGTCTCTCCTGCGATGGTTAGCCATCGTCAGCTGAAGTTATACCGCACCCCAGACTCTCAGGCAATTCGAAAACATCGCCTGCACCGTGCTGACTGTCCCGTCCCGACCGAAGTTCCAGTGACCTCCGGCCACTCAAAAAAAACCACGCCGAGACCGCGCCTTCGCCCTCACCGTTGTCTACCTGAACGACCTAGCGGAGGCGACGGCCTTATCCCAGCCCGCGAGGAGGCCGGCTCGTGTGCTTTCGTCCATGGCCGGCCGGAATTCCCTGCGCCTGCGCCAGTTGCGCTTCACGTCCTCCAGCCCCGACCAGTAGCCCGCGGCGAGACCGGCGAGATAGGCAGCCCCCAGGGCTGTCGTTTCGGTCACTTCAGGCAGGACCACACACCGGTCCGATATGTCGGCCTGGAACTGCATCAAAAAAGAGTTGGCCGAAGCCCCGCCGTCGGCTTTAATCGAAGTAAGCTTCCGGCCGGAGTCCTGCTCCATCGCGTCGAGAAGGTCCCGCGATTCGTAGGCTATGGCCTCGAGGGCAGCCCGCACGAAGTGGGCCCGAGTCGTCCCCCGCGTTATCCCCACCACCGTTCCCCTGACTTCGGAGTCCCAATAGGGCGCGCCCAAGCCAACGAAAGCAGGAACCAGGTAGACCCCGCCCGTGTCAGGAACCGAGCGGGCCAGGTCTTCGCTCTCCGCGGAGTCGGCCAGGAGGCCCATCTGGTCGCGGAGCCATTGAATCACCGCCCCGGCGATGAAGACAGAGCCTTCGAGGGCGTAAGTGTAGCCCTTACCCAAGTCCCAGGCCACCGTCGTGAGGAGGTTGTGCTCCGAGGCGACGGGGAAGGGCCCCGCGTTCATCAGGGTGAAGCAGCCTGTTCCGTAGGTGTTCTTTGCCTCGCCCGGCTCGAAGCAGGCGTGGCCGAAAAGGGCCGCCTGCTGGTCTCCCGCAACGCCGCGCACCGGTATCGCGGTCCCGAAAAATTCCTTCTTTGTCGTGCCGAAGAAGCCCGACGAGGGCAGGACTTCGGGCAGGATCTCCTCGGGTACGCCCAGCATTTCGAGGAGCCCCTCGTCCCAGCGCCGTTTGCCAATGTCGAAGAGAAGGGTACGGCTCGCGTTCGTCGGGTCGGTCGCGTGGCGGCCGGTCAGCCTGTAGATGAGCCAGGAATCGATTGTCCCGAAGAGGAGTTCGCCCCGCTCGGCTCTCACCCTTAAGTCGGGCCGCTCGCGGAAAAGCCAAGTCAGTTTCGTCCCCGAGAAATAGGCATCGAGGACGAGCCCTGTTTTCTCACGTATCTCAGTCTCGTTCCCAGCCGCCTTCAATTCGTCGCAGATGCCCGAGGACCGCCTGCACTGCCAGACGATGGCATTGTAGACGGGCTTGCCTGTACCCTTTTCCCAGAGCACCGTCGTCTCGCGCTGATTCGTGATACCGATAGCCAGGATCTGGTCGCTCTCGATCTGAGCCGAGGCTATGGCGCCCTGAGCAGCCTCGATCTGTGTAGCCAGGATTTCTTCGGGATCGTGCTCGACCCAGCCCGGCTTCGGGAAGATCTGGCTGAAGGGGATCTGTTTCGAGCCGATGATGATGCCGTCGTGGTTGAAAAGGATGGCCCTGGACGAAGTCGTACCCTGGTCGAGGGCGAGGATGTACTGTTCTTTTATAGACATGGCTGTAGTATACTCTGGAAACGGACAACATGAAACGCGAAAAAGCCATTCGAACCCGCGGGAGGACAGCATGGACAAGCGTGAGTACATAGCCCTCGTCGGCGCCTACGAGCACGCCTACGACGCCATTTCCGAGAAAGTGTCCTCCCTCGGCCCCGCGGAATTACATTATCTGCCCCCCATCCAGGATGCCTGGTCGATCAATGAACACCTCGTCCACCTTCTCGACGCCGACTGCAACGCGGTCCTCCGCATCCGCGGCGCCATCGCCGAACCCGGCAAGAAAGTCCCCGTCTGGGACCAGGAAGCATGGAAGACCCTCAACAAATACGGCTCGAGCGACGGTCTCTACTGCCTCGACCTGGCCGTCTCCCTGCGTAAATTCCTGGCCGAGTCCCTGCGGAACCTCCCCGAGAAGGTCCGCGAGGCATCCTGCGTCGAACACCCCGAGCGCGGCCCCTTGAGCCTCTACGACGTTCTTTCCATCTACACGAGCCACACCGACTTCCATCTCAAGTACATCGAGCGCAACCTCGCTGCCTACGCCTCGCGGTGAACTCCGCCGACGGCGCTGATGTTGATGCCGATGCTGACGCAAGCACCAAAGTTGGCACTTAAACCGATCCGCCCGAGCTCGCCCCGCCCTCCAGCCATCGTCTGACCTCCCCCAGATCCCCAAAGACCCGAGCCGCCCTCCCTAGGGCGGCCTCGTCCGGCTGGACCAGGTCCGGCACCATGACCGGGATGGTTCCGGCCCAGAAGGCGGCCTCTATCCCCGCTGGCGAATCCTCAAGAACCAGGCAGTACCCGGTCTCCACTCCCAGCTTCGCCGCCAGCCGCAGGTATACCTCCGGAGCGGGCTTCGGATGTTCCACCTCATCCCCGCAGATCAGGAACTCGAACCGGTCCAGGATGCCCGCCTTCGACAGGAGCGGAAGAACTCGAACCCTCGGCGTCGACGTGGCCACGGCGAGCGGAATGCCACGGAAACCCAGAAAATCGAGTAACTCGATCAAGCCAGGCTTTATCGGGATTGGATTCTCGTGGTAGTAAGCCGTTTCCAGCCTGATTCTTTCGGCCCGTACTTCATCGTAGGAAAAGCCCGGTCCCAAGGCCTCGGACATCCCTTTTCGCCACAAGGCTCCCGACCTCCCCACAAGGTTCAGAAGAATCTCGTCGCCTATATCCCAGCCCTTGGCCGCCCCCGCCATTTTCCACAGCTTCATGACCACCAGCTCGGAGTCCACCATGAGCCCGTCCATGTCGAAGGCCGCCGCCTCTATCCCATACCCATCCACGCAGAACATCGACAACTCCTGGGAAATTGATGCGGCCAGAATGCACCATGAAAGGGCGGTTGGGTAAGCCGTCGCAAAAGTATTTTAGGGGCGATCTTATATGGAACAGCCTAAACCGCAGGCTATACAACCGCAAACTTTCAAGCCGGCGTGTCGCCCCTCAAAACCTCTTCCGTTGACCTTTTGCCCTCCACCTTGTATACTCCGATACCGCGCAAGGAAGGGCTTTCAGGCCTTCCGCCGCGCCCCGTCCGTCATGCGGGCCCTTAGCTCAGTTGGTTAGAGCCGCGGACTCATAATCCGTTGGTCGCTGGTTCAAGTCCAGCAGGGCCCAATTTCTCTTTTAGCCAACAAAATTTTACTGCACTAACTTGGAGACTCATTTACCACATTCTGAGGTGATCCCATAAGAAACTTCCTCACATTTTCAGCGGCCGTATGCATCAGCCTGGTACGAGCTTCCAAGGTCGCCCATGCGATATGTGGTGTTATAATACAGTTCTTTGCGCCAAGCAGGGGATTGTCGGCATGGACAGGCTCCGTTGAAACAACATCCAGCGCCGCGCCAGCCAGCCTTCCCTCATTCAGGGCGACGGCGAGATCCCTTTCGACGACGAGCTGGCCGCGCGCAGCGTTTATGACCATTGCGGCTGGTTTCATCAGTGACAATATACCCATATGCAGCATACCGGCATTTTCAGACGTGAGGGCGCAGTTGAGGCTCATAACGTCAGCCAGCCGGGCGGCAGTTTCCAGATCGGCGAAATTCACGGTCTCGTCGGACGCCTTCGCCGCCGCGTACTCATCTACGGCGACCACCTTCATTCCAAATGCCTGCGCGATGTTTCCGACCTGTCGGCCAATTCTCCCGTAACCCACGACAACCATGGTCTTCCCATAAAGTTCGTGCAGGGGCGTCTTCCAGTACGACCACTCGTTCCGTTCAGCCCATTCGCCTTTCATGACGGAATCGGAATGCAGGCCGACATGATGGCAAAGCTCGAGCAGAAGGGCGAAGACATATTGCGAAACGGCATTCGTGCCGTAGACGGGCACGTTCGATACGGGAATTCCGCGCTTGGCAGCCGCACCGCAATCGACGATGTTATAACCAGTGGCGAGTACGCCTATGAACTTGAGCTGGGGAAGCGCGTTTATTGTTTCTGCTGAAAGCTGGCATTTATTCGTCAAGATGATGTCAGCCCTGGATGCGCGTTCCATTACCTCGTCCGGATCGGTTCCGGAATGCACCTTGAGATTGCCAAGTTCCTGCAATTCTGTCCATGGATTGTCGCCTGGATTCAGGCTGCCGCCGTCGAGCACTACGATACTTGGTTTACCTGTCATTGTGGTTCCCCTGTTGCGAAGTCATTTTTCCATTGGCTGCATGTGGATTTATACCGAAAGATCCCGGCGGGAAACCGCCGACGGGGCCATCCACCTTAAAAAGGCTTCCTGAAAGCGGCCATGTGGAGAGGGTTTTTCCATCAAGGCCGGTTCTGGCGCTTGTGATGAAAAGCGTTTTCATATTGGCGCCTCCAAAGGCGCAACTTGTCACTTTGGGGGCGGGTACCTCCACCGTCTCCAGCCTGCGTCCACGTGCTGGATCCCAGCGGACAAGCCTTCCCGACCCGAAATGGCAAACCCAGAGCATGCCTTCCTGATCAACACACATGCCGTCAAGGAGTTTTGTTTCCGCTTCTTCGCTCGCGTCGATCACAATCCTTTTGTTCGCCAAGCGGGGACCTTCCCTATAATCGAAAGCGAATACGCATTTCACGGCAGAGTCGATCAGGTAAAACGTCTTTCCGTCCGGACTCCAGTCGAGGCCGTTCGAGATGGAAAGACCTTCCAGCAGTTTGGTCACCTGGAAATCATGGCCGATACAGAAAAGTGCCCCACGACCGGTTTTCCCAACCGTCGACATCGTTCCCGCGATGAAGCGGCCCCATGGGTCTATCTTCCCGTCGTTGAATCTGTTTGTAATCTCGGTAGGCTCTGGATTGCATATCGGCTCTAGCGTGCCGTCGCGGGGATCGAAAAACTGGATTCCCTTATCCGTCCCGGCGATCAGTTTATTTTCCCCTGCAAAGCCGATGCAGGCTACCTGATCGGCGCTTTCCACTTCGGTTTGGGCGCCGGAAGCCGGGTCAAAGCGATGAATCCGCCTGCCGAATATATCGAGCCATAGGAGAACACTTTCCCTCGTATCCCAAAGCGGGCCTTCCCCGAGCGATGCATCTGCCCTCCATGCCAATTCGGCGTTTTCCATCAGTTCTTCCTGCGAAATTAGATTCGAGAGTATAGTCCTGAAAAAGAAAGGATGTCAAATCGAATCCTTATATGTATACATATAAAAGTAAAAAAGCTGGATTATGTGAATATTATCCTTGCAAGCCGCGATAACAGTGGTATAATCGGTATGGAAATCGTTATGTGTATACATAAGGATTTTTGCCGCAAAAGCGACGGATTAGCGGAATAGTAGCCGTCACTGCTTCGGCAGACTCGATTCATTGGGCGAATGAAGCGAACCGATGACTTGCATCCGCCCGGACTCTACAGGAGGTCTCGATGAAACGAAGACATGTGTGGGCTTTCCTCGCGTTGTTGTTCTGTGTCTCTACGCTTGCGTATTCCCAGAACGCAACCCTGCGCTTTTTCTGGTGGGGAGGGGATTCCAGGCATACTGCCACTCTGGCCGCGATCGACGCGTTCCAGAAAAAATTCCCTTCCATCAAGATCGAACCGGAATACGCCGGATGGGATGGGTATTATACCAAACTTTCCACCATGGTGGCATCGGGCGGCGCTCCCGACATCATGCAGACCGATGTCAAATTCATGCCTGACCTGATGGCTCAGGGCGACGTGCTTCTCGACCTGCGAAAGTACAAGGATGTTATCGACATGTCGGGGTTCGAGCAGAAATTCGTGGATTCTTGGGGAGTGGTCGACGGAAAGATCATCGGTCTTCCCACGGGAACCAACGCAAGGACTTCGATCCTGAATCTCGATTTCCTCAAGAGCCATGGTATCCCGGAAAACCTTGATTGGACATGGAGGATGATACTGGAAGAAGGCAAGAAAATTCACGCCAAGGATGCTTCGGAATACTTTCTTCTTCTTGACCCTGAGCAGGTTTCCCTGCATATAATGCGTGCCCAGCTTCAGCAGATCACCGGACTTGTGCCGTTCAGCGACACAGAATTCAAGCGGAATTTCTCGAAAGCCGATCTTGATGTGACCCTCAATTACATCAAGAGTCTTTTCGATGCAAACGTCTTGGTGCCGTTTGAGCAGAGTGCCGTGCACAGCGTGAACCAGATGGAAAACCCGCTCTGGATAAACGGGAAAGTCGGATTTTATCTCAACTACACGACACATATCGTACCTGCCATCGCCAATGCCCCTAAATACAGGGTCGGCGTCGCCCGATTTCCCCTGTTTGAATCGGTGAAGGACACGGCGATCACTATCCAGCCTGCGCAGCTCTTCTGCATCAGTTCGACAACGAAGTATCCCAAGGAAGCGGCGATGTTCGTGAACTTCCTGTTCAACGATCCGGCTGCGATCCGCGCTCTCAAGCTTGAAAGGTCGGTTCCCGCAGTGGCCAAAGCCCGCGACCTTCTCGCGAACGAAAAACTGCTCACGCCGCAGCTTGCGGCGGCAATCAACATCGCCCTCAAGAATGCGGGGAAACGCCCATCCAATCTGGAAACGAACGCCGAGATCAGCGCGATCCTCAAGGAAGGTGTTGAAGCCATCGGCTACAAGACGATGACGGTCGAACAGGTTTCTGTGAAGATCATTTCCAAGATTGACTCCAAGCTCGCCGAATTCCAGGCACAGGCGAAAAAATGACGGATTAAGGAGGAGCCATGTGAAAGGGAAAGCCCTGCCGGATCAACGGAAAGGCGGCAGGCTTTCCCTATGTGAATGCTACTGTATCGGCAAAACGGCCCGGGCGGGCTAAAGCCTTCCCGTGCCGGTTTTTTTCATGCAGGATCCGAGTGAGAGAGGAATAATGACTAAAGCACAATATGGACGCAGGGGATTGCTGTACATCTTGCCCTGGCTCATCGGCTTTCTGGTTTTCAATCTCTATCCCATTTCGCAGTCTCTCTGGTATTCGCTGACCGACATGCATATCGGAACCAAGGGCCATTTTGTCGGGCTCAAGAACTTCGAATACATGTTCACCAAGGATGATCTCTTTTGGCAATCGCTCAGGGTCACTCTCGTGTTCACATTCGTTTCAGTGCCAGCCAAGATCGTATTCGCGCTCTTCGTGGCCATGCTCCTGAACATGAAAACAAAAGGTGCGAACCTCTTCCGCCTTCTTTATTACATGCCCTCGATCCTCGGCGGCAGCGTCGTGCTTTCGATACTCTGGCGTTTCCTTTTCATGCGCGAGGGCTTTGTGAACCTCCTCCTGCAGAAGTGGTTTGGGGTTGGACCGGTTGATTGGTTCGGGCCGAAGCTCGCCCTTGGGACGCTAAGTCTTATCGAGGTCTGGCAGTTCGGTTCCTCGATGGTACTATTCCTGGCTGCGCTCAAGAGTGTACCGCTTGAGCTTTACGAAGCCGCGATGATCGACGGTTCGAAGCGTACGCGGATGTTCTTCTCCATCACCATCCCGATGATCACGCCGATCCTCTTTTTCAACATCATCATGCAACTCATCAACGCTTTCCAGCATTTCACTTCTTTTTTCATCATCACAGGCGGTGGCCCCATGCATAAGACGTACGTGCTGGGGATGAAGATATGGGAGGAAGCGTTCAGCTATTCCAAACTCGGGTATGCGGCAGCGCTTTCATGGGTGCTGGTCTTACTCATCCTGGTCGTGACATTTGTCATTTTCGCGACCTCTAGGTTCTGGGTTTACAATGAGGACAGCAAAATAATATGAATAAAATCAGAAGAGCCACTATTTTCCCCACCCTTCTCCTGTCGTTTTTCGCTTTCATTATGGTGTTTCCCCTGATATGGCTGGTTTTAGCCTCATTCAAGGACAACACCGAGCTGTTTACCTCCCTTTCGATTCTGCCGAAAACCCTGAAATTAGATGCCTATATCGCCGGTTGGACTAAAAGCGGCAAAGTGCCGTTCAGCCAATTCTATCTCAATTCGGTGAAGCTCGTGCTTGGTGTCACGACAGGTTCCTTGATTTCCTGCAGTCTCGTCGCGTATGGCTTCTCCAGGTTCAAATTTCCGCTCAGGAAGTTCCTGTTCTTCGTGATGCTTTCCGGGCTCATGATCCCGGGCGCCGTGTTGGTGATTCCACGGTTCATGCTTTTCAAGCAGTTCGGCTGGATAAATACCTACAAGCCATTCATCGTGCCGGCGTTTTTCGCCAACCAAGTATTTTTTGTCTTCATGTTCTTCCAGTTTTTCCGTACGATTCCCATCGAGTACGATGAATCCGCGTATCTCGACGGCGCTGGGTCCTTCAGGATCTTCTGGAACATCATCATGCCGCTCAGCAAGCCGGCGATAGCCTCCGCCTGCATCTTCCTGTTCATCTGGACCTGGAATGACTTTTTCGGACCCTTGATCTATATAAACTCGGTCAAGAACTACACGGTCTCGCTCGGGCTGAAGATGACCTTGGACTCCACTACGAGCGTTATCAACTGGAACCAGATCATCGCTATGGCCGTCATGGCGATGTTGCCCAGTATGGTCGTGTACCTGATAGCACAGAAGCAGTTCGTCCAGGGCATCACGACGACAGGGCTGAAAGGATGAGGGAATTCTACAACAGGAGCGGACAATGAAAATCCTGCTTGCGCCGTTGCGCGCCAATATGTTCGATTTTTCTGGCATTATTGCGCGATTTCCGTTCATCAAATTCGAATTCACGGAAAGCAGGGAAGAGGCGCTGCGGAAGATCGCGGATTCCGACGCTCTGTTCGGGCATCTCGATGAAGAGCAGTATCGCGCCGGTACGAAACTTAAATGGGTTCAGTCACAAGGCTCGGGTGTAGATTGGATGTTCAGAGTGCCGGGCTTCGGCGATAGTGATATCGTGGTGACCAACACGAGAGGCGCGCAGTCGGATACGATAGCTGAACATGCCGTAGGGCTTATGATCTCCATGACGAGAGGGTTTTACGGCATGTTCCTCGATCATCGGGCGCATACCTGGCGAAGACCTCTCGTGAAACCAGCGGTCGCGCTATACGGAATGACGGTTGGAATCATCGGGCTGGGGCAGATCGGGCTCGCCATAGCGGAAAGGGCGAAAGCCTTCCACATGAAGGTGATGGGAAGCGATGCCGAAATGCGCGGTCCTTATGCGGACGTGGAGCGTTTCTTTGCTGTGGATGAATATCATGAAATGGTCTCACGGTCGAATGTGATCATCGTCACCGTGCCTCTGACGGACAAGACCAAAAACATGATGGGCGCGAGGGAATTCGGAATGATGCAGCCGGGAGGCTACATCGTCGCCGTATCGCGCGGCGGGGTCGTGAATGAAAGTGACCTGATGGATGCCCTGAAATCAGGCATGCTTGCGGGCGCGGCGCTTGATGTCCAGGTGCAGAAGCCCGTACCTCCGGAAAGCCCTCTCTGGGACACTCCCAATCTAATACTGACCCCGCATTGCGCCGGTGAATCGACGCTTACCGTTGAAAAGACGCTTGGAATATTCGAGGAAAACATACGCAGGTTTGCCGCGGGCGAACGGCTTA
>JAPLSO010000044.1:0-11513 GCA_026398595.1 Spirochaetota bacterium | reverse complement strand
TTGAAAGGAGCCGATGTCGTTTTCCACTATTCGAGAAGCAAGAACGGCGCGGAAGAATCCTGTACCGAGGCAAGGAAGAGCGGAGCAAATACCTTGTCGATACAGGGCGATCTTTCACTGCCGGCGGAATGCGCCAGAGTCGTGGATGAAGCGGCTGCCTTCCTTGGCGGCATCGATATCCTCGTGAACAACGCAGGCATTTCGAAGAATGCCGCCTTTCTCGATGTTTCCCAGACAGAGTACGACGCGATCTTTGACCTCAACATGCGGGGGCAATTTTTCTGTGCCCAGAGCGCCGCACGATACATGAAAAACGCAGGCGGCGGAAGCATCGTCAACATATCCTCGGTGCATGCCTTCGGCGGGGTAGCGATGAATTCGATCTATGCAGGCACGAAAGGGGCAATCGTCGCCTTCACGCGCGCCCTTGCCATCGAGCTAATTCCCTTCGGAATACGCGTGAATTGCGTGGCGCCGGGACATATAGAAGTCGAGCGCCATTTCAGGATGGAGGGGTATTCCACCGAATCGGGAAGCCGATCAGTTCCGCTCGGAAGGGTGGGGACGCCGCGCGACATAGCCGCCGTGGTCGCCTTTCTCGTATCCGGGGAAGCGGAATTCATCGTCGGGCAGACGCTGTATGTGGATGGCGGACTAACGGCGAAACTAGCTTTGTCGCCCAGGGCAACCAAAGATGATAAAAAGCGAGAACAAGAATGAAAAGGGCACCGTTCATCCGGCACGAGTCATGGGACGGGACGCCGGTGATCCGATTCGGATCCGGGGGATACGAAGCGATAGTCGTGCCCTCACTGGGCGGCATGCTTGCCAGCCTGACCGAAGTTGAACACGGGGTCGAAATCCTCCACAGGGCGGATCGCCTGGAGACGCTCCTTTCGCGTCCCAAGATTTACGGTATTCCAACTATTTTCCCCCCGAACCGTATTTGTGACGGAAAATTCAAGACCGACTATTGCGAGTATTCGCTCCCAATCAATTCCCCGGATGGACATCACTGCCACGGGCTCATTAGCGGCGAACCCTGGGACCTGCTCCGCGCGGGAATCGGACCAGCGTCGGCTGTCGTGGAAGTAGGCTATGAAAACCTTCCGGGGAAAGAATTCTACAACACGTTCCAGCATGATTTCGTGTTCAAGAACAGCTTCTCCCTTTCCGCGGAAGGCCTCGAGCACCGGTATGAAGTGACGAACAAAGGGGCGCTACCCATGCCTGCGGGCGTCGGCTTCCACATAGCTTTCAATGTTCCAGTACGGAAAGACCTGCCGGGCGAGCAGGTTGTGCTCAAGGCATCCCTGGGCAGGCGGTGGGAACTGGACGACAGAAGCATTCCGACGGGGGAATCCCTGCCCCTCGGCTGTATCGAAAACAATTACAAATTTGGCGGGCTTCCCGCTGCAGGCTTCCCGATAAGGGATCATTATGCCGCAGAATCGATCAAACTTGATGGCAGGGGATTCCACGGCGCGGTGCTCCAGGATGACAAGAAAGGCGTACGGATCATTTACCAGGTAGGCGAGACGTTCAAACATTGGATGCTCTGGAACGAGTTCGGAAAGACAGGTTTTATCTGCCCCGAACCCATGACTTGGATGATAGACGCGCCGAACATGCCGCTCGAACCTGAAATTTCGGGCTATAGGTTGCTGGGCTGCGGGGAAAGCATGAGCGATACGTCAAGGATATTCGTTCAATACAAACGAGGTGACATATGGTGAAAATGGCGATTATCACGAGCTACCTGGGGCAGACAAAGGACAGGTTCCATTTCTACAACCAGGACATCGATCTTGAATCAAAATTCAAGCTCATGAACCAGATTGAAGGCTACAGCGGCGTCGAGCTGATTTATCCCTACGAAGTGCCGGAGCCTGAAGTCCTGCGGACGATGCTGTCCAATCACGCCCTCGAAATTTCGGCGATCAATGTGAACATCAAGGCGGAACCGGAATTCAGGAACGGCGGACTGACGACAAACGTGAAGGCTGTACGTGAAAAGGCCGTGTCCTTCATCAAGAAGGCGAAAGACTACGCCGCGGCGGCCGGAGCGGATAAAGTGACCGTCTGTCCTCTTGCCGACGGGTATGAATTCGCGTTCCAGTACGACTACGCGCAATCATGGAAGTACCTGATTGAGACCTTAGGCGAAGCGGGGGACTACAGGAAGGAGATCCCTCTTTTCGTTGAATACAAACCGAGCGAAACACGCGGGCATTGCTTCCTGGATACGGCGGCTAAAACCCTCCTTCTGCTCAAGGATATCGGCAATGATGCGATGGGCGTGACGCTCGATTTTGGGCATTCGATTTATGGCAAGGAAAACCCTGCCGAAGCCCTTTCGCTTCTATCGCAAAGTCCTTTCAAATACTACGTACACATCAACGACAACGATGGCCAGTGGGACTGGGACTACTTTGTTGGAACAAAACATTATCTCGAATACGTTGAATTCCTGTACTACTTGAACAAGTTCGGTTACGAGGGATATCTGACCTCGGATACGTCGCCAACCCGTTGGGATATCAGGAAGACCTTCGAAGCCAATTCACGAATGACTTCACGAATTTGGAACGTGGTGTGCAAGGTTGACAGAACCGAAATCGACAGACTGATCGCATCGGGCGATTATCTGGAAACCTGGAAACTTGTGGAAGGAACTTTTTTTGCCTGAAGGAGCGATGAAATGATAGCTCGAAGCATGGTCAACGCTGCCCAGGACACTGCAATCGCGATGTTCAGGGAAGCGGGGGTACCGATCCGCGAAGACGAGAAGAAGGGCATCGCGATCGTCGATTTCGGCCTCAGCCGTTTTCCGGAAGAGGGGATGCACCTTTTCACGATGGTTTCCACATCCAGATACGCGGCAAAAGCCCTGGGACTCACTCCATGGCAGACGGAACCTGAACATTGGCACCCGCCTGTCGGGGAAGACCCCGGGAAAGAGGAGACGGTCAGGGTGCTGTGGGGGACTTTGCTCTTTTTCATCGATGGTGAGGATACCATGCGGCTAGGAAGGATTCCCGAAGGCAAGGGATACGCGTATTCCTGCCGCCACGAGCTGGTAATGCACCCGGGAGACCAGATAACACTGAAGCCGAACCAGAAGCACTGGTTCCAGGCCGACGGCGGCGGTGTGGTCATCTATACGTTCTCGAGTACGGCGCGTGACGTGCTGGATTGCTTCAGCGACCCTGCCATCCAAAGAACCACGCAGATAGACGAAAACAGTTAAGTCAGGGAGGAGCAAAATGATGCATTCAGTAGCTGTAATCAAACCAGGCAAGCTTGAAATTGTCGAAGTGCCGGAACCGAAAGCGGGACTCTACGATGTTCTGGTCAAGAACGAGATTGCCTTCATCTGCAATGCGACTGACAGGAAGATCGTCGAAGGGCATTTCCCGGGAACTTCGGAGTCCTGGTATCCACTCCTGCTTGGGCATGAATCGGCAGGAAAAGTGGTCGCCATCGGATCAAAGGTCAGGAATTTCCGGGTTGGACAACGGGCAATCGGCGCGCTAGTTCTCGATACTTCCGGTTCGGGATTCAACAGCGGCTGGGGCGGCCATTCCGAGTACGGACTCATCAAGGACCATCAGGCTATGGTCGATGACGGCGTGGCTGACGAGGCGCATGGCTGGTCTGAGACTTACCAGATAATGCGGGTCGTGCCGGACGATATCCCCATCGAGGCAGCTGGGCTCCTCTGCACGTGGAGGGAAGTCTACAGCGGGCTCTTTGACGATTTTCGGCTGACGCCCGATATGGACATCGTCATCTTCGGAGCCGGGCCGATTGGACTGAGCTTTATCAGGTTCGCGAAAATCAGAGGTTTCCACCATATCACGAGCGTTGATCCAGAACCGGGGAAAAGGGCTAAGGCTCTCTCCATGGGCGCGGACGAAGTCCTTCATCCCGACGCAATGGAACTGCTTGAGTACAAGAACCATCATGAAAAGCTTGCCGATGCGGTAATAGACGCCGTCGGCAGCGAGTCTGTCATAAACATGTCTTTCCCGCTGATCAGGATGGGCGGGCTGATATGTGTCTATGGAGTGGTAGGAGCTCCCGCGGTCACGCTTCGGAAGGACAGCGGCCCCTACAATTTCGGACTCCTGTTCCATCAGTGGCCGACGCGCAAGGCTGAAGCGGCCGCCCAAGAGCCTCTTATCGAATGGATAAGGGAAGGCCTGCTCAACTACAAGGATTTTGTGACAGGAACTTTCCCGGTCAGGGATATTGAAAAGGCAATGGCGGAAACCAAGAAGCCTTCCAATATAAAAACCATGCTTATGCTCGATACGTGGGAGTGAACATCATGAAAATGGAAAACGTGCTGAGGCAAAAACTGAAGTCGGATACACCAAGCATCGGCACCAGGATACAGAACAGCTGGCCGTCGATTATCGAACTCGTGGGATACTCGAAATCCTTTGACTACGTTGAGTTCCTCGCGGAATATGCACCATTCGATCTCTATTCACTTGAAAACATGGGACGAGCGATCGACATGTTTCCGCACATGTCGGGGATGATAAAGATCGAGCAGGGCTTGCGCGAGCATCTTGCCCTGCATTCGATGAATGCGGGTTTCCAGAATTTCCTTTTCACCGATATCCGGAACGCAGAAGAAGCGCGGCAAGTGGTACGGACGGTACGCCCCGAATCGCCGGTTGGGAAGGGACTCCACGGCGTAGGCCATGGTAGGGACGCCGGGATAGTGCTCGAGATCGGATCGCAATTCTGGCACGACATGGCGATGGAATCTGTCGTTGCGTTGATGATAGAGAAAAAGGAAGCCATCGAGAACCTTGAGTCCATTCTCTCTGTCGAAGGCGTCGACATGGTGCAGTTCGGCCCGGGCGATTACTCGATGAGCATCGGCAAAGTGGGAAACCGCGGTGTGGCTGAAGTTCAGGACGCGGAAAAATACATGATCGAAACCGCCCTGAAAATGGGTATCACACCACGCGCGGAAATTCACCAACCTGAAGATGCCGCCCGATACAGGGACATGGGTGTCAAGCATTTTTGCATGGGCACGGACACCCTCCTTCTTTACTGGTGGTACAGGGACAACGGCAAACGCCTGAGGGATATCCTTACTTCTTGACAGATACACGCATGAGCTTTTAACTGCACATTGCAACTTTCGGGCACGATACCCCAAGTGTCCAAGGAACTTGTCCGGAGGAAAACGTGAGTTCAAAAACACTGGTAGATGCCGCCTACGACGAAATCAGACGGATGATCCAGAATCTCGAACTGCTCCCCGGGGAGACAATATTGATCTCCCATCTTTCGGAAAAGCTGCACATGAGCAGGACTCCGGTACGGCAGGCGATCGAACGGCTACGCCTGAATGCCGAAGGGTTGGTGGAAACCATGCCCAGGAAAGGAATGGTAGTGACGATACCCGACGCGAGCGCCATGCAGGAAATCTATGAGATCATGCAGGGACTCGAGGGTTCGGCCGTCAGGCTGGCGATCAAGCGGGGCAGCGAAGAAATCTTCAATAAAATGGCCGCGGCGATAGAACTTCAGAATCAGGCCATCGAAAAGGACGACCGTGAAACCTGGGGACGGGCCGATCGGGAATTTCACCAACTGCTGATAAACGCGAGCGGGAACTTGCGTCTTATGGAATTAGTCGGGCAATTCACCATCCAGTTGGACAGGACCCGGATCGCGGCCTTGGTCGGCCGCAGCCTTGATTCAATTTCCATAGCTACCCGTGAACATACCGAGCTTCTGAAGGCAATCCGCCAGCGAAACACCTCCACCGCCCTGCTCATCCACGACATGCATCGCCAGCGGGCGATAGATGAACTTCCGACGAGGCTTTCGTTATACAAACAGATGATTGAAAACATAAGGCTGGGAGAGCAGAGGGAATAGCGCGGCATACCGTGAACCGACGCGCTTCCTCGTAGCGCTGTTTCCCGCCTTTGAAAGTACGCATCACCATTTCAATGCAATCAGCTTCGGGACGACTCGCGTGGCTGTTGTCTGGAATCTGGAATTCGCAGTAAAGCTCGATATGTCCGCCGAGTTCCACATCGAAAACAGCCGAACCGGAAAAAAGGGATTGTCCGCCCCTCTTGATTTCCACGCCCGCGGTAACCATTGTCGATTCGAATTCATCGTTGTACAGCACAAGCCTGCGAACGATCGGCACGCCCGCGGCGACCTCAGGCGCTTCACCGCCCGGTGTCAGGCCGGTCACGAACGGCGCGATGCCGAGTCCATCATATTCCTTGTCGAACAGGGCTACGGGGTTCATCGCGTTACGGTAATTGGTTACCCGTATATCGTTCGGCGATACTAATTTGCATATCCATCCATAGGCGGAACTCGGGGCAATCTCGGCCCAATCCTGGTAGCGCATGACCCGGCACCAGACGCCTTGCCACCAGGTATTCCTCTGTTCTCTTTCGTTTGGGAGCGCGGTTCCTGGAACATTGAGCCCTTCGCCCATCATGATTGGCTTATGGGGTTCAAGGAATTCTTTCCATGCCTCATAGGCTCCCTTGCCCCAGTTCCAGGGTTCGCTGTTCCATGGATAACTCGTGGTTTCGGCTAGCGGCCTCGGATAATGGTGGTTGACGATATCCAGACAGTCCCTGATATCGTCCCGGTCTTCCCATTCCACGGGACGGGTATCGTCGAAACTATGGATGATCTCGTTTATTGCAAGACAGTCCTCAGCGGGAACAGAGTACATCTCGTTCGCAGCGGCGCGGATAAGCACGGAAGCATGGTTACGCGTAGCCTTGACCCACGAGCCTATCCACTCCTTGAAATTCTTGATGAATGCGGAAAGGTCCATCCGTTCGTCGCGCCAAAGAGGTGAGTCTCCAGTGACGGCCGCTTCTGTGATGATTATCAATCCTTCCTCGTCGGCGATATCGAGCACGAATTCCGGGCAGGGATATTTATGCGGCCTGAAGGAGTTCAGGTTCAATGCTTTGAGGTCGCGGACGGTACGGCGCCAGTTTTCCGGATAGAATTTTTCCACGGGAAGGTCTTCCCCAAATTCGACGAAATCACCGCGCAAGTTCAACCGTATGCCGTTAAGCAAGAAATGCTTGCCTTCAATCCAAATTTCCCTGAAGCCAAACCGACGAGTTTCCGAATCGATTGTGTCCGAGTCTTCAACGATTTTTGATTGCAGGATATACAAGGTTGGCCTGTCTGGCCGCCATGTTTCAAGGCCGCGGGAGGTTGAACTGGCTGATATGGTCGCGGAGGATCCCGCTGGAATCTCCACCTTATCCCCAGAAAAGGACAGGAGGGGAGCACCTTCGGGCCTTGTGAAAATTTCGCATGCAAGGTGAACGCGTCGCGGCCTTTGGGTGGAATTGACCGCCTCGTATTCGACGGAAATGTTCTCTTGCCGGTATGAGGTAACAATCCTCGGCGACTGAAGCTTGATTTCACCGTAGGCACGCAGGTAGACATCATCGACGATGCCTGTAAACCTATTGTCCATCTTTTTCTTGATGTCGCCAACAGGCCATCGCGGCAACCCGTTTTCATCCGAATATGGTTTATTTGCCCGTCCGAGGATTTTCAGTTCAAGCTCAAACTCCGCACCTGCTCGAACATGGTTCGTGATATCCACGGAAAAGGGAATCCAGCCGCCTATGTGCTCGTCCACCTTGAAGTCGTTCACGAATATTTCGGCAATGAAATTGACGGCGTTAAATTCGACACAGATTTGTTTCCCATCCCAACTTGCTGGCACATATACTTTTCTGGAGCACGTCTCTGAGGCAATGTCGGGGAAACAGCTATAGTCGAAGTCTGTTGCCGAGGGCAGGTAGCGGGGAATGCTGCCGCCAAGGGGCCATTCCCCATTGAGGCAGATTTCCTCGCGGCGACGGGGAAGCGTGGATCCGGCTGGGTTCTCTCCAATTCTATACATCAAATCCTCCGTTTTTGGAGGAAGAGCACGAGGCAAAATGTACCATATCAGCAGGGACATCGTAGTAGTTTGGCTTTTCCAAGTCAAGCAAATACTGTTATGGATTACTCCGCCCCAGCTTACGAAAAACCATATTACAACCCTCTCTTTGGTTGGTATGATGAAGCATTGTACTCAGAAAAACATTGAGTAATGGAGACAGATAATTAGGATTAATTCTAAAAAAGAATTATGAGAAAGAATTGTGAGATAAGCAGCGTCTGATCTTTACAACGAAATACAAAGGGTTACAACTAATTCATTGACACTTATTAAAATACGCCAGATAATGTCCAAGCGCTACAACGCATGGATAAGGATTTTTCGTACTCGTAATCCGTTGGTCGCTGGTTCAAGTCCAGCAGGGCCCATAATGTATTGCTTTATCTCTTCGGCCTTGATAGCGCTGCAGCAGGTATTTTTTACGCCTAGAGTATCTGCAGGACACCGGCTACAGCTACGGCGACTCCACATGCCCTTTTCAGCCAAAGCGCCCCGGCGCCCGAGCCTCGCCTCTTGAGAAAAGAGCTCACCAGATCGCCGAACGTCCCGGCGGCGACGATGGCGAGCGTATGGCCGATGGCGTAGACAACCATAAGGGAGATTCCATACAGAACCTCGCCTCGGCCTGCCGAAAAAACGAATCCAAGCATCGGCGCGAGAAACGCGAAAGAGCAAGGGCCCAGGATCACACCATACACCAATCCAAGGAGGAGCGCGCCCAAAGGTCCGCGACGCCCTTGCTTCACATCCAGCGAAAACGAGATCTTCGAGAACGGCGGGATATCCATGAGCCAAAGTCCGCAAAGAACGAGAAAGACACCGATGATAATCGCCAATGGTCTGCCGATGTCCCCCAGGAGTCGTCCCGCCGCGCTTGTCGCTGCGTCAACTACGGCCAGCATCACGAGGAGTCCAAGCGCGAACGAAAATGAATAGAAATGTTTTATTGTTTTCCTACATAGACAATTATATTGTGTCCCGCGAAGTAAAATTATTTTCTGTTATCGGCGGCGCCTCATTTTAGCTACCCCAAACGAGAAGTTTTAGAGAAAAATTTACCCATCTCGACGGTATCTTGAGAACATTTTGCGTATGCAAAAACTTTTGATAGATAAGGAATGCCGCACATTGTTCGTGCTTTTATATAGAAAGAATTATATTTCAGCCGTGATCTGGTTTAAACTCACCCGTGAAGCCGATTAGGTAAAGATTCAAGTTAGGGCTTGACGCGCGCAATACTCAACTATATACATAGACCATCGAGGCATACGTTTGAAATGTATTGACTATACCGCCGAAGGTTACTGGGATAGCATGTTGAATGCTAGTCTCTGCAAGTTTTTCATCCTCAGCGCTCTGACTGACGGTCCCGCGTATGGATATGAAATCATCAAGCGGGTAGACAAAATCACCGAAAGCTTCTGCATACCCACCGAAGGAACCATATACCCGGTTTTACGCGAGTTCCTCGACTGCGGTTGCGCAACTTGCTCTCAGGAGATCATCAACGGTCGCACCCGAAAAGTATATAAACTAACCACGAAAGGCCTGGATGCATATCAAGCCGGTGTCGATGTATGGAAACGCGGGGTGAATTGCGTTAAAAAAGTAATAACAAGAGAGGAGTAATCGATGAATTCGCTCGCTGTATCTCTTCGCTTTTTTGCACAGATTTTCGCGGAGTTGACCATATTATTCCTGGGAATTAGTATCTTGGTCGGCATCATCTTCGAATATGTATCCGATGATACGCTCAAACGATGGATGTCGAGAAAAGGTTTGTTGGGCAATTTTCTCGGCGCGGCATTGGGCGCCATAACCCCTTTCTGCTCGTGCTCCACGATACCGATGACTGTCGGGCTTCTACGGGCAGGAGTCCCTTTCGGCGCCACAATGTCTTTCGTCCTCGCGTCCCCTCTCCTCAACCCGATTATTCTGACTATGTTTTGGGTATTGCTCGGTTGGAAAGCCTGCATAGTCTATTTTGCTGTCACGTTTTTCGCGGCCATGGCCAGCGGCGCGGTACTGGAGCGCCTGGGTCTCGCAAAAGACATCAAGAAAGTGCGAATTACCGGAGGGACTCAGGAAAAAGAGAAGCTGGCATCTTTTGGTAAAAAAATTAAGCGAGCGTTCTTGGGCGCATGGGGCGACTTTCGGGGAGTTTTGGTATATTTGGTGATCGGCGTGGCCATCGGCGCCGCGATCTATGGCTATATGCCCGCCGATTTTGTGGCCACCATCGCGGGACCGCGGAATCCTCTCGCGATTCCCGTGGCCGCGGTAATCGGAATCCCCCTGTATGTTCGAGCCGAGACAGTCATTCCAGTCGCGGTGGCGTTGACGCAGAAGGGCATGAGTATAGGTGCTGTCATAGCGCTTATTATCGGTGGGGCGGGAATGAGCATCCCCGAAATGAGTATGCTGGCAAGCATCTTCAAGAAACGATTGGTGGGAATATTTATCGGCGTGGTATTCTTGACTGCGGTGATAGCCGGATTTGTATTCAATAGTATCTGAAAAGGAGTGCGTATAATGGATAATGATAAAGGAAAAGGAACGTTTAAAAAGTGGTTCGGAGTCAAAAAATCATGCTGCTGTGACATCAAGGTCGAAGAAATAAAGGACGAGAAAGAAAACGATGGCAAAAACGAACAGGATGACAAGGCCATCAAACCCGGCGATGTCAAGAAAAAAGGCCGATCTTGTTGTGGTTGATCATATTGTGATAATGGGCATGTAGTAGGAGGATTGCGCTATGCCAAGTTACGAATACATCTGTGAAACATGCAAAAGCCATTTTGAAGTTCATGCGACGATACAAGAGAAATCCAAAGGGCTTGATATTACTTGTGAGAAGTGCGGAAGCAAAAAAATCCGACAGCTATTCAACGGTTTCTCTCTGATAACAAAAAGGAGGGAAAACGGTCAATCAGGGTGTGGAAGTGGCGGCAGTTGTTGTGGATGATTTGACTTGGCAGAGATGATCACGATGAAAACCTCTTCGGTGGCAGTGCTACAATCACGTTTCGCGCTTCTCTTGGCAAAGATCGCTTTGAATGTCCAGAAAGGCCAGTCGGTAGTGCTGTGGAAGGCCCCGGTAGAATCACAGGAATTCATCAGAAAGATTGTCGAAGCGTGCTACATGATGGGTGCTGTCAACGTCGATGTTTTCTGGACTGATCCATATCTTGATCGCGCGCGGTTTTCAACTTCCCCGATAGAATCATGTTGCGCTCCCCAAACAGAACGATCAATTGAAGCCCTCGAAAGGGCTTCAGGAAATAAAGCCGCCATACTATTATTCGATTGTACTTGCGCAGGGATATTCGCCGAACTGAATATTGAAATCCTTTCCCGCGAAAACTCTTGCGAGGCAAGATTATTCGGACCAATGTGGGAAGAACTAAGTCGCGGCCATACGACATGGACGGTGACCGTTGCCCCAAACACGTATTGGGCCATGACGATATACCCTCATGATACTCCACGGAATGCCCTGAAAAAACTTTGGGCTGACATCGCTTCTACA
>JAPLSO010000031.1 GCA_026398595.1 Spirochaetota bacterium | reverse complement strand
TCCTCTTGCCGATCGTGAGTTGAAGGATCGTAAAGCCGAGGGAGAGGACGAAAATCACGACGCCGATGGCGGCCGCCTTCCCATAGTTCCAGTTTACGAAGCCGTGATTGTAGAGACTTATGCCCAGAGTGACGGTGGAGTAGCCTGGCCCGCCCCATGTCATCAGCTTGGGCAGGTCGAAGAGCTTCAGGCTTCCTACGGTGCAGAGCACTGCGCAGATGCGTATGGCGTAGTTGAGATCCGGGAGCACGACACTCCAGGCGTAACGCAAGGGCGAAGCCCCGTCGAGCTCGGCCGCTTCGCGCAGGTCCCGGGGAATCTGCTCCATCCTCGACATGAAATAGATGATGTAGAAGCCTGTGTATGCCCAGGTTGCTATTATGAAGATCGACCAGAAGGCGAATTTGGGATTGCCGAGGAAATCCGCTGTAGCAAGCCATTTCCAGCCGAGGAGCTTGCCGATAGACACAACAATTCCGTTGTTAGGCGCGAAGACGAATTTACCAAGCATGGCCGTGATGGCCGAAGGCAGGATATTGGATAGGTAGAAGATCGCCCGAAGTGGATTGCTGAGCCTGTTCGAGTAATAGGTTAGGCCGAAGGCGATGAGGAAGGCCAGGGGGAGCTGGATCACGATGCTCCAGAAGGCCCAGGAGAATACATGGGCGAGGCCGGCCTGGAATTCCTCGTCGGCGAAGAGTCTGCCGTAATTGTCGAAGCCGACGAAAATCTCGTCGGAAAGACCTGTCGTCTTCATCTGGGAAATCCTGAAAGTCTCAACGATGGGATAGAAGAGAAAGACGGCAAGAAAAACCAATGCAGGAAGGACGCAGAGAAAAATGAAGAGTCCCCTGCCAGGGTCGCGTTTCCGCTTTCCCGCCGCCACTGAAACAGACCTGTTTGCCGTTTGGGTCTTCACTTCCTGGAACTCCTGCCCGCCTTCTGATTGTAGTACCGTCCCGACCTTCTGCACAGAGCGATTTTCATTCAAAGAAAAGGGCGCGCGGCAGGCGCGCCCTTTTCCGTTCATCGCTTTTCAGTCGATTACTTTTTCACCGCTCCCATATTCTCGATGCAGAGCGCCTCGAAGGAAGAAAGGGATTTCTTGACGTCCGTGTCGGGGAGGAAGAAGGTCTGGATCGTATCGTTCAGGGGCGAAGTGACCGAGGGAGGAAGATCCTGGTCCCACCAGAAGGTTACGGTCTTTGCGGTGGCGAAGACGGCCGAGGCCTGGGAGGTCAGTGCGGACTTGGCCTTCACGCCAGGGACTGAGCAGATGCGGCCGGGTTCGGACTGGCAGGCTTCCTGGCTCATCGCGTACTTCATAAACTTAACGACGGCGTCCTTCTTGGAGGCCGCGACTTTTGTGGCCGCGAAGCCGATGTCCGTCATGCCCATGATGTCGGCAGCGCCGCCCACAGATCCGGTCTTGAGGGCCGGGAAGGCATAGAAGCCGAGCTTCTGGTCGGTGAATTCGGAATTCGAGTACTGGGCGCACATCCAAGAGCCGGTGACATGCATGGCTGCCTTGCCCGTGGCCATGAGCTGCTGAGCGTCGCCGTAGCCTTCCCCGAGTGGGGTCGCGCCGAAATAGCCCTTCTTGAACCAGGACTGGTAGAGCTGGGCGGCCTTGACGAAAGCATCGGAATTGTAGGCGAGTTTGCGCGCCGAGGCCTTGGCGGAGGCGTCCCCGCCGTAGCGGTTCGTCAAGTACATGTAGAGAGCGAGGGCCGGCCACTTGTCCTTCTCCCCACAGGCGAAAGGCTGGATTCCCTTGGCCAGGAGGGTAGTGCAGACGGCGTTGAAATCCTCCACCGTTGCGGGCACCTTGAGATTGTTGGTTTTAAAGATGCCCTCATTGACGAATATCCCGGCGATCGCGAAGAAGGGCGCGACGCCGTAGATCTTGCCCTTCCAGGTCATAGCCTGTTGCGCTGCGGCACTCCCCGGCACGCCTTTAAGCTCGCTCGTGAGGTCGAGGAGCTGGCTGGCGTCGGCGTAACCGCCCATCACGGAGCCGCCCCAGGTCTGGAAGATCTCAGGCAGGCCGGAGCCCGCGGCCATTGTGATCTTGGTCTTGTCGGCGAGCCCGGGGTCGCCCAGTGCAACATAATCGATCTTGATGTCGGGATACTTGGCTTGGAAGCCCTTGATGAGGTCCCTGACATAGACATGGTCAGCCGAGTCGTCGGGTATATCGCGGCCCCAGATTGTCAGTTTGGTCTCGGCGGCGAAGACCGCGGGTGCGGCGAAAAAGCCGAGCAGGCAGCATACCAATGCTAAAACAGCGAATTTCTTCATTCGGGTTCCTCCGGAATCGACAGATAGGCGCGCTGGTAATGCCGCGCACTCCATCAAACACCTTATAGCCCAAGCCTCTTTCCAAGAATAGGGTAAACGTCGCATTAGGGGATAGGATATTTAACCTATATCAGTCTGGAAGCCGTCGGCCAGACCAGGAAATTGGGTGTACAAATCCAATGTGGCATCGTAGACTCAGGCAGGTCGGAGGGCTCTCAACGGTGATCAAGTACCTGGCAACCCATGATGAAAAATGCGTAGGCTGTCTCGCCTGTGTATCCGTCTGCTCCAAGCTCTATTTCAAGGAAGAGAATCCGTCCAAGTCACGGATTGTGGTTGAGGACGGCCTAAAGGGAACCTTCCATCTTGTGGCCTGCGACCAGGAATGCGAGGCCTGTCTCCGCGAATGTCCGACCAGGGCGATTACGCGCAGCAAGGCGGGGATAATAGTCATCGATCCGAAGAAATGCGTAGGCTGTCTTGCCTGCGTGGCCTCCTGCCCTATAGGAGCGATGCGTTGGTATCCCGGCGCAGCAGTCCCTTTCAAATGCCTATCCTGCGGTGCCTGCGCCAGGACCTGCCCCAAGGAAGCCCTCGAGGTCGTCTCGAAGGAGACCTGTGTATGAAGCTCTCCAGGGACAATCTTAAGAAGATCGTCGAATGGAGCTATGAGAAGCGGCCGGTGAAACGTGGCTACAACATGAGGACCTTAGCGTTGGATATCGGTGCCTTGGGCGGCCTTGCCGGGACCGACGACGCCGATTCTGGCGCGGCCAATCCTGGCGCGGCCAGGGGCAAGGCCCTCCCCGAAGATTCGGGCTGGATCGGCGAAAAGAATGTATCTCAGGAATTCAAGGCCAAATTCATCGGGGGCAAGGGCTTCGGTCTCAAACTCCTCTGGGACGGCACCCTGCCTTCAACGAAGTGGAACGACCCCGAGAACGAGATTGTCATCGCCATGGGCCCCTTGTGCGGCAACACGAACTACCCCGGCTCAGGTAAAAGCCTCGTCGTCAGCCTCTCTCCCCTGACGGGCGTCCCAATCGACTCCAACGTAGGCGGCTACTTTGGCCCCTTCCTCAAGTTCTCGGGCTTCGACGCCCTGGAACTTTCAGGCAAATCGCCGAAAGACATCATTCTCTTCTTCGACGGCGACCAGGGGATCGTCGAAGCCTTCGAATCGCCCGAGGATCTCGAGTCCGATACGCATATCCTTTCTGAAAAGCTCACTCGCGCCTTCGCCGCATCCGAATCCGAGGCCGACCTCGCCTCCGTAGCCGTTGTGTCCGCGGGCCGCGGCGCCGAGCATACATGGCTGGGCCTCCTCAATTTCTCCTTCTGGGACAGGCGCCGCGGCGGCTGCAGGGTCAAGCAGGCAGGGAGGGGAGGCATCGGGACGGTCTTCAGGGATAAGGGAATCAAGGCTCTTGTCTGCCGCTACTCCAACCTGGGCCCCGATGACAATGGCGCAGCCGATCCCGCCACCTTCCAGCGCATAGGCCTCAAACTCCACCGCGAGATCATGGCCCTCGACGAAGACCAATCCAGGATGCGAACGACGGGTACAGCCCATCTCATGGAGATCATGAACGACTACGATCTCCTGCCCGTCCAGAACCACCGCTTCGGCCAGGACCCCCGCGGTCCCGAACTCGCCTCCTGGGTTTGGAAGGGGCTCTTCACCCAGGGCCTACCCGACGGCTGCTGGTACGGCTGCACACTGGCCTGCGCCCACGCGGTGGACCGTTTCGAACTAGAGACCGGACCCTACAGGGGCCACAAGGTCTGCGTCGACGGTCCCGAGTACGAGACCGCGGCGGGCGTGGGCTCCAACCTGGCGGTCTGGGATCCGAAGGGCATCCTCGAGATCAACTTCTACTGCGACACCTACGGGGTCGATACGATCAGCTTC
>JAPLSO010000034.1 GCA_026398595.1 Spirochaetota bacterium | reverse complement strand
TCCCCGATAGCGATCGAACTTCTTCCTTATATGGAAAAAGAGCTGATAATGCTCCTGTCGCGAACCGATCTAGCCCAGGACCCCATAGGCGTTCTCGCGGGAATGCTGGAAATGGACTAAGGAGAGGTCATGAACAGCACCGCGTTTTTTCTGGGCAAGGGGGGAGTGGGCAAGACAACCATCTCAAGTTCCTTCGCCCTGACTCTCGCGAGGAGGGGTATGAAAGTGCTCGTCGCTTCCCTCGACCCCGCCCACAATCTCGGCGACGCCTTGGATACACGCCTCTCAGGCGGCGTGAAAAAAGTCGAGCCTAACCTGGACGCCCTCGAGGTAGATCTTGCCTACTGGGTGGACAAATACCTCGAAGACAGCCGCAGGCAGCTGAAAGCCAACTATTCTTACAACGTGACTCTCAATCTCGATTCATTTTTCGACATTCTCAAGTATTCGCCCGGCACCGAGGAATATGCCATGCTCTGGGCGATCGAGGATATTCACTGCAGGCTGGGCCCTCTCTACGACATTGTCGTCTTCGATACCCCGCCCACGGCTCTCTCCCTTCGCTTTCTCACCCTGCCGACAATCTCGGGCCTCTGGGTGAAGGAACTCGGCAAGTTGAGGGAGATCATCCTGGAAAAGCGGCAGACGATCACCCGCCTCAACCCCGAATCCCCCGTTGCCGCGAGCTGCGTGGACAAGAAAGACGACAAGGTGTACGGACAACTCAAGGGAATCGGCTCGAGGCTCCGGAATCTCGAGCATCTTTTCGCCAAGGAGAGCTTCCTTTGCGTCATCGTGAATCCTGACCAGCTTTCGGTCGACGAAGCACTGCGTATCCAGGATGAACTGACGAAACTGAGCATCCCTCTCTCCGCCATCTGCGTCAACAAGCAGGGCGTGTCTGACATGGTATGGGCGCAGAATCCCGCCCTCGCCCGCTACCCCCAGTTCACCTATGATTTTTCACGCGGCGGTATCTCGACGAGGGAGGATCTCCTCACCATAGGCGCCCGACCGCTCGCGGATCATTTTTTGAAGAACGCCTTCAATCTCACCACTGCGAGGAAGAAAAAATAATGGATACACCCTACCTGATCCCCCTTCTCCTGCTCGGAGCCGCTGGCAGCGCCCAGTACATTCTAGGAAGCAAGAAGAACCGCTGGCTGGGCAAGCAGATGTCCATCCAGGCCGAGAATGTCTTCAATCCCAAGGACGCCGAATACGTCAATATCGGCGGCGTGCTGGGCCACAATTTCGTCTACAAACTCCGCGAGCCCTGGAAGGAAGCCAAGGGATCCTTCATCTTCATCCCCCGGCATTCCCTCCTCTATGTCCCTTTCTCCTATCTCCTCATCGGCAACCGCGACCGTTTCTATATCAATCTCTTCACCGACAAGAAGCTGGCCGGGGAAGGCCACATCATAGAGAAGGGGTATCTTAGGCGCGCCAAGATCGACGGCATAGAGCAGATGCAGCGCGAGGAAGTGGAGATTGGCGGTAAAACCTTCGTCCTCCTCTGGCGGCAGAGAGAAATGCTGCCCGCCTTGAAGCGGACTCTCGAAGCCATGCCCGATCCGGCGACCCTCTCCCACTTCTGCTGCTTCGACGACAATAAAACCTTCTACCTCTTCCTCAAGCCCAAGAAGGGAGCGATTGAGGCTAATCTGAAGAAGTTCCTTGAACTTTGTCCCGAGTATTTCAGATAAAAGGAGTCAGCGGTGGATCCCGAAATCCAGAAGAAGATCGACGCGGCCCTCGCCAGAGTAAAGGAACCTCAGTCCAATGTCCCCATCGTCGACCTGGGCCTCGTCTCCAACATCCGCTACAGCGAAAAAGAAAAAAGCATCGAGATCAGCCTCGCGATCGGGTATGCCGCAGGTAACTGCCCAGCCTGCGTGGCTATTAACGGAGTTGTGGGTGCGGGGATAGCACGACGCGCAGCCGAGGAATTCCAGAAGGATTTCCCAGACTTCCGCATCATCGTCGAATAGGACACCGCGTCTTCGCGCGCCCTTACTTCGAACCCTTGTCGCCGCCTTTGATGTATTTGTCCACAAGGTACTTGAATCTTTCCTCCACGTACTTGCGTTTGACCTTCAGGGTCTGGGTGAGTTCCTTGCCTACCGAGAAATCGTTCAGGACAGGGAAGATTTTGGTGATCTTCTCGAAGGGCTTGAACCCCTGCTCCTTCGTAATGCGTGAATTCACTTCCTTCAGGAGTAAGTTGTAGATCTCGTCGTGCTCGATCGATCCCGAACCCTTCGTCACGATGTCGGTCATGGACAGCTTCAGCTCGACAGCCAGCTTCATCAACTCTTCCTCGTTGATGGCCACGATAGCGGAAATCTGCTTCTGGTCCTGGCCCAGGACGACGGCGTGGTCGATATAGACGCTCTCCTTCAGCTTTTCCTCGATGGGCTCGGGCTCCACGTTCTCTCCTCCCATGAGGACGATCGTGTCCTTGGCCCTGCCCACGATGATGAATTCCCCATTCTCCGATTGGACGGCTAGGTCGCCCGTGTTGAGCCACCCATCGGGAGAGAGGACAGCTGCCGTAGCCTCGGGATTTTTGTAATAGCCCGACATCACCTGGGGACCGCGGACGAAAAGGACGCCCTTCTCCCCCGTCGCGGCCAATTTGCCGTCCTCCAGCCTCACCTCGACCTCGGTGTTATCGAAGGGAATGCCCGTCGAGCCGAAGGTGTTGAAGCCATTGCGTCTCGAGAGGATGCCCGGGGCGCATTCGGTCATTCCGTAGGCGTTGACGAGGGTTATGCCGATGGCGTTGAAGAGCTCATCCAGGTATTTGGGCAGGGAACCCGCTCCGCAGGTAGCCAGGCGCAGGCGGCCGCCCACCTTCTCCCCGAAGGGCTTGAAGAGAAGTCCAGCCAAGGCGTGGCCGGGCGAAAGCACCACGAAGCGAAGGCTGTGCCAGAAAGCGGCAAGTATCTTCTCGGCCGGGCTGCGGTCGTGGAGGGAAATATAGCAGCCCTTGAGATAATGATTGGAAGTCATCCAGGCCTGGTTGTTCTTGATGAGGAAGAGGACGAGGCGACGCTTGGCGCCGGGCATCTCGCTGATGGCTTTTATGAGTTTTTGATAGACCGATTCCCAGACGCGGGGAACGGAGATGAGTACCTGGGGTCTCTCGGCCAGGAGGTCGGGGCCGAAACGCCCTGCCGAGGAATAGACGAAGGTGAGACCCGAGGCGAGCCCGCAGTACTCGAAGGCCCGCTCGTAGACATGCCAGGAGGGCAGCATCACCACCGTAGTCTCCGCCTTTTCGATATCGATCTCGAGCCGGGGCGTGTTGGCGACAAGGTTTTGGATGAAATTCGCGTGGGAGAGCATGACGCCCTTGGGATTGCCCGTCGTTCCGGATGTATAGACGATCGTCAGAAGATCATTAGGCGCGATCACTTTATCCAGAGTTTCGATGAGGTCGGGCTCTCTTACGAGTGCAGCCTCGCCCTCCACCATCAGCTCTGCGTAAAAGCGCGTCTTCCCCCTCAGGGATTCGGGAACGGAATCCGATTCCATGCCGTCGACGACGAGTATCGTCTTGCAGCGTTCCCAGTCCGCCGGTTCAAAGACGACGTTCAGTTCCAGAAGCTGCCTCAGGTTCTCGATGATGAGATGGCTGGAATCCGAATGGTGGAAAAGGAATGCCAATTCCTTGGGAGCCGTATCCGAGCCCCGGGGTATGCTCACGGCGCCGAGAGCCATGAGGGCGAAGTCGGTAACGATCCATTCGTAGCGGTTGTTGACGAAGAAGGCGACGTGGTCAGCTCTGTCGATTCCCTGGGCTCTAAAACCGGCTGTCATGATCCGGATGGCGCGGGCGAAATCGGTGTAGGTCCGGGTTTCGGACCTGTCCTTGACGCGCCATTTATGGGAAATCCGTTCCGGGTACAAACCGGCTGTCCTGAACGGCACGGCAAGTAGTGGGCTGTTCATGGATTCTCCTGGACTCCGGGCGGCTTAACCTTCGTCGTATCCGCCAAGGCCCGCTAAAAGTATAGTATCCAGACGCCAATAATAATAGTGTCATCAAACGGAGAGGCTGGAGGATCCGGCCTCCAGCCTTGGGTTGACCCATTGGCGAAAAATCGCCGCAAAGCGTATAGTTGACGTAGAAAAACAGTGTCAGGAGCCTGGCGATGCGCATTGCTTTCTTTTCCGACGCCTATCACCCCCGGGTGAGCGGCCAGGTCACCTCAATCGACGAATTCTGCAAAATCCTTGTGGCTCGGGGACACGAGGTTCGCATTGTCTGCCCGGCCTATCCAGCCACGAAAAGCAAAAACGAGCCCGATCCTTTCCCCTCGATTCGCGTACCCTCAGGATCGGGCCTCGTCTCCGACGAGGACAGACTGGCTTTCCCCTGGCAGGCACGCCAGGCCCTGCGGGAACTGGATCACTTCGATCCACAAG